>JAYTOL010000115.1:0-21165 GCA_043747815.1 Deltaproteobacteria bacterium
AATCCATTGTCGTAGCTCGCGACCGCGCCACTGCCGAGGATCATTCGCTCGATGGGCTCAGGCTGCACGCGCGCGCTCCGCGCGTTGGTGAAAACAGGGCCAGAGTGGCAATTGACGCATTTGGCTTGATCAAAAAACAGGGCTAGACCGCGTCGCTGCTCCACGTCCAGAGCCGCATCGTCGCCATTGGCGTAGCGGTCGAAGGGCGAATCGTCCGACACCAAGCTCGATTCATAGGCTTGAATGGCGAGGCCGAAGAAGAGTGAAAAGTTGTACATCATCTGCGTGTACTGGTGGGGCGCGAGCGCTTCGCCCGCAAGCTGGCGACCGAATGCCGCCTCACCGCCGCTGCGTGTGACCACGCCCTCTGCGTCCCACCACTCGGGCTGGAAGGCCCGCTGGATCAACTCCGTGTAGCTGATCCGAGCTCCGCGCGCCGGCGACGCCGAAACCTCTCCAAGCACGCTATCGTTCAATGCAATGCGTTGCGCGGCTAGTGGGGTGTCGAGCGTCAGCAGCTTCTTGCCGAGGTCGGCGAACGTGCGACCTTCCCCGGACATCTCCATCGACGACAGTGGAGGCCCTACCGCCTGCGATGCAAGCGACGAATTTCGGAGGCTCACGGCGACGCGGGCCACCGCGCTCGGCTCGCCCGCTGCAGATACGCGCCGGAGCACGCGAGCGCCGGGGTCCCGATCGCCGAACGGGTTAACGCCATTGAAGCTATTTTGCGCGCGACCGTCCCAGAAGTTGCGATCGTTGAACACGGCATTGATCACCGAAGGCGTATTGCGCGGCTCGACGCGCCTTAGCGCGTACCCCTGCAGGTTGAACACGGGGTCTTCAATCGGCGCACCTTGCTCGACACCGGACTCGACGCCCGAGAAACGCGTACGAACCACGCCCTGCGAGGACACCGCCTCGTCCCGAGAGCGGAGGACGGGCGAGGCATTGTCAGACGGATCCTCCAATTGGTGAAAAGGAAAATCTTCGGGCGATAGTTCGAAGTTCGGGCCGCCAAATTCGAAGCTCGAGCCGCCGTTAGCGGGCCCGCCGGGGTTCAGCTGATTGATTGAGCGACTGTCCGCACCGGCGTTGAAATGACAACTGGCGCAGGCTTGCACGCCGTCACTGCCCACCTGCATATCCCAGAACAAGAGCTTCCCGAGCACGATGGCCCACGCCTCGTCTTTGATGAAGCCCTGCAGGTTGTCGGCGCGAGGCGCCGCCACTCCCGTCAACGCCTCCGGAATCGGCGGGGGCAGCACGAACGTGAAGCGGGCCACGAGCTCGCGCTCCGCCGGGGTGGGGTCAGGATCGGGCCCCGTCGCTGCTGCGACCAGCTCGATGAATTGCAAGCCGGCGGGTACCGTTCCGGCCAGCGCGAGCTGAAACGGAACCTCGAGCGCGCCGCCTGGCGCAAGGTCAGGCAACCTATAGGTGCAAGGCGTGGCGGCGGCTCGATCATTGCACGGCTCGCCGGCAGTAGTGAGCCAACCCGGATTGTCTCTTGATACCGTGCCCTCGGGGACCGTCAAGGTGAGCAAATTGCCGCGCGCCACCGCGAGGCCGCGATTGAAAACCAGCAGACCCACATTTTCGGAGCTACCCGGCGAGAGCGGGACTACGGCACGCGCCAGGGCCAGTGAGATGTCTGACGAGGCCGTGGGCGGCAACGGCAGGGTCGGTGGAGCCGTAGGCGTCGCCGCTGAGGTCGTCAAAACGAATCCAGCGACGGAGTCGGCGAGAGCTACCGAGGCGATGTTAGAAGGTGGGAGCTCGGAACGAGGCAGCTCTTGCCCGCTGGCACGCACCGGCAGTAGCGAGCAAAAGGAGCGCGGGCCGGCGAGCTCGGTGAGCGGAAAAGCCGGTGGGTCCTCGGGGGGCCAGTCGAGAACGTCACCGGCACCAAAGGGAAAGAAGCCGAGGACGCGACTCGGCCCGCCCACGGGTAACGTCGCTTGGGCGGCGGGGTCTAGCCCCGAGGCTGGAAAGGGCCAGAGCGGCTGCGGAGCGTCTTCACAGCCGCCGTCACAACCGCCGGGCGAGAGGCGACGATCCAGGTTCCAGGGGATGCCATCGAAGCTGAAGGGCGTGGCGAGCTCATCGAGGTCGATCTCGACGAACTCGGGGTGCCCGATGCCGATCGGTGTCAGGTACTCACCCCAAGGCGCGTCCTGACCTTGAATATCGACTACTCTGAGCCGCGGATTTTGGCGGCGGTTACGACTGCGCGCCCTCACCTCCCGTGAGATGGGGCTCAGCACCGCAAACTCGCGCCCCAGGCTCGCCCCGACATTGCATACGGAGAAACCCGCCGCCCCGAGGTGGGAACACGGCGATCGATCGGGCCTCACGGGCGCTCCCAATAGAAAGTCGACGTCGTAGGTGACCTTGGCGATGCCGAAGCCCCTCGGGAGCACGCCCTGATTGACGGTGTCGGGGTTGCCTACCGTGGAGGCGAGTGGAAACTCGTGGCTATCGCCGGTGGTGGGATCAACATGCAGCGAGAACACGTCCAGCTGCGAGTCGGCGAGGGTGGTAAACAAGATAAATAGCGCACGCACTCGTTCGTTCTGAAACCCCGGCGCATCCCACGACGTCTCCTCGAAAATCACGTGGTCGGGAGCTCCCGGCGCGGTCGTGAGCGCACGCCCGACGCGCAGGGTGTGTACCGATAGGAAGGACACCCCCGACACCAGCTCGAAATTTCCGGATGCGGTGACCGGATCGCCGACGAGCAGCGGAGCAAAGCGCGTCGCGTCGGCTACGGGGCGACCGAAGCGATTCGCCAAAGGACAGAACGGATCTCCGTCGCCCGTCGCGTCCGACGCGCGAGTGCGTGCGCCACCCAGAAAGCTGCTCGGCAGGCACACCGGGTACCCTGTCGAGAACGTGACGGTATAGTTGTCGGCGTCGACGCCAAAGCGGACGTCCGGGCTACAGTTCGGACCGCCGTCGCAACCGACACCATCTTGAATGCTGAACCGCCCAGTTGGATCATTGATGCGCAACAGGGTGCCCGTGTTTGGGTCTCCGGTATTGCCCGAGATCCGCAGCCAGCCTTGCGCGTGATTGATGTACGTGACGACGCCGCTCAGCGCCTCTATCCCTTTGTCGATGTGCACTTCCCCCGCGATCACGTTGCCGTCATCGCTGCGATTCGCCAGGATCGTCGCCATGCCGCCACCCAAGCCCTGACGACAGGCGTCGCCACGCGCGAGCCCGGACTCACCGGCCGCGACGCAGCGGGCCCGGGCTTCCGCGAACAGCTGAGCGAGAGACAGCCGATTTGCCGGCAAATCGAGCAGCAAATTTCGCGGTAGGATGACGCGTTGACCGGCAACGATCAGAGAACCTCCCGACCAGTGATCTTCTGGATCATCTACGGTCAGGCTCTGTATTTCACCGGTCAGCGGCGCAGCGGTGATCGCCCCTGCGTCCATGCTCCACGCCATAGCTCCCGCGAGCAAAGCCGGCAGCGTGAGCCGAAAGGTGAAACGCAGCACTCGCTGGTGAGCGCGTTCGACACCGCGGGCCCGACAAGCTTGGATGGACCAAGATCGTTGCATACTAGTCTCCGAGGAGAAAGCTACAGCTACGCAGACACGCTGCGGGTAGTGTTCGATTGACGACGCCAGTGGCGGGCGCACAAGACTGGAGCGAGCTCTGAGTGGAGGACGTGCTCGCCAAGGCTGGGCTCGCCACGCGAGCACCACTGCTCACGCTCGTCACAGCAAGACGACAACACTTAGACGAAGTCGCACGTTAGCGCACATACAAAAAGTTACTGGGTTGAACAGGCATTGCCAAACCCAGCAACCTCCGTAAGCGCTTACGCTGCCGGCACTCGCCGTTGCGATCATCGGTAACTGACGCAGCTCGTGCGCGGTTGAGCATTCCCGTTGCACAGGTGTTTCATCACCAGTACATCGACTACATATTCACGGCTCCAAAAGGCGCACCGTGGTGTTTAGTTGTCCGAACGCCGCTGCAAGCCGAGCGATTCGCGACTTCGTTCAGCACCCTACGTCCTCGAACGCAACTGATACCGCTCGGCTCTCCTCGCACTTCTGCGAAGCGAACACGATCAACAAAAGGATGACATGTTACTCAAATGCAACTCAGAACAACTCGCGCACCCGACGTCGGATCTGCGTAACTTTGCCGGCTGGCTGTCTTTCGTTTGCTCGGGCGTCTTGGTCACATCGGCAAGCGCGTGTGCGCCCGAGTCCACCGACCTCCTGCTGGGCCGCGCCGAGCAGCCGCTGCTCGCGCAAGTCGGCCCGCTCGATGGTCAGCCGGCGGGCGGCGGCTTTCCGAGTTGGTTTAGAGACACCAATGGTATTCGCCTGGGGCTGTGCGTCGACGCCGGAGATCCGCTGTGCATAGCTGCGCCGGTCCCCAACCCGCGTGCGCCCATCGCGTTTCCGGGCAACTTCCCCGATGAAGCGTTCTGGTGGTCCGCTGACGCTTTGCTAACGACGGCCAACGGCGGGGATGCCCAGCTCGTGCTGGCGCTGGAGGCTGCCTTCGTCAATGAAGTACCCGCTGCGGGCGATCAGATAGCCTTCGGGCGCATTCGGCTGCGCATCGACAACCTGCCCGTGGGTTCCTACGTCATCACGCACCCCTTCGGTGTGGACGAGTTTGAGGTCACCGCAGCAACGGCGAACATTCGCCGGTCGATCAATGAAACGCAGGATATCGGCAACTTGCTGGGAGGCAGTTTCGAGCCCGTGCTCGGCGGACGCATCGGTCCATTCCTCGTTTGGGATGACGCGAGCGAGCTACCGAGCGGGTACCTCGGGGACCCGCGGGTCGCCCATACCGTCGTCGGTAGCCCGTTCGGCACCAATTTTTTTCAAATTGAAGGGCCGTCCGGCGCATTCACGGGGTCACCAGACCTCTGTGTCGACCCCGCGGGTGCCGTGCGCAACGACTGCATCCGAGGCGCCTCGTTCTTCGTCCAGGCCAAGCTCGCGCCGAATGCCGGGCTAGAAATCGTGCAAGCACTGTATACGGACAACCCTCGTGGACAGTTCGTCGACGTGTTCGCCCGTTCCGAGGCGAGCCAAGAGCTCGTGCTCAGTAGCTTGAGCATCGGCGACACGCCCTTTGAAGAAGACGGCGGCGGTGACTACTTCGCGCGCATGACTTATCAGGGGATTCGCCCCGCGGATCTCGAGGTCATCAATTTCTCTGACACGCCCCCTACCCGGCGCCGCGTCGAGCTCCTCGTGGATGAAGTGCATGTCTCGAGCGCCAGCTATGACACCGCCACGCGGCGCCTCGTCGTCGCGGCCCTATCGGCCGATGCTAACGCAACCCTACGACTCGATAGACTGACTCCAACCGTCGTCGCGGGCAACGCGGGAGCTCCGTTCACCTTCACCGTGGAAAACGTTCGGGTGCCACCGCGGGTCGTCAGTGTCTCGTCGTCCGCCGGCGGCAGCAGCTCGGCAACCGTCATTCTAAAGCCGGGTCTATTCAATTCAGCCGCCGCTGCCGGCACGCAAGGACCGGAGCTGGCTCCGATCGCTGTCATTCGCTGACCCATGCCCTTCGCGGCGGACGGATTGGAGACGGCCAACGATGGCTCATGACCAGACCCTGAGGTCCGACTTTGGCGCGTTTATGGCTCACCTTTTTTCATGCCCTAGCCGCGGTCGATACGAGATACTAGACGCCGAGAGCGGCAATATTTGAATCTACAATCCTGGTCCGACCCGAGGCTGCCCGTGGCGCGCTCGGCATCGCACTTGGCGGCTTAGATTTCTCAAAGTTCAGACGGTGTGCCCGCGAAGCTCAGCTCCCATTGAGCAAAAGCCTCCACCTTATGTCCTTCGCTATTCGGAGCCGCTGCGGCCGGAGCCGCTGCGGCCGGAGTCGTTGTCGGCGAAGCAGGTTCGTTGGCTGTGGCCGATCGACTCGCAGCGCTCGTCGGCCGCGCAGTCTTCGTCCTCTTCGCAAGGCGGGGTCGTGAAGGTTTCATCCGAGCGAGCCGAGCCCGCGGAGTTGTTAGCCGAGCCAGCCGAGCCAGCCGAGCCATTGTCGGAGCTGTTGTCACGGTCGCCACCGTGAGGCTTGCAGAAGCCCGCGCCGTGCTCGACCTCGCACTCGAGGCCGACTGCGCAATCAACATCGGACCGGCATGCCGAGCCGCTCGCCTCGGGGGCGCCGGAGTCATCCCCCAAGCAGCCGCCGCCTCGACAGAGGGCGTTTCCGATCGAGGAGGTCAGGCCGGAGTCATCGAGGCCTCCGCAGGCGAGCGAGGTGGCGAAGGAGAGCAGTAACGCGGCGCCCGCCCGTCGATTGGCAGCCCTCCGGTCGTGCCGGAGCGTCGTGGTAGCGCGAATGAGCTTGGAAAGAGCGTTCATGGTGACCTACTGGGTTGAAGGGGGTTTGACGAGGCTCACTCTGCATCAAACAACCCGCCCGTGGGCTAACCCCCACTTACTGCGCTGACGCGAAACCCACTCGTGGAGCTCGAGGGCGTTCTGTTCGAAGCGGCGGCTGTGCTCGGGAGCGCTCCCGGAGCGACGAGCGTCAACGCGCGTCGTGTCGGCAGTAGCGCGTCGCGCGGCCGCTGCCATGACGCTCGAGCAAGCCCTCAGCGCAGAGGCCCCGCAGCAGCCGCAGCGTGGTCGAGCCCGACAGGTGAAGGGCCTTTGCGACCTCCGCCGAACCGAGCGCGCCGTGTTGCTCGATGTGAGACAGCACACGCTGGCGGTCGTCGGGCGGCGGAGCGATGCTGGAACCCGCGGCTGACACGAACGTGCTGCCTGCCTCGCCGTCGTCAAAGGTCAGCAGCTCGACGCCGCTGGCGAGCGAGTAGCCGTCGTCATGGGTGATAACCCAATCCGGCTCTGCGAGCGCCACCCGCAGCCGCGAGATGGCCGTGTGCAGGGTCGGCAGGTGGCGGGCGGGCGAGAAGTGACCGATGCTCCAAACGTCCCGCATTAGTTCGGCACGCGAGCGATAGCCGCGCCCGAGCTCCACGAGCAGGCGCTGCGCTGGGCGGTTCTTGAGCTCGTTCAGGCGGACGTTGCCGTAGTGTTCGGTGATGATCGTGGCGCCCAGCGCGATCAGCCGGCGCCCGGGCACGCTGCCGAGCGCCCAGGGTACGAGACCCAATTGACGGGCGTCGACGACGCCGCGCAGACGGTCGGCGGAAGGCAGTCTCGACAGCTCGAGCAGTAAGCGACACAGGCCGTCTTCCACCCGCAGCGCCGCGCCCGGGTCGGCGCGAGAGGCGAGAAGATGGGCGATGCGTACGCGCTCGCCGCCGGTCGAGCGCGCGACCCGCGAGGCCTCCGCCACCGCTGCGTCGGAGCGCTCGCCGCAGAACACGAGCTCGACGAATAGGATTTCGCCGAGCAGCGTGAGCTGGCTCTGGGCCTCGGCGCGCGCCTCCGTCAGACACGGCGCCGCGGCCCGTGCGCCGCGGGAGAGCGCCACACACAGGGCATCACCGATGAAATAACGGGCCCGCGCTCGGCGATCGGCGCCGGTCAGAGCAATGCGCCGTGCCTCTTCGAGCGCCGCCCGCGCCTCGCTGGCCGCGCCCCGCAACGCGTGTGCGCTAGACAGTTCGAGCCAGCCGTTGCGGCGCGCGAAATAGCTCACCCCCGGCGCCGTCACGAGCGCCTCGACAGCGCGTTGCGTATCGGCCCTACCCGGCGCAAAGCGCAGCTCGAACAGAAGATGCGCGGCGCGCTCGGTCGCGGCGTTCTCCGCGTAACCGAGGGCGTCCGCGAGCTCACTCGCCTGCGTGAGCAAGCGCATTCCGGCGTGTATGTGACCCACTTGCACCTCCACGTGCGCCAGCAAGTCGAGACTCAGGAAGCGTCCGTAGGGAAAGTCGGCCAACGCCGCCATCCCGAGCGCCCGCCGCGCGATTCGCCGCGCCCGGCTGGAGAGCCCCTCGAAGTGACGCACGAGGGCCAGCCCCTGACAGGCCCAGAAGCGCTCGCTCGGGGGACCCCGGCGCACCAAAGGTAGGCTCTGGCGCGCGAAGCCAAGTGCCCGGGCCGCGTTACCTGCGTGGCAGTGGCCCGCAATGAGGAAAAATCGGGCGCGCGGTTCTTGCGCGCGATTGCCCCGCACGCGAGCTTCGAAAACGCTTTCGGCCTCGTCGAGCCGCCCCGCGAGCGCGAGCGCTCCGATCACCGCCGGCGCCTCGGCGTCGCTGAAGCCGGCCGCCGCGCGCCGTGACACCACCTCGTAAGCACCCGCAAACACGAGTGAATCAAGCTCACCCCAGGGCTCCGCCCCGAGCCTGGTCGACACGCCGCCCATTCGCGTCAAGCTCGTAAGCAACGGTTAGTCCGTTGCCGGGGTACCCGCCGCAGAGTGACGTTGCCCAAGGATGTCATTTCATCAATGCGACTCTCAGAGTGCTTCGGGCGTTGCGATGGTCGTTCGCGGCGTGCGGCCTTGCCAAATTCGGGGCGGCACTGAGGCTCCAAGAATCGCTGAGAAGGCACGCATGCTAGACTACCTCTCAATCATGACAATTGCTCTCAGTCGTCAGCTGTCTGGTCGCAAAGGCTTGGCGTTGAGGTCGGTCGCAACCTGGCACCCGCTCTCGGGTCTAGTACTGGCAGCGCTGATAGGTTGCGGCTCGAGCACTTCGCCCGAGGCCGACGCCCCGGTCGAGCTGAGGCCCCGCCCGAATAACGATCCGAACCCCAATGCGCCGATTTCGCGCGTCGATGGCGCCGGCGAAGGGCCCGACTCGGCGACACCCCAGGGCAGCTCACCCGTGTCGGAGCCGCTCGGGCCCGGCGTTTACGCGGGCACCTATTTCGTACCCGTGGCGGTAGAGCTCGAGCCGTACGCTCGTTTCGAGATCGAGTCGCTGCGGTTGGAGGCGCGCGACGGAGAGCTAGTGCTGCGTTATGACCTCCCGGAGCTGTTGCTCGGCGAGGTGCGAGGCGTATCGTTCCGTGGCAGTGCCACGGCCGCGCCGGACGGAACTTATGCGCTGAGCGGCGCTGACGGCACAGCGACGTGCCGCGGCGACGCCGGCGGCTGGAGCTGTGACGAGGTCTTGGACGGCATCGAGGTCGACGCGGACAAGATTAATCGACTGCTCGAGGCCATGTCGGACGTCGAGGCCGTCGGGCGCCGCAGCGTGGCGGACCAGTTTTCAATCGACCCCATCGGGGTGCTCCACATTTCGCCGAACTACTGAGTCGCCGGCGTGGGCCTTCACCCCTGGCATCGGGCCCAGCGGTTCGATGGATTTCTCGGCAGTAGTCTCTAGCGGTGCAGTTTTCGCCGTCGCGGACGTATCGACGCTTGCTTCGAGTCTCAGCTCGCAGGCTCAGTCCCGCAGATAGTGGCAGGTGTACCCGCCGGCATTTTTCTGCAAGTAATCCTGATGGTAGTCCTCGGCGAGCGTGAACGGGCCGGCCTCGACGACTTCGGTCACGAGCGGGGCTTTCCATTTGCCGCTCTTGTCGACGCGGGCTTTGACGGCTTCGGCGACGGCGCGCTGTTCGGGTGAGGTGACGAAGATGGCGGAGCGATACTGGGTGCCCACGTCGTTACCCTGGCGGTTCTTGGTGGTGGGGTCGTGCATGCGGAAGAACCAGTGCTCGAGCAGGTCGGCGAAGGTCAGCTGCTTGGGGTCGAAGAGGATGCGGACCGATTCGGCGTGGCCAGTGGTGCCGACGTGCACGTCCTCGTACGTGGGGCTCGCTGTCTTGCCGCCCGTGTAACCCACCTCGGTGCTGATCACGCCGGGGATCTTGCGCAGGATGTCTTCCATGCCCCAGAAGCAGCCGCCGGCCAGGAGGGCCGTCTCGATCGTGGCCTCGCAGCCCGGGGCTTGGCCTGGCAGGGGGTCGGTGCAGGTGTTGGCCGCCGAAGCCGAGGGGGCCGGCTGGGGCGGCGCGGCGGCGGCGAAGAGTGTGCGGTATTCGCCGTAGCCCTGCGCTTGTAGCTCAGCGACGGGGATGAAGCGCAGCGACGCCGAGTTGATGCAGTAGCGGAGGCCGCTCGGCGCGGGGCCGTCGTCGAAGAGGTGCCCCAGGTGTGAATCGCCATCGCGCGAGCGCACCTCGGTGCGCTGCATGCCGAATTCACGATCGGTCTTGGTCACGACGCGCTGGGCGTCCACGGGCCGCGTGAAGCTGGGCCAACCCGTGCCCGAGTCAAACTTGTCACGCGAGCTAAACAGGGGCTCACCGCTCGCCACGTCGACGTACAGCCCGTCGCGATGCTCGTCCCAGAAGGGGTTCTGAAACGCCGGCTCCGTCGCGCCTCGGCGGGCTACTTCGTACTGGAGAGGCGTCAAGCGCTGGCGGAGGTCGGCGTCGGCCGGTTTGGGATAGCTTTTGGTCGGCGCGGCTGCTGCGGCGGCCGGCTGCGATGGCGCGGCGCTCACCGGCTCGGGCTTGGGCAGCTCGTCCGAGCCTCGGGCGCGGCAGCCGACGCTCAGCAAAATACACAATATAGCTGCCATGTTGCGCAACCTGCTGCACGAGAACCACGAGACACGAGACGTCATGAGCATCTGCCTTTCCGCAACTGTTCGAACAGTATACGCCCGCTGGAGCGGGTCGGTTACCTCGCGGGGGCCTGCCGCCCCGGCCCGCATGGCGTCGCAGCGCATCTACGGGAGCGCCGAGCGCCGAGCGCCGAGCTCGATCAGCTCACTTCCGCCGCCCTGCTCGGATCATGACGCCGGGAGCCTCGCGCCGTGCGTAGGTTGGAATCTGCGTCCCTGCAACGCTCCAGGCCGCTCGTGCGAGCGGCCACATCGCCGCGAGGCGGTCGTCGACGGTGGAGCGATCGAGCAGGTCCAGCGCCGGTTCGGCCCCCAGCCGGTACACTCTGACCGGCCCATCCTCGGAGCGGTGGCGCCTCTGCTCAGCTCGCCGTCTTGCTGCTTCATCCACCGTGGAAGGATAGCATACCTCCTCGGCAACGTCGTGGGAGCAGCTGGCGAAGGGGCACCCCCTTCATGCTCTGAAGAGCGCTTCGGCGAACCAGTTGCGCTCGTCGGTGACGACTTTTTCGAGGCTGAAGCCCGATTGCTCGGCGAGACCTGGCAGGTCGTCGAGCGTGAATTTGTACGAGCTCTCGGTGTGGATCGGGACGCTGGGAGTGAAGCGGAGGCGCTCACCCGCGAGCTTGACGACGAGCTCCGCGCGCGGGACGAGGTGCATCTCTACGCGGCGCTTCTTCGAGTCGTAGAAGGCGAGGTGATCGAACGCTTCGGGATCGAAGTCGGCGCTGAAGCGGGCGTTGAGATGCGAGAGGAGATTTTTGTTGAAGGCGGCGGTGATGCCCGCGGCGTCGTTGTATGCAGCGTGCAACACCGCGGGGTCTTTAACGAGGTCGACACCCAGCAGCAGTGCGTCGCGCGCGACGAGGCGCTGGCGCAACCTGCGGAGGAAGGCGATGGCTCGAGGGCGCTCGAAGTTGCCGATGGTGGAGCCCGAGTAATAGACGAGCCGCTCTGCTCCCGCGGGTAGGTCCGCGTAGGCCGCCGCAGCCGCAAAGTCTCCCCAGTAGGCGGACACCTCGAGCCGCGGGCGCGCTCGCTGTACGGCGCGAGTGGTGCGCTCGAGCGCGCCTTTCGAGATGTCGATGGGCCGATACAGCCTCGGGGCCTTCAGGTGGTCGAGCAGCGCCAGGGCTTTTTCCGCGCTGCCGCTGCCGAGCTCGAGGAGCACGCTGCCTGCGGCGATGTGTTCGGCGATCTGCCCGCCTCGACTCTGCAAGAGGCCGAGCTCGGTGCGGGTGGGGTAGTATTCGGGAGTCCGCGTGATCTCGTCGAATAGCTGCGAGCCGCGCTGATCGTAGAAGTAGCGCGGCGCGACGTGGGGTGGGGACTGGCGTAGCCCGGCGAGCAGCTCGGTTACCTCGCGCTCTGTCGGCTCGCGCTCTGTCGGGTCGCGCTCTGTCGGGTCGCGCTCTGTCGGCTCGCGCTCTGTCGAGTTGCGGACAACGGTGTCGCGGGAAAGGGTGTTGCGGACAACGGAGCCACGCGCCTCGAGCCTTGGCAGGTCGCTCATCTAACGCGGGTCCCGCGCCAGCCGGATGCCCGTGAAGGGCCAGCGCTGGTGTGGATAGAAGAAATTGCGATAGCTGACGCGGGCGTGACCGTTGGGGGTGGCCACGCTGCTGCCGCGCAGCACCCACTGACCGCACATGAACTTGCCGTTGTATTCACCCACGGGGCCCGCCTCAGGCACAAAGCCTGGATAGGGTTCGTAGCCGCTGCGTGTCCACTGCCATAAATCCCCGAAGAGTTGCCGCACCCCCGCGCCGCTGGTGCCTCGCGGATGCAAGCGCCCCGCGCGCAGCAATGAGCTCGGCTCCGCCGCCGCTCGCGCCGCCAGCTCCCACTCGAACTCGGTCGGCAAGCGCGCACCCGCCCAGAGCGCAAAGGCAGCCGCCTCGTAGCCTGACACATGGCACACGGGCGCGTTGGGATCGAGCGGGACCTCTCCGTGTGCGGTAAACTCGTGAAACGCGCCCTCGGCGTCCCGACGCCAGTATTCTGGAGCCGCCACCGCGTGCTCGCGAACCCAGGCCCAAGCTTCGGATAACCAGAGCGCCGGGTTTTGGTAACCCCCGGCAGCGATGAAGGCCAGCATTTCGGCATTGGTGACCAGCCGGGTGCCGAGCTCGAACGGCTCTAGGAAGCGGCGGTGCCGAGGCCGCTCGTTATCGAATGAAAACTCGCTGCCGCTCGCGCCGGCTTGCACGAGCCCGCCGTCGAAGCGTTGAAAACGCAGCGGCTCGCTCGCCCCGCAAGGCTCGAGCGGCTGCGGTTGAAAGCGGGGCACGAGCGGATTCTTGGAGAAGTTGTATTTGACGTCCATCAGCAGCAGCTCTTGATGCTGCTGTTCGTGCTGCAAGCCGAGCTCCATCAGCTCTGATGAGGCGCCGCCTCGAGCCAGCAGCTTTTGAATACCAGCGTCGACGTGCTCGCGGTAGGCCAACACCTCGCTCAACGTGGGCCGCGACAGGTGACCGCGCTCGGGCCGCGGATGTTTGGGCCCCACGGCGTCGTAGTAAGAATTGAACAGCTCCCGATAAGCGGGAGAGGGCGACGCATACCCGGCGAGCTCCCGCTCCAGCACGAACGTCTCGAAGAACCAGGTGGTGTGCGCCAGATGCCATTTGGCCGGGCTGACGTCGGGCATGGCTTGCACCATGCAGTCCTCTGGACCGAGGCCGGCGACGAGGTCCCGCGTGGCATGACGAACTCGAGCGTATTCCGTGGAGAGCGACATAAGCATGGCCGTAAGCGTCCTCCGGTAGAGCCGTGATCTGCGAGGGCTAGAGCTGCGCGAGATTGCGCTGAAGGTGCAACCCAATCTAGATCATCGTTTGTGCCTCCGCTTGCCTTTCGCCCAGTGCTTGCGCGGCGTGCGTCAGCTGAGCTTCGCGTGCTTTGCGCCACTCGACATCAGGCTCCGGCGGGCCCATATACGCTCGCTGGAACCAGCTGTCTCATTCGGGTACGTTTGCGGTGCGGCTCGCACCACAGCCGGCACCAGGGCTCGTTCGTGGGCCGGTCCGCCGTTGGTTGGGCTCAGTCCACTCACACCCATTAGTAGATCGGAGACACCTCATGGCTGATACGTGCACCCACCTCGACGGCATCCGCGACGTCACCCCGAGCGCCCAGGGTTGCGAGGAATGTCTGCGTACGGGTGACGTTTGGGTGCATTTGCGCCTCTGCCGGACGTGCGGGCACGTCGGTTGCTGCGATTCGTCGCGTAACAAACACGCCACTCGGCACTTTCATGCAACCGAGCACCCGATCATCGAAGGCTATGACCCGCCCGAAGGCTGGGGATGGTGTTACGTGGACGAGGTGATGTTCGATCTGTCGGCTCGCATGACGCCTCATCACGGGGCCATCCCCAAATACCGCTAAGATCGAAAGCGTCAGGGGGCCGAGCCGCCATCATGCCACGGTGATTCCTGCGCTGGCTGTGGGCCAGACTTGGCGGCGCGCGTCGGGTCGCTCGCGAAAGTACCAGAACGTACCGGCCATGATGAGCTGTGCGGCGGCCAGCAGCCCGAGCACGAACACGGGCGTCGAAACCGCCACGTAGACGGTCGAAATCAGCAGCGCGCCCCCGAGCAGCCAACCTGCGCCGAGCAGCGCCGTGGCCATTTGCAGGCGAGACAGGCGCCGAGGATCGAGCGGGGCGAGCAACTGCCAGAGGAGCTGCTCCTGGCGCCAGTACGTCGAGATGACGGGGATGATTTCGAGGGTCAGGAACGCGCTCGTCACCAGGCCGCCCACCATCGGCGCGGCGATGCGCTTCATCACGTCCGCGCCCGAGCCGCTTGCCCAGAGGAGCGGGACCAAACCGAAGAGCATGGTGCCCACCGTCATGAGCTTCGGACGAACGCGCTGCACCGTGCCCTCCATATGTGCCGCAATGATGTCGTCGAGATTTCTGAGCTTGCCGGCGCGCCGGCGTTCTTCCAGCGCATGGTCGATGTAAACGATCATGATGATCCCCGTCTGTGCGGCCAGCCCTGCCAGCGCGATCACGCCGATCCACACGGCCGTGGAGAGGCGATACTCGAGCAGCCATAAGAGCCAGATCGTCCCGACCAGCGCGAATGGGATCGACAAGAGCACGATCAACACTTCGACGATATTGCGAAAGTACAGGAATAACAGGACCACGATGATCATGATCGTCACAGGGATCAGGATCTTCATCCGTGCCACCATTTCTTCTAGTTGCTCGTATTGCCCAGTCCACTTGAGGAAGTAGCCGGCGGGCAGCTTCAGCTCGGCGCGCTCCGTGGCCTTTCGCACCACCTCTTTGGCCTCGTTCACGTAACCACCGATGTCACGCTGCTTCTGATCGATATCGACGTAGACATAGCCGACGAGCAGGCCATCTTCATCGCGCACCATGGGAGGCCCTCCGACGATCTTGATGTCTGCCACTTGACCGAGCGGAATGAAGCGCTGGCTCTGCCGGGTGGGTGCCCTCGAGGGGCCGTTGCTCATGGCTCCCGGCATTGGGCTGGCAGCCTCGGGCATGGCTTGCGTCTGGCGCATCGGAGCGGGCGATGGCATCGCCGGCATGGGTACGTCCGACCTCACGCCGGGCTCCCGCACGCGCGGGATTCCCAGATCGAGCGAGCCTGGATCCTCAGTCATGCTTGGCATGGCTTGCGCCAGCAGCCAGCGAGGTTCGCCGGGCAAACCTGGGCGATCGGCCTCGGGCAAAAGGAGTGAGGGGTCGAGCGCGCCCGTCGTGCCTGGCATTGCGGCGCTGTCATCATCCATGCCGCCAACCCCGCCCCCGAGCGGTACGAGCACCCGGCGGAGCTTGTCGACGTCGCTGCGCAGGTCCTGTGGGTAACGCACGTTGATCGTGAACCGGTTGCGCCCTTCGACGGTGACGCTGATGGGCGTGCCGCCAATCGCCGCCTCGATCGTCCGCTGCACGTCGCCCACGCGCAGGCCATAGCGCGCGAGCGCCTCCCGGTTGGGGATGATATCGAGATAGAGGCCGCCCAGGTTTCGCTCGTAGAGGACGCTACGTGTCCCGGCAATCGGGGTGAGCAGGCGTTCGAGCGCGAGGCCCGCCTTCTCGATCTCGTTCAAGTCGGTGCCGAAGACCTTGATCCCGATAGGGGTACGGATGCCCGTCGTGAGCATGTCGATCCGTGTCTTGATGGGCATCGTCCAGGCATTCGTCCAGCCGGGCAGCTGTAGCTTCTCGTTCATCTCTCCGGTCAACTCATCCCAGGTCTTGACCCGCTCTTCGGGCCAGAGCGGGCGCAGCGCCGCCTTGAACGGCGCGGGCAGCCAGCCCGAATACCAGCGCTCCTGCATGACGCGCGGCCATTCTGCTTGGGGCTTCAGGCGAACGGTCGTCTCCACCATCGTGAGTGGCGCGGGATCAGTCGCTGTCTCGGCGCGCCCCACTTTACCAAAGACGCTGGCGACTTCCGGGAAACTCTTCAGGATGCGATCTTGGATCTGCAGCTGCTGCTTGGCTTGCTCGATGGAGATGTTCGGGAACGTGATCGGCATGAATAGGATGTCGCCCTCGTTCAAGGGCGGCATGAACTCGTGACCGAGCTTGCGGGATAAGGAGACCGCGGAGAGGACCGCGAGAACGCCGATGGCGACCGTCGAGATGGGCCGCCGCAGGGCCACATACACGAAGGGCTTGTAGAGCCGGATCAGGAAGCGCGACACCGGATGCCTGGCTTCGGGGAATATTTTCCCACGAATCAAGAAACCCCGCAGCGCGGGGGCGAACGTGATCGAGAGCACTGCCGCGGCCAGCATCACGAAGGTCTTGGTGTACGCCAGCGGTTTGAAGAGCCTGCCCGCCTGACCGGTGAGCCCGAACACGGGGAGGAAGGCCACCGCGATAATGAGCAGTGAAAAGAAGATGGCCGGTGTGACCTCCCGGGCAGCCTCGGCCAGAAGCTTGTGCCGGTCGGCACCCGGAGGAGCGTGTTCGAGTTTTTTGTGGGATGCCTCGATCATGACGATCTCGGCGTCGACGGTCGCACCGATGGCGATGGCGATCCCGCCCAGGCTCATGATGGTCGAGGGGATGTCCAGGAGGTACATCGGAATAAAGGCGAGGGCGACGCTGACAGGTAGGCTCAGGATCGGTAAGAGCGCGCTGCGTAGGTGAAGCAAAAACAAGATGATCACGAGGCTGACCACGACTGCTTCTTCGATCAGGGCATGCTTCAACGTATCGATCGAGCGTTTGATCAGCCCGGAGCGGTCGTAGGCGATTTCGAGCTCGACCCCCGCGGGGAAGCTCGGTTTGAGATCCGAGATCTTGTGTTTCACGCGCTCGATCACGTCGAGCGCGTTCTCGCCGTAGCGCATGGCGACGATGGCGCCCACGGCCTCGCCCTCACCGTTCCATTCCACGAGGCCGCGGCGGATGTCCCCGCCAAAGCGCACGCTGCCCACGTCCTTCACCAGCACCGGCACGCCGTTCGGGGCATTCGCGCGCAGCGCGATGCGTTCGATGCCCCCGAGGTCCTGAATGTAGCCCTGACCGCGCACGTAATACTCGCGGCCCGACATTTCGATGACGCGCCCGCCGACGTCGTTGTTCGAGTCCCGGATAGCGCTGATCACGTCTTGGAGGGTGACGTCATAGGCGCGGAGCTTGTTGGGATCGACCGTGACCTGATACTGTTTCTGGTAACCTCCCACGCTTGCCACCTCGGCCACGCCCGGAACGCTGCCGAGCGCATACTTGAGCGTGAAGTCCTGGAATGTGCGGAGCTCGTCCAGGCCATGTTTGCCGGTCCTGTCCACCAGGGCGTACTGGAACACCCAGCCAATTCCGGTCGCGTCCGGCCCGATCGCGGGGCGAGCTCCCGCCGGTAGGCGATCGCGAATGCTGCTCAGGTACTCGAGCACGCGGCTGCGCGCCCAATACACATCGGTGCCCTCTTCGAAGATCACATAAACGAAGCTCATCCCGAACATGGAGAAGCCGCGCACGTCCGTCACGTGAGGAGCGGCCACGAGCGAGGAGACGATGGGGTAGGTGACCTGGTCCTCGATCAAGGTGGGGCTCCGCCCCATCCAATCCGTAAATACGATGACCTGTGGGTCAGAGAGATCCGGAATCGCGTCGAGCTTGGTCTGCCCGATCGAATAGCTGGCGGCGACGCTGGCGAAGACCACCCCCAGGATGACGAGGAAGCGGTTCTTGGCGCAGAACTCGATGATGCGTGAGACCATGTGCTGCCCCGCTCAGCGCGGCGCCTCGAGCGCCGGCTCGGACGAGCCTTCGATGGTGGCCCGCAGACGGCTCTCGGAATCGATGAGGAAATTGGCGGTCGTCACCACGATTTCGCCAGGCAAAAGGCCGCCGGTGATCTGCACCTTGTCGCCCGAACGTGCTCCCACGTGGACGCGTCGCGGCTCGAAGCGGCCGCCCTCCTTCATCACGAACACATATTGGAATTCGCCGGTATCGATCAGACCTTCCGCCGGGATGCTGACGCCGCGTGCGCCATCGAGGTGAATCAGCACGTCGCCGTACATGCCTGGACGTAGCGAGAAGCTACGATTGTCGAGCTCGAGCCTCACCCTGAGCGTGCGGGTCGTGGCATCGACGATGGGGTAGATGAACGCAATTTTTCCGGAAAAGCGTTCGTTTGGAAAGGCGGCCACGAGCACGTCAGCAACCTGGCCCACGCGCACGCGGCCCACCTCGTATTCGTAGACGTCGGCCAAGACCCAGACCTTGGTCAAATCGGCGATCTCGAAGAGCTCAGTACCGGTTTGTACATACGCGCCTTGGACGGCGTTCTTCACGATCACGTGGCCGGCGATGGGCGAGGTCACGGAAATGGTGCGCGCCGGTTTTCCGGTCTTCGCGATCCCGTCGATCTCCGCCGGGGATAGACCAAACAGCTCGAGGCGCGCGCGAGCATCCCGTTCGAGTGAAGCACCGCCGGCGGGTGCCATGCCGGTTGGCCTCGACACCTGGTCGCGAGAGCTCCAGCGGAGCGCGGCCAGAAACTCCTGCTGCGCGGGCAGGAGCTCGAGATTGTAGATGCGCGCCAGGACCTGACCGCGGGCGACCTTCTGCCCCGTCACGGGTACGACGAGCTCAATCCAGCCCGAGAAGCGTGTGTGCACTCGCGCCAGCCGCGCCTCGTCAGCGCTCACAAAGCCCACGGTCCGGAGCTCGGGCACGAGCTCCTCCAGCGTGGCCGACGCGGTGCGCACGCCAATCGTTTGCACGCGCTCCATCCCGAGCTCGATGGGCACGAGGCCCGGAACGCCCTGGGCAGGCGAGGGCCGCTTTTCGAGCTTCATGCCACAGATGGCGCAGCGCGCACGGTCGTCCACTCCGGTCTCTTCGGGGTGCATCGGACAGGCGTAGGGATCGGTAGGGTCGTGACGATGGCCTGCATGCGATGCAGTCGCAGCCTTGCCTTCGCCGGTCGGGTCCTTGTTGTCACTGACCCTCTCGCTCCGTTGTGGTGCCTTGCTGCTGCTCTGCTTTTTGACGAGAGTCATGCTGCAGATGGGGCACTCGCCGGGATGATCTAGAGACACCTGCGGATGCATGGGGCAGTAATACTGGACGGAGGCTGCGCTGGCCGATTCGCTCGAAATCAGCCCGAACGAGTAGGTCACGGAGAGCGCGGCGATCACAGCCATCACAAAGATGAGGACCCAGCGGAACACGGCCATGGTCCGCACGCCAGGCGGTGGCCCCTCGAGGTCGGCATCGGCGCGACCGCCAGTGATGGCGCCGGGGGCAGCACCAGACTCATGCATCCGTCGTCGGTCGTCAGTCATTTCACTCGTGCTCCGTCATGAGGGAAGCGGCGGTAAGCGAGCCGCCCACCGCTCGCTCGATGTCTGCGGCTGCAGTGTCGACCAGAACCAGGGCCCGCTCTCGCTCGATCCGCACGTCTAGCAAGGAGCGTAGGGCGTCGAACAAGCCGAGGGAGTCGGATTGGCCGCCGCGATAAGCCGCCTCAACGGACTCGTAACTCTGCTGCGCCTGTGGCAATAGGTCATCTTCGATGAGCCGGAAGGACTCGCGCGCGCCTTGCAGGCGCTCGGCGGCAGCATAGAGCTCATAGCGGGCCGCCAAGCGGGCACCTGCGAGCGCGCTCTCCTCCGCCGAAAGCTGGGCTTCTGCTGCTCGGACCTCTTCGGCATGGCGAGCGTTGAACCAGGGCAGGCTCATCGAGAACATCAGGCCATAGGCGTGCGGCTCACGCTCCGCGGGCATGTACATGTACTGCAAGCCGAGCATGAAGCTCGGCCAGTTTGCGACGGCACGCGCCCCATCGAGCTCGCTTTCTCGGACCCTGATGGCGCTCTTTGCCGCGGCGATTTCGGGACGCTGCTCGGCGAGCACACGCTCGAGCTCGGCGAGGCGAACTTCGACGGACGCCGGTACTAGCGCAGCGGGCGGACCGAGTGGAGCGTCAGGCGGACGGGCCATGAGCGTGTTCAAGAGGGCACGAGCAGTGTGCCGATCGCGATTGAGCGCGGCGACGTCGCTGTGTAGGCGCGACAGCTCCAGCCTGGCCCGCAACACGTCTCGTTGAGTACCCCGTGCGCCCTGATATTGCGCCTGCACCGCGTCGACTGCCTGCTGCCCGAGAGCGGCATGCTCGAGGTGAATTTGGTACTCGCGCTCGGTCCGGCAATATTCGGCGTACGCGCCGCGCACCCGTCCGACGAGGTCCTGCTCGCGCGCCCGCCCTGCGGCCTCCGCAATATTTGCTCGACCCAGAGCGGCCTCGCCCCGTGCGCTCAGACTCCCCGGCGCGGGGAACGTCTGACGCACACCGAACATATGCATCTGGGCCTCGTCGAGCGCGTACGGTCGCGCCAACGGTTGGGCCCAGAGTTGATACTCGAGCTCTGGATCGGGGAGCCGCGCGGCCGCAGGAGTGAGCTCGCGGGCGGCACGAACGCGCTGACGCGCTTCCTCGAGCATCGGGTTTTTCGCCAGCACGAGCCGCAAAATCTCCGGCAACGTCGCCTGCTCGGCGAGCGCCTGCTCGGCGTGCCTAACGGGCGTGGCCCCTGTGGTTCGCTGGCGAGGGGCCGGCGCCGGCTCTGCCCTGGCTCTGATGTTGATAGCGGGAGATGACGCCGTCGTTGGATGCGTCGGGGCCTGGCCCGCAGCCGCCGCGCTCGAGCTACCTCCCGTGGTGAGCGGGATGATTGCGCCGAGCAACCCGGCGAGTCGGCGCGGCCACGCTGGCCCGCCGACATGCAGACAAAATTGCATGATGAGCATGAACATCCTCCTTCCGCAGCGCGGAATATCTGAGCTTGCGCGTGCGCCGCTCGGCGCACGCTCGCGGCTGCCGCCAACAGCAGGGCGCAGAACGTCCTTGCGGTTCGCGATGCCGCGGCGTCCGGAGGACGGCTCAGGTCAGGAGCGAGCAGTTCAGGAGGAAGATGGGCGGCCCGCGCGGTGGCGGTGCGCGAGCCTCTACCGGCACAACGCTGACCTCGCGCTCTGCCGGCTCGAGCTTCGCGACCACCAGCAGCCCTGGATCGACCCATGCCGCAACCCCGATAGGCGCTGCGCTGTCTCTGAGAGCCGGCGCTGGAGCGCTCGAAGCCCGCGAAAGCCGCTCACAGCAGTCCTGCGACTTGATCTCCGAGCCTTCGCGCAG
>JAYTOL010000116.1:0-85308 GCA_043747815.1 Deltaproteobacteria bacterium
GACCGAGGGGCAGCAGCTCTCATCCATCAACAGCCCCATGCTGTGGCAGAAGTACTGGACGCTGCCCGCAGCGCCGAACGGCAGCGCCATCAACAGCGCAGCCAAGATGGGCAGCAGGCGAGCGCGGAGCGCGTTCATCGTGGCTGATCTCATACGCCGCGCGGCGCGGAGAATCCAGGTACCGCCTCGAACTTTAGGGCAAAAGGGCGCGTTACGTCCCGGGCGCTCACACCATGCCACACGTCGCCTACGGGCGGCCGGGCTTCGCGCCGAGCTAGCTTTAGATCATTCCGTGGCGGCCCATGAGCCCATGGGTCCATTGTCATTCCCCGAGTCTTTACATCTGCCTACCGAAGGTGCACCGAGATCGCCCGCACCGAAGCACCGCTCGGGCGCCCCGGGGACTCCAACCTGGCGGTGTACAGGCAGCTGGATATTACCGGCGACGACACCCTGTACGCTGATGTCCTCGTCGAGCTCGTCCCAGCGCAGCGCATACCCATCGAGCTCGAGCGAGACCTTCTGCAACTGCTCTTCAGTTGCCGCTCGCAAGATCCGGAAGCGGTCTGCTGGAAAGCCGATGATGCGCCCATCAGTCAGCTCGGTTCCTAGACCAGGCGCTCGATGTCGCGCAGATCATGCTCGCTCGAGCGATAGCCGCCATCCACCTCGACCACCGGCCCCCGCCGACACGGCGACGAAGTCACCGATAAAGCGACCGAGCGGCACCAGCGGCACCTGTCTGGGCCGCGCGAGCCAGTGGCGAACCTACGTGCGCGGCAAAGCAGGCCCTGTCACGCGCCGAGCCGTGTTATGGAGCCGCATGCCCAAGATCCTGCAGGCCCCGCGGAATATTTGGTGTGACGTGCCGGTGACTCAGGCAGGGCTGCTCGTCGATGGGGACGACTACTATCGAGCCTTTTACAGCGCGGCGCAGCAGGCGCAGAGTCACATCCTGCTCGCGGGGTGGCAATTTGACACGGACGCCTGCCTGCTTCGCGGCGAAGAGGCGCGGGGGGCGACGCTGCCGGTGACGCTGCTACCGTTTCTGGACGCCCTCTGCGAGAGGAACGAGCGCCTGCGCATCTGCATCCTGGCCTGGGACTTCCACGCGGTGTTTGCGTTGGAGCGCGAGTGGATGCAGGAGCTCCGGTTCAACTGGGCGACGAACGATCGCCTGACGTTCTTGTTCGACGACAAGTGCGCCGACCAGGGCAGCCATCACCAGAAATTCGTGGTCATCGACGACCGGCTGTCCTTTCTGGGCGGTCTGGATCTCTGCGACCATCGCTGGGACGACCGGGCGCACAAGGACCCTAATCCTTTGCGCGTGAGCCGCGGTGAGCCGCACAAGCCGTTTCATGATCTCCAGGCGTACCTGACGGGCCCGGAGGTGGCGGGCGAGCTCACGAAGCTATTTGTCAAGCGGTGGGAGGCAGCCGGCGGGGAGCCGATCGCCATGCACGCCGGAAACGCCGTCGTGGACGTGCCGAAAGGCGCGGTCGAGCTTGCGGCATCGAGGGTGGCCCTGAGCCGGACGGATCCTCGAGGTCGGCCCACGGAGGCCGAAGGCTGTCGTGAGATTTGCGACCTGCACCTCGACGCGATCGCGCGGGCGGAGCGGCTCATCTACGTCGAGACGCAGTACTTCAGCTCGAAGGAGATCGGGGCGGCCCTGGCAAAGCGGCTGGCCACCGGCGATGCTCGGGCGCTGGACGTGGTGCTCGTGCTGAACATGCAGGCGGAGACGTTCAAGGAGGAGGTCGCGGTAGGCCTGGCCCAGGCCAAGGTGATTAGTGATCTGCGCAGCGCGGTGGCGGGTACGCCGCATCGGCTGGGCATCTACTACACGGTGCCCTGTACCCCAGACGGCGCCGAGCCTGAACGGGCGACATACATCCATTCAAAGATCATGATCGTCGACGATCGGTTTCTGACCGTCGGCTCGGCGAACCTCACCAACCGCAGCACGTGTTTGGACACCGAGCTCAACGCCACCTTCGAGACGGACGACGCGGCTGACGCGCTTGGAAGATCGATCACCCGGGCGCGCCAGAGCCTCATCGCCGAACACCTGGGTGTTTCGAACGCGGAGGCCCTGAACGCGGGTGGCCTGGTGGAAGAGCTGAACCGGCTCGCGGAGCGCCGTGAGGGCAGGCTGCGGATTCACCCCTCGCCGACCGAACGCGAGAGGAAAATCCTGGAGTTCATTGATCCGCAGCAACTGCCGTTCGACCCGGATGCGATGGAAGATCAGGACCGGGATCGCTCGATCTTCGTGGGTGGGCTCGGGGCGCTCTGGAGGCGGCTGTCGGAATCGGCCTGAGCCTGCGGGCTCAGCGCCGCCGAGCGGCACTTACACCGGTGGGGGATCCATCTCCCGTTCGTGGTGACGATGGCGGGCGATGGCCTGGATGAAGGGAGCCAGCGCCGCGGACGCAGTGTCATGCCCGGAGAGCACACCCGGATCCGGCTCCCCCGAGGGAAGAACGGCAGGCACACCGGCGTTCTCGACCAGAGCGGCGGCTGCTCCGAGCGCGAGGATGGGCTTGGCGTGGCGATATTGGTCCTTGATGAACTCGAGCGCGTGACCCAGCTTGCCGAGCTCCGTCACGGCAGCCTTGCCGCCCAACACGGCGAGCGCATCGAAGAGCACGGAGGGCATCGTCTCCAGCGTCACCTCCACCTCCAGCATGTCGCCCTGCTCGGTCTTCACGCTGCCCAGGCGCGCGCCGATGTAGCGCGGGACCGCGCCCTGCTCGACCAACCCAGCGTGCAGGGTCCGCGCCTGCTCGCCGTCCACGCCGTCCGCCACCATGATGGCGATGCGGCGTGTCTGGATGCGCCCGTCACCGGGGCGGGCGAACAGCGAGAGCGCCGGTGACTCGGTCACCTCGGGCTTGACCACCTTCGTCAGGACCTTGGGCAGGGGCTCGGGTAACGCCATGCCCAGGTCTCGGGCGAGGGTTTGGGCGAGCGTGGCGTCCACGTTGGCGAGCATGGCGACCACTCGCTGCCGCACCGCCGGCACCTGCACCTTCGTCAGCTCGAACCGGAAAGCGCGGCTGATGTGAGCTTTTTCTACGGGCGTCTGGCTGTTAAAAAACAGGGTCGCTTGCGTGTAGTGGTCGGCGAAGCGCTCGGGCTTGCCGCGCACCTTGTCCGCCTCGATCGGCTCACGAAACGAGGTGAAGCCCGCCGCACCGGCCTGGAAGGGGCAGCCGCCAGCGAGCGAGTTGGGCTCGTACGAGACCCTGCCTCGATTGATCGCTTGCCGGTGCATCCCGTCCCGCTGGTTGTTGTGGGCTTGTGCCACCGGCGCGTTGATGGGGATCTCGTGGAAGTTAGGCCCGCCGAGGCGCGAGATCTGCGTGTCCTGATACGAGTGGATGCGACCGGCGAGCAACGGGTCGTTCGAGAAATCCAGACCCGGCACGATATGCGCGGCGCAGAACGCGACCTGCTCGGTCTCGGCGAAGAAATTGTCCGGATTGCGGTTGAGCACCATCTTACCGACGGGCGTGAGCGGTACCAGCTCTTCCGGCACCAGCTTGGTGGCGTCCAGCACGTCGAAGCTGAAGCCCTCGGCCTGCTCCTCCGTAAACAGCTGAAAGGAGAGCTCCCACTCGGGGAACGCGCCTGCCTCGATGGCCTCCCACAGGTCGCGACGGTGGAAGTCGGGGTCCGCGCCGGCGATCTTGACCGACTCGTCCCAGTCTAGCGAGTGGGTGCCAGCGAGCGGCGCCCAATGGAACTTGACGAAGCTCGCCTTGCCCTGTTCGTTAATCAACCTGAAGGTATGCACGCCGAAGCCTTGCATCATGCGCAAGCTGCGCGGCAGCGTGCGATCGGACATGGCCCACATCAACATGTGGGTCGACTCGGGCATGAGCGAGACGAAATCCCAGAACGTGTCGTGCGCCGTCGCTGCCTGAGGCATCGCGAAATGCGGCTCGGGTTTGGCGGCGTGGATCAAGTCCGGGAACTTCATGGCGTCCTGAATGAAGAACACGGGGATGTTGTTGCCGACGAGATCCCAATTGCCCTCATCCGTGTAGAACTTGACGGCGAAGCCTCGCACGTCGCGCGGCGTGTCAGTCGAGCCGCGTTCACCAATGACGGTGGAGAACCTGACGAAGACTGGTGTCCGCTTGCCCGCCTCAGAAAACAATGACGCGCGCGTCACCTGGGTCATGGGCGCGTAGCACTCGAAGTAGCCGTGCGCGCCGGAGCCGCGAGCGTGCACGATGCGCTCCGGGATGCGCTCATGGTCGAAGTGCGTGATCTTCTCGCGCAGGATGAAGTCCTCGAGCAGCGCTGGGCCACGCAGGCCCGCCTTCAGGGAGTGTTGATTGTCAGCGACCGGCACGCCCTGATTGGTGGTCAAGGGCCGCCCGCTCGCGTCGGCCCTGGCGTGATCGAGCGGAAGGTTGCCGGGGTTAAAGCCCAGGTTCGGCGTGCCTGAACCGGCCTTGACCGAGGGCACCGCCTCCGTGAGCGTGCTGCCGGTCACTCGATGATCGGGGACCGGGATTGCTTTGCCAGGCGCAGGCGCTGCCGACGCCTCCCCGTATTCGCCCGCCTTGTTGGCGTTGAATGGCATCGCGGCCGCAACCGCTTGCGTCGCGGTCATCTTCTCGGACAACGCGTCCCCGGACGACTCTGACGGGGCGCTCCCGGAGGACCCGCTCACTGTGGAGCGAGCGCTCGTCGTCCGAGGATTGGCGTTATCGGATTTCGGGCGGGCGGTTTTTTCAGACTTCTTATCGGACATACAGACTCCATGAGAGGATGAGCGGTGAGGGTCGAGCCGAGCCGGCGTTGCGGCGCTGGGTCGCGGGTGAACGGGCGCGTTGGCTTTCGATTTGGCGATTTAAGAGCTCGAAGTGGATAGGAAACGATCGCGTCAAGGTTGTGGCAAAACGTCACCTGAGGTCGCGTTTGGAACTGCAACGACGACAACGTTTCTGGTGCTCGAGAGCACCTCGGCGACCTCGCACAGCCTGGCGCGCTCGACACATGAGACGGATCGCGACGCGCGCTGGTCGGTCACGGCCCGCCTCATCTGGGCCTTCCACCCTACGCCGCCGACCGAGCTTTCGCGTTCTTCTGGATTGCGAGATCGGCCGAGGTTTTGGCTAGACCACTCGGCACGGCGGCTTCGAAACCCGCCGCGAGCACCGCATCGAACCGAGCCTCCATCACTCGACCGAGCTTCTCGTTTGTCTCGTCGCTGAGCGCCTTGTCCACCTCCGGAAAGAGCTCGTCTTCTTCCTCGGAGACGTGGTGCTCGATGACCTCCTTGAGCGCGGTGACTCGAGCGCTGAAGACCTCGTCATCCGGGCCTGTCGCGAGCAGGCGCTTGAGCGCCACCTCCGCGATCGAATGCTCCTCGAAGGCCTCGTTCACGAGGTCGTCGTCCACCTGCTTGATCGCTGGATAAAAGATGTCCTGCTCAATGGCCATGTGAGCGGCCAAGCTGTTCGCCAGTTTCTCCAGCACTCCAGCGCGGTCCGCGCCGCTCTCCAATTTTTTGAAGAGGGCTTCCACCTCGCGATGCTGACTTTCGAGGAGAGATGTGGCGTGCATGTTTGAGACTCCGTTGTTGAGGCCGCTGCGGCAAGTTGCGCTGACGGTTTGCAAGAACGGTGCCCATTCTTCGCGCAGCGAGCATGCGGCGCTAAGCTGCTCGCATACGACTGGCTCGGGAACGTGAGGCAACTCTAGACCGAGCGCGCCGTTGCGATCCGCTTGACGCTCGACCAACTCCAGCAGCGATTCATCCTGCGCGTCGTGCAGCTTTCGCCGACGCCGATAGCGAGGCGTCAGGCGTCAGGGTCTTCTCGCGAGGGAATCGATCAGGCGCTGCAACCCTCGAAGCAGGTCGTCGCACTTTTTATCGATGGGCGGGTGGGGCCGCATCGGCCCTCACCGCACGCTGCCGTCCAGGGGGCTCGCGGAGGTCAGAGCTGCGAGCCTCTGCAGATCAAAAGGTTTGGTCAAGATCGGGACGCCGTGCAAACGCCGCACGCCCTCGAGCAGCGCCGTCTGCAGGGAGCCGGTCATCAGGATGCAGACCAATTTCTTGTTGGTGGCACGGAGCCGCTCAATGACGTCCACACCCGTGACGTGATCACCGAGAAAATAGTCCGTAATCAAGACGTCGGGCTCGAAGCTCCTGCCGAGCTCGAGGGCGGCCTGCCCAGTCTGAGCCGTTCTGACGTGCCAGCGTTGGCCTTTGGTCCATTCATGGAGAAAGGCGAGCGCGTCTGATTCATCCTCGACGATCAGCACGCGCCGGGCAGGGGAGGCGCTGTGTTGCGTCATGTGCGGCGCGTCGGAGTAGCGAGAGGAATCCGGCATTCTGCTACATTAGTCGAGCAAGTAACATGCCAGAAACTTAACTGCCGGGTCAGGTGCCGCTCACGCGGGCCCGAGCGCGGAAGGCTCCGCATCAGCGGCTTGGCGGAGCCGAATCCGAGGTTTTTTGGCCGCCTTCGCGAGGCAGGATGGCGATGAAATGCGTGGCGCCGTCCCTACTCTCCACCGCAATCGTCCCGCCATGGGCCCGGACGATTTGGTGGACGATATACAGGCCCAGAGCCAAGCCACCGCTCGAACGCGCGATGTTACGCCCAGGCCGGAACGGCTGAAACAGGGTCGCCAGGATCTCCTCGGAGATGCCGGGCCCCTGATTCGTCACGCGCAGCTCTACCGCCTCGCTCTTGCCCGTGAGCCGCACGTCGACCTGGGTGTTCGCTTCGCCATGTTGGACCGCGTTGCCGATCAAATTGCTGAGTATCTGCGCGAGCCGGTCGGCGTCCCAATGACCCGTGCATGCCCCCTCCACGCTCAACTGCAGCACGTGGTCCGGGTGCGCGGAGCGCAGCTCCGACAGGCTCCTCTCAGCGACGTCAGCGAAGTCTGTCCACGTCCTCTGCAAGGGCACGCCGCTCTCTGGACGGTTGCGAGTGAAGTCGAGAAGATCGGTCACCATGCGCTTCATGCGCTCGGCGGCCCGGAGTTGCCTGCCGATGACGGCGGCCGATTGCTCGGACGGCTGCAGCTGGGAGAGCATCTCGCAGGCCAGGATCACCGTGTTGAGCGGCTGGCGAAGATCATGCGCGAGCATGCCCATAAATCGTTCGCGAAACACGGCCTCGATCCGCAGCTTGCGCTCGGCTTCGGCCAGGCTCGCATGCAGGTTCGACATGCGCACCAGGCCCTTGATTCGCGCGACCAGCTCGGGCTCGGAGAGCGGCTTCTTGACGAAGTCGTTGGCTCCCGTGGAGAGCGCGTCGAGCAGGTCGTCGCTCGTCCCGACCGCCGTGAGCACGAGGATCGGAAGCTGCGCCAGATTCAACGTCCCGCGAATGAACGCGCAGACCTCGGCGCCCGACATCTCCGGCATGTACCAATCCAGGACCAAAGCATCCGGCGACTCACCGCACGCCAGCTCTTCGAGCATGCTAGGCCCACCGACGAAGAGGCTCACGTCGTAGTGGGGAGCCAGCGCTTGCCGGGCGACCTCGCCATGTAGCGGGCTATCCTCGACGATCCATACCGAGGGACGGGCGCGCGGCTTTTTGCCCTCCACGGGCCCGCAATCGGTGTCCAGCTGCTCCAGCGCCACATTTGGGGGCGTAACACAAAGCCAGGTAAATTTGTCTTCCGGCCGATCGAATCCCGGCCGAGCCGGGCACCCAAGGACCGTAGGAAATGGGCCGGGGGCGAAGCAGGTCCGTTCGCGTCAATCGCGGGGGCGCCCGCTGGAGAAGGATTGAGCGAGCACCTGGGTGACCTTGTCGACGTCGACCGGCTTGGTCAGGTGGTAGTCCACGCCGGCATCTTTGCTGCGCTGCTTGTCTTCGTCACTGCCCCAGCCCGTGAGCGCCACGAGCACGGTGTGGCGAAGGGCGGGGTCGGCTCTGAATTGCTGGGCGACCTCGTAGCCGTTCATGCCTGGAAGCCCGATGTCGAGGAACACCAGCTCCGGGCCGTAGCGGCGGGCCATCTCCAGCGCCTGAAGGCCATCGTGAGCGACCCGGGCCTCGTGTCCGTAGAATTCGAGCATCATGGCCAGGCTCTCTGCTCCGTCCACGTTGTCATCCACGACCAGGATGCGACGGCTGATGGGCTGGGGCGGGGAGGCGAAACCGACCGGCGCTGACTCTGCGTGGCTCGGCTCGGCGGGCTGGCCCAGCGGCAGACGAATGCTGAAGGTGCTCCCACGGCCGAGCCCGGGGCTCTCCCCCGTGAGGGTGCCCCCGTGCAGCTCGACGATGCGCTTGGCGAGCGAGAGCCCAATCCCCAGGCCCGCTTGGGCGCGGTCCATGGAGTTGCCGACTTGGGCGAACAGCTCAAAGACCTTCGGGAGCATGGCCGGGGCGATGCCGATCCCGTCGTCTGTCACGGCGATGAGGGCGCTCCCCGCATCGAGCTTGACCTCGAGCTCGATGTGGCCACCCTCCGGCGTATACTTGGCCGCGTTATGCAGCAGGTTGCCCACGGCTTGGGACATGCGGGTCCCATCGGCGTCGATGTACAACGGCTCGTCGACGGCCCGCACGCTGAGCGCGTGGTGCGCCGCCTCGATCAGCGGCAGGCTCGTCTCTACCGCGGCATCGATGACGGCCTTCACCGTCATGCGCTCGCGCTTCAAATCGATCCGGCCGCGGCTGGCCCGGGAGATGTCGAGCAGCTCGTCAATCAGCCGCACCATGTGCGACAGCTGGCGCTCCATCATGTCGCGCACGCGCGCCGTGCTGGAGCTCTCAACCGGAGAAATCTTCAGGATCTGGAGCCCTGTGCGGATGGGCGCGAGCGGGTTCCTGAGCTCGTGGGCGAGCGTGGCCAGAAATTCATCCTTGCGTTGATCGGCGTCCCTGAGGGCCTGACATAACCTGGCGTTGTCGACGGCGACACCGATGCGATCGGCAAGGTCCTGGGCTGACTTTAGATCGCTGCCAGAGTAGCTGCGGCCCGCCCTATCGCTGAGGAAGGTGATAGCTCCACTGACCGTGCCTCGAGAGACGAGTGGCACGCAGATGTACGAAGAAACTCCGCGGCGCCTCAGCGCTTCGAGGTGCTCGGGCGATCGAGAGATCGCCGTGAGGTGCGCCTCCGTCACCTCGGGAACGAGCTCCGGCTGCCCCGTCCTGAGGACGAGCGCGACCCCGTGCAGCTCTGCCTCGGGCGGCGGCCAGGCAGGGCCAGCCGCTCGTGCAACGACGGCCTCGACGACCTGCGTGGAATCGGGCGGGCTCTGGTCGATGCAGCGCCGCTTACCGTCCTCGTCCAGGACTTCGACGCTACACTCGTCTGCAAATCCCGTGACCGCCAGCTGGGCGATGCGCCCTAGCGTGCGCTCGTAGTCTATCGAGCTCACGAGCTCGGCGCTCGCATCGGCGAGGAAGCGGGTGCTGTCAGCGGCTCGCTTGGCCACGGTCTGATCGCGCATCACCTGGGTGAAGCCGGTGAGCTGCCGCTTGGCGTTGCGCAGGCGGGTCGTGACGCCGACGGCGAAGAACGGCGTGCCGTCCTTCTTGCGCATCCAACGCTCGTTATTCGAAGCTCCGTGCTCGGCCGCTTGCCGAAGCTCCGCGACGGGCACGCCCGCCTCGACGTCCTCTTCACTAAAGATGCGGCACGCTATGTCTGCCCCGATGAACTCGTCCTCCTCGAATCCGAGCACCCGCCGCACGCCTTCGTTCCAGCTCATCGCGCAGCCGTGCTCATCGATCCGGAAAATCGCGTAGTCTTCGACCTGCTGGACCAGGGTTCGGAACCGCTCCTCGCTCGCCCGCAACTCGCTCTCGGCTCGCCTGCGGGCGCTGATGTCTTTGAAGATGACGGCGACGCGCGGATTGAGGCCGTCCAGCACCCGGAAAGCGTAGACCTCGAGCACGCGGGCCTGGCTCTCGAGCTCTCGCTCGAAGCGCGCCGATTTACCGGTGCGCAGCACCTCGTCGTAGGCTGCGTACGAGGCTTCGGCTTCGCTCGGGAACGCCTGCCGCAGGGTCCGCCCGACGGCGTCGCTCACGCCGCTCTGGGCCAGGAAGGCAGGGTTGGCCTCCACGAAGCGGAAGTCGAGACTCCCACCCAGCTCGGCCGGAGCCTTCTCGAGCAGGCAAAAGCCCTCGTCGATGGTCTCGAACAGGCTCCTGTATCGCTCCTGGCTGTCCCGAAGCTCAGCCTCGACGCGCTTTTGGCGCGTGACATCCATGATCACGCCTGGCATGCGAAACGGGACGCCAGCGGCGTCGTACTCCGTCTTGCCGCGAGCGATCACGGACCGATACTCACCCTCGGCGTTCTGCACGCGGTAGCTGGCTTCATAGGGTTCTCGGGTGGAGATGGCCCGCCGAATGAGCATCGAGACCGTGTCGCGGTCGTCGGGATGTACGGCGTCGAGGTAATGAGCGAGTTGGCCCTTGGCCGTATCGGTGGTGGGGACGCCGAAGAGGTGCGCGAGGTTGGGATCGAACGCGATGCGATCGTCGGCGACGTCCCAGGTCCAGGTGGCCACCTCCCCCGCGGCAAGGGTGGCCTCGACCTGAGCCTGGACCGCCCTCAGACCTTCCTCGGAGCGCTTGTGCGCGGTGACGTCGAAAGACACGCCGGACAGGCCTACTACGTGACCTGCGGCGTCCAGCTCGCAACCCCCTCGTACCTGGATCCAATGCACGGAGCCGTCAGGCCAGCGTGTTCGGTATTCAAGGTCGAGGTCCGCGGCTCGAGCCATTGCAGCGTCCACCGCTCGCCGAACTAGTACCCGATCGTCGTCGTGTACGGCCGCCGCAAAGTCCGCGTTCGTGAACGTGTCGTCGGGGCGGCGACCGTAGTTGGCCTTGCAGGTGTCGGAGCAGACCAGGATCCCGGTCGGGATGTCGAGATCCCAAGTGCCCATGTGGCCCGCCTGAAGCGCCATCTGTAGGCGAGCCTGAGCCAATCGGCTGGCGTCGGGTGGGTTCGGCAGCTCGGACCGCTGCCGCTTCATGAGCCGCCGCGCTCGCCGTGCGCTTGTTCCCGTAAGAGCCCACTCACTTCCACATCGATTCCGTCCGAGTTCGTTGCAAAGGGCGAGCCACGTGGAGTGTGGCAAAAACCTAGGAATCCTCGCTGTCGACGACGGGGCCCGCACTCGTAGGAGAAACCCGAAGTCCGCGCCGGGTTTCGACCCATGTAGAGGAACGTGCCGTCCCGAGCTGCCCATCTGCCCGGGTTCGCCCTGGCCCTCACCCGTGCAGCGGGGCGGGGCGAACCTGCACGGGGTTTAGGCATGAGGCACTAAGAGTGTACCGAAGGGGCGTTTGTGCATGCTCGACGAGCACGCGGCGCCCTCTGCCCGTCGCGTGCTCGCGAGCCAACGTATGCTTGCAGCGGCGCTCGCAGCAGCTCGAACGTGCCCGACGCCGGTGCCTGCAGTCCGTGCATCGTTGAAGGGAGTATGTGCGTTCAGGCCCCAGTGGCAGGCTCGGGCAGCGCAGCGGCCACTCTCAAAAGCGCCCCACCGCGACGAGACCGTAACCATCGTCGGGGAGGCGCGCCGGCGCCACGGCCGCCTGGGTCACGAACGACGAGGACGTGTCGGCAGCGGTGTCGCTGCCGCTGTTGATGAACATAAACGAGGCAATGATTTGTATGGCCCCAATCGTCTGAAAGACGCCGTCTATCACTAGCAACGTTCGATCGAGTTTGTCGCCGCCGTCTCGAGCAGCCAAATCCAGCCAGGGCCCAGCAAAGGGAGCGTAAAGATAGTCGTCCTCCGAGCGGTCACTGTTGATCGCCACGACGAGCGCCGGGGTGTAGGAGAGGCCGGTCGTGATCAGCCCAGAGCTGAACAGCCAGGCATTGGGTCCGCGCGAACCCCCGTCGCCATCGACCACCACGGTCTGATCTGCTGACGCCGTTGCGCCGATGCCAACGAGAGCCAATCCGAGCGCGCTTGCCGCAAATCGTCGAATAGTATTGTTGGTTATCATCTGTAGTCCTTTCTTGCTCCGTAGAGGCGAGTGCATCTCGATCAGAGCAAGACCAGTGCCAGGCACGGAGAGGACTCCGCGGTCAGGCGAGCTCGAGCAGCGGCAGCAACGCCTCGAGGGAGACCGGTTTGGCGAGGTGCGCGTCAAAGCCTGCCTGAACCGTGCGTTCGCGATCCGAGTCGCGGCCGTAGCCGGTGACGGCGATCAGGCGGAGCGGCCCCGCCGCGCGCAGCTTCTCAGCCAGCTCGAAGCCGTCCATGACAGGTAGCCCGAGGTCCAGTATGGCGACCTCCGGGCGAAACTGCTCCGCGAGCCGCAGCGCCGAGGGCCCGTCGTATGCAGTAACGACCTCGTGCCCATACGTCGCGAGCAACTCGGATAGCAGGTCCGCGCCATCTTCGTTGTCGTCCACCACGAGGATGCGGCGTTTGCTCGTGGCGCCCGGCCCCGGCGCGGTAGCTCGGGGGGCCGCAGCGGAGACACCCGCGTGGCTCGGGAGGCTCAGGATCAGCTCGGCACCCTGTCCGAGCCCAGCGCTCCGTGCCTCGACGTGGCCGCCGTGAGCCAGGACGAGGCTCTTCACGATCGCGAGGCCAATACCGAGGCCACCTTCAGTTCGAGCACTGGGTTGGGGAGCTTGCACGAAAATATCGAAGATGCGCGGCACCATGTCGGCGCTGATGCCGACGCCATCGTCGCGCACGGAGATTGTGACGTCAGTGTTGCCCGCGCTCGCGCGCACCTGGATGTGGCCGCCCGGAGGCGTGTACTTCGCGGAGTTTGACAGCAAATTGGCGATCACCTGAGCGAGCCGCGTCGCGTCGGCATACACCGCCAGGCTGGCGGGCACGTCGACCGTGAGCCGATGGCGTCGGCTCTCGAGCAGCGGCCTCGCCATTTCGATGCCGCGCGCCACGATGCCCGCGAGCGGCAGCTGCTCGCGGCGTAGCTCGACCTGCCCGCGCGTGATGCGGGAGACGTCGAGCAAGTCGTCGACGAGCCGCGACAGGTGCTCCACTTGCCGAGCGACGCTCTCGCGCTCGCGCGTGAGCCGATCGGGCTCGCGCAGACGCATCAATTCGAGCGCCGTCGCGATCGGCGCGAGCGGGTTGCGCAGCTCGTGGCCGAGCATGGCCAGAAACTCGTCTTTGGTACGGCTGGCGGCCTCGGCTTCGCTGCGGGCACGCTGCGCGTCCTCGAACAGCCGCGCGTTTTCCACGGCGGTCGCGACATAGCGCGCGAGCTCGGTCGCGATCCCCGTGTCCAGCTCGTCGAAATTTTTCGTCGTTGATCCAAAGGAGACGGCGCCGAGCACGCGATCGCCAGCCAGCAGCGGGACCGAGAGCACTCCGCGCATGCCGAGGGAGCGAATCGCGGCCAGATGCTCTTGCCCAGGCGCTAAGCGTTGCAGCGCTGCCTCGTCGTCAGCGAAGAACGACTGTGGCTGTCGGGTCTCGATGGCGAGGCTCACCCCGCCGCGATCCGGCTCGTGCGTCACGCGGCGCGGCACGGTGACGCCCAGCGCGACGTCCTCCTTGCTCAGCGCCACCCGCTCCAGAGCTCCGTCTTTCAGCAGATCGACGCTGCAAAAATCGGCGAAATTCGCCAGCGGGACCCGTACCACATCAGCCAGAGCCGCCGGCAGGTCGAGGGAGCGGGTGAGCGCGGCGTTCGCATCCGCGAGCAGCTGCCGGCCGCGCTCGGCGCGCTTGCGATCAGTAATATCGACGACAATTCCCAGGCACATGCTGCGACCCTCGCTGAGGTGAATGGGCGCCGCGTAGAGCTCCATATCGAACCACTCGCCGGTCGCGCGTTGGCGGCGGACCTCCTGACGCTGGATCACATCGCCAGCCAAGACCCGCTCCAGATTCCGGTAGAACTCCTCCGGATGCAGGTCAGCGAGCGGTATGACGCGGCCGATGACCTCGGCAGCGGGCCAACCGAATATCTGCTCCGCCGCCCGGTTCCACGTGTGTACGATGCCGCCCGTGCCGAGCAGCACGATCGCCGCCGGGGAGGCCTGGATCATCGCCTCCCGCGTATCGCTCACGTCGCGCAGCTCGGTCCACAGATGTGCGCGTCGAAAGGCTTCGGCGCTGTGGGACGCGAGCACTTCCAGGTAGGTGCGCTCGGCCGCGGTCAGGCGGCGCTCGTCGTGAAAGACGAAGCTCAAGCAACCCGTGGCCAGGCCTTCCACGAAGAACGGCATCACAGCGAACGCCAGCGGCGGGGCAGACAGCGGGCGGTGCTGCGGCTCGAAGCTCGGGTAACGTGCGGCGTACTCCTCTCGCGACGCGACCCAGATCGGTCGCCCGTCGTTGATGGCGTCCGAGAGTGGCCCGCCGCCCACGACGGGCACCCGGCTAAAGGCGGCGGCCTGCTCTGCGCTAAAGCCACGCTCACGCAAGAGCACGAGCTCGCGACGATCTGGCGAGAGCACGAACATCCCGGCCATGGCTGCGTCGAGGGCCTCGACCCCTTCGTCGACGACGACGCGGGCTATCTCGTCGGGGCGCGAGGCAGCCGCGAGCTTACCCGCGAGCTCGAGCAAGCTCTCTAGCCGGCGAGCCGTATGCCGCTCGGTGTCTAGCTGCTCGCGCTCGAGCGCGGCGACGCGCCGCTCGGCGGTCAGGTCCTGGACCAGCAACGCGAAGCCCTCGACGCCGCGCTTGCCGCTGATGGGCACGTACTGAACGTCGACGTCGCGGGTGCCGGTTGGATACTCGAAACGCCCGTGGAAGCGCACGCTCACGCCTGCGAGCGCTTGGCGCACATAGGGCGCGATACGTTCATACATCGCCGGGGGCGCGACCTCACGTAGGGTACGGCCGATGAACGCCTCGTGCGCAGTATTGAACCAGCGCCCGTAGCCGGCGTTGACGTATTGGTAGCGCTCGTCTCTATCCACGAAGCCCACCAGCGCCGGCAGGGCGTCTGCGAGGTGGGCCAAGCGCTGGCGCAGCGAGGCGGCCTCGGCCTGCCGCCGTGCGTTGGCCAGGTAGAGGCCGAGGCTGGGCGCGATGGACGTGCCGAGAGCACGGTCATCCTCGGTCAGCGGCCGATCGCCAACGCGCCGCGCCGCCAGCAGCACGCCCACCGCCTCTTCGCCGACGAGCAGTGGAACCACGAGCACGGATACCGGGCCGTAACGCTGGATGGCCGCTCGGAGCTCGGGATCGTCGACCTGCGCCGCGGCCAGCGCGAGCCCCTCCGCCTGCGCCAGCACGGCGCAGCGCGTGCGCAGCGCCTCGCCGGGATGTCCCGTTCTCGCGTCCCAGCGCGCGACGTGGCTCGGGGGGCGGGCCTCGGCGCGCAGCGCCTGGCTCGCGCAGAGCTCGAGCCACAGCCCGTCACCCGAGAGCAGCGCCAGGCTGCAGTCCGCCTCCAGGACCTCGGCGAGGAGCCGCGCGATGCGCTCCGTCACGCTCGAGAAATCGAGCTCCTCCCCGGTCAGAAGCTCCGCGATGCGTGCCAGCGTCTCGAGCCGGCGCCGTCGGCGTACGTCCTCTGTCACATCGCGCGCGATGACGTGAATTCGGGAGCCTACCCGGGAGACGCGGTTTTTGAGCCAAGCGTCCCAGGGCGCGTAGTAGTGCTCGAAGGTCTCGGTGCCGCCATTCGCCGCGACGTGCTCGAACGCTCGATGAAACACGTTGCCCCTGGCCTCGGGAAACAGGTCGAAGAGGCGCTGTCCGCGAGCCTGGGCCAGCGTCTTATTGAACATACGCTCCGTCGTGCCATTGAAATAGAGGATCGCGGCGTCCAGCTCGTAGATGGCGACGCTCTCCGGCATGTCCTCCAAAACCGCGCGCAAATCCTCGAGCTCGTGTTCCAGCATGTGGCACCTGAAATGTAGACCGCGCCGGAGGGCTCTACCGTCCGTGGGCAGCCAGCTGTCGGGGCTTCTAACAAAACGGCGGCGGTTTTCATCGGTTCATCACGATACCCCGCGATCGCGGCCTCGACCCGTGTGGGCTCTGGCTCGGGTGAGGACGACTACTTAAGGAAGAACGAGGCGTTTCGTCACTGCATGGAAATTCTCGTGTCCGGCTTGGCGACCGAGCGGGGGCACGATGCTTAGTCCTCGAAGCCATGCTGGCGGCCTCTGCTCGCGAGAAAGTGGCTCCGCCATGCTTCCGGGGAACCCAGCTTGGCAGCGCGATGACGAACACCGTGATGGTCGTGGAAGACGAGGTGCTCCTCGCGGCGGACATCGCCGACACCGAATGCTGCGGATCGCTTCGACATCCCGGTTGCCTTCCTCAGCGGCTACGCTGACGAAAGGACGCTGACGCGCGCCAAGCTCGCATGGTCCTCGAGATGGGCGGCCAGATGAGCGTGACCAGCGCACCCGGAGAGGGCTCCTGCTTCGTCGTGCGCATGCCCGTGTCGGACGCGGCCCTCTCGCCCCGTTCGAACGTGCCGGAGCTGGCAGCGCTCCACGGGCGCGTGCTCGTCATCGACGACGACACGCGCGTCCTCGGGGTGCTGTGCCGCATGCTGAGCTCTGTGCACGACCTGATCATGCCCGACATGAACGGGATGGATTTCTATCGCGAGCTCGCCAGGCAATCACCGGAGCTGCCGTCGTGCATCGTCTTCCTGTCCGGCGGAGCCAACGCCGAGCTCGCAGCGTAGTTCTTTCAGGCGATCCCGAACCTGGCGCTCCAGAAGCCGCCTTCGCGGACGGGGCTGCTGGAGGCCATCGAGCGCCAGCTCCTGGGCTTGCCCGACAGGGACTCGGCGATCTGCGCGGCCTCGTCCGCGCGCGCCGGCTCACCGAGCACGTGACGCGGAACATCCGGCTGAGCCTATTTTTCTCGTTCGTCTACAACGCTCTCGGCTGCCGATCGCGGCTGGGGCTGTTATAGCGATAGCTGGTCGTTGCCATCTGTGTATACTGGGCGCGATGGCCGCTCCTTGCGCTAGCCCTCCGCAAAAGGAAGCGTGAGAGAGCCGATGATCGCCAAAGCTGCGCCTGTCCGCAGGCGCGCGCGTTTGGCGGAAGGAGCGAGCTGCGTGAGCGATCCGCACGCGGTCCGACCGGTAAGGCAGATCAGCGAGCAAGCCTTGTCACGAGCCAGCGGCGCGCCCCTCGTCGTCGGCAACCGGGTTCGCATCCTCGAGGACGCCACCGAGAACTACCCGGTGTGGCTATCGGCGATCGGCGAGGCAAAGCGGCTGATCTATCTCGAGAACTACATCATCGAGGAGGACGAGGTCGGGCTGGCGTTCGCCGAGGCCCTCGAGGAGCGGGCGCGTGCCGGGGTGCAGGTGCGGCTGATTCGAGACTGGCTCGGCACGCATCGGGGCACGTCCAGGGCGTTCTGGCGCCGGCTCGCCGTCGCGGGTGTGGAGGTGCGCTGTTTCAACCCGCTGCATCTCGGCAGCCCGTTCGGTTGGATTAGCCGGGACCATCGCAAGATGATCGCGGTAGATGGCGAGGTCGCCTTCGTCACGGGGCTCTGCATCAGCCAGCGTTGGAAGGGCAACGCCGCGCGCGGCATCCCCCCCTGGCGCGACACGGGGCTCGAGATCCGCGGCCCTGCCGTGGCGGACGTGGAGCACGCCTTTGCCGAGCTGTGGGAGACGATGGGGGAGCCGATCCCCGCCGGCGAGCTGTCGGCGCTCGGCACTCGGCCGCGCGTGGGCGACGTGGCGCTGCGCGTGGTGGCGGGCACGCCGAGCACCGCGGGCTTGTTTCGAATGGATCAGCTGGTGGCCGCGATCGCTCGCCGCTCATTGTGGTTGACCGACGCGTACTTCGTCGGCGTCACGCCCTACGTCCAAGCCCTGAGGGCCGCCGCCAAGGACGGCGTCGACGTACGGCTCTTGGTGCCGAACGCGACGGATCTGCCGCTGATCCGCTCGTTTTCGCGCGCCGGCTACCGCTCGCTACTGGAAGCGGGCGTGCGCATCTTCGAATGGAACGGGCCGATGCTGCACGCCAAGACGGCCGTGGTCGACGGGCGCTGGAGCCGCGTCGGATCCTCGAACCTGAACCTCGCGAGCTTCCTCGGCAACTATGAGCTCGACGTGGCGGTGGAAGACGCCCCCATCGCGCTGCAGATGGAAGAGATGTATCTGCGTGACTTGACCAACGCCACCGAGATCCGCCTGGCTCGGAACCGCGTCGTTCGCATCGGTCGCGCCGGAGCCGACCCCGACGCCCGAGCCGCGTTGCCCCCTCGTGCGCGCACACGCGCGCGAGATCGGCGCGGCTCACGCGGCGCTGCCGTGGGCGCCATCCGCGTGGCGAACACGGTCGGTGCGGCGGTGACGAATCATCGAACGCTCGGTAGGTCCGAGGGGCACATCTTGCTCTTGGCCGGCGTCGCGCTCGCGATCGTGGCGGTGCTGGCCACGATCTGGCCTCGCGTCGTGGCCACCCCGCTCGCCATCGTGGCGCTCTGGATTGGCATCGCCTTGATCTGGCGTTCGAGCCGCTTGACGTCGCGTCATGACGACGCGCTGAGCTCACCCCCCGATACTCGGCGCTGAAATTCTGGGCGGCGGGCGGGGAGCGCGGCACTAGTTACCAGCCGAACGAACCGAGAGTTGTCGAGTGTAGGGTCCTTCGAACTCGTATAAAGTCGTGCAGTGAAGAACGCAGCTCGTACCGTTCCCGGCCCAGAGCGCCATGAGCCTCGAGCTGGACAGGTCTCCGAGGTGAAGGTCGCGCCTGCCGAGGAAGAGCCATTTCGCCTCGAGGGGGCGCAGGTCGTCCTCAAACATGGCGGCGACGCGGTGCGAGGCCTGTCGGTAGCGGAGGCAGCGCGGCGTCTCTCCAGCTTTGGAAGGAACGAGCTCGCGGCAGCGGCGAAGGTCCCGGCGTGGCGCAAGGTCCTCCAGCAGTTCCGGGACCCGCTCGTCTACCTGTTGCTCGCGGCGGTGGTGGTGTCGTTCGCCGCCTGGGTGTTCGAAGGAGCTCACGGCTGGCCTTTCGAAGGCCTGGTGGTCCTCGGCATCGTGATCGCCAACGCCGTGCTCGGCTACGCCGAAGAGGCCAAGGCAGAGCAAGCGGTCGAAGCGCTGCAGCGCATGACGACAACCATGGCCAGCGTGCTCCGCGATGGCGAGCAGCGGCGGGTCGCCGCAGCGGAGATAGTCCCGGGCGACATCCTGTTGCTTGCAGAGGGCGACGCGGTGGCGGCCGACGGCCGGCTCCTGTCGTCGGCGAACCTCAAGCTCGCGGAGGCCTCGCTCACGGGCGAGAGCGAAGCGGTGCTGAAGGAGTGCGCGCCTCTGCACGAGAGCGCGGCCCTCGGCGATCGAGTGAACATGGTCTACAAGGGCACGGCGGTGGCTCAGGGCGTGGGCCGCGCCGTGGTCACTGCCACCGGCATGTCGACGGAGATGGGTCACATCGCCGGCTTGCTCGAGTCGACGCTCGAGGAGCGTACGCCGCTAGAGCGCGAGATCGCGCGCGTCGGGCGCACGTTGGGCATCGCGGTCGTCGCCATCGCCGTGGTGGTGGTGGGCGCGGTGTTCTTGACCTCCAAGCCCGACTCGCCGAGCGCTGTCGTGCAGGTGCTGCTGCTCGGCGTGTCCCTTGCCGTGGCGGCCGTGCCCGAAGGGCTGCCCGCGATCTTGTCGGTGGTGCTGGCCGTGGGTGTGCAGCGCATGGCCAAACGGCGCGCCATCGTCAAGCGGCTGTCCTCGGTGGAGACGCTGGGGTCGACCTCGGTCATCTGCTCCGACAAGACCGGGACCTTGACCCGAAACGAGATGACGATCGAGCGCATCGTCACCCGTTCGGGCGAGGTCGAGGTCACCGGCACGGGCTATCGTCCCGAAGGTGAGCTGCTCGTCGGCGGCGCTCCTATCGGGCCCGGGCCTTTGTTGGAGGAGCTCGGGATCGTGCTCGGGGGCGGCAGCCTCGCCAACGATTCCGTGCTGCGTGAGGTGGACGGAATTTGGACGGTTCAGGGCGATCCGACCGAGGCGGCGTTCCTCGTCGCCGAGCGCAAAGCGGGTTTGTCAGAGCAGCGAGAGCAGCGCTTTCTGCGGGTCGCGGAGCTGCCCTTCACTTCCGAGCGCAAGTTGATGAGCACGCTGGCGACCGACAACGCTCACGAGCAACGCGTCTCCGTGGTGACCAAGGGCGCGCCCGACGTGCTCCTGACCCGCTGCACAGCGGAGCGCGTGGGCCATGACGTTCGAGCGCTGACTCCGGAGCGGCGGCGTGAAATCCAGGCGGACGTGGACCGCCTCTCCGATCGCGCGCTGCGGACGCTGGCCGTCGCGTACCGCCCGCTCCCGGACGCGCAGACGCCGGACACCGGCGCACCCAACGCAGAGGCGCAGATCGAGCGCGACCTCGTCTACGCCGGCACCGTCGGCATGATCGATCCGCCCAGGCCAGAGGCGATCGCCGCGATCGCCGAGGCGCACGCCGCTGGGGTGCGCACCATCATGATCACCGGCGACCATCCGCGCACCGCCTCCCGCATCGCCGTCGCGCTGGGCGTGGTGAGCGAGGGCGCCGTCGCCTGCACGGGGCTCGAGCTCGACGCGAAGGACGCCGCAGAGTTCGCGCAGACGGTGCGCACGGTCTCCGTCTTTGCGCGCGTCGCGCCCGAGCACAAGCTGCGCATCGTGGACGCCCTGCAGGCGGACGGCGAGATCGTGGCGATGACGGGCGACGGCGTGAACGACGCGCCTGCGCTCAAGTCTGCCGACATCGGCATCGCCATGGGCATTGCGGGCACCGAGGTCACGAAGGAAGCCGCCAATATGATCTTGGCCGACGACAACTTCGCCACCATCATCGCCGCGCTCGAAGAGGGCCGGCTCATCTTCGACAACATCAAGAAGTTTCTGCGCTACCTCTTGTCCTCGAACATTGGCGAGGTGCTCACCGTATTCATCGGTGTCATCGCTGCCTCCTGGCTCGGCCTGGGCGGCGGTGAAGGCGGTATCGTGGCGCCGCTATTGGCCACTCAGATCCTGTGGATCAATCTCCTCACGGACACCGCCCCGGCGCTGGCGCTCGGCGTCGACCGCGCCACCGACGACGTGATGCGCCGGCCACCGCGGGTAGCCAAGGCGCCGATCATCGACCGGGAAATGCAGCTCGGGGTCCTATTTGTCGGCGTGGTGATGGCCGCCGCGACGCTCGCGACGCTGGACATGAGGCTGCCGGGCGGCTTCATCGAAGGCGAGGGGAGCCTGGCAGAGGCGCGCACCATGGCCTTCACGGTGCTCGTCTTCGCGCAGCTGTTCAATTGCTTCAATTCCCGTTCGGCGCGCGCCAGCGCCTTCGTCGGGATGTTCGAGACTCCGCTCTTGTGGGCGGCCGTCGGCCTCTCCCTGGTATTGCAGGTGCTGGTCGTCAGCGTGCCGGCGTTGGGACGAGCCTTCGGCACGGTCCCGCTGTCGCCACAGGATTGGCTGATCTGCTTCGGGATGGCCAGCGTGGTGATGTGGGCCAACGAGCTCCTCAAGCTCTGCCTGCGGGCCACGGGGGGAACGAGGCAGTCAGCGGGGTAGGTGTAGCGCTGAGGAATTTGCCAATTCCTAGCCCTACCCGAAGAGCTCGTCGATGTATGACGGGACGTCTTCGTGAGGAGCCTTATGGTCCGCATGCCAGTCGGTTACCGCATCAGGGGGCAAGCGTTCCTTGATGGAAGGTCAACCTCCAGCGGCCCGATCTTTTACACCAGATCGAACTCCGTCGCGCCTGGCGTCTGCCCGGCTGGGCCGTGCGATACGTGGCAAGAACAACGTCAGCGCCGACAGCGAGTACGCGATACTCAATAACTTCGCCCTCGAGCGGTTTGCCAAAATCCCACGCCGCGATGACATCTTGTCGAGCGTACTCGCGCCCCGAACAGCCAAACTCACGAAACTCGTCGGCCAGCAACTCCTCGAGTTCGTTGGCGATACGGCCGATTCTCGCGATGCGCTCGAGGTGAGACTCGTGCGCCCTCGGATCGTCATATCGCAGGAGGTCGAGACCGGAAGTGTTCACATATTCTCTCGTCTGGCCAACTCATAGCTTACCCGCCACCTACCAATAGCTCCTTCGTCATTACGTTTGCTTGATAGCCGCGATAAGGCAGCCGGTCGCAGGTAGCCCACCCAAGGCGCGCATACACCCCGCCATCCGCGCGCTCCGTCTGAAGATACAGGCGAGCAAACCCGCGGCTGAGTGCGAGCTCTTCGACTTCACGCGTAAGGCCCGCCCCTATGCCCTTCCTCCGATACGCAGGGGCTACGACAACGCTGCCCAGCCACGGAGTGCGCGCTGGGAAAACATCCTTCATCTCGTGCGGCTTTAGCATCGCCACTCCGACGGGGCGCCCCTCGCTCAGAGCGAGCACCTGAAGGGGCAGGCCTGCTGGGTCGAGCTTGGACCTGATGTCCTCGGCGATACCTTCAACCGAGCTACCAGGCCTCTCGTGGCCCCATTCATCAAACAGCCACCTCGCGACCACGGGGACGACTTCCGGCAGCTCAGCCAGCAGAGCGAAGCCAGGCTTCATGCTAGAGAAGGCTAGAGCCAACCGAAGGTGGCCAGCAAGACGAAAGTTTTCGAGCCGTCGGTCTGACGCATCTGGCGCTCAGGGCTGGCTCGATTCATTGATTTGCTGATTTCTCGCGTGCATCTCGCAGCGCGAGCGGCGCCGGCAGCGGGTTGCCGCTCTTGCCAATGTGCAGCCGTTGCGCAGGATAGATGCTGCGGTGGCCCGTGAGCAGGTACGCGAGGACGCAAACGATCACCACATGCGGAAAGGCGTGGGCGCCGAGGAGCTCCACCGCCATGATCGACAGCGCCAGGGGCGTGTTCGAACAGGTGGCGAACACCGCGGCCAGGCCGACGCCCGCGCTGAGCCCGAGGGGCAACCCGAGCGGGCCCGCGAGCGCGTTGCCGAGCGCCGCGCCGACGAAGAACAGCGGCGTCACCTCGCCGCCGAGGAACCCCGCGCCGAGCGTGACCGCGGTAAACAGCAGCTTGGCGGCGAACGCATATGAGGGGAGGGCGGGGTCTTCGAGCGAGCGGACGATCGTCGGCACACCGAGCCCCAGATAGTCGCTCGTCCCCGACGCTTGCCAGAGCACCACCACGAGCGCGCCGCCCGTGAACATGCGCCAGCCGAGCTGCGGCAGGCGCCGCTCGCCGAGCCGCTTCAAAAAGTGGGTCAGCTCGATGAAGACGGCCCCCACGAGCGCGACCGCGGCCGCGAAGAGCAGCCACTTGGCGAGCAAGATGGGCGTGAGCGCGAGGTAGGGCACGGCCGGATACTGAGTGTGCGCGATGCCCAGCGCGCGCGTCGTCATATCCCCCACGACGGACGCGGCCAGCGCGGGCACGAGCGCTTTGTATTCGATGCGGCCGAGCACGATGAATTCGAGCCCGAAGATCGCCCCGGCGATGGGTGTGCCGAAGACCGAGCCAAAGCCGCCGGCGACCCCCGCCGCGAGGAGCTGCTGCCGCAGGGGCGCTGCCAGACGCAAGCGATGTGAGAGCCAGTCCGCGAGGCTCGCTCCCATTTGCACGGCGGTCCCTTCACGCCCAGCGCTACCGCCGAACAGATGCGTCAGCACCGTGCCGAGCAGCACCATCGGCGCCATACGCAAGGGGATCTCCGGACCCTGATCATGGAGGGTGTCGATGACGAGGTTGTTGCCCGCCTTGATGGATTGACCGAAACGCTGATAAAACGTGCCGACGAGCAGGCCGGCGAGCGGCAGCGTGAAGACGATGACCTGGTGATGCTCGCGGAACGCCGTCGCCGCATCGAGCAGCCCGAGGAACAGCGCCGAGGCGGCACCCGAGAGCACTCCAACGGCGCTGCCGAGGCCGATCCACTGGACCAGGATCAGCAGCCGCTCTCGCCTGCGTAGCGCAGCGCTCGGAAGCGGGCGCTCTGCTCGTGCCTCGGGGTCGTTCGTCACGCGCCGAGTCTCGCCTGTTTTGCCGGCGAATTCACCTTAACTTATACGCCGCCTCACGGGCTAGCCGCGCGGGCGTAGGGAAGCGGCTTTGGGAGGCGGCGTCGTACCCGGAGCTGTCAAAGCGGACCGATTCTGCGCAAGGCTTCGCCTAACAAATGTTCGATACCGGCCTCCCCAAGGCTCTCATCCTGGCGCAGCTCTCTCAGCACCGCTCTGACCTGGCCCTCTTTAACACCAAGGCGACGGAGGGCTGAGAAGAGCTTTGCCTGGACGTCGAGCACGTGCGGCTCGAGCACGTGACCGTACGCGGTGCCATCGCCATGGCGGAAGCGAACCCCACCCGTCGAGTCTTTTTCGATGATGAGCGATCCACGATGCACTGCTCGGTGGTGAGCGCCACAGATGGTGAGGATATTTGCCAGAACATTGCGACCACCCTCGGACCGCGGCTCGATGTGATGCAAGTCGAGGAACGCGGAATTTCGGCAACCCGGCACTCGGCAGCAGTGCCGATCGCGGACGAGCACCGCCCGGCGCAGGGCTGGAGGGATCGTTTGCGTCGCGCGAGCGCCCACGCGGGCGTCCTCGGAGGGAGGAACCCGAGCGCCTGGGCCTGGCTCCGCGTCCTCCGTCTTGGCGTCCTCCGTCTTGGCGTCCTCCGCCTCGTCGCCCGCTGCCATGGCGCCCACGTGGGCGGGCACGGCGTTCTCATTAGCGGCCAGAGTGATATGGCCGAGGTGCTGGCCGTCGCACTGAGCCATCGCGACGACCTCGGTGCCGATAGGGACGAGCTCGCCGCCGGCTTGCTGCTGGCCCGCCCCGCACGCGGCGCAAACGTTGAGCGCTATCTGGTAACTCGAGCGTCCGTCGTCTCGGCGCTCTCCGAGGACGTGGCGAGCCATGGAGAGCAGCGCCGCGTCATCATCCAAACGATCGGGGCTGCTCCGCCGGAGCGAGAGCATGGCCTCGCGGAACAGCGCAAAGGTCTCCGGCGCGACCTCGAAGCGGAGCACGCGGGGCCGCGCCGGAGCCGGGCTCGGTGCAGACGGGTCATCGCCGGGGTGCTTGCTCGCCACGAGCTCCTCCAGTTGGCGAACCGTCTTACCGTGGGCGAGCTCGAGCCATGCGCGCTCGGTGTCCGCCACTGTTACGCGCGTCAGCTCACGCACCGCAGACCAGCCGAGCGAGCCCGTCTCGAGAGCGCGGGCGAGGTTCGGCAGCTCTTCGAGCGCTTCAGCAACCCGCAGCTTCTCTTGGGTGGAGCGGGGTTTGTATCCGAACAGCCGCTCCACATATTCTGCAAAGCTGCCGAACCCGAGGTGCACGTGAGCCGCGGAGCGCAGCGCGGCCAAGAGCCAGCGCCCCTCTTCGGCATCCGCCGCCGCGCGTTCGCGAGCGAGGCGCGTCAGCGCCTCGTGAGCGCGCACCCAATTGCATTCGGTTTCCTCGACCCTCGTTGCATCGCGAACCAGCATGGTCGCGAGGCTACCACGCTGATTTCAGCGCCCCAGATCGCGCGCTCGAGCGCCTTTCCGGTCCGGATCGCGAACGAACCCCTATCGACGCCGAAGTTGCAAAGACAAGCCAACGCCGCGCCTCCCTGGGGTCATTGACGAGAGAGCCTCGCTCGAGAACAGCAGCGCCCCGAAAATCATGGCTAGCAAAATCGTTCGAGGGCAGTCGTTTTCTCATCACGTCTGCGAGTCGAGCCGCTCACGCTCCACGAGCCCGGACCTCAGCGAATCCCTCTCGGGTGCCTGATGGCACCTACCTTGCACGCCCCCACGGCCCTTGCTAAGCCCGAGCGCGAGCCCTCATGAGCGCTATCCCCCGCTTCCACCTCGCCTTCCCGGTGCATGATTTGACGGCGGCGCGCGGCTTCTACGGCGCGCTGCTCGGGTGCCCAGAAGGTCGCAGCTCGGACAGCTGGGTCGACTTCGACTTCTACGGGCACCAGATCGTCGCGCACCTCGTCTCCTATGAAGAGCTCTCCCGCGAAGAGCTGGCGCGCGCGTCGACGAGCACCGTCGACGGTGACGCGGTACCGGTCCGGCACTTCGGCGTCATCCTACCGATGGATGACTGGCAGTTGCTCGCCGACCGCTTGCGCCAGGCGGGCGTCGCCTTCGTCATCGAGCCGCACATCCGCTTCCAGGGCGAGGTGGGCGAGCAAGCGACGATGTTTTTCCTCGACCCCTCGGGCAACGCCCTCGAGCTCAAGGCCTTCGCCGATCCGAGCCGCGTGTTCGCCAAGTAGTCACGCCCTCTGTGGCGGCTTGAAGAGCGGGATGACGTTGCCTTTGGGCTCGGGGTCGCTGCGGGTGCCGAGCCGCTGCGCGTGGTACAAGCGGGCGTAGAGGCCGTCTTTTGCGACGAGCTCGGCGTGGCTGCCGATCTGTTCGATGCGGCCGTCGTTCAGCACGACGATGCGATGGGCGGCCAGGATGGTCGAGAGCCGGTGGGCGATCACGATGCTGGTGCGGCCCTTCATCAGGTCCGAGAGCGAGCGCTGGATGAGCTGCTCCGATTCGCTGTCGAGGGCGCTGGTGGCTTCGTCCAGGATCAGTACGCGCGGGTCGGCCAGGAAGACACGGGCCAGGGCGATGCGTTGCTTCTGCCCGCCCGACAGCTTGGCGCCTCGCTCGCCAATCAGCGTGTCGTAGCCCTGGGCGAGCTTGTCGATGAACTCTGCCGCGTGGGCGGAGCGCGCCGCGCGCACCACGTCCTCGCGACTGGCGCGCGGGCGGCCGTACGAGATGTTGTCCAGCACGCTGCCCGAGAACAGCAGGTTGTCCTGCGCGACGCTGCCGATCTGGGCGCGCAGCTCGCGCAGCTTGAGCTCGCGCAGATCGACCCCGTCGAGCAACACTCGCCCAGCGCGTGGATCGTAGAAGCGCGGCACCAGCTGGGCGAAGCTCGACTTGCCGGCGCCGCTCGGCCCGACGAGCGCGACCATCTCCCCGGGCTGGATGTCCACGTTCAGATCGTGCAGCACCGGCGGCGAGGCGCCGTAGCCGAAGCTGACGTGCTCGAAGCTCACTCGACCTTTGACGTTGCGCACGGGCCTGGCATCGGGCTTGTCACGCACGTCGGGCTCCAGATCGAAGACCTCGAAGATGCGATCGATCGCGGCCAGCGAGTTGTGCAACACGGTGTTCATCTCACTGATGCGGTTGATGGGAAAATACAGCTCGCGCACCAGCAGGATGAAAGCCACGACCGTGCCCACGCTGATGGTGCCCAGCATCAAGCGCCGCCCCCCGTACCAGACCAGGCCGAGCGTCGCCATTTGCGTGAGCCACTGCACGACCGAGTTCGAGAGGTTGGTGATGTGGGCGTTGTGCAGGGTGAGCTGCAAGAGCGCGCGGGCGCGCTTGAAAAATGACAGCCCTTCACGCCGCTCGGCGACGAACGCTTTGATGAGCGCAAACCCGGCGACGCGCTCCTGCACGTCCCCGGAGAACGCCTCCATGGCCTCCTGCACCTTGAGCGAGGTGTCCTTCGATCGCACGCCGAACCAGCGCATCGAGGCGATGTAGAACGGGAACACGGACAGCGCCGCCAGTGTGAGCGGCCAGTCCATGGAGCCGAGCACGTAGACGTAGACCGCGCAGGTGACCAGATCCATCCAGATGTTGGTCATGGCGCTGCCCACGAAATTCTGGGCGAGCGCGATGTCGGCGGTCAGGCGTGAGACGATGCCGCCCGACTGCCTCTCTTGAAAAAACGAGTGGCTCAGGCGGTGGATGTGCCGGTACAGATCGGAGCGCAGGTCCATCATCACGCGATGCCCGGCGAGCTGCGCCCACTGGCTCCGGTAGTAGAGGGCCACGGCCCAGACGGCGTATATGCCGACCAGCGTGAGCATGAGCAGATTGAACGCACCCTCGGGTGTGGTCCAGAAGGGGCCGAGCTTGGCGCCGAACCAGGTGAGGTACCGGTCGAGGCCGCTCGCGATGATGTCCTGCGGCGCAGGGCCCGTAGCGGTGTGCGCCGGCACCAGGCGGTCGGTGAGGAAGCGAAACGAGAGCGCCATCGTCGAGGGCAGGATGAACTTCAACATCCCGCAACCGGTTGCCCGCGCGATCAACCCCGAGTAAGGCCACACGTAACCGAGGAAGCGCGAGAGCGAGCGGCGGTCGATCGGCTTGGGCTCTGGCGGAGCGGGGGCGAGCTGATCCTGCATGAAGGCCTGGCGCACTTTGCCGCGCGCCCGCGGAGGTGCAACCTCTCGTCCAGACTAGCCGCTCACTTCGCCGTTGGCGCGGGATTTTGCTTCGCCGATAGCCACGGCGCGGCGTGTGGTTTACCGTTTCGAAACGTCAGCCATGCGGCCGCGCAGCGGCGGCAAAGTCCAGCGCACGCTGCCAGACCCGCAGCACGTTACCCGAGCAGATGCGCTCGAGCTCCTCTCGCGTGTAGCCGCGCTCGATCAGCACGCGCAGCAGAGTGGGATACTGCGAGACGTCTTCTAGGCCCCTGGCCAGCGTGTCACCCACGCCTTCGAAGTCGGAGCCCAGGCCGACGTGCTCGACGCCGACCCGGGCCTTGACGCGGTCAATGTGATTGGCGACGTCCTCCACGCTGGCGTACGGCATGGGCAATAGCTTGCTCACGTGGTCGTCGATCTGCTTCCTGTCCGCGAGCTTGCGGCGGTCGAGCCCATGGCGCCCGGCGAAGCTCGCCGCTGCCTCGAGGCGCTGGGCGCTGACCGCGTTGGCCTCGGGCGTGAGGAAGCCCGATCCAAAGTTTACCATCACCACGCCGCCGCCCTGCGCCAGCCGCTCGAGCAGGGCGTCGCTCAGGTTGCGCTCGAAGCCAGGCACGAAGTGCCGTAAGGACGAGTGAGAGGCGATCACCGGCACCTGGCTCTGCTCGAGCACCTCCCTGAGCGTCGCGTCCGAGGCGTGCGAGACGTCGATCATGATCCCGACCCGGTTCATCTCCTTGACCACGCGCGCGCCGAGCGGGCTCAGCCCGTCGTGCGTGTAGACGCCGCCATAAGCCGAATCGCCGAGGTCGTTGTCCTTGCCGTGGGTGAGGGTGATGTAGCTGACGCCGCGCTGGCGGAAGTGGGCCACGTTCTCCACGCGGCCTTCGAGCGCCGCGCCGTTCTCGATGCCGAGAGGGAGGGAGATCTTGCCCGCGGCGGAGTTCTGCCGCACCTCGTCGGGCGACGCCGCGAGGGCAAATTTATCGGGGTGCTCGCGCGCGAGCTTTTCGACCATGTCAATCAAGCCGTCCGCGAGCGCACGTGCGCCGCCCGAGGTCTGATACGTGGTGGGCACGTAGATGGACATGAAGGGCGCATCCAGCCCGCCAGCGCGTGCGCGCGGGTAATCGAAGTTGCCCGCCGGCGCGGACACGGAGACGTCTTCGGAGAGCCGGCCACCCACGCTGCTCGACTCGAGCCGATACGGCAGGTCCACATGGCCATCGACGATGATGAGCTCCCGGCTCAGGCGCAGCGCGAGCTCGGCAGCAGCCGTTGGCGACGGCCGTGTGGGCGCTTTCGGGTCAGGGGAGGTGGCGACAGCACCCGCGGGTCGTGACGGCTCGCCTCGAGAAGCATCGTTCCGATCCAAGCCGGGCCTGTCGCAAGCAAGCACCAAAGCCGCCAGCAAAAGGCCGAGCAGCGTGCGCCGAAGCGATACGCTCATGAAGCGCAGACTACCTAGAGCACAGCCGCTCTCAAGGGGGGCGGTGGGTTGACGTTCTCCTGTGCGCGAGAGCCACCCCTGATACCTCGCCCCGGCCCTCCTCGATTTGCCCCACGGATGACTACTCAAAACGACCCGACCGGACCTCGCACCACACCACGGCTCGCTCCATTTGCCCTACAGGCGAGGCGACGTCGCTCAGCGCCGCTGGCAGCCCTCGTCCTCGGCGCTCTCAGCCTCGGGGCGTGCGGCTCGCCCAAACCTCCACAGGCTGCGAACGAGGTTCAAGCGGCGGCGCCAGAGCCCGAGCGAGCCCCGTGGCCCGTCGCACCCAAGCCGGAGTCGGTCGTGCATGCCGAGCTTCAAACGTCGGCGCGAGCCATCCACCCTGGGAGCAAGTTTCTCCTCGCTGTGCGCTTCGACATCGCCAGTGGTTATCGCATCTCGTGGATGAACCCGGGCGACGTGGGTAAGAGCACTCGCGTCAGGTTCGAGGTGCCGGAAGGCTTCAGCGTCGGCCCGCTGCTGTTTCCGGCGCCCAGCCGCTTTGAGATGCCCGGCAATCTGGTGAGCTATGGCTATGAGAACGGGACGGCCGTCTTCGCCGAAGTCACGGCGCCGGAGCAGCTCGTCCACGGCCAGGCGTATCGCTTCGACGTTAGAGCCGACTGGCTCGCGTGTCAGGAGGAATGCGCGGAAGAGGAGCTCAGCGCATGGCTCGAGCTCGCCTCGGTGCGCAGCGCGCCCGAGCCGCAGCTGCCGCAGGAGCTCGTCGCCCACCACGCCGCCATTCCGCAGGCCTTCAGCGATCTGCCGACGTCGGCCCTGGACTGGAAGGGCGGGAGCGCACACCCGGCGCTGACGCTCAAAGCCGAGAAGGTCAAATGGGTCGACTTTTTCCCGGGCGACCTCGAGCAACCCAAGCTGATCGGCGTAAAATCTGCGGGAGACGTCCTGAGCCTCAAATTCGAGCACGCCTCGGCGTCGAAGCCGCTCCGCGGCCTCGCCGTTGGGGAGGTCGGCGGCAAGACGACCTTCTTCGACATCAACGTTCCCTGGCCCGCAGAGCAAGACGCTCGCCTCGATGCAGCGCCGGCGCCGGCCGCAGCGGCGAGTCGTCGACGCCAAAAATGAACGAAGCCGAAGGCGCGTAACGCCCTCGGCTCTAACGTCGCGCTGCCCTCGCGTCCCCCGAGTGTGTCAGTTCGGTGGCTGCGAGGGGCTAGCTCGGTGCGCTCAGACGGTGTTCTCCTTGCCGAGGCCGCCCTTGTTGTTGATGGTCGGTTCTTCGTCCAGCAGATCGGCCGCGTCGACGAACTCGGTGTCCTCATCAAATTCCTGAGACCAGGTCGACGGATCTTCCACGGCCTTTGCGGACGCTCCGGGCAGCGGTGGCGGTGGTGGCGTCTTCGGGCGGGACTTGGTGCCGCCTTTGGGCTCCCTGCCGAAGTCTTTGAAGTCCTTGGCGGCGGCCTTGTCAGTGGCGAGGCGCGAGGTAGCCGGCGCGAAGGCGTTGAGATCGTCCTCGCTCACGGGCGGAGGCAGGTCGTCGAGCGATAGCGGCGCCACGACGGCCTGAGGGCTGCTGGCGCTCCCGGCGGTGGCGGGCGGGGTGAGCCCGCTGAACCCGCCGGGCTCAGCACCGAGATCTGCCAACCTGTCGGGCGTCCTGTCTGCCTTGTCCGCCTTCTTCTTGGCGGCGTAGCCGTGGTCGATGGCGATCTTCGTCTCGATGATGGCGTCCCAGACCTGAAACAGCGGCATGTAGTTCACGAGCACGTCCGGAGGCATCGAACCGAGCAGGTCCGTCTCCGTGAAGGGGGCGTTGCGCTTGCCACACTCGAGCGCACCCTTGATGATCTTGCCGAGCTCGCTCTTGGGCAGACGCGAGGCCAGCTCTTCCACGGTGATGCCCTCGACGATGTCGGCGTGCGAGACCAGCTTGTCCTCCAGCGCGCGACCCAGCATGAACGCCATGTGGCTCTTGGCGGCCGCGTATTCCTTCTGGCGGCTGGGAGAGATCTTCCAGAACTCGCCCTCGGTCACGTACGCCCACAGGGCCTTGTGATCGAGGTAGCGCACGCGGTCATCGAGCTGGAACACCTTCATGATCGCGCTGGCGGTGGTCTCGTTCTCGTCGAGAGCGATCTGGAGATCGTCAGCGCACGACTCCCACGACTTCTTGATCGCGACCTTCTCTTTGACGCCGGTGGCCAGCACTAAAATGTCTGCCCGTAGCTTGGCCTGCTCCTTCAACCCCTCCATGATGAGCGTGGGTGGGAAGTGCCGCACGAAGTCCTCGGGAGAACGCCGGCCGACTTCGAAGCCGTGCTCGATCACGTGAGCGAGGAAGCGCTCTCGACCTTTGCTCAGCTGCGAGGAGCGGGTGCCCTCTTTGTTCGTGTCCTTCTTCAAGTCTTGCATGAGGTCCTCTTAAGCTGCGGGGGGCGTGGCTGCTGACGGGCCGCCTCATCACGAGTCGGGCTAGTGACAAGGCGGGCTAGTGACAGGCGGGCTAGTGACAGGTCAGACTAAAAGCAGCGGCCACGAGCGTGGCTGCGATAGGCAAACAGGGAATCAACTGGGGGATCAACTGGGGGATCAACTGGGGGCGGCGGGCTGCCCTGAACAACTAGTACGACCGAGCGTGTCTTAGCTAAACGGTGTGGTCTGTGCTGCCACTTTCGGCGTGGGTGGGTCTGAGCTCCCTACCTGGACGGTTAGCCTATCGCGCCGAATACATAGCGGTAAATAATAACGCGTTGTTGGGACTTGCTCGGGCATGGCAAAGTCACGAGGCGCTTCAACCCTTGCCCCGCAAGGCTCGGCCCACGATCGCGCCCACGTCTTCGGCGCGTTGCAGCGTCTCCGGCCAAGGGCAACGCAGCTCTTCGCGCCGCAAATTGCTCCCATCGGGGTCGGCTAGCAGCGCGCGCAGCCAGAGGTCGCCACCTACATGCTGGGCGTGGGCCGCCACCGGGATCTGGCAGCTCCCCTCTACCGCGATCAGGACCCCGCGCTCGCTCGCCGTGGCGATCGCCGCTTCCGAGTCTTCGAGCTCGGCCACTAGACTCAGGATGCTCTCATCCCCCGCGCGGATTTCGATCGCCAGCGCGCCCTGGCCGACGGCCGGTAGGCACACCTCGGGCGACAAAAGCTCCGTGATTTCATCGCCCCGGCCGATGCGCCTGAGGCCCGCGTACGCGAGCACGACGGCGTCGATCACGCCCTCTTCGCAGCGTTTCAGGCGCGTGTCGATGTTGCCGCGCAGCGGCACGTACTCGAGATCTGGACGCACTGCGCGAAGCTGCACCGTGCGACGCAGGGAGGACGTACCGACGCGCGCGCCGCTCGGCAGATCGGCAAACAGGCAGCCGCTCCGTGTCTTGATCGCGTCGCGAGGGTCTTCCCTCCGCGGAACGCAGCCGATGTTTAGGCCTTTGGCGAGCTCGCCCGGAACGTCTTTCAGCGAATGCACGGCCAGATCCGCCTGGCCAGCGAGCAGGGCTTCTTCAATCTCTTTGAGGAAGAGGCCTTTGCCGCCCACCTCGTTGAGCGGGCGATCCTGGATCCTATCGCCGGTGGTGGTGACCAGGAGCTCCGCCGTGTCCACGTTCGCGCGCTGACGCAGCTCCGCCATCCAGGCGCGCGACTGAGCCAGGGCGAGCGTGCTCTTGCGCGTCGCGACAGTGACTGTCCGACGTGCCGTCATCGGGCTCCGTCTCCGCGCTCATCCGGCAGCCGCTCGTCACTCGGCGCCGGGGCCGGCAGAGACTCTCTGCGCTCCGCCTTCGCCGCTCGGGGTGCAATGCTTTCGCCCTTACCATTCATGCTGTCGTCGCTATCTAGCCCGAACAGCTCCGTCAAGGCGCTGACCAGGCCATCGAGTTGAATCGCTTCGGCGGGGTTCGACGCCACTTCGCGCAGCCGCACCGTCGGCGCATGCAGGATCTTGTTCAGCGCGGCATCGAGCATGCGTTCGACGGACTCGTGGTCCTCTTTGCTCAGATGGCGCAGCTTGGTGCGCTGGCTCTTTTCGTGCTCGGCTTTGAGCGCGCCGCGCATCCGGCGCCGCAGCGCCACCACCATCGGGGTCACCTGCTCGGCAGACGCGGCGCGCTCGTAGTTGCGCGCCTCTTCCAGCACGATTTGCTCGGCTCGCTCGGCCTCGCCACGACGATTCGATTTGGTTTGGTGGACGATCTGGGAGAGATCATCGATGTTGTACAGGAAGATGTCCTCGAGGCCGTTGACCCGAGGATCGATGTTGCGCGGCACCGAGAGGTCGACGAAGAAAAGGGCGCGACCCTTGCGCTGCCGGCGCAGCCTCGCCACCATCTCGTAGTCGACGACGTGAGCCTTGGAGTTGGTCATCGCGATCAGCACGTCGACCTCGAGCAGGGTGGCCTCGAGCTGCTCGAGCCCGCGCGCTTTCGCGCCGAGCGACTGCGCCAGGGCTGCCACACGTTCCGGGTTTCGCCCGAGCGCCACGAGCTCCGCGCCCTCGGCACCGAGCTGCTTGGCCACGAGCTGGCCCATCTCTCCCAAGCCGAGCAGCGCCGCCTTGCGCCCGGTGAGGTCGCCGAAGATACGGCGCGTCAGGTCCACCGCGACGCTCGGCACCGAGACTTGACCCACCCCGAGCGCGGTCTCTGTGCGAATGCGCTTGGCCGCCCGAATCGCGTGGGTGGTCGCTCGGCGCAGGGCAGGCCCGACCGTGCCCGCCTCTTGCGCGAAGTCGAAGGCTTGCTTGAGCTGGCCCAGAATCTGTGGCTCGCCGACCACGAGGGAGTCGAGGGAAGAGGCGACGCGGAACAGGTGCGTGAGGCCCTTCCCCCCGAGGTGACAGTAAAGGTGAGGCGTGAGCCGCTGGGCGTGCACGGCGAGCTGAGAACGCACGGCGACCTCCAGGTGAGCGAGCTCCACGCCCGCGGCTGCGCAGGCCACGACCTCCACGCGGTTACACGTCGACAGGACGAACGCCTCGGCGATCTGCGGCTGAGCGACGAGCTGCTTGAGCAAGACCTCGATCTGCTCGCGCTCCAGCGCCATCTGCTCGCGCACCTCGATCGGCGCCGTATGGTGCGATAAACCAACGACAGCAAACATCGCTCAGGCTCCGGTGCCGCGCAGAATGTAGAGGAAGAGCACGAGCATGATGCAGGCCGCTCCCGCCACGGTGCCGTACGCCGTGCGCCGCCCATGCCAGCCCAAGATGGCGCGCACCAGCAACACTCCTGCGACGAGCGCCCACGTGCCATACGCCAGGATGACCTGCAGCAGCTGCGCCTGGCTCATGTGCAGATCCGCCAGAAACGCGGCGCCGCTGATGGCGCCGAGCGTCTGCAGGGGGAAGCCCGCGAGCAGCAGCCGGTGCTCCACCTTGTCCAGCGCGTCGAGCGCCGGCAGCCGCGAGGGCATGCGCTTGGCTTTGAGGCGGCGCTCTTGATAGATGTAAAAAGCGCCGGCGGCGCCCGCCAACAAGAACAACCCGAGCCCGAGCAGGTTGGAGGCGATGTGGATGGCCAGCAAGCCGCGTGGCAGGCCCGTCATCTCGGGCCCGGTGCTCACGAACTGGGAGCCCACGAGGAACGCCATCACGATCGGCACCACCGCCACGCCCATCGCGTCGACGCGCCAGCGCCGGCGAATGACGATGTAAGACGTCGCGGTGATGAGCGCGCTCAAGCTCAGTGAAAATGGCAACGACTCCACCGGACAGGTGTGAGTCACGAAGCTCGAGAGGGAGATCTGGATCGCGTGCATGACCGCACCCACGGCGAGCACGCGCGACGCCCAACGGTTGCCTTCGGGGGTGTACTCGCGCCGTGCGAGCTCTACGAAGAAGAGCGTCGCCGCCGTCGAGTAGGCGACCAGGCTGAAGTACAGCGCCGCTGAAGCCAATTGTTCGTTCATGGTTTCCGACGCATCGCGTTACTACGGCAGGCGAACATGAATCTATCCTTGCTCACGCCCGAGCCGGCCTAAAGTCACTCTATCCTCGCTTGGGGTGGAGAGCTACCGCACCTTGCCGGGCGCGGGCACGGCTGGCGGGCCTCCCGGCGGCGTAGCTCCCGGCGGCGCTTCCGGTGGTTTAGCTCCGACCTCGAGCGCCCGTGTCAGCTCAGCGCGTACGTCGGGAGTCGTCAAGGGGTCCCGGGCGGCAAACGTCACCAGCGTGCGCCCCGGCTCGCCGCCGACACGCAGTAGAATACGGCCGATCGAGCTCACGGCAGCGGCGCGCTCGGGCTCGTCGGCGTGCGTGCGGTGCAGCGAAAAAAACACGCTGAGCTCGCCATATTCGGCGCTCGAGGCCAAGCTCTCGAGGGCCGCAGCCGCCCGAGCCACGGCCTCGGGTGCATACGCTGGGTGGTTGATCTGCTGGGCCAGGAACGGCGCCGCGCGCGCCTCGCCGAGCGCAGCCAGCGCTTCCCCGAGCGGAGCGATCGGCGGCAGGGCGGTGGGGTCACCGCCGAAGGCGCCCGTCCTCGACAGGGCCTGCAGCATGTAGTCCTGGCCGTTTCGACGCGTGGCCAGCAGGTCTTCCGCCTCGGCCTGGAGGATGTGATCCATGCTGCGCCGGCTCACGAGATCGATCAGCACGCGGGTGGCTTCTGCCTCCGGTCGAGCCGCGAGCTCACGCGCCAGGAAGCGCTGCGCGTCCGAAAGCTCGGGGTCGGACAGGCTGAGCACCTGGGAGAGCTGTTCGAGCAGGCTCACGCCGGGCTGCCGAGGCTCGGGCGCCGAGCCCGTGAAGGCGCGTCCGCCGGCGATCGCGCAGGCCTCGATCAGCGGCTGCCCCGGCGCCAGACGTCGGGGCGGCACGAGCTGCAGCTGGGCCTGCGTTTGCCCATCGGCGGCGCCCAGCAAACGCAACCCGCCCGTGTCGTCACACACGGCAAAGCCCTCCGCGAGCGCCGCACCGGCGAGCACGCGCCCGGGCAGCGCGATCACCCAGCGCAGCGCGCCGCGCTCCCTGTCGAGCCCGAACGCGATCCGCCCGTGGGTGCCCATGTAAAAATCGTCGCGCTGCGGTTCGGGACGGGCGCGCGGGCGTACATACAGGCGCGTGACGTCGGCGCCGACGCTGCGCTCCGGTCCCGCTTCGACCCGACCCGGCAGGGGCCGCCGAGGCAGGGCGTAAGGCGTGTTATCTGCGTTCGCAAAGGCGAGCCAGGGTGGACCGCCCCAAAACAGCTCGCCGCCCACCCACAGCGCATGCGTGACGGGCGTCAGCGTGTGTGCTCGCCCCAGCTCCTCTCGACTCACGACGTCCACGGCTGAGAGGAAGTAGCGCCCCCAGGGCACCAGCAGCGCCCCGCCGAGCAACGCGGGCGCACCGAGCAACGCGGGCGCACCGAGCTCCGTCTCGACCTCGATGCGCAGGCGCTCGCGCGGCTCCTTGTCGTAGACCACGAGCGAGCGCTGGCCGCCATGCGGCGCCGACAGCGTGAGCGCCGTGAAGGTGCCGTCATCCGTCGCAGCCAGCAAGACCGCGCCGTGGGCGGGCACCGACCAGAGGGGCGCCCCGCTCTGCGCTTCGAGCGCCACGAAGCTCGGGCCCGAGCCAAACACCACGACGCTCGCGCCGATCACCGGCGGCTCCGTCACGCGCAGCGTCCGCCGCCAGGTCTGCGCTCGTCCCCCGGCGCGATCGAGGCGCACGCCGATGATGTCGTTACCGCTCTGCACGACGACCCAAGCGGGCGCGTCGCTCACTTTTGTGCCGCCGAGCCGGGCTTGCAGCGCCGACATGTGCGTCGTGGGCTCGCGCGTCCCCGCGACGAGCCGCGTCACCTCCCGCTGCGAGGCGCAGGCGAGCCAGAGCGCCGTGAGCCCAGCCACCGCGCCGCGCCCAGGCCACAGCACCCCAGGCCACTGCATCCCAAGCCTCGGCACCTGCATACCCGGACCCTACCACTCAACTCGGGTTCAATTTTGAGCGCTGAGACGCCAAGGCCGCAAATTGCTCCGCGAAGGCGTTTCGCCACCCGTCCTCGGGCCTGAAGGGCTAACCGAGCGCGGCTTTGTACAGACCGGGGCGCGCGATCTCCATAAAGGTGTGAGGGTTCGCGAGCGGGGTGAAGCCGACCCTCGAGTAGAGGCCGTGCGCATCGCGCGTCGCCAGCAAGAAGCGCCGTAGGCCTTGCAAGTCGGGGTGCGCCATGACGCCTTCCATCAACCACTTGGACAGCCCGCGCCCGCGATGCTCCTCGAGCACGTACACGTCGCACAGGTACGCGAACGTCGCGTGGTCGCTGATGACGCGCGCGAAGCCCACCTGGCGAGCGCGTCCGCTCTCCGCCGCTTCGGCGCTCTCCACCGTGTACAAGCCGAAGCACAGTGAGCCTACGAGCGATTGAGCGACGAGCGGCTTGGGGATGCCCTCCGACCAGTACGAGCGCACGAGGTACGCATGGATCGCATCCACGTCGAGGCGGGCGGGGTCCGTCGAGATCAGATAGTTGCCTTGCCTGCGCTCGAAGACACTCATGAGTGACGATCTCCTTGCTGGGTTTCCCCGGGGCGGCGGTTATCGTAAAAAAGGTGCTGCGGAGCGATCAAAAAATGGGGCTCGTCCCACGCAGCGAGCGCTCTCAGCCGTGCGGACCGAACCCCTCACCACACCTCGCGGCCAGGATCGAGTCACGGCATCTTCATCAACGTCTGCCCGGTCTTGAAATCCTTGCTCCCGATCGGCGTCCCGGTCTCGCCGGGCGAGCCCCACCGCGGCAGGCAAGTCGACGTACAGGCTCGGTGAGCCGTTGGCGACGCCGTAGCCTTGCCCATCCAGCTCTTGAGATATATACCATTCAGTATATACTATGAGCATGGATCGAGCCAAGCTGTTCAAGAATGGGCAGAGCCAGGCGGTACGCCTCCCCAGGCATCTGCGCTTCGATGGTACGGAGGTCTACGCTAGAAAGCTCGGCACCGCGGTCATCCTCCTGCCGGTCAAAGATCCCTGGGGTCCGTTTCGCGAAGGCCTCGCCGGCTTTAGCGAAGACTTCCTGGCGGATCGGGGACAGCCACCACCAGACGAGCGAGAGGGGCTCGATTGAGTGTACCTCCTGGACACGAACATCTGCATCTACCTGATCAGGAAGCAGCCGCCCAAGGTGCTCGAACGGCTCATGCGCTGTTCGCCTGACGAGGTGGCGCTGAGCGTCGTCACGCTGTCCGAGCTCGCCTTCGGGGTGAGCAAGAGCCAATCGCCGCAGAAGAACCGCACAGCGCTGGAGTTGTTCCTGACCCCCTTCCAGGTGCTGGCTTACACCGCGGAGGCCGCCTTCAATTACGGCGAAATCCGATCCGAGCTCGAGAGGAAAGGCACTCCCATCGGGGCGATGGACCTGATGATCGCAGCCCATGCCAAGGCGACGGGCGCCACTCTGGTCAGCAATAACCTGAAAGAATTTCGGCGTGTGTCTGGGCTCGAGACGGAGAACTGGGCTCGCTGATCCCAGCCAGCAGGCGAGGCACGCTTGCGCAGAGCGCCGAGCTACGCGCGCGAGCGCATAGCGCACGTGTTGCGGGTGAACCCGACGGACCAGACCTCGGAAGCGCTGCGCTGGGACGGCGTTGGCTACCGACTCGTCGCGACCCACGGTGGGGCGGGAAATGGTTCGCGCCGAGCCCTTTGCCGAGCTCGAGCCCGAGCTCACGGCGCTCTAGGCCGGCACTCTGCCCGCTGTGCGCTAGGCAGGCACGACTCGTGCACATTGCTCGTGCACATTGCTCGTGCAGATTCCTCGTGCAGGTTCTAAAAGGACTCGGCGTCGAGCTCGAACAGGTTTCGAGAGCCGGAGCGCGCGCTCCGGTACAGGCTATCGGCTTCGGGCAACAAGCGTTGGAAATAGAAGCGGGCCGTGGTGAGCTTCGCGGCGTAGAAGGCCTCGCCCAGGGGCGCCCGCTCGAGCGCGAGCCGGGCCATGCGCGCCCAGAAGTACGACAAACCGAGGTGGCCCAGGATGCGCAGGTAGTCCGACGCGGCGGCGCCGACCTCGTCCCGGTTCTGTAGCGCCTTGCCACCGATCTCGAGCGTCAGCTGCTCGAGCATGCGACTGACCGCTGCGAGCGGCTCGAGAAACTCCGCCATGCCCGGCATTTCGTTCGACTGGGCGCTGAAGGCCTTCACCAGCGCGCCGAACTTGGAGAGCTTGGTGCCCCCGTCGAGCAGCACCTTGCGCCCGAGCAGATCGAGCGACTGAATGCTGTTGGTGCCCTCGTAGATGGTGGTGATGCGCGCGTCGCGCAGGTATTGGTCCATCCCCATCTCCTGGATGTAGCCGTGGCCGCCGCACACCTGCAGCGCCAAGTTCGTGCACAGCACGCTGTTGTCGGTCAAGAACGCCTTCACGACGGGCGTGAAGAGCGAAACCAGGTCGTCGGCGTCCTTGCGCGCGTCGGGATCACGGTGCGCTCTCGCGGTGTCGAACATCAACGCCACCCAGTAACAGAGCGCGCGGCCCCCTTCGACGTAGGCCTTCTGCGTGAGCAGCATGCGCCGCACGTCGGCGTGAACCAGGATGGGATCGGCGGGTTTTTCTGGCGCCTTCGGGCCCGACAGCGATCTCGACTGCAAGCGCTCCTTGGCGTAGGCGAGCGCGTTTTGGTAGGCGACCTCTGTCAAACCCAGACCCTGCATGCCTACGCCCAGGCGCGCGGCGTTCATCATCACGAACATCGCCGCGAGCCCTCGGTGCGGCTCGCCTACGAGGAAGCCCTTCGCCCGCTCCAGGTGCATCACGCAAGTTGCGTTGCCGTGGATGCCGAGCTTGTGCTCGAGCGCCGTGCACTCGATCGCGTTTCTAACGCCCGCCTGCCCCTGCTCGTCCGGAACGAACTTGGGGACCAGGAACAGCGATATGCCTTTGCTGCCACCTGGAGCATCCGGCAAGCGGGCGAGCACGAGGTGCACGATGTTCTCACTCATGTCGTGCTCGCCGGACGACACGAATATCTTCGTCCCGCTGAGCTCATAGTCGCCGTCCGCAGCAGGCTCCGCACGAGCACGCACCAGGCCGAGGTCGCTGCCCGCTTGTGGCTCGGTCAGACACATCGTCCCCGTCCAGCGCCCCGAGACGAGCTGGGGTAGATACACCTGCTTCTGCTCGGCTGTGCCGTGGACGAGCAGCGCCCCGTAGGCCCCGTGCGTCAACGTGGGATACATGGCCCAGGCGTGGTTGGCCGAGTTCAACATCTCTTCGAGCGCGTAGCCGACCCCGTGCGGCACGCCCTGCCCCCCGTACGCCGGATCGGCAGCGAGCGAAGGCCAACCCGCAGCACAGAAGCGCTGATACGCTTCCTTGAAGCCGGGAGGTGTGACGACGTGACCGCGCTCCAAGCGGCAGCCGTGTTGGTCCCCCGCGCGGTTGAGCGGAAACAACACCTCGCTCGCGAACTTGGCGCCTTCCCCCAGCACTTGATCGATGAGCTCCCGCGTGAACCCGCCGTCGGGATGCAGGCGCCCATATTCGACCTCCACCTGCAGGAGCTCATGCAAGACGAAGCTCATGTCACGTAGCGGCGCCCTATATTGTCCCATGCTGACATCTCCTCTCGATCTCCGACCGTATGGCGCAGTGTCCCACACTATTGACCAATGCAGCAACGGGACGGCGCCGGGGGGAATTGTTGCGCCACCGTGCGCGTCGCGTATGCGCTCGCCTAGCGGCTGATGCATGGGACGAGAGATCAACCAAAAACGAGGAGCGCGAACCGCTCTCGGCTATTTCCGATCCCGGTAGGGATCAGGGGCGGCGACGAGGTCGGTGGTGGCTTTGGCTTTGGGAGCTGAGACGGCGTTGGGAGCTGAGACGGGGCCGGGCGCTTTGGCGGGTTTCCGACCTGGAGGCGCTGGCCCGCGCAGCGCGCTGCGGGCGGGAGCGGGAGGGGTTCACACGGCGGAAGGCCGAAGACTCGGCATTCGGTGCGGGCAAATGACGAGGCGGGCGCCGGATACCTCTGCGCGGCGACATGCCGATTTGGAATATAGCTCCGAGGCTATACCCGCTCGCGAGGGGTGCTGCCCAGCCCACGTTGATCGGGTCGCTGCAGCGCGTCTCGGAGCGCGCCGTGTGCAGCGTTGGGCAGAGCCGCGGCAGAGGCCCCGAGGAGGCGACAGCGTGTGTTGCGTCTGTTACGCTGCGACTGGTCATGATCCGAGCGGTCTTACTTGACATCGAGGGCACGACGAGCTCGCTCGCGTTCGTGCGCGACGTGCTCTTCCCCTACGCGCGCGAGCACCTGCGCGGTTTCATCGAGCAGCGGCGGGGTGAGGCGGAGGTCGAGGTCGAGTTGCAGGAGGTCGAGCGGCTCGCGCGGGCCGAGCACGTGGCCGGCGAGCATCCCCTGGCGAGCCTCGAGCGCTGGATGGCACAGGACCGGAAGGCGACGCCGCTGAAGGCCTTGCAAGGGCTGCTCTGGGAGGCCGCGTTTCAGCGGAGAGAGCTCGTGGCTCATGTGTATCCGGAGGTGCCGGCGGCCCTCGGTCGCTTCCGTGAGCAGGGGCTTTGCGTCTACATCTACTCGTCGGGCTCGGTGCGTGCCCAGCAAGCGTTCTTCCGTTACTCGGAAGCGGGCGATCTGACGCCCTTCATCGACGCTTGGTTCGACACAAACATCGGCAGTAAAGCGGAGCCGGCCTCCTATCGCTCGATCACGAAGGCCGTCGGGCGCGAGCCCGAGGAGATCGCCTTTCTGTCGGACAGCCAGGCCGAGCTCGACGCTGCGCGGGCGGCCGGGCTCTCGACCATTGGGCTGTTGCGCGCGCCACATGGCCTCGGGGCGCACGCCGCTGCGCTGAGCTTCGACGACCTGCCGCTGGCAGCGCTCGGGAGCGACGCGAGGCGAGCCGCAATTACCGCGGTCGCGCGCGCGCGGGCCGACGTCGTCTCGCTCGCGCGGCACTGCCACGAGCGCGGCTGGGCATCGGCCACCAGCGGCAATTTTTCGGTGCGGGTCGCGGGGCAGGGCATAGCCATCAGCGCGTCCGGCGTGGACAAGGGCTCGCTGACGCCGAGCGGGGTGCTGCTCGTTGGCCTCGATGGCGCGCCGCTCGAGCCGGGCACGCCGTCGGCGGAGGCGCCGCTGCACCTCGCGCTGTATCACGCCGCGTCCGGCGTCGGGGCGGTGGCTCACACGCACTCGGTGGCAGCCACAGTCCTATCGCGGGAGCACGGCGCGCGTGGTACGCTCCGCCTGTCGGGCTACGAGATGGCGAAAGCCCTCGTTCCAGCCCGTGGTGGCAAGCCCGCCGAGCTGCTCTTGCCCATCGTGGAGAATATGCAGGACACGCGCGCCCTGGCGATCGTCGTGCACGAGCGCCTCGAGAGAGAGCCCGCGCCGGCGTATCTGGTCGAGGGCCACGGCATGACGACCTGGGGTCCGGGCAGCGTCGAGGTCCGACGTCACGTCGAAGCCCTGGAGTTCATGCTCGCCTGCGAGCTCGCGCGTTTTACTGCTGGCGCGCGCTGACCTCTGCACCCGCGGCAACAGGCGAAACGGGATTCGGCCAAGGTCGACGGGCCTCGGGCAGCCCTGCTGAGGCGAGCGACGTCGAACGTCTGTGGCTTACGCCGAAAGGGAGTCTTTCCCGACAACTCGAGTGGCTCCAACTCTTAATTCATCTCAAACCGTACCGCAACGAGTGAGGGTCGAGCGAACCCGGCGATGAGCTCATCCGTGCGCGGCGCTGCCTTTGCATGGAGACACACGGCGAGGACGTTCGGTTTCTCCTACGGGTTAGGCGCTGCGGTAGAGGGCCGGTGGTGGGCGGCAAAGGCCGAAGGGCTCGCGCCTGCCCAGCGCCGGAAGGCCCGATGGAACGCGCTCGTGCTTTGGTACCCGAGCTCATAGGCAATCTGCTTGGGCCCCGCGCCGCGGCGGAGCAGCTGCGTGGCGAGCGCACAACGGTCTTCCGCCAATAGGCTCCTGTAGTGCATGCCTTCGCTGGCCAATTGCCGCCGGAGCGAACGTTCGCTTACACCGAGTCGGCGCGCGATGACTGCCATGCTCGGCGCCCCTGAGTGCCCATTCCGCATCAGTGCGCGCACGCGTTCATCGACGCGCCGGACGTTGCGCCCGTGCCCCATGCTCGACTCGGCCAACTGCGCGAGGTGTTCAGCGAGCTCCGGTTGATGCAATAGTTGCTCCTTGTCGGCGATGGCTCGCGGGACGACCAGCGCCGCATGCGGTTGATCGAAGGAGACCTCGCAACCAAACACTTTTTGATACTGGGCCGCGTGCCGGGGCGCTGGGTAGTCTAGCGAGACCCGGCTCGGCTTTGCATCGCGGCCAACGAACTGCGCGAGCAGCTCCCTGACAGAGCCTAGCGCGGCTTCTGCCAGAAACTGGCGTAGGAACAGGGGCGCATCGAACGCGTCGAACTGTATCGTGAGCGTCTCCGCGTCTTGAAACGAGACGACGGACTGAGTGTCGTGGAGCAGCCCGTGAAAGCGCACGATCGCGGCCGCGGCCTCGCTGAAGCATCTCACCAATGAAATATGTAGCCCGGCCGCGCCGAGTGCCAACCAGTTACCCTGCCATTGACCTACAGTTAGGCCCAGGGCGGGGTCGTGCGAGAGCAGAACCGCTCGACTGAGCATCTCGTAATACGCTGCGTCTGGCAGCCAAAAATCTTCACGGAGGCGAGACTCCTCGACGATGCCGTGCGACACCTCGTGCCGCGGAACGTTTGATCGTTCTAGCGCCAATAGGGTGAGCCGAACTATCGACGATGAGAATGCCATCTTAGAGCTCCTCGCTACTCGAGATTTTGCTTCCAGCATTGGCTGTCCGAGCGGTTGTTGCCATTTTTACTCTATTGATTGCACTTTCTGGCATGCAGGGAACTTTATCAGTGGCGTTCTGGATCATCCGAAACGGACGGGCGCCGGTTTCTGTAACTCTCTGCGCAACGAACGGTGTTGCAGGGCATCAGAGCGCGAAGTTGCTGCCCCGTCTCCAGAAACATGCTGCCGAGATCTGCACCGGCAGAGGGCGCGAAGACGTAGTCGCTGCCGATACGGTCTGTTACGCGCACGCGGCCGTGTGCAGGTCGGGCCTGCTCGTCGCTGATGATTTCCATCGCGGAAAATCCAGACCCCGGATGCTGATGACAGCCGATGCACCTCGTGACGGCCGCACCTGGCTCGGTTGTAGTGCTGAACGGGGCTGGAATCGAGCCTGGGCGATCCGCTCCGAAGTCGGTGTCGGGTGCCGCCGACCACCAAAGTGTCAGCCAGTACCCGTCGTCGAGCTCCTTGGTCATCACGTGCAGGCCTGTCAGCCAGTACACGTTGGCGTTCGGGCGCTCGAGCGTGTAAGCGCCCGCTTGGCTCGGCGTGGTGCGAGGTCGTCTTCATTCGAGGTGTCCCACATCCGCTCATTCGCTGGCTCCGTTGATTTGCGCTTTGCGCCAAAAATGGGCGCGCGCGCACTCGACGAGTAGAGGTGTGCTGCCTCGACTTTGTGACGCGGGATTTGCTTGCCCCGAGGCGGGCCCCTGCCTCATTCGTCGGGTAGCAGCCCCGCGTCTTTCGCGAGCACCCGCAGCCGCTGTTTGACTCGCTCAAAGCGCTTGCGCAGCGCTGCGGCTTCGCGGCCCAATGCGGCATCGTTCAGTGGGCCATCCCCGTCCTGCATCGTTTGCGCGATTTCATTCCACGACAATTGCCGGTCGACGCGCAAAATCAACAGCACCCGATCGTCTTCGCTCAATTGGTCCCGCAGGCTCGAAAACTGGGTGGGCGAGGCCGCCTTCAATTGGTCTTTCGTCTGGGTGCGCACTCGGTCGGCTATTTGCGAAAGCGCGCCGAGAGCTGACAAGCCACGGCGGTTTCGTTGATACGCCGATCGGCGGTTGCGAGTCAGCGCACGACGGCACAGGGTGTACAGCCAGGCACGCAGCGCCCCTTCCCAGCGGAATCCGGCCAGTCCTTTCCACACGTCCTCACAGAAGACCGAAAAGACATCGTCGGCGGTATCCGCGTCCCGCAAGGCTGCCACTAAGAACCCGAGAATTTCTGGCCCGTACTTCTCGATCGTGAAGCCGATGGCTGGCTCGAGCTGTCCACCGTCGAGGAGTCGCTTCACGTGTGCCGCTGGGTCGGCGCTCTCTGACGGCACGTGGTTGCTCATGTCAGAGTTGACCGCGAAGCTGTAAGCTGATGCAGCTCGAATCGAAGCCGGGCAATGCCTCGACGTCCGGTTCATTCTGCCGAATTTCTCCGGCTGGTGCGGGAGCGCTGGGGAACGGCGGACTATCAAAGCCCATGAGCAGAGCTGCGGCGACCGCGAGCGTCGCTCCCGCCAATCCGGTGGCGACCGCGGCCGTGCGATATCGATCGCGGGACTGAGCCGCGCGGTCATACGCGGCCAGCTCACTGGCCAGAAGGGGTCGCTCGCGCAGCGTGTTCGCCCAGCGCTTCGCGACGCCCTGCTCGTGATACGCGAACAGCGTGAGCACGCCCGCTCCGAGCACGGAGGCACCAGACCCGGTCAGAACGACGTGGCTGGCTTTGCGCTGCAGAGTATTGCTCAGCGGGATGTGGATGGGCGTGTCCTGTTCGGGCGCCACGCGGATGAGCCGCTCGTACGAAAGCTTACCCTGCTTTCGCACGACGAGCTGGTGGGGGCCCGCGCTGACCCTGAGGCGCGCCACGGGCAGACCGGCGACGAGGCGCCCATCCAACCAGACCTCACTACCGGCAAGCCCAGTGAGCGACAAGCTGCCGGGCAAAGGCTGGAGCGCCAAGTCGAGCGCGTACGAGGCGCTAGCGGGCACGAGAATGCGGCGCGTCTGGCTCGCATAGCCGGACGCCGAGAGCGTCACCTCGTGCTTTCCAGGAGCAATGGTGGCCACGTGCGGCAAAGTCGTTACCCGCTCGCCGCCATCGATCTGAACCGCGGCGCCGGGCGTGGTGCTGCTGACCATCAACCGGCTGCTGTCTTTTGCGCCCTCATCGACCTCGGCCCTCGCGGCGCTGCGCGCCAAACGCGTGAGGCTCTGGAGGCTGAGCGCGGCGTCCCGCCGCCGCGGGAGCTCCGAGGGCGAGGCCAGGTACGCGCGATAGTGTTCGACGGCGGAGGCGAGGTCTGCGGTGTCGCCCGAAGCAATGAACGCGCGCCGATGGGCTTGCGCGATGGAGAACAACAAGCCCGGCCGCGGCGCGCGCTGGTAGGCGTTCTCAAATGCATCGATGGCCTCGACGTAGCGCCCCCGTTCGTACGCTTGAGCGCCCACCTCGAAGAAAGCCCGGGCCTGCTCGTCCTCCGTGCCCGGCCCGGCCTCTGCTGGAGGGCGGGCCGGAGTTTCGGCGAGCGCGCGGGGGAGCACTGCCTGAGTGGCACCCCACAGGAGCAAAGAGAGCGCGAACACGCCGACGCGCCGACTCGCCACCCGAACTGAGGGAGTGCTGCCAAAGCGCCAAGGATAGGCCGGCTGGCGGGGGCCATGGGAGCATGGGCTACTCGACGAAATGGACATGATGTGAACAAACGGCCATGAAGCGCCGCAGCTAGCCAGCCTCAACGCGGCATGGGCTCTCCAAGATAGACGACGTTGGCCTCGCCCGAGGCGGCCACATCGCTGATGCCGTCCCCGTCGAAGTCAGCCACCGTCAACCTCGCCACCTCTTTGCTCTCGATGCGCAAGGCGGTGAGCTCGTCGAGCGTGCTCGCAGCCCAGCCCAGGTCGTAAAACCGCAGGCTGCCCTCGCTCGCCGCCAGCAGCTCGAGCGCGGTGTCCCCATCCACATTGATGAACGCGGTCGGCAAAAACTCAAATTCGTACAGGGAGGAGGCCGCCGTGTTCACGCTCGAATCGATGACGAAGGCCTTTGCCTCCGATAGGGTCTCCGAACCGACGTTTGTCACGACATACACGACGCTGCCCGTAGGACGCCAGCCTTGGAGCACGAGGTCTGGCCGGCCGTCGCGGTCGACGTCGACCGGACCTAGGCCGTTCGGGTGACGGTCGTCGCCGCCTTGATTGGCAAGGATTTCCGCCTCGCTGCCGGGGGGCAACTCGACGCGGTGCTCTAGAAAGGACCAGCTGCCACCCGTGCGCCGACCCACCCAGAAGACGAGCGAGCTCCCCGTCACATGCCAGTCGGGGATGAGCAACTCGTCCGAGCCATCAGCATCGAGGTCGAGCGCCTGCATGGAGGAATAGAGTGGAGTATACATCCAGAGCGCACGCAGGCTCTCGAAGAGCTCGGCGGGAGCCTCGATCGGCGACTCCCGCGCATCGCGGATGGCGAGCCCGGACTGGCGATTTTCGACGAGAGGCAGCCAAAACCGATAGTCCGAACCGCTGGCGTCATCCAGATCGAGGGTCAGCGCGGCCGCCTCCTGACGCGACGAGTCGCCCGTGAACGCGCCGAAGGCGAGCGCTATGACGCCGGCCTGTCTGCCCTCCACCGAGTATAGACCGGGGAAGAGCAGCGGGGACGACAGCACGCGCGCCGGCTGGACGCGGCTTGCGCCCGTGCCCGCCATCCGCTGCCCGGACGCCACCGCCCCCACGATGAGCGAACCAACGCCGACGCCTTCGTCCGTGCTCGCGCGAAACAGCAGGTCGCTCGCGCTATCCCGCGTGAAGCGGGCGCTGGTCGTGACGAGCTCAGCGAAATCGCCCACCAACCCTGTCGATTGGATCTCCGACGGGATGCCAAAGGCCTTTCCGAACAGGATGGCCGCCTTGCGCGGGGAAGCTGGCCCCGTGCCCTCCTGCAGCGTGAAGGCGAGGTCAGTGGTGAGGTCTCCGTCGTAGTCGCCGACAGCGACGCTCAGCCGACCCTCTTCTGCGTTCGGCGCTCCCACGCTGATGGTACTCGGATTGAAACCGCCGCCGCCCGTTCCGAGGAAGAACCTCATGGAGGTCGCGCCCGAGGGGAATGCGATGAGGTCGACGTTCCCATCGCGGCTGAAATCTGCGGCGGCGGCCGCGACCCAACTGTCGAACTCATAGTGGATGCACTCCTCCCCATTACATCCGTCGGGGCCGAGCGGGCTGGTCGTGAACCCCACGTCGGTGATGAAATCGAGATAGGCGTCGCCGTCCAGGTCCGCCACGTCCAGCAGCCGTTCCCCAGGCACCGGCAGCGGCTCACTCGCGGCGATATTGTCCGCGATCACCCCCGCCGTGGCCCGCCGGCGAGATTGGAAGCTTCGCCTCCCCAGCCCATAAGCGACATGGAGCAACTCTTCTGAATCCAAACCAGGGACCGGGCGGGTGGCGATGATGAGGTCGTCGAAGCCATCGGCATCCACGTCTCCCACGCGCACCCCGGTGGGGCCCACGAGGTAGGGCGCCGGGAGCGCCACCGTCCGCGACAGCGACAGCGTGTACGCACCAAGTGACGCTAGGCTATCGCAAATGTCGTACACATGCACGGCAGCGGCTCCGTCCCCGGCGAGGACGATGGCGGGGCAGGGGTCGATGTTCGTGGGGGCCAACGACGGAACGGGCCCGGCGATATCACGCGCCGACACCGCCAGCGCGCCGACGTTCAGCAAATCTTCACCATACGGGGGAAACGCGAGCAAGTTGCCATCCGCGATGAGCAGCGGTTCGAGGCGACCACCGCGCTGGAACGCGATGGATAAGATGCGTTGGCTCGCTGACTCGGGCGTCACGCGTAGTTGCGGCACCGGGTTCAAGCCCGTGGGTGTGCCGACCAGCACGTTCAGCTCGTCCCGACCGTAGGTGATGACGTCGTCTCGCTCGTCGCCATTGATGCGACTGACGGCCGAAAAACCGGGCGCGACGGCGAGCGACACGAGGCTCGTTCGCCGCTGGTCGTCAAAAGAAACCAACACCGTTTCAGAGCCGAGCAGCAACAAGTCAGTGCGCTCGTCGCCGTCGAAGTCTCCGCTCAGCAGGCTGGCGGGCGAGTCAAAGCCGATGGGGAACGCGCTCATGCGCCCCGAGGCGGTGCGGCACACGCCGTCGACGCCGCACGCCGCCCCCTCGGGACAGGCGGCCACGCGACAGTTCAACCGGCAGGCATGTGCCGTATCAGGAGCGTGGCAGGCATCGCTCGGAAAGTCGTCGCAGTCTTCACCCGCATCGAGCACGCGGTTGCCGCAAACGCCGCCGGCAATAGCCGGCAGGTCATCGCACGCAGCGGTGGCGAGATACGCCGTGAAGAGAACTAGCGCGAACAGCCCAGGCAGTGAAACGCCGATGGAACACTTAGACCGATACACTCGTGTTGCTCAAACCTTTCAACTGGCGGGAAAATTGCCACCCGGCGCGATAAGAGGGCCCGCGCAGAGGGTCCGCCGTGTTTCGCGCTTGCGCGGGGGGCGCCAGGGTGGTTCCCTCATATATCAGGTGTTGAGCATGAGAGACGACGCGGATCGCCAGTCTAACCTGGGCCCCACGGGCACGCCCGATCCGTTTGAGCTCCTCATGGCGCAGATCGCGGCGGCACCCCGCGTGCCCCTGGGCTCGGTGCTGCAGGCAGGGACCGAGGTGGGCGGCTTCCGAGTCTGTGAGCGCATCGGCAGGGGCGCTTTCTGTTCCGTTTACCGAGCCACTCATCCGTTGATCGGCAAGGAGGTGGCCATCAAGCTCCTGGCCCGGGCGCACGCTCAAGACCCATGCAGCGTGCAGCGTTTCATCGAGGAAGCTCGCGCCGTCACCCGGCTGCGGCACCCGAACATCGTCGACATCTACGGGTTCGGCGAGCTGCACGACGGTACGCCTTACCATGTGATGGAGCTGCTGCGAGGCAACAGCCTGGCCGAAGTGCTGCGTCAGCATCGTGTCCTGCCCATTGGCCGGGCACTCCACATACTGGGCGAGGTCGCTTCGGCGCTGGACGCGGCACACGCCGCCGGGATTCTGCACCGCGACCTCAAGCCGCCGAACGTCTTCATCCTTGGGGACATCAGCGGCGACTTCGAAGTGAAGCTGCTCGATTTCGGCGTCGCCAAATTCTTGGACGGCACGACGCAGACCACGGCGGCAGGCATGGTCATTGGCACTCCGGCCTATATGTCTCCCGAGCAATGCGCAGCGGAGCCCTTGGCCGCGACGAGCGACGTTTACTCTCTCGGCGTCTTGGCGTTTGAGCTGCTCACGGGTCAGCTGCCGTTCTCGAACGAGAACAACGCGCGCGCGCTCGTCCAGCACCTGACCGAAATGCCCTTGCGGGTGTCTGAGGTCGCCCAGCACCTGCCGCGCGGCTTGGACGCAGCGGTGGCGGCGATGTTGGACAAGGCGCCGGCGAAACGACCTCAGAGTGCCGGCGAAGCGGTAGAACGCTTGCGGCAAGCCGTCTCCACGGGGGCTGAGGGAGGCCCGAGCCCCACGCTCAGCCCGCTCGGCCCCGCTGGGGGAAGCCGCTCCCGGCGCTGGGCCGTCACCGCCCTGCTCGTGGGATTGAGTGTGGCCACGGCCACGTGGATGGTCCGGTCGCCTGCACATCCGCTGTCCGAAGCCAGTCGGGTTGAAGCGACGCCGACCGAAATCATTCCGGCAGAGGTCATGTCGAGGAATTTAGTGCAACCGGTGGTGAAGCAACCGGTGGGCGAGTTGATGTCGGCCGACACGTCCTTTCCGGCTGGCCCGGTCCCCACGGCGGGAGGCTTGGACGGCCCGAGCCCCATCGCGAAGGCCCCTATTGAAAGTCCAGCGAGGATTTCAGGGGCAGCACGCAGCACAAATCCGAGACCCAGCGTGCGAAGCGACGCGGAGCGGCCAAAGGCTAAGAAGCTCGCCCGCGAACGGCCCACGCAGCGTCGGCGTGGCGACCTCGAGTTTTGAGAAGCCCACCGCGACCGCTTTGAGCTGATGGGGTTGGCCAAGCGGGCCTAGGGGAGGCCGAGAAGGTTGAGAGGTCGAGGGTCACGGCCTCGTGACGCTCACTCGCGGTGATTTCTGAGCGCGCGACGCCTTTCGGCCGGCGATGAACGCGAAGACCGGACGAGAAAAAGGAAGCACCGTCCAGTCACACGCCGGCTGTTGCCGACCTCCCCTTAGCAGGGCCTCACGGACAGGCGAACCCTCGCCGATTCGAAGAGCGGCCTCGCTCGCCTCAACCAAGGAACCGAGGCTGACTCGGTCAACAACTGAAGGTCCCCATCCCATGAAGCTCGTTGCGACACCGATGGCTGCTCAAGCAAACCCTCCCGATGAGCGCGTGAGCTCAGTAATGCCGCGGCGCGCCGGCGCACTGCCCCGCCAAGCCCAATCAGCGGTGGCTGCGTGCTTGATGCTGGGCTTGGGCGGAGCGCTCGGGGCCGCGCTGGCCTGTGGCAGTGACGAACCCGCCGTTGAGGCTGGCGCCAACCCTACCGGCAACGCGGCAGGTCGTGGCAACTCGGGTGCAACTGCAACCGCCGGCACGGGTGGAGGCAACGCATCGGCGCCTGGTGCTGGTGCTGGGGGCGTTTCTGGAACGGGCAATGGCGGTGAGAGCTCCGCCGGAACTGCTGGAGCGGCCGATAATTTGCCGGAAGAACCACTTTTCCAGGGCATTTCTGAATCGTGCCCCACGGGTGATTCTTCGGAACTTTGCGGTTGGTCGCTGGCCTCCGAGCTCACGGGGGCTGCGTGTACGCCCGGTGACCAAGTGCTCCTCGGCTGCTGCGATTGCGGCGCCTCGTACCGCTCGACGAGCCAGGACGACCCCTTCCTTCGCGTTTGCGAGGGCAGCACGTCCTGCAGCGAGAGCGCCTCGATTGGGTTTGCCGATGATGGGTGCCAATTTTGCCCGGTGGCGGAGTTCACCTGCCCGGCTTCCGGCGTCTATAGCGCCTTGGTGGGCGCGTATCCCTCGGCCGAATTCGACGCAGAAAGCAATGTTACATTCGTTGCCGCTCCCGTCCCGAGCTCGTGCAAGCCGAAGCTCATCGACGCATCCGACCGCGCTGCTGTGGGTGATGCGGGCACGGTCAGCTTCGCCGATATCCATCCGATCCTCGTCACCAATTGCGGCCGTTGCCACGCGGAAGATACTGGCTTGGGCCTGCTCCTGGGCTTGCCGCCTTTCGCCAGCGCCGACGTCGACGTCGCGTTCGAAGCCGCCGTGGGATACCGCCCGGCCATACTGGGCCAAATCAATGCGGGCGTCATGCCTGCGGATACGTGTGATGGCCCCCCGGGGAGCCCGGGCTGTGTCTCCGTGGCGGACTTCGCGCTGCTGCGAAAGTGGTTCGCCTCCGGCTCTCCGCGTTAGTGCCGCGCCCGGCGGCGTGCCCGTCACGACCGCGGGGCTTTGAAGGAGGTCGCTCGCGGCCTCGCGCGCTGGCTGATTCGCTGGGCAGCGAACGCACGCCTCTCGACAGGCGAAGAGTCGCCCTCCGGTAACGAATTCAACGTCGCCACCCTCTCATAACTCACGAAAGTAATTGTCATGCCACCGAGCCCCTCGAAGACGAACCCGCCCAACGAACGGGAGAACCCGGTAAATCCGCAGGGCACCGGCCCACTGCTTCGCTCAGCACGACCAGCGGTCGCCGCCTATTTGATTCTGAGCTTGGGTAGCGCGCTGGCGGCTGCGATGGCCTGCAGCAGTGACACGGCCGCCGTGGACGAGGGCAGCGAACCCGTCGGGAACGCAGCAGCCGGTGGCAATTCGGGGAGCGGCAACTCCGGGAGCGGCAACTCCGGGGGCGGCAACTCCGGGAGTGGCAACTCCGGCGGGACCGCAGCCGGCGGCGCCGTCAACGTGGCTGGAACAGGCAGCGGCGGCGGCCAGAACAGCGCGGGAGCCGCTGGAACGGCCGAGGAGTTGCCGGAACCCGAGTTTGGTCCGAACGACACTTTTCCCGAATGCAGCACGGGCGATTCTTCCGAACCTTGCAACTGGTCGCTGTCCTCCGCGTTTACCGGGGCTGCATGTACACCCGGTGAGCAATTGTTAATTGGCTGCTGCGATTGCGGGCCCCAGTGGCCGCCCTTGATGCGCATTTGCGACGGCAGCACGTCCTGCAACGCCAAGGATTCAATCGGGCTCGTCAATGTCGGCTGCGGGCTTTGCCCGCTGACGGAGTTCACCTGCCCGGCCTCCGGCGTCTTTAGCGCTTTGACCGGAGCGTATCCCAACTTCGAATTCAACCCGGAGACCCAGCAAGACGTGCCGATCCCCGCCCCCCCGGCTCCCTGCCAACCGAAGCTCATCAGTTTATCCGGCGGCGGCCTGGGTAGCGATGCGGGCAGCGTCCGCTTCGACGAGGTCCATCCCGTCCTCGTCACCAATTGCGGCCGGTGCCACGCTCTAGAAACAGGCTTGGGCGACCTCCTGAGCTTGCCGCCGTTCGCCGGTTCCGACCTCGACGTCGCCTACGAGGCCGCCGTGAGTCTCGGCACCGCCATCCTGGCCCAAGTCAATGCCGGCGTCATGCCCCCGGATACGTGCCAGCGCCTCCCCCCCGGGAGCCCGGGCTGTGTCTCGGTAGACAATTACGAGCTCATTCGGAGCTGGTTCGCTGCAGGAACCCCCCGATAGGTGCGCCCGCAGCTGCGGCGAGCGCCCGCCGGGTCACGCTGACCGTGGAGACGACATGAAAAGCAGCTTCCCACACCGTTCGACGAGTCCGTTCTTGCCGCCGCCAGCGCTGCTCGGCTGGCTCGTGGTCGGGGTGGGTTGCGGTGGTGAGCATGACGCTACGGTCCTGACGGGGATAGCGTTGGACCCGGCACGAGCTGGCGCCGAACGCGGAGCGGCCGCGGCGACGCCAGACCCTGTATTCGAAAACGCCACGGGCCAGGGAGGGTCGACCGCGATCGCACCGCCTCCGCCACTGGACGATGGGGTGAGCAACGGAGGTTCGGCTGCGATGGCGCCGGACCCCGCCGAGGACGGCGCGATTGGCAGAGGCCCTGAGCTCGGCGCTCAGACCTTTTTCCGGCTGCCCAAACAATTTGAGAGACGCCACGAATCGCCCGAGTTGCTGAGCGAGACGCTCGCGTTCACGTCGGGCGGGGGGGTCGATGAAGAGACGCTCGGCGAGGCCCTGCGGCGCGAAGCGCCGTCGCTCTTGGCGTACGACGTGCAGACGCCGCTCTGGAGCGATGGCGCCCACAAGCGCCGATGGCTAGCACTGCCGGAGGGCCAGCAGATCGGCTTCGACGCGAGCGGGCCGTGGGTGTTCCCCGAGGGCACCGTGTTCGTCAAGCATTTCGAGATGGCGCTCGACGAAAGGCAGCCCGAGCAGCAGCGCCTGCTAGAGACGCGCTTTCTGGTCGCGGCGACCCATGGCTCGTACTACGGCGTGAGCTATAAGTGGAATGCCGACGGCACGGATGCCGAGCGCTTGCGCCGGTCGCAGACGGAAGAGCTCGAGATCATCGAGGCCGACGGGGCCGTGCGGCATCAGAAATATTATTTCCCCGGCCCGGGCGACTGTCTCACATGTCACAACCCACGAGCTGGGTACGTGCTCGGCTTCCATACCGCACAGCTCAATGGCAGTCGTCTCGACGTTGCGAGCGGACGCGAAGAAAATCAACTCGTTAGCTTGCAGGCGCTCGGGTTCCTCGACACTGCCCTCGAGCCAGACACGAGCATCTACCCGCGTATGACGGCGTTGGACGACGCCACGAGCTCCCTGTACGATCGCGTCCGCTCGTATTGGGACAGCAACTGCTCGATGTGCCACGGTGCCCGCACCGACCTCCAAGCGCACTGGGATGCCCGCTTCGAGACACCCTTGGACGAGCGTGGGCTCATCGGGAAGCCGTCAACTACTGGGGCGGGGAACGGTCGGTACTTGATCGCACCGTCAGACGCAGACCGCTCAGTGCTCTACCAACGTGTCACCGTGACGATTCCAGGTTTCAGGATGCCTCCGCTCGGGCGCAGTCGCAACGACGAGCGCTTTACGGAGCTCTTACGCGCCTGGATTGAGTCCTTGCCCGCGCCGGGCGACCCAGTAGCTGAGTCAAAAGACTGAGGCGCCGACCGCGCGAGCAAACGCAATTCCAAACCGCGACACCCTCCCGAGTTGAGCTGCAGCGACTGTCCAGCAATATGAGCGTGGCTGCGTCAGCGGGTGACGGGGGCGGAGGCCTGGAATGCGACGCGGATTGTCGGCTCTGGCTCGCCGCAGCAGCTCGGCGAGCTCCGGCCGATCGCTCGCGACTGGCCCTTGTTCTCTCGCTCCTCCGGCAGGCGCCGCGCGGAGCCTGGCCCGAGGTCGAGAGCGGGCCGGGGTCGACCTCGGACTAAAATAGGAGCTCGCGTCGAATCATTGCACCAGACCCGCTCATTTGGCGGCGACTCGTTAGAAGAAGATCGCTTCCGCTCCGGGCGCGCAGTCCGCGCCCGAGCAGCTCAGCTGGTTCTGCATGAAGGCCGTGCGCCGCGGGATCTCGATCCGTTTGATGAACTCAGACACCCGATCTGTGCCGTCGGCGCCACCATCGGACGTCGGCGAGATGTGATAGAAGCCATCGAGCTGCAGGTTCGCAGCCTCCAGCGCATGGCAACCGTTGCAGGTCTGCCCTGCAAAGGACCGACGCCCGCGCTCGTCCACGGGCTTTGAGAAGGCCCAGGGTGAGGCCACTGTCGACTGGCCGCCGATATTCGTGCTCGGCACCGCCGCGAAGCCTCCGCGAATCGCCACGGCGTTTTCATTGATGTAGTCGGCAATCGCGTCGTTCTCGGGTGTGTCGGGTAGGGCGTGCACGTCGTCGGGAGTCATCGCCGTCGGAGCCAGCCGCAAGCTCACCGCCTGGCCTTCGCCGGTCAGGTGGAACTCTCGCAACTGCCACTCTGGGCCCATCACGATTTCATTGGAACGGACCTGGCTGATGGCGCTGCCGCCCGGTCTGGATGGGTTACTGCCGCGCCGCGTGACCCGATCGGTCAGGTCTTGGAGGCTCGTATTGTAGTCCGCGCCAAAGCTCAGATCGCCCAGGGCCTGAAACTGTTCCACCCAGCTCCGACGGCTCAGGTCTGCGCCGCTCAGCGCGTCGCGGCTCGGCAGCTCGAACTCGAAGATCACCGACATCGATCGGCCGAAGCCGTCCGAATCGACCAGGCCGTAGACGAAGCGCAGCTCGCCGTTCGACGTCGCGTGAAGCTCGGTCCGGTTGACGATCGCCAACAGCTGGAAGGGGGCCCGCGCCAGGTCGAGCTTGCCCTCCGGTGTGGTCGGCCAGAGCGGGAGCACGCCCGAGAGATCTCGCCGCTCCACTTGAAAGCCGTTCAAGCGCTCGGGCACCGTGAACTCATCCAACCAGGCGCGCGCGAAATCGGCTGCATCGACCTCGGGCGGGGCCATTTGCTCGAGCATGAAGCGGAAGCTCCACGGTCCACTGCTCGCGTTCGATGCGCGAGCGTCTGCCAGCACCGACGGATCAGTGATCAGTAGGGACTTGTCGTGGGCAACGGATACGGAGGCGTTGCAGCTGCCGGTGCAGTCGAAAGTGTTGAGCTCGCTCGCATCTCCATTCAGCCCGGTGAGCCTCGGAGTGAAGCGGGCTCCAGCCTTCTGCGGCCGCAGTGAGAATTCACCTGGCGCCACCTCGAAGCGGACCATGCCGTTGGCGTCCGTCACCGCCGTCCCGGGCGTTGGCCCCACTAGCTCGACGCTCACGCCGGGTGCGCCCACGTCGTTTGCCGTTACCACGCGACCGATGATCGTGATCAGCCCGAGCCCCTGGCGTAGCTCGCCGATGGACCGGGTCGTCGCTAGCCTTTCTTCTTCGTCGCTGGTGGCGCTCGCGACGAGTGTCTCGTCCGCTCCGCTGCAGTTTGCCAGCGTGGCTGCTAGCAAGCTCAGACCCCCGATTCGCCTCACATGATTTTGGATTGAATATAGCCTGGTGTTGTTCACACGCGCCTCCTTCGTCTTCGTAGCGCATTGCTGCGCGATTTCATTTGAGACCCTGAGGAGTGGAGGTCGGCAACGTCCGGCGTGTGACGGACGGTGAGTCATTTTCTCGTCCGGTCTTCACTTTTATCGCCACCCCACGGCTGATCTTGGGCGCGGCAGCGGTGAGCCTCAGCTCCTGGCGCGGCATTGCACGTTGAGCCCGACGAAAGTCCGTCACAAGGCAGCGGCGGTGGACCTCTACCTAGTGACCGGGACTGTCGTCGTGGTGTGTTCCCTGTCCCAAAACCATGAAAGCCATCAAATCCTTCCGACCCGAGCCGCTCCGAGCTCTCGTGCTTGCAGTATCGCTCGCTGCAGGCTCGAGCTCATGTGGCGATCTCGACGCGACCCTCGTGGCGGGTGTGCGCGCCGACGAAGCACCGGAGGAACCAGCGCCCTCGATCCAAGCCCCTCCACGACGAAGACTCCACGCCCCGCCGACGGATCATCACGCCGACGCTGGCGCAACCCCGCCAGCCATGAGCATGCGTGATGCAAGTGCAGAGCCCCCGCCCGAGCCCGCTTTTGATTGTTCCGCCGTAGCTCATGGCCCTGTCGCGTTCGAAACACTCGAAGGGTTTACCTCGTCCGAGGACTTCGTGTTCGATGCGCAGGGCAACTACGTGGGTATGGACGAGAGCTCGAATTTGATTCGAATCTCGAAAACCGGACAAAAACAACTGTGGGCACCGGCGCTCTCGAGCGGGGTTGCGGGTATGGCCATCCTGCCCGATGACTCCCTCATTTTCTGTGATGTCGCCGCCGGCGCTCTGAAGCGCGTCTATCCGAACGGCGCGGTCAGCGTGGTGCTTGGGGGCTTGCTGTATCCGAACGGGCTCGATATCGGACCGGACGGCTTCGTCTACGTGGCGGAGAACGCAGGCGGGCGTGTCAGGAGAGTCAACCCACAGACGGGTGAGTTTAGCGTCGTGGCTCTCGGCTTGACCGGGCCGAACGGCATCGCCTTCAGCGATGACCCATCGCTGCTCTACGTCGGTAGTTTCGAAGGGTCCGGCGTATACAAATTAGAGCTCTCGACCCCTGGCGAGCTGGGGCACGCGAGCGTGTTTGCGCGTATGCCTGGGGCTACCCTAAAAGAGCCGGAGCTCGCTTGCGCGGGCGGTGAAGAGGGTGCGGATTGCCAGAGCGCCTCGTATATAGCCGGGAAGTGTCAGGCTCTCGCCAATGTGGTCGACTGCCTGCCCGTCGATCCCTGTCCGGGGCTCACGGAGGGCGACATTTGCGACTACCCGGGCCCTGGTACGTGTCAGGCGGGCCGCTGTGTGCCGCCTTGCGATGGGCTCGCCGAGGGCGCCGCTTGCGAAGATCCGACCTTCCTCGCCGGCGTTTGCGTCAGCGAATTTTACGGGATGTTCTGCGTTCCGCGCAACCCGTGCGAAGGCGCGGCGCCGGGCGCAGCTTGCGTAGACTCGTTCGGACCGGGGTCCTGCCAGGGTGAAGGCGAGGATCTGTTTTGTGTGCCCCTCGACCCGTGTGAGGGGCGCGGCGCGGGTGATGCTTGCGAAGATGCCTTTATCGGGGGCACCGGGGTGTGTGAAGCCTTCGACGAAACGCTAAGTTGCGTTCCGCCGAACGTCTGCGAGGGCCTCACCGCCGGCGCTGTCTGTCTTGACCCGCAGGGCGAGGGCACGTGCGTTACGTTAGACGGGGGGCTGTATTGCTGGCTGCGGAACGTGTGCGACTCGCTGACGAAAGGCGCTCCCTGTTCCGAGCCTGGCTTCGTAGGCGTCTGTACCGAATACCAAGGGTACCCGTATTGCGGGCCTCCGAGCGTGTGCGAGTCACTCACGGAGGGCGCTCCGTGTTTCGACGAGTCCGGTTCCGAGGGCGTCTGCACCGAGTCTGAAAGTGGGCTGTATTGTGCATCCTCGAACGTTTGCATCGGGCTCAGCACGGGAGTTCCGTGCTCGAGCGACACCGTGGGCATCGGTGTCTGCACCGATCAGAGGGGAACGCTGTATTGCGCTTCCGTGGCGTGCAATGGCTTGACCGACGGCGACGCCTGTAACGATGCTCGGTTTGGCAGCGGCGTCTGCAGCGGCGGGGTCTGTGACTCTTCGCCCGGTGGGGTCGATGGCATGGCCGTCGATGCTTGCGGCAACGTGTACGCGACGGAGTTCGTGAAGGGCAATGTCTGGCGGATTTCCCCGGCCGGCGAGAGCGCACTGCTCGCGACTCTGCCTTCCGGCTGGATTCCGAACATGAAGTGGGGCCGCGACGTGGGCGGTTTCTCGAGCCAAGTCATGTACGTGGCGGACCGCGATCAAGGTCGTCTGTTCGGCATCTCCCTTGGAGCTCGGGGCGCGACGGAGTTCTACGAAGGCCGGCCATGACGATGCCCATAACAAAAATTGCTCGTGTTCCGTTCGCCGTTTTCGCAATCAGTTTCGCCGCCGCGTGCTCGGACGAAGCTCGCGTCGTAACTGATACCACTGAGCCATCCGACATCGATCAGCCAGCCGCGACCGACGGTGACCACGATGGCGAGACAGCGCCCGACTCGTCCGGCGGGTCGGGGAGCGAAGAGCCAGGCTCCATTGATGAGACAGGCTCGAATGGCGGAACCTCGGGTGAGCCTGGCAAGACCGACTCGAATGGCGAGCCGACGCCATTTTCCAACCCGCGCGGGGCGTGCGAGACGAGCGCCCGAGTCGGCCGCTTCTCCGTAGAGAAGCAGATCGACTTCGGGGTGATCCAAGGCGTGGTGAGCGAAGGCGTGGTGCCGACGGCGATTCCGAACGTGGTGGCCGAAGCAGGCCGCTGCCGCCTGCTCGAGCGGCGCAATCTCGCGTGTCTACCCGCCTGTGTCGGCGCGGAGACCTGCGGTGAGTTGGGCAGCTGCATTCCCTATCCGCGCCAGGTGAGCGTGGGGGAAGTCAGCCTTCTGGGCCTCACTCGAGAGATCGCGATGAGCCCATTATCGCCGGGCAACTCCTATTTTTCACCGGGCGCAGACAATCCTCCCTACGAGATCGCGAGTCAGATCGTGCTGTCCGCGGCAGGAGAGGGCAGCATACCCGAGTTTCAGCTCTTTGGGATCGGCTCCGAGCCGCTGCCAGAGGCGCCGAGCTGGGTGCTCGAGGTGGGGTCGGAGCTGGTGCTCGATTGGGCGGCTCTCACGACGAACGTCGCGACGACGGTGCTCGTCGAGCTCACGATCGACCAGCATGGGATCACACCACTGTCGCTTTCGTGCGAATTCGAGGACACCGGCAGCGCGACGGTGCCCGCCGCGATCATCGATCGCTTGATCAGCTCCGGGGTCACCGGTTTTCCTAACGGCAGAATCACACGGCGAACGGCCGATCACGTAGAGCTCGAGATCGGATGCGTGGAGCTGGTCGTGGGTTCTCCTCTCGCTGCCTCAGTCGGCGTAGCGGGTTTCACGCCATGTAGTGCGCCGAGTGACTGCCCCATGGATAAAGTTTGCAACCTAACTCTGCAGCGCTGCGAGTGACCCATGTCTTACCGTAGATCATTGACCAATTCTGGCGTCACGTCCTGGGCGGCTCGCGGCTTCGTGTGCTTGGCGTCGGCGCTTTACCCGGCCGCCTGCGCCCCACAAGTCGACGAAACGCGTCTGTCTTGCTCGGGGCCAACCCGCGCTGGTCTCGACCCCGCTCTGGAGCCGGGCTGCGCAGAGTCGGAGTCGCTCCTGCCTTGCCAGATCGCCGCCGGTAGTGACCCGGACGGCGCCGCCGGGCTCAGCTGCCCGGCAGACTACGCGGCTCTCGCGAGCCAGCCAGCGGACACGAGCATCCCGGGGGCCACGTCAGTCAAGATCGTCGTCGATCGCGCCAACCACAATGCGCTTCATTTCCAGAATTCGAAGCGCTACTGCGTCCACTGGGAGTTTGTCTCCGAGCACCTGAGCGGTGGAGAGTTGCCCATCGTGGCCCCGCTGGCCCAGTTCAACTCGACCGAGTACTACAGCCCGGACCGGCGGTTCATCCTTGGCGCGCTGTCGCACTACGCCGGCCCCAATCGCTGGGTCTTCGAGCTCTCGCCCTATGACGCCGCGGACGCCGCGTTGATCGAGACGGCGTTCAACATCGTCAGGGACAATACCTGGCTCGGCGCCCAGCTCTCTTTCCACCCCACGAGCGTGCGACTCGACACAGCGGCAGACCGGTTGCCAAACTACATTCCGATCACGCGCACCGATGAGCTGTACGCCAGCACAGACTATCAGCCGCTCAACCCCGGCACGAGCACCGGCATACTTCGCTTCAAGACCGCGGCCGAAGTGGACGGAAATTACACGTCTTATCGGGAAATCGTCGTGCTCGACTCCGTCCCCAATGACATCTCTATCGTCGCGGGGCAAATCACCGCTGCGTTTCAAACGCCGCTAGCGCACATCAATGTGCTGGCGGTCAACCGTGGCACGCCGAACATGGCGTTGCGTGGCGCCTTGGACCTTGCCGAGCTGCGTGCGCTAGAGGGCAAATGGGTGGAGCTCACCGTGGGGCCACTCGACTGGGGCATCCGCGAGATCTCCGCCGCAGAGGCCGAGGCCTGGTGGCAGCAGCACCGGCCTCAGCCCCTCGTAGTGCAGCCGATGGACCTCACCGTCATGGATCTGCGGGAGGCGAGCGCGATGCTCGATCCGTCGAACACGAACCTTGCTGCGGCGATCCGGCAGGCGATACCGATCTTCGGTGCCAAGGCAACGAACTACGGTGCGCTCGCCAATGCACAACGGTCGGGCGCCTTCGCGGCGCTGCCGGAGCTGGATGGGGAGGGACCCATCGCGGCGGGTTTTGGCGTGCCGATGTTCTTCTACGACCAGTTCATGCGCGATAATGGCCTGTACGCGCGGATCGAGGCGCTGATGGCGGAGCCGACCTGGGCCGATCCCGTTCAGCGGGCAGAAGCGCTGCGGCTCTTCAAGACAGAGGTGCGCGCGGCGCCGATGCGTTCGGACGTGGTAGACGTGCTCGTGGCACGAGCGGCCGAGCTCTTTCCAGGAGAAAACATTCGCTTCCGCTCCAGCACCAACGCGGAAGACCTAGGGCAGTTCACGGGCGCCGGTCTGTACGACTCGGAGACGGGCGTGCCGTCGGTGCCAAGCGGCGAGACGGACTCCGTGGAGTGGGCCGTGAAGAAGGTCTGGTCGCAGGTGTGGAATCCGCGCGCGTACGAAGAACGGGAGTACTTCTCCATGCGCCACCTGGACGTCGGCATGGCGCTGCTCGTGCACGCTAACTTCCCCGAAGAAGAGTCGCAGGGCGTGGCCATCACCAACAACCCTTTCGACGCGAGCGGGCTCGAGCCCGCGTTCTACGTGAACGGGCAAGTCGGCAACGTCGACGTGGTCACCCCGGATCTCGGTACGTTACCCGAGGCCTACTTGCACTACTTCAGCAGCCCGGGCCAGCCGATCCTCTACACGCAGCGGAGCTCCCTGGTAGACGAGGGCGGGACTGTGCTTGCCCCCGAACAAACCTACCGGCTCGGGGTCGCGCTCGACGCCATCCACAAGTACTTCGTCCCGGCCTACGGCGCTGCGGGGGGGTGGTATGCTCTCGAGGTCGACTGGAAGTTTGACGACAAGCGGACGCCGGGTGAGCCGAGTCTGTTCATCAAGCAGGCCCGACCGTATCCACGCGCGGGCGAGCAATCCGCGGCCGGGTGTCAGCGGGGGGAGTAGCGCGGCAGTAGCTCGCGGGGAAAGTCTACCGTCTCTCGTTCGGACACAACATGCCCCGCTCCATTCTGCAACGGCTTTACCGCGCGCGACCGCTCGCCAGCGTGGCAATGAGCCTGCCGGGAGTGCTGCTCGTGCTTTGGTACGCGTGGAGCTCCTTCTCTCGGGTCGACCACTATCGGCGAGCAGTCGATGCGAAGGCACCGCTCGAGCTCGAGACGCTACATATTGCCCTCAACGATCAGCTCCAGGGCGACATCCGCCGCATGCTGATGAATCCCCCGCCAGAGCCATCGCAGCTTCCGGAGTACCGTCTGCGGCTGACGCAGCACGACTATGACTTGCTCCTCGACGGCGCTCAGCAAGCCGACGCTCGCCCGTATGTCGAAGCGAAGGTGGAACAGGGCGAACGACTCTTGAACGCGGAGGTTCGAATCCGGGGCAGCCGGCATTGGCACACGCTCGGCCCTCAGAGGTCGCTAAAAGTCAAGCTCGACAAGGGCGAGCTATTGGATGGCCAACGCATCTTCAACTTGATCAACGATCCGACGCCGATGGTGATCGCAGAGCAATTGATCCTAGACCTCGCCCAGGAGGCAGGCATCTTGACACAGGTCTCCAGATACGTCCGGGTCAAGATCAACGCGAAAGACTTCGGAGTGTATCGCTACGAGACCGCCGCGGACGAGAGCTTGCTCCGATCGTCGTCACGCATGCCAGGTAGCATCTACGCCAGCGAGCTACCTGCCGCGGCCTCTACCGAGCAGCTTTGGACCAACACCCACTACTGGACGAAAGTATCGTCGCGCACCGACTCGGAGGTCGACAAGGCTGACTTCACCGATCTCTTGCGCTTCCTCGGACACGTCCACGACTCGACGAACCAGCAATTCGCCGACTTTGCCCAGCACGAGCTCGACCTCGAGACCTTTGCGCGGCTTGATGCGCTCGACGTGGCGTTTGGCGGCGACCAGCGCGATTTTCGCGAGAATCACACCTACTATTTCGACCCCTATCGTGGTCGCTGGGAGCCGATCGCGGGCGAGTCTCGAGGTTTCCGGGAGGATCCGTCGTTCAACCTCGTCGACAATCCGGTGCTGATTCGCCTGAAGATGCTGCCGAGCTACCTGAGCCTTCGCAACCGGCTGCTCTACGACTTCTTGACGGGCAAAGGCAGCCCCGCTGCCCTGCACGCGCGCGCGCGCCGTCTGCTCGCGCAGCTCGCCCCCGAGCTCCGCACCGATCCTTACTGGGACGCGTATCGGCAGCTACCGCGGGTCGACGCCTTTCATCGGCGCATGCTGCGCCCAAACTCGCTGGGCCGTCTCGCTCTGGTGGTGGAGTCGGAGCTCACGACCTACGGCCATCGGCACGCCCAGCTGGTGGCCGAGCTCGAGAAAAACCCGCTCTACATCGCCGTGGGCGAGCCGGTCGTGCGGCGAGACGCCAAGCTGGCGGAGCCCTTGTTTGCCACGAGCCTCTCGCTCGTGATCGATGGCCATGCGGGGGTGGGTTTCAATGAGCTCACGGTGACGTTCGGCGCCGACTGCGTAGCGCCTTCCGCTCGTCTGATGCGAGGTGGTCGTGAGCTTGCCACCCGCGGCCGCGCGGGTCAGATCAAGCTCGCCGACGAGCTCTCGCTCTATCCTAGCGTCGGGCTCATGCCGCAACACGACCCCAACCCCCGTCGCGGCCACGTGCGAGCCGACGAGCTGCCGATCGAATATTCACTGGAGCTCGTCTCTAGCTGCCGCCCCGAAGGTGTCGTGGCTCGAGGGCGCCACCTCGCCACCGACTCTCGCGTCGTCAGCCGGCCTGTCTGCGCTGCCCTCGCCGCACGTTTGCCCAAGGCGAGGCTTAACGGCGACAATGTTCCGAAATTCGAGGCGAGTGAGGTGGCTCCTCATCCTTGGGAGCTCGACGCTGCGGCGCCCATCGCGGTGACGCTCGGGCCCGGCAACATCAGCCTGCCGAGCACGCGCATCTTCGGGCCGAACGAGACGGTGACCATAATGCCCGGTAGCAGGCTGCATCTCGGGCCGGGCGTGTCGTTGATCTTCCTCGGTAGGGTGACGTTCGACGGGCAGCAGCACGATCGTATCGAGGTGCTTCCGCTCGGTAGTGCGCCCTTCGGGGGTATTGCGATCCAAGGCCCGCATACGAGCGGTTCACGCCTGAGCTACGTCAGCATCGGCGGTGGAACTCAGCCGAGCTGGCGCTCGGTGCAGTACCCGGGAATGATCGACGTGCACGATACGCACGACGTCATGATCGAAGGCTGCCGATTCGGCAACAATGGCGGCGAGACGGACACGCTGCACGTGGCCTACGTCAAGCGTCTCGACGTGAGAGACACTTCATTCCTCAAAGTTCCGGAGGACGCCTTTGATCTCGAGTACACGACCGCCGATCTCCGCGGGTTGCGTGTCTCGAATGCGGGAGACGACGCCTTCGACTTGATGGGCAGCCAGGTGCGGCTCGGCGACTCGATCATCCTAGGCTCCGAGGGCAACGGCATCTCGGCCGGCGAAGGCAGCGACGTCAACGTCGAAAATACCCTGATCGCTACCTCCAAGGTTGGTGTGCTCGTCAAGAATGCGTCTAAGGTCGCGCTCAGCGGCAGCGTGCTCTTCCGGAACGGCACGGGCGTGCGCACGTACCAGCGCACGGTGCGCTACGCGGGCGACAGCGAAGTTACGGCGAACGTGCTGTTCGTGGCGGAGTCTACACGGGATGCCGTAAAGCGCGACGATCGGAAGACGCACACGCTCGACCGCGGCCGAGTGCTGCTCGATCTGCCACGGCGCGGCGTGCTCGACCACGTGCTCGAGAGCGTGCTCGAGCTCTCGGATTGGCAGGATCTGCCGCGCTGGCTGGGCGACCAGAAGGAGCAGACGATCCCATGACGTGGCAAAAGCCCAGCGTCGGGCTCTCGTTGGTGGGTGCCGTGTACGGGCTGACACTCTCCTTCTTTGCATGGGGCCTCTCCGCGCCGCCGCTCGATCGTGTCTGGCAGCTCCACCACGAGCTCAAGATTGGACAGATCTATGAGCTCACACGGAAGGATCGCGAGCTCCTGCTCGCCGCCATGTCGCGGCATCCAAAGCTCGCCAGCGCCCTGCTCACCTCCGGCGAGATCGGCATCGTCAGCGCCCATCGTGACGGATGGATCGACACGTCATCGGTGACCATTATTCGCACGCCGCGTTCGGTGGGCGTGACGGGGCTCGTGCTTGACATCCAGACGCCTCCACGACACATCCCTTACGACATCGAGCTCGAAGGACTCGGCTGGGCGCAGAAGCGCCGCATCGAGGAACGTGGACTGCTGCGCATCGAGCTTCCGCCCAGCCCGGCGCTGCCTGAGCTCTTGACATTGAAGCTCATCGGGCGCGGGCTGCGCGCCGATCCTTCTTCGCTTGGGGTGCGCGTCACGTTCGATCCGCCCGAGGCGGCGGGGATGGGCGACGGCGGGGAAGACGACGATGAGGAGGACGACGAGTGATCCGCCGCTTCAATCGCTTCGAGCTCAAGTACGTCCTGCCCGCGTCGCTTTGCGCAAACATCATGGATGATGTGAAGCATCAGATCATGCCCGACAAGCACGGCGGCACCCAGGGTTACCCGGTGGTGAGCCTGTATTATGACAGCCCTGAATATGACTTTTTCTGGGCGAAGATCGAAGGGCTGAAGTTTCGGCGTAAGGTGCGTCTGCGCATCTATCCGGAAGACGACGTGAGAAAAGTCACCATGGCGTCCGTCGAGATCAAGCAACGCATCAACAAGACCGTGCAGAAGCGGCGCCTCGAGCTGCCGATCGAACAGGCCGAGGATCTATGCGCCGGCAAGTTTTCACCGGAAGGTTTGGACACGCTCGACGCGCAGGTGGCGCAGGAGGTCACCTATCTCAGCCGGGCTATGGACCTGCGCCCTGCGGCGATTACGGCGTACCATCGCCGCGCCTATGAAGGGACACATGAAAACGCCGGCCTGCGCATCACCTTCGACACGCGAGTCGCGGCGCGCGTCAACGCCCTGACCGTCAACGCCGCAGCCACGAACCGACTCGTTCTGCCGGAAGAGTGGTGCATCATGGAAGTCAAAGCCGACGACCGCGTGCCCGAGTGGGTCACATCCATGCTCGCTCGCCACAACTGCCAGCTCACACGTGTTAGCAAGTATTGTTGCGGAGTTGCGCGGCTGAACGGCATCAACGTGATGCCGCTCGCGCTGAGCCCCGAAGTCGGGCCATCTCCTGTTGGCACAGGTGGCGTCGATCCGGGGGAAAACCAAGCCACGACCTCCAAGGCGAATCCTTTGGTTACGCCACTGCTCGTTTCGGAGCCCACTCATGGATGAACTACTCAAAGAGCTCGAACGCACCGGCAACCTGACCTCGAGCGTCAGCTTTTTTGACGTCGGTACGGCCCTGTTCCTCAGCTTCGTGCTCTCGCTCGTGATCGGTTGGGTGTACCGCGCGACGCACAAAGGTGTGTCCTATTCTCAACAATACGTGCACACTTTGGTGATGATGGGCACCGTCGTTTCGCTCATCATGCTGATCATTGGGTCCAACGTGGCCCGCGCATTTGCGCTCGTCGGCGCTCTTTCCATCATTCGCTTCCGCAATGCAGTGAAAGAGACGCGCGACGTAGGTTTCATCTTTCTCGTCATGTCTTTGGGCATGGCGGTTGGCACGAGGTTCTACCTGCTCGCCGTTTTCGCTACTGCAGCGATGTCGGCGTTCGTCGTGGCGCTCAGCCGATTCAACCTGTTCGCCAAAGAGATCACCGAACGGATTCTGCGCATTCGGTTTCCGGTCGACCGAGACTATGAGCGAGCGTTCGATGTGCCGTTCCGCAGCCACCTCGACGAATGGCGGGTGATCTCGATCGAAACGGTTCGAGCCGGCGTACTCCAGGAAGTCGCACTCTCCGTGGTACTAAAGAAGGGCACCACGTCGAGCGCCCTTCTCGAGGGCCTGCGCGTTTGCAACGACAACAACAAGGTGACTCTCGTCATCGGTCAACAAGCCGTGGATCTATGATGTCATTTAAGCTCGCGATCGCCAATCAGCTCGCCCTAGTGTTGCTTTTCGCCTGCGGGCAAGGCCCCCCGCCCGATCCAGCCCCTGTCGAAAGCGACTACCACCCGCTCGTGGATGGTGCGTGGTGGCGCTACGAGCACTCCACCTGGGTCGAGACGGTGACCCTCACTAGCACTACTTTGGAGGGCGCCCCGGCGTTCCTCATGTCGGATTCGCCTAAACCGAGCGATCGGTTGCGCTCCGACGCCGTGGTCACGAAGTTGAACGGTCGAGTCTCGCGCATGACCAAAGACGAATATCTGGTGTCGGTCGGCACCGAAGAAGCCACGCTTCAGTCGTCGGTCAGCTACGGGGTGGGTTTCACGCGGTTCAACGAAGATTGGGCCAAGCGGAGCGTGGGTTACAAAGAAAGCCCCGAGTACGTGCGGGTGGAGACGCCCCCCCACGGCCAGGGCAAGCCACCTGAAGAGCGCAAACACACGTTCGAGATTTTGAGCCTGTCGGACGAGCAGGTCACGGCCGCGGGCACGTTCGACTGTATTCAGATTCGTCGTACGAAGGATTGGCAGGCGGAGGCCGAAGGCGTCGAAGCTTCAGATGCTCAGACAAAGATGTTCTGGTTTGCTCGAGGGGTGGGTAAGGTTCGGGAGCTGAACGAAGAAACGGGAAGCGCGGAGTCCTTGGTAGCCTTCGAGATCCCCGAGTCTCCCTGACTCTCAGGAGCTCTCTTGTCTGGACGGGTCCTGTGGTACGCCAGACATATGGATGCGACCCGCACGCTACTCAACCACAAGCGCCGAGCGATGCAGCCACCGCAGGGTTGAGCCCGGGCCAAACCCGGCCACAGCCTCTCAGTGGCGCACGGGAGCACGCCTCAGGCTCTGGTTCGCCGCAAATCTCGTGTCACAAAGCCGAGGCTGCACACCTCCACTCATCGAGTCCTCGTGTGCCTCTTTGGCGCAAGGCGCAATGAAGCGGAGCTGGCGAATGATCAGAAGAATGAGTTTGGCGGTGCTGCTCGCCGTCTGTTCAGGCCCGAACGGCGTGGCAGCTTGATGTCTTTACTTCCCAAGCTCTACAGGCCGAGCGCGTCCGGCGCCGTGCTGGTTCAACTGCTGGTGAGCTGCACGCTGACCAGCGACCCTTATGTTCCGCTCGAAGTGAACGCACCGCTAAGGCCCGGCGCCGCGGACGCTTCCACCGAGGTGGACCGAGGGACGCCGCCAGCGGGTGACGCGAGCCCGGTTTCCACCGGCTCCTCCCCGGGGGCGAGTGAAGTCCGCGGCTTTGAGCTCGAGCAGCTGCCGGGGGGCTGTGCGCCCGACTCGGGCTGCGAGTCGGGCTCTTGTCGCGAGGGCCGCTGCCAGTCCCCGACCTGCGACGGCGGCCGCCTGGATCGTGATGACGCGGGGTCGGATTGTGGCGGCAGCGCGTGTGCGCCGTGCGCTCAGGGGGCGAGCTGTCGCAATGGCGGGGACTGCAGCAGCGGGCTCTGTGGCGGGGACGGTGCGTGCGCCGAAGCCCGCTGCGATGGCGGGGTCGTCAACGGCGCTGGGCCCGTCGTCGCATGCGTGCGCCCGCCGTGTGGGCGGTGCGGCGGTAAGGACCCGGGCTGCGCGCGCTGCGTTGCGGGAGACACCTGCGCCGGCAACGGCGATTGCGCGAGTGGCCGCTGCGTGAGCGGTTCATGCTCGAGCTGCGGCGACGGCGAGCGCAACGCCACGGAAACGGGGGTCGACTGCGGGGGCACATGTGGCCCGTGTGCAGCGGGCGATGTATGCAAGGTGGACGCCGATTGCCAGAGCGCTGCGTGTCAAGACGGCCGCTGCTGCGGCGGCACTCGGGTCGATTGCACGCGCTGCGCGCGGCGGCTGGCGCAGGTGCTCGATTGCAGTAGTAACGGCCGGAGCGGCGCGGCGCAGTGCGATGCGTTCCTCGATTGCCTCGCGAACAATCCCGACGCATGCCCCGTGCGCCACGCTCCGGGTTGCTCCGGCGACCCGGGCGGCGTGTGCAACCACACCGACTTTGGCACCAACACCGGGCGCGGCGTGGCGCTCGCCGACGCGATCCTGGGGACGACGGGCTGTACGTTCGGCGACGAATGACAGCGCGCTCGATGGCCAGGGAGAGCCTGAGGGGGCCCTGGAGGACCCCCATCGGGTCGGGCAACTCCCGTTGCGCGGTAGGCGCCGGAGAGGAAGTAATGATGCGAAGAAATTGGAAGGCAAGGCTCGTGTCGTCGCTGATATTCGCGATGGCCACCGGGGGAAGCGTGGGGCCAGTGGGCGCACAGGTCGGGCAGTCCGCGCCCGCTGAGGCTGCAGAAGTCGAGCGCTTGCTCATCGAGGCAGTCAAACTGCGGCGTGCCCGCAAAGACGACGAAGCTCTGCGACTCGTCGAACGAGCGCGCGTCAAGTCAGCGTCGCCCCGCGTGCGCGCGCATCTAGCGGCGGCCCATCAAGCGGTCGGTCACTGGTTGCAAGCCGAACGGCTGTGGAGGGACCTTCTGGAAATGTCGGACGACGCGTATATTGTGAGCAGGGTCGCGACGTTGAGGCGAGCCCACGAGTTCGTTCAACGATACCTCCGGCGGATGGACGTGGTGGCGCATCCCGAGCTGCTGCGGAGCGGTGAACGCCTGGGCGCCGCGACAGCTTGCGTACCAGGGCCCATGGCTGGTTGCTCGAGGACGCACCCGACAGCCAGCAAGGCGGTCGCCGCCAGGCCCCACGTTTTCGGTCGGGAGTGAACGAACGCGAATACGACCGAGACCGATGCATCAAGAGACCAAACGTGAAATACGGCAGTATTCAATCGCCGGCTCGAGGAGCATGCCGTAGTAGTCAAAGCCAGGTAGCGAGATGCGACTGGCGGCGTTCGACGTTGTAGAAGGTGTCGATGTAGTCGCCGATCGAGCGCATCGCCGCCTCACGATCCGGATAGCGCTCGTTGTCAACGAGCTCGGCGCGAAGGGGTCGCGAAGAAGCTCTCGGTGACGGCACTGTCCCAGCAGTCGCCCTTGCGACTCGTGCTCCTCCGCACACGGGGCAATCGCAGCTCGGCGCGGGAGTCGTCGCTGGCGTACGGGCTGTCGATCTGAGTGGTGAAGGAGTCCAGGAGCAGGCACGCGCGCGCGGACCGCCTTCTGAAGTGCATGGAGAGCGAGCGGGGGGTCGTTGCTGTCGCTCGCTGCCCAGGCGACGACTCGACGCGATGAGATCTGCGGATCGGGCAGGCCCTAATGTGGCCTGCCCCGGCCGTCGTGAGTCGTCCTCTCCGGAGGTATCCGGCGCGGAGGGCGCCATTTGCCGCGTGTCTCGTCGGCGCGCGACCTCGGCTCCCCGTGGTCGCTACCCCGCAAGGCGAAAAGCGGAGGCGAGGCGTTGCTGCTCGCGTGCAGGAATACGCAGGCGCCGCGCGACCTTTGGCCATTGCCTAACAACCGCCTGGCTCGCTTCGATGAGATGATTCGCGCGGGCTGCTGAGACGCGAAAGTAAGGCGCGACGGCGCGCGCCAGCTGCAGGTCCAACACGTTGTCGGCCTCGCTGACATTGAGCGTCAAGCCAGTGGAGTCAGGCACCGGGTTCATGTCGTACGCCTCGGACAGGCTCCAGCCCTTGCCGGGTATGAGAATGAAGCCGTGATTTCTCAGGTGGTCGTCGGTGTTGGACACGAGCATGTTAAACACGATGCGCGCCCACAACTCGGACAGATCGGTGTCGGTCTGCGCGCCGTGATCGATCAGCACTCGCGCGAGCTCGAGATAGCTCGCCCCGGTGGACGCATCGTCGCCATCCCGATGACCGGTCAGCGTCATGGCCGATGCGAAGTGCAAGCGCCGCCCACTCTCGGTGCGGTCGAAGCGTTTTACCAGAAACGTGTGGTACGGGTTTGCGAAGCGCCGCGCCAAGCCCTCGGGCACGCGCAATCCGCAGCCGCGCGCCAGCGTTTGTAGCACCAGCTCCCACGCACCGACGTCGTGCTCGTCGCGGGCACTCGGGAATTTGGCGATCCACAGCTGCCCGTTGGGATCGACGACGCTCGCCTTTGGCCGCGCGCCGCCCAGCGAGCCACCCGGCGCGATCAGCATGCGCAACCAGCCGTTGCCAGCAGGGTCCACGTTGTCCTCGTCGCGTTCCAGCGCGAGGCTGGCCGCCTCGAGCTCCCGCAGTTGCACGAACGGCGGCGCGGCAATGCCATGTCGGTTGTCCAGAAAGTCTCCGACATCATCGCGTTTGAAGCGAAGCGCGCCGGCGCGAAAAGCATCGTGAACGCCGAGCAAGTAGTCGGACTCGTGCAGACGCGCGTTCTTGGGAGCGGTCCCCGCTCTCTGTTCGCGCTCGAAGCGCCGCCGCATCAAGAGCCGCCCCCAGCGATCGGGACTCGCGTCGGTGAAGACGCCAAAGGTCTGGTTGCCCTGCGGTGGATGTTGCCGGCCCTCGAAGGGTCCGAGTCGTGGGTCGAGCGCGAGGTTGACCAGCGCAGCGTGCGCGAGGGCAGCTACGTCGAATTCGAAGCCGGAGACCTCGCCACCCGCGCCGCGTCGAGCATGGAGCAGACCCAGGCGTAACGGCGCGGGCAACCCCTCCCAGTCGGCATATACGGCGATCTCGCTCTGCATGTGTCAGCGTTGCTTCTTGGCCCGAGAGGTGCCTGGTTCGATCAAGCTCGCCAACGCCGCGGAGCTGGCAAAGCCGCTCTGCTCCGCCCAACGTCGATCGTGGGCGGCGACCTTCTCGAGTTTGATGGCAGGCGCGACCTGCTTCCCGGGTTTCCGCTCGAGCAAGGCCGGGGCAACCGTGTGCGGGCGTTTGCCCTTACCCGTGGACGCGATGGGCGCGCGCTGCGTCGACTCGGTGCGTGTCGCCGGTTGGGTGCCCGCAGCGCGCTTGTGAAGGCGCAAGCGTGAGTCCTGCAGCTCACGCCCCAGCAGGTCGGTCGCCGCCAGTTGCTCCAGGTCTTTCTCGATCCCAAGCACTTGCATGACAGCCAGGTAAGCGCCGATGGTTACCCCCGCGCCGCCGCGCTCCACGCTACGCAACGTCATTGGCACCATACCGGCTCGCTCCGCGACCTGCTTCGCGCTGAGCCGCCGGCGCAGGCGCGCCAGGCGCAGGCGCTCTCCGAACCGCGTCAACAGCTCGCTCGTGGGTGGGAGCAGGGTGCTGATCGTCTTGGCCATGCTAATATTATGGCAGTTATTGGCAAAAAAGGTAATAATATTGAAGCGCTTTCGATGTAAAAAGATATTATTATGGCTATGGTGAGCTAATATATTAAGAATAATTACTGCGTGTTGCCGTCCGAGTGGCAGCCTGCAGGCTCGAGCGCAACTCGAGCGTCAGCTCGCAGGTTAGCGTCGATCAGCGAATCGAGGCACGCCGTCATCGAGCGCGTGCGGCCGAAGCTGCCTGCCCCGCCCATCCTCCTGCTCGGCATCTTGCCGGCAGGGCAAACCAAAGGATGACCTGCGCCGCAAGATCATGGTCACCAACCCCCAGTTGTCGGCGCTCGAGGTGCCCGGCAGGGTGCACGTCGCGGATGTTGGCGGGGGGTTCCTCTCGGGAGATGGCCGGATTGCGAAAACGATGATGGGGGATTTTTTGCATCCCAGCGCAGCGGGGTATGAGCGACTCAGCGCAGCGGTCCGGCCCCCGGTCGATGCAATGACAGGCGAAAAGTGAGCGCAGCGCAGCCCGTCGATGGGCGCGCCTCGCGTAACCTGCGGGGCTCGCAAATTCCCATCGCGTCAACGGATCCATTGCACTAGCTTCCGCGCCGTGATCCGTAAGACAGCATTCAATGGTGGGTGGGAGCTCGCGGCGTCGAGCTGGCTCGACGCTCAGGGCAAGCCCCAGAAGCTCGGTTTCAGCAATCTGGAGTGGCTGCCGGCCCAGGTGCCCGGGCACGTCCACCTCGATCTGATCCGCCATGGCATCATCGCCGACCCCTTTGGCGCCCGCGCGGAGCTCGGCTGCCAATGGGTGGACGAGTCGGAGTGGATCTTCCGGCGTCAGTTCTCCTTCGCAGGTGACCCGCAGCTGGCCCGCCAGGTGCTGCGCTTCGAGGGGCTCGACACGGTGTGCCGCGTGTCCTTGAACGGCACCGAGGTCGCCCAGCACGACAACATGTTCGTGCCGCTGGAGATCGACGTCACCGGCAAGCTGAACGCGGGAGAAAACGAGCTCAGCATCGTGTTCCAGTCCGCGCCCAAGGTGGGCCGCGAGCGGCGCGCGCGCTACCTCGAGAAAGAGGGCATGCCGGACGACGTGTCGCGCTTCGACGAGCGCGCCTTCCTGCGCAAGGCCCAGTACATGTTCGCGTGGGACTGGGGTCCGCGCTTGACGTCGGCGGGCATCTGGCGGGGCGTCTCGCTGCTCGAGTACACGGCGCGCATCGTCGACGTGCACGTGATCCAGAAGCACCTCGAGGGCGGTGGCGTCGAGCTCACGTTCGAGAGCCAGGTGGACGGCGCGGGGCATGTCTTCCACCTGGTCGAGGGCGTGGACGCGCCGGTCGCGGACGGGCAGAGCGTCAAGCTCAGAGAGCCCGAGCTGTGGTGGCCCGTGGGGCTCGGCGAGCAAAAGTTATATGAGGTCCAGAGCTTCCTCGTGCCGAAGGGCGTGTCGCGTCGGCAAGAGCTTCTGGGGCGCGCTCTCGACACGCGCTCGCAAAAGATCGGACTGCGCCGCGTGCGCCTGCTGCGCGAGAAGGACGCACAAGGCGAGTCGTTCGAGTTCGAGGTGAACGGCGTGCGGCTGTGGGCGGTCGGGGCCAACTGGATCCCCGATCACTCGTTCCCTTCGATCGTCGACCGCCCGCGGCTGCTCGCCCAGGCCGAGCGGGCCATCGATATGAACATGAACATGCTGCGCATCTGGGGCGGCGGCGTGTACGAGAGCGACGAGTTTTACGAGATCTGCGACGAGCTCGGTCTGCTCGTCTGGCAAGACTTTCCTTTTGCCTGCAGCTACGTGCCCGACGACGAGCCTGAACAAGCGGTGCTGCGCGTCGAGGCCGAGGTCAACATCAAGCGGCTGCGCAACCACCCGAGCCTGGCGATCTGGTGCGGCAACAACGAAAACCTGACCATGTGGCACTCGAAGTGGGGGCGCCCCGCGCCGCAGCCCGCGCGCTACTACGGGGAGAAGCTGTACGACGGCACCTTGCCCGAAGCCGTGCAGGCCTTCGACTCCGAGCGGCCCTACATCGCCTCGTCACCCATTGGCGGGGAGAACGCCAACGACGGCAACATCGGCGACCAGCACTACTGGGACGTCTGGCACGGCCGCGGCGACTGGAAGTTCTACAAAGACTCGACGGGCCGCTTCGCCTCCGAGTTCGGCTTTGCCAGCGCGCCCGGGCGCACGGTGTGGCAAAAGATGTATGCCGGCGATCCGGAGTGGTCACGCCGCGACGTGCGCGACCCCATCGCGCGCTGGCACGACAAGACCTCGAAGGGCTACGACACGTACGTCGGGTACACCGAGCTGCACTACCCGGTGGCGCGCGACCTGGAGGAGTTTACGTACTTCTCCCAGCTCAACCAGCGCGACGCCCTGCGCTTCGGCATCGAGCACTTTCGACGCACGGTGGGCTGTCGGGGTGCGCTGATCTGGCAGCTGAACGACTGCTGGCCCGTACAGAGCTGGGCGGTTCTGGACTCGGACGGCGCGTACAAGGCGGCGGCGTTTGAGCTCCGGCGCCTCTACGCCCCGGCGCACATGAGCCTCGAGGTCGAGGTGGGCGCTGCCGCCGTCAAGCTGTGGACCCTGCTCGACAACGCTCACACAGGCGTGCAGGGTGAAGCGGTGCTCGAGGCGCGGCGCCTGAGCGATGGTCAGGTGCTCGATCGCTGGACCAAAAACGTCGAGCTCCGCCCGGGCGACCGCGGCGTCAGCATCGAAGCCTTGCTCGACAAGTATGTGCCGAGCGACACGCTGCTCTTCGCGAGCTTCCTCGGCACCGAGACGTTTCGGCTACTGGCCGAGCCCAAGCTCGCCAATCTCAGCCTGCCCAAGCTGCGCGCCTCGCGGCACCCCGACGGCATCTTGCTCGAGTCGGACCGGCCCGTCGTCGACCTCTGCATCTGGGACCCGCAGGGCGGCCTCGAGCTGCTCGATAACTTCGTGACCCTACCCGGGCCGGGTGAGCGCGTGCTCCGCGCTCGAGGGACCTGGACCGAGCTCATGGCTCGCTCCCTGGCGGGGCGGCACGTGATCCGCGCGTAACGCAACCGACACTCGACCCCAGCGCCTGCTGCCCGGGCGCACCCGCTCTACGGCCCCCGTTCTACAGGCCCCCGCTCTACAGGCACTCGAGCTTGAGCCGCCGGATGTTGTTCTGATCGAAGAAGTAGGGGGGGCTACAGCTCGCTCCCGCGCGGGCGTGTTTCGCCGGCGCGGGCTTGCTGGTTGGAGGAACGGGCGGTGCCTTGGCTTGCGTACCTGAAGCTTGCGTACCTGAAGCGCGCATCACCGGAGCTTGCATGATTGAAGCCAACTCCTTGCCCATGCCCTTCGCGCTCCCCTCCAGGCACTCGCGCTTGATGCGGCGGATGTCGTTGGCGTCGAAATAGTAGGGTGGGTTGCAGTTGCCGCTCGCGTCCGAAGGCTTTGACCGAGCTGCGGCCAGGGGCGCTGCTGGCGCGTGTTTGGCGACCGGGGCTGGCGCAGCGGGAGCCGAGGCCTTCGGGGCGCTCTCCGCGTGGCTCAATGCGCTTCGCGCACCCGCCGCGTGCACAGCTGCTCCGTTCATTGCAGGGGCTGCGTTAGTGCCAGCGGCCTCGTCCAGCTCAGCCGCTTCACCCGCTTCGTCCGGCGCGGCTGGTAACTGGTGCGTCTTCAGGATCGCGGGCAGCGGCCGGCGATCATCCGTGTCCTCCGAACCAACGCTCGGGTCGAGCTCCGGCAAGTCATCCACCGTCAGCGTCGCGATGGACGCGGCGCGCGCGGTGCGCGACTCCCCGTCGATGCCCTCGGCGACAGGCCCCTGGCTTTGGTAGAGCCACCACGTCACCGCGCCGACCGAAATTAGGAGCCCTCCGGTCAGCAGCAACTTGCCGGGCCGCTCGCGCTGACGGCGTGCGCTGGAGTTGGCCGATTCAAACGCAGAGAGCGTATTGGGTGGGGCCAGCGCCGCAGATGCCACCGATGCCAGGTGGGGCGACTGCATCAGCCCCGCAGTGGGGCGCCCCCCGGGCGAGGACATGGCCACACCGGGCAACGCCGTTCGAGACACCGCGGCGGGAGAGAGGGTGAGGCTAGGTGCGGCCTGCCACTCTGGCACACGGCCCGCAGCTGGCGGAGGCAGTGGCTCGCGAAGGTGGCCCGAGAGCGCAGGCAGCGGCGGCAGCACCGGTTGGCTCGACCCCACCCGCGCCGGCGGACCACTGGAGATGCCTGGAACCCAGTCGGTGGGCAGGTCCCACTTGACGGTCTTCTCCTCCTCCTCCTCCACGTCGTCGTCGTCGTCGTCCTCGTCCGCGCTCGTGTCGGCGGCGCGCGCAGAGCTCGCGTCGGTGCCGCGGAGGGCTAGCGCGAAAGCCTCGGCAAAGTCACTGGCGCTACGGAACCGATCTGCCGGTGCTTTCGCCAGCGCTCGGGCAAACCACGCATCGACGCTGCCCGCCAAATCCCCGCGATAATGGCTGGGGAGCGAGAATTGTGCATTGCAGATGGCGACGGTGACGCCTGCCGGTGTTGCCGCCTCGAAGGGCAAGATGGTGGTCAAGAGCTCATACGTTGCCACCGCCAACGCCCACAGGTCGCTGGCTGCGTCGTTACCGGCGCCGAGCAACAGCTGCTCGGGGCTCGCGTAGGGGAGCTTGGCATGCAGCGCGCTGCCGGCGGCGAGTGCGGACGCGCCGGACATGAGCTCCGCCTCCCGGCAGAAGCCGCCCACTTTCACGAACGGATCCGCCGCCGCGGCGGCGAGGAAGAGGTTTTCAGGACGCAGGCCCCCGTGCGCGATACCTAGCGCGTGTGCTCTGCCGAGCACCCCGGCGGCCTGCGTGACGACGGCCTGAATCTCGCTCAGCGTGAGCGCGCCGCGATCCTGCAGGTACTTGCGCAAGCTCTGGCCTTCCAGAAGCTCCGCCACCATGAAGGCCACGCCCTTGACGTCCCCGTGCTCCAAGACCTGCACCAGATGCGGATCTGCGATGGTAGCGTTAGCGCGCGCTTGACGAGCGAACCCTTCAGCGACAGCCACCTGACTTACGGCGTTGGCCTCTGCGCTCGAGCCCTCTCCCAACGGTGCCGCAAAGGTCACGGCCACTTGGCGCGCCAACGCGAGATGGTCGGCAACCCACACGTTGCCCGCCTCTACCTCGGCCATCGGCCGCAGCAAGCGCACCTGCTGAGTGATCAGCGTGCCCGGTGCCGCCTTCAGGCGACGTGACCAAGGCAGGACGCTCCAAGTCGAGGTACTTTGCAACACAGGGCCTCGCGGGGCGAACGAACTAGCTAAACCAACCGAGTAGAGAGAGCGCCAGTTGCACGCCGAGCTCTAGACACCCACCATCGGGTTAGAGCTCCTCTCCAACGTCACAGTAAGCCGCGCCCTCCATCGCCGGTCAAGAAAAAAGCCGCTGCGCGGCGTGGCTCGGCGCCCTAGAAGCAGCCGCTTTAACCGCACAATTTAACTGTTTTATCAGAGTTTATCTTTATCAGAGTTTATCAGAGCCTCTCAAAGGCTCTCAAAGGCTCTCGATAGACGGGGCTACTTGGGAGCCAAGGCTATTGAAAACCGAGACTTAGAATCTGCCTCGTCAAAACTTTCTCAAAACCTGCGCTAGCTCGCTCTCAAAACGGCGCTTCTCCAGCGCCTGATCACACTCCATTCGTTCTGGCGCAGAGCCACATGTGCTCGCGCTCGAGCCGGAGTGCTCCGCGGGGGGCGTGATTTCGCGGCGTTGGACCTCTCTAACGATGCCACTTCACCTCGATGCGCGCCTTCTGTCCGCGGCTTCGGCTAATCGGCAGTACCGTAGGATCGCACCCTCGAGGGTAGCCTCGCCCGATGCAAGTGACCGCCCCACGTGATGCTGACATCGACGCTGACAGTCGACGCTGACAGTCGACGCTGACAGTCGACGCTGACAGTCGGCGCTGACAGTCGGCGCTGACAGTCGACGCTGACAGTCGGCGCTGACAGTCGACGCGCGATTCGGAACGCTGCCCCGACGTCGACCAGTGGCTCCGCCGCCGTCAGCGCTGTTCCAAGATGGTCACCTCAAAACAATCCCAGCTGGGCCGACGGCGCGGCGGGGCGCAAAAACGTGCCGGTCTTTGGCTCGGGGAAAGCGGCGTACCCGAGCCGGGCGCAGCTGGCAGTAAAGGACTGTGCGAGCGCTTCGGCGTACTTGCCCTCTCCGCGCTGGCGCGATCCGAAACGCGGGTCGTTCAGCTTGCCGCCGCGCATTTCGCGAATACGCGAGAGCACCCGTTCCGCGCGCAAGGGCAGGGCCTCCCGCAGCCTCTGTTCGAACACCTCGGCGACCGCGCCCGGCAGGCGCACCGGCATCATCATGGCGGACACGGCACCCGCCTCCCGCGCCGCCTCGAGGATGGGGATCATGTCGCGATCGGACAAGCCGACGATGATCGGAGCGACATGCACCATCACCGGTATACCGGCGGCGCTCAGGCGCCGAATCGTTTCGATACGCCGGAGCGGGGCGGGCACATAGGGCTCGATCGCGCGAGCCACCTCTGCGTCCCAGAAAGTGACGGACACGGAGACGCCCACCGACGCTCGCGCGTGGAGCGCAACCAAGAGGTCGATGTCCCGCTCGACCAGCGTGCCCTTGGTGATGATGTGCACGGGGTTCTGATAGTCCCGACACACCTCGAGGCAGCGCCGCGTCAGCTCATAACGCGCCTCGATCGGCTGGTAGCAGTCGGTATTGCCGCTCATCACCAGCGTGCTCCCCTGCCAGCTGCGCTTGTCGAACGCCTCTTTCAAGAGCTCGGCCGCACGCGGCTTGATGACGAGCCGACGCTCGAAATCCGTGCCGCTGCCGAAGCCCAGATATTCATGCGACGGCCGCGCGTAGCAATACGCGCAGCCGTGCGCGCAGCCCCGATACGGGTTGACGCTGTAACGGAAGGTCAGATCCGGGCTGTCATTTTCCGAAATGATGCTCTTGCTCTGATCCTCATAAATCTCGAGCCCCGTCTCCGGCGCCTCGCCCGCGTCGTACTCTACGTGCGCGCGCTGCCACGGGCTGATGGGATTGGCGAGGGGCAGCCGGCGCATGCAGCCGGAGTGTATACTGAATAAATGTTCAGATCAAGGTCAGGGCTCCGCTGCCTCGCGCCGCAATGACCGAGCTAATTCACGAACTTGGAGATCAGCCGCACGTACGAGGCCTGAGTGGAGATGGACGGCTCTGTAAGCTCCCAGGACTTGTCGTACTGGTTCTCCGGCTCGTAGCTGGTGTTGGCGTCGAGGTAGGCCTTGCCTGGTGGCTGCGCCCGAACGGGTGAGCGTGTGCAGGCGTGCTCGGCGGGTTGGCCCTTACAGTACTCTTTGTTCGGACCACCCGTGACGTAGCCCGGTGCCGGGCCCAGCTCGGACGTGCGCGCGTTGTCCCACTTGGGGTGCTTGTCTCGAAACCACGTGTGATACATCTCGTCTGCGCACGCGTCGCCGCCCACCGCGTACATGTTGGTCAGGTACACGAGCTGCATGGGGTTCACGCCGTGGAAGGAGTGCAACATGCCCGCGGCGCGATCGCCGAAGCTGTGCAGGTCTTCGGGTTTCTTGATCAGCTTGTGCACGATCAGATCGTAGTTGGTGTTGCCCATCGACGCGCGCTGCTCGTTGCTGCCCAGGTGGTAGGTGCTGGGGCGCGTGAAGGCGCGGTACAGGTCGAACTGCAGCCGCATGCGATAGATGTCGATGCTGTCGCTTTGACTCACCTTGCGCTGGGTGATGGCGTTGGCGGTGGACGCGTCGGCGTGTTTTAGGTGCGTGTAGTAGAGCAGGGCGTCCCCCTGGCTCTGCTCATAGAGCGACCACTGGTCAGCCTTGAACGGCTGCGTCTCGCTGAAGTGATCGGTGACGTAGTCTCCGTATTCGGCCTTGCCCGTGACGTCGAACAGATACACGGCCGCCGTCACCGCGGTTTGCTGCTGCTCGTCGAGCGGCTTGTCGGCGTCACCGGACTTGATCGCCCCGTCGTCACAGGCGTCGCTCTTTGGGTGGCCTTGGTAGTGCTGCCAGGCTCGCTCCGCTCGTTGCACCAAATCGAGCGCGTAGCTCTGTAACGCAGGCACCTCCCGCAGCACCACCGAGGCGTGCGCGAGCTCGCTCGCCAGGCTGATGGTCGCCGACGAACACGGCATCGGATAGTAGTAACGCGGCAGCTTGCTCTCCTCCGGCAGCGGGTCGCCGGGCTCGAGGTTGCCCAGCTTCGAGAGGGCGCCGCCCTCCAGATCGTCGGGTTGCATCTTCTTCAGCCAGTTGAGCTCGACCAGCAGCTCGTCGAGCACGTCTGGGATGCCGTTGCCTGACTCGGGGATGCCGAAGTCATCGGTGAAGGCCGACGGGCGCTCTCGATACGCCGTGAGCAGTTGGTGCACCGCGTTGTTGGAGAAGGTGACGGACTTGTGTGTGTCGCCCGCGTCCCACCAGCCTCCGCTCAGATCGCGCGCCGCCTTGGCGTTGGCCGGAGCCGTGACGCTGCGTGCCTGCTTGTCCTGGCCCGGCCCCATATAGTCGACCCCTTGCGGCCAACAGCGGTCGCCTTGGCAGGCGAACGGGCCCTTCTTCTCGAAGTTTGCGCGATTGAAATAGAACATCCGCAGGGCCGTCTTCAGCACCTTGGAATAGACGTCCTCGGCGATCTCGAAGGGATGTGAGCGCACCTGGTGCTTGGGGTCGTAGACGTAATAAAGCCCGGGCGTTACCAGGGCCGTGAAGTTGAACCAGGCGCCGCGGTCCCCCGAATTGGCGTCCACTTGCCCCTCGTTCCAGGCCGTCACGCGCCCGCTGAACGCCACGCCGCCGTCCGACCAGCGGCGCACTTCGAAGCTGCCCTCGGGGGCATAGCTGTCCGCGGCGTTCCAGCCCAGCTGAGGGTCGGCGAGCACCGCCACCTTCGTCATTGCGGGTCGATAACCGAATTGATCGATGCTGATGTAGCGCTGAAGCGCCACCGTGAGCCCTTGCCCTTCGGGAGGCGCGACGGGCGGCGGGCCTTTCGGGGCGGCGGGGTAAGGCACGTTTGACGCCTGGGCAGCGCTGGTCGGCGGCGCATCGGGTTTCTTGCCTTCGCGTAAGGGCGTTGCCCCATCGAGCCCGGCTTTCCCGCAGGCGAGCGCGGCGCCCAGCGGCAGAGCGAGCCTCAGGCTGCGACGGAGCCCTGACGTCCGAGCGAGAGCGCGACCCAGGCGACGCTGTTTCACGCTTGGGTTGCTTCCATCTGTGCCATGGCCTTTCGCATGTCTTTCGGGGTCACGTCCCGGACGTGCGTGGCAATGTGCCAGAGGTGCCCATAGGGGTCTTCGACCTGACCGTAGCGATCGCCCCAGAACTGGTCTGCCGGGGGCATCACGGGCTTGGCGCCCGCCGCGATGGCGCGGTCGAAGAGCGAATCGACGTCCTTCACGTAGAGCATGACACTGCCCGTCGTCAGACCGGCATTCTTTGGTGACTTTTGCGTGGGCTGGCCCGGCATGGGCATCTCGTCGGCGAACATCACGATCGAATCACCGATCTTGATTTCGGCGTGCATCAACAGGCCCCCAGGGCCCGGCAGCGTCGACTTCACCTTGGCTCCGAAGGCCTTGGCGTAAAAATCCAGGGCCTCGGCGCAGGGGCTCACGGTGAGGTGCGCCGTCGCGGTGCCGTAGCCCGGCGGGACTGGGGCGACCTTTTTCTTGGCTGCGGAAGCGCGCGGCGACGGCGCGACTCTGGCGCCTTTTGCCGCAGTTTTCTGGCCATTTTTCTTGGCGCTGACCGACAGCGTTCGGAGCTGCGCAGCGGGTTTCTTCTGGGGCTTCGCCTTGGCTTTGGGCATGATTTGTAATCCTCTCGAGGTCAGTGGACGGATGCAGCATACGTTAGTTGCTGGTCACGCGTCCACGGCAGCCGGGGCAGCGCGCGCTACGCGGACAAGGTATAGCGATCGGATGGCCTTGAAATCGCAAACCGCCAAAGCGCTCGGGGTGTCCTCCGGCTTTCTTGCGCTGGGCAGCGCCGTCTGGCTGAGCGCTGGTTCGTGTACGGGCGCGGCGAGGTACGCTGCGGAATACCCTCCGCCAGCAGCGCCGCGGCCAGCATCGGCGCCGGAAACACCGGCAGCCAGCGCTGACCGAGCGGCGCCGCCCCAGGCGACACGGGCTGAAAACGCGCGCTCGATGGTTGGCTACAACCTGGATTATCCGGGGGACTGGACCGGGCTACCGCCCTTCATCGATCTGATGAAAAATGCCCGGGTCTGGTCCGGCGCGTGCGGCGACGCCGACTCGCACTGCGACTCCGCCGCGCATCTGAGCCTGGACGAGCGAGGTTGGGTGAAGAGCCTGCGCTACCTGGATCGCCCCGACAAGGCCTACGATCGGGTCGAAACGGTGGTGCTCACCAACAAGCAGCAGCCGGGCTTCGGGGGCGACCTCGTGCTCGACTACGAAGGCAGCGGCGAAATCGACCTGACCAACGTCCAGATCGTCAGTCGAGACCCCAAGGCGCGGCGCCTGGTGTTTCGCGCCGGTGAAGGCTCGGTGTTCCTGCGCATCCTGGCCTCCGATCCGCAGGGCACGGGCGACTACCTGCGCAACATCCGCGTGTATCGAGCGGACCAGGCCGGGGCGCTGCTACGGGGCGAGCTCTGGAACCCCGAGCTCTTGGCGTACCTCGCGCCTTTTGGCTCGCTGCGCTTCATGGATTGGATGGAGAGCAATCAGAGCGGCCTGTGCAGCGGGGGCGAGCGGCACGGCGAGGATTGTTATGGGCAGGCGGGCAAGTGCGGCAGCGGGCGCTGCGTGATGGCGGGCGTCTGGGCGGAGCGGCCGCGCGCCGATCAACCCAGCTTGCTCTCCCGCAGCCAGTTTCTCGATCCGCTGAAGCCGGGGCGCGGCGTGCGGGTGGGCGGTTACCCCGTCGAGGTGCTGGTGTCCCTCGCGAATGCGGTGGGGGCCGACCCGCATTTCAACCTGCCCGCGGCGTTCCAGGACGAGTACGCGCGAGAGCTCGCGAAGTACGTGAGGGACCACCTGGCGCCCAAACTACGGGCCAGCATCGAATACTCGAATGAGACCTGGAACTGGGGCTTCCCGCAAGCCACCTACGTGAACGTCAAGGGCCGCGAGCTCTGGCCGGACGAAGGCTCCGCGTACGTGCAATATGCGGGCAGCCGCATGCAACACCAGTGTCGCCTCTGGAAAGAGGTGTTTGGTGATCAAAAGTCCCGCGTGCGGTGCCTCATGAGCCCGCAGACGGGCTGGATCGACATGGCCCGAAAGATGCTGGAATGCCCTGCCTGGTCCCGAACCCACCCCGACCTCGCCCGCTGCTACGAGGGCACGGACGCGGTGGCGATCACCGGCTATTTCTCCGGTTGCCTGCAGGAGCGTCACAACGAGAAGAAGCTCAAAGCCTGGCTGGGCAAGGGGCGAGAGGTCGCGCTCGATCGCTTCTTTGCGCAACTCGAGAAAGGCGGCGAGCTCAAATGTGCCGACGAGGAGCAGGGGGCGTCACTCGTGGACACCATCGAGCTCTATAAAGCGTTTGGTCGCCTGGCAGAGGCGCGGGGCCTCCAGCTCTATGTGTACGAGAGCGGCACCCACTTCAACTACGAGGGGAAGGATCCGGCCATAGAGCAGTTGTTTGTCGATGCCACGCACGACCCGCGCATGGGGCAGCTGTACTGGCGGAACCTTCAGGCCTTCAAACAGGCGGGCGGGACGATCATCAATGCCTGGGGCTGGGTCGCGCCACGAGACATGTGGGCCAACGCCGAGAACATCAACGATCGCATGCATCCGAAATACAAAGCACTCGCCGAGTTCGCCAAGAGCGAGCCCTGCGCGTGGGAAGCCTGCGACCGCAGCCAGCGCTAACGCCCGATTGGTCCCATTTGGAAAGAGCACCCACCCCCGAAGATCTCGGCCATCTGCTATGTCGCCCTGCGCTTCCGGTCCTCACCGTAGCAACTACGGTTCCGGGCCGGTTCTCGGGCGACTACGCAT
>JAYTOL010000117.1:0-1204 GCA_043747815.1 Deltaproteobacteria bacterium
GAGACGCGCGACGCGTTGAACAGGATCCCACGGGTTCGAGTGGCCCGTAACAACGTCGGCCAGACCCCCATGCCCTGCGGCGAGTGCAAGAAGCGCCTCTGTCGTCGGTGCGCTGCCCGTCTGGCGCGCCCAGTGGCGTACGGGCTTGGCGTTGGGAGCCCCGACCTAGTGGGCATATACACTGCGCTGCGCGGATGGGCGTGCGCGTTCGGGGTTGAGACCAAGACCGCCACGGGACGGACGAGCGAGGACCAACGCCGATGGCACTGGGCGGCCGCCGCCCGTGGCATGCCGACGTTCGTCGCCCGTTCCGCCGACGAGGGCGTTGCGCAGGTCGAGGCGTGGACGGCATGGGTCGACGGGGCGCTGTGACACCCATGCAGCAATGGCGAGGGCAGATGCTCGCGCGCGTCGACACGGCCGTATGGATGGTCGAGGAGTGCCACCGTAGGGCCGTCGACGCTACGGCCACGGCCACGAGGCTGCAGGGCGAGCGCGACACCGCCAGGGGCCAGGCCCGACGCACCGTTCCGCCGTGTCCGGTGCTCGCCGCCAACGTGCGACGCCTCGACCGCGAGCAGCTCGGCGCCCATCGCGAGGCCGTGGAGCTCCTCGGGCTGCTGATGGATTGGCTCGAGATTGCCGAGCAGGTTGCGCGCGAGGCTTGCGCCGAGCCGGAGGGGGCGCCGCGGGTGGTGGGTCGAATTCGTGTGGCCAGTCGTGAATAGGTACGCGGGACGCGCGTCTCACGGGGCATGAACATCCGCGTTGAACTCTCCCCCGCAAACCTACCCGACTGCGAGACCCTGGCCGAGCTTGGCGAGCACCGCGACCTCGTGCGCGATGCCATCCTCGAGGTGTTCCCGACTGCGCGTGTCGATGTCGTGGTGCGCATGGGCACGCGGCGCAGTCGCCAGCCCGTGAGCGTGTGGGGCGTAGAGGATGCCTCCGACGTGCGCTCGACCGTTGACGTCCTGCTCGGGCAGGTGGCCTCGTGAGGTTCGGGCGCATGGGCGAGCTCGTGTCGGCGGTGTCGGTCCGCTACGGGACGATGACCGTCGAGCAGGTCTGGACGTTCGAGCGGCTCTTGCGCCAAGAGCTCCCGCGCGCGACCGTGCACGTCTGCTCGGGACGGGAGGTCTCGGCGCCGTATGCCGCGGTCATCACCTGCCCGCCGTTCGTGCACTCGCACGTGACCGAGCAT
>JAYTOL010000118.1:0-8279 GCA_043747815.1 Deltaproteobacteria bacterium
ACCCATGGATGCTTGGGCCTCGGCGCTCCCGCGAGCGCAACGGACGGGTGCCTCCGTTGTTTGGGGTGCAAACAACTCCCTGGCGCGCGGCACCCCCTCGCGGTGAGTGCATCGGTTGTTTGGGGTGCAAACAACTCCCTGGAGCGCGGCACCCCCTCGCGGGGTATCGCCGAATGCCGTCGTCACCACGAGGCCTTGGTCCGTGAAGCCCACGCGCACGCCGTGACCGTAGTTGCCCAGGTACGGCTCGGCCTGCGCTCGACTGACGGCGGACGCGCCGCCGGCCACCGCTTGCACGACGCCCAGGACCTCAGCGTTTACAGCCAGGTCGTCCGCGTCCGTCGCGTGCTCCAAGGACAGCGCCGTCTCGGCGGAAAAGCGCTGCACGGCGTGATAGAAGGCTTGCCCCACGGCTCGATTCGCGATCACGACGACGCCCAGATCGGCCTCGGGCAAGAGCAGCACCTGGGAGGTGGTCCCCATCGTGTCACCGTCATGCCAGAGGGCGGGCATGCCCAGGTAGCTCTCCTGGGTGTGCCAGCCCATGCCATAGCCCTCGCCTTCACCTTCCACGGGCGCGTCGACGGCCTTGGTGTGCGTCTCCTCCAGATTCTGCATGGACACGACGCGCTTGCCGTTGGGCGCGACGCCGCTCAGCTGGGTCGAGGCATAGGCGGCCAGGTCGGAGATGCTCGACCAAGCGCCGCCCGCGGGCAGGATGGTGCCGGTGCCCCTATCCCGTTCGAGGGGCACGCGGGCGATCGAGCCGTCGTCGCCGTCGAAGGCGTGCGGCCAGGCGCGGTTCGGATCCCGGAGCGCCTGCTCGAAGTCGAAGGTCGTACGCTGCATGCCGATGGGATCGAGCACATGCGCTTGCATGGACTGCGCATAGCTCTGGTTGAGCGTGTCGTCGTACGGCGCTCCATCGGCGAGCGCGGCCACGAAGCCACCGCTGGCGACCATCTGGTTGTGATAGATGTAGGTCTCGCCGGGCGGCGCCACGATGGGGATGTCTCGCAGCGAACGGAACATCGCCGTTGGCGCCAAGGGCTCGATGAAGAGCTGCGTGTCCTGGCGCGAGACGCCGTTAGAGTGATTGAGCAGGTGGCGCACGCGCATCTGGCGCGTCGAGTCGGGGCTCGATAGCTCAAAGCCCGGGAGCACGTCGACGACCGGAGCGTCCCAGCTCAACTTGCCGGCGTCCACGAGCGTCGCCGCGAGCAGGCTGGTCATGCCCTTGGCGACCGAGCCCACCATGAAGCGCGTGTCGAGCCCCACCGGCGTCCGATCCGCGAGGCCGCGGATGCCAAAGCCACGCTGATAGATCACGTCGGGACCACGCACGATGGCGACCGCGGCACCCGGTATCGAGTAACGCTCGAGCGCCGTGCCGATCCACTCGTCGAGCTCCGCCTGTTGCTCGACGTTGAGCGGGTCGTGAATGCTCGCGTGCGTATCGTCGCCGCTCGAGCAAGCGGCCAGGCTGGCGAGCGCCACTGTGCCCAGGCCATGCGCGAGAATGAGCCAAGAACGAGATTTTAGATGGGTCATGCGATGCTCCTCGTGGTGGCGCCTCAGCGAGACGCAAACGTTGGTTGTGGCGTCGCATTGCAGCGCTCGTGCCAAACACGGGCGCGCGCCCGCGGCGAGCACGGGGGAGCCAAACACGCTCCCCATCGCCTAGCAGCGGCCGCGGGGGCCGCCCCGAGGACAGCTGTCCGCTACTCCGCGCCGGACGCCTGTCAACCATACAGGCTGGCCCTGCGGAGTGCAGGTGCGGCGCCGAGTCCAGCTTGGCGCACTGCCGGAGCTGATGGGCGGAGCGCCCAGGCGTAGGACTGCAGAGGTGAGTCCAGCACCTTCGAGTTGGAGCGATCGCGACCGATTTCGGGCAGCGTGTGTCGGGCACGCGCTACCCGATGCGACGGGGCGCCTACGCGGTCACCCTCGACCCCGAGGGTCGCATCGCGGTCAACCGAAACCCACGCGGGCTGTTCTTACCCGGTGGGGGGATCGAGGCCGGCGAGACCCCGGAAGACGCACTCGCTCGCGAGCTACGTGAGGAATGCGGCCGCGCGCTCGCCTCGGCCGTCATGCGCTAGGAGCGGCCGGCGCCTCGAGAGCTCGGTCCTCTCTTCGGTGATCATCGCGTCCGGCGCGCTCGGGCCGCGTTTGACGTGAGCTCGAGTGCGTGGCGCGCGACTTCGCCGCGGTGCCGTCGAGGGCGCCAGTCTGAGAACCGCACCCTCGACAGCCATGATAGGCGCCACTCAATCCCCAGGCACGCGCTGAAGCTCAGCTTCGCTCGGCCTTTGGGGCGTAGCCCATCAGAACACGCCGACGCCCGTTATCTGGCGATGAAAGTTGTTGGAGTTGAACGTACTGTTACGCCCAAAGACCGCGGCTCCTCTGGCGGGTGCCTGGGGGCTGGGATCGGGCTGGACCGACACACGTCCAATCGAGTTAGGGGTCACGGTGCCCCGCGGGATGACGAGCGCGATGGGTGGCGTATGGATTTCCGAGAAGAACTCAACGCTATTGCTGCTGGCACTGTCGTTGCAGAGCCCCACGGTGAGCAGCCGGGTCGCGGGCAATGACTCACAGCGCACAAATTCGGGGCGCTCTGTAACGGCGAGCTGGACGCCGCTCACTTTTGGCGAGGCAGTGCAAGTGTGGGCCCATAGTCCGTCGACGCCGACATCGGTGGATTGGATCTCGGTATAGCTGCCGGGAGAGATGTTCGGCAGGATCGTGGACTGACAATTGGCGGGAATCGACTTCTCCCGGAGGACCTGACCATCGACGTCCAGCACCGCCAGGGAAGTACCTGTTCGCCCGTAAGCGGTAGCTTCAGGCTCGTGTCGCGCCACCAGCCTCGGGTCTGGCGCCATGCCTTCAGGGGCGAAGGCGTTGAATATCTCGAGTGATGTCACGTGGCCATATTCGGCACGCAGCGCCCCTAAGTAGTCGGCGCGAAAGTTCTCCGCGATGGCGATAGTACCGTCAGAGTCGGGCTCCTCCGACCCGAGCCAGTAAAACGAGATCTGGAGGTCTTCAAACTCGAAATCGTGCAGGAGCTGCCCCGCCGAACCGGAGCCGGAAAGCTGGACGCTCGGGTCGAGACGAGACTCGTTCGGGTCAACGGGGTTTGAGGCACTCCCTTCGAGGCTGGGATCAGCGCTGCTGCAGGCGCACGCAAACGAGAGGAAGGTGGCGAGGGATAGCGATCGCATCGTTGTGTCCTTATTCCTAGGGGTTTGGGGTAACAATTCGTCGTCAATTGGGTTTGAGCGAAGCGCGCCGATGAATCGGTGGGTCCGCGGACAAGAGGAGACGCAAAGCGACCTGGATCGGCTCTTCTTCGACAGCTTGAAGTAGTCCGGGAGCCTGCGAACCACCTCGCAAGCGTCCACGTTGCGCCAGTGCCAACGTGGTGAGATCGGCGATGGCGGTGAGAGCCCGCCGCTCTTCTCCTCCCAAGCCTGACGTTAGCAGAGGGAGTCTGCATGCACCACTGCAACTTCATCCTCTGCAAGGCGCCGCACGAGAGGTGACGATCAAGTGAACGCGTCGAGCGGGCCAGAAGCAAACGAAGCCATCTAGGGCGACTCTTCTTTGATATGCCGCGCAATCTGGCTTCTGCGAAGTGCTCCGCGCCGCTGCACGATCGCGCCAGAGCCAGCCTGACCGAATTCAAAGTACACCGCGCCGTGAAGCTCCGTCGATCGGTGGGACGGTGAGAGAGACGGTGAGAGGATAGACACGGCGGTCCGGAAGAAGCTCATTCGTTCGCCGCAGCTCGAGCGCTCGAGGGAGTCGAGATGACTGGGAAAGTCGGGCGGAGCAGGCCGAGCATCAGGCTTGCAGGCGCTGCAATGCAGGACGCGGGCGCAGCAGGAGGGCCGTTAATGCGCCCACGGCGAAGCCACCCAGGTGGGCCATCCACGCGGTGCCGCGCGCGCCGGTGCTCTGCATCACGACTTGCAGGGCCACCCACGCGCCGAGGTACCAGAGCACTCGCATGCGGACACGCCAGACCAGCAGCATCACCCAAAGCTGCACCCGCGGGAACAGCACGAGATAGGCCCCCATCAGGCCCGCAATGGCGCCACTGGCGCCGAGCATGGGGGCGCGGCTGTGAGGGTTCGCGATCAGATGAGCGAGGCCACCGGCGACGAGCGCGGCGGCGTACAGGATCGCGAAGTGCCGCTTACCCAGGTGATCCTCCACGTTATCACCAAAGATCCAGAGAAAATAGAGGTTGCCGAGCAGGTGCAACCAGCCCGCATGCAGGAAGCCGTGCGTCAGCAGCGTCCAGGCGTGATGGCCGCCGAGCACTTCGACCGGCACCAGCATCCAGAGCCGGTACGCTTTGAGTGGAGCTTCCTCCAGCAACTCTAGGGCGAAGCTCGCCGCGAGCAGGATGAGGAGCCCGTACACGAGGTGGGGCCTGCGGCGCACGGGGTTCCACACTTCGAGCGGAAGCTGAGTGAGAAACTGAAACAGGTAACCGCCGACGCCGTGACCCCGCATGCCACCTTCGACCAGAGGGTGCAAGTGCTTGCCCTCGTCGCAGTCCAACCACATGCCGTGACAGTGCGGGCACACATCCACCAACACGCTCGAGTCACTCAGGGGCACGGTGTGCTCGAGCATGGGCGTAGCGTCCTTCGGGCAGTGCAACATCGAAGGCTTGCCAACATGCGCCAGCCACAGCTCGCGCCAAGAGTCGAAGCAAGCCCCCTCACCGAGGACCCCCGGCGCCTCGCCCGCGTCGAAGAACGTCCCCTGGCAGCGGCGACAATGGTCGACCTCGACCCCGTGGGTGAGCACGGGCTCGATTGGAAAGGTGCAGCGTGGACAGTGCATTGGGGCTCCTCGCCAGAGGGGCCGCCGCCCCTCGCCGGCAACTTACACGCGAGCGCCCTCCGAGAGAAGCGAGGTTCCAGACTCTTGGGGCGGTGAAAGCGCCCTCTCGCGAGCTCGCCGGATGGAAAAGGTCCTGGCAGTAGTGTTAGACTCGGTCTGTTGTCGTCGATGCGCGCGACGTTCGCCCCGGGGGGCAGTGGAGGGCAAGAGAGCGATCCCGCGCTCGAGCCGAGCGAGGTCGGCGGTCACACGCTCCTCCAGCGTCGCCTGTCGCTGTACGGCAAGGTCCTCGTCGCCCAGAGCATCCTCTACTGGCTGATCTACGCGACAATTTGGGGACCGACCGTCGGTTTCACGCAGTCGCTGGGGCACATCGCTTCGTGGGACGTCGTCCTGCTCACGGCGATCTACTCGCTCTACTGGTTCGTGGCCCGTGGGGAGCCCCGCTCGGCGCCCGTCCTCCTCGCCACGGACGTCGGCGGCAGCCTGGCGATCGGAATCGACAACGTCTTCCTCATGCTCGGCGACCTGGGCACGCTCTCCGGCGTCTTCGAGAACCTGATCGGGTTCATCTGCATCCTCCTCTTGCGCTCGCTGATCGTCCCGAGCACGGTCAAGCGCACACTGCTTTGCGGCGTCCTCATGTGTGGCCCGACCATCCTCGGCGTGGCGTTCGGCAGGCACCGCTTCGACGACCAGGCGCTGTCGTGGATCACCATGATCGGCTTCAGCATCAACTGGTCGGTCATCGCGCTGATCTTCTCCGGTGTCGCCTCTGCCACGCTCTACGGGCTGCGGCGCGAGGTCCGAGACGCGCGGAGGCTGGGGCAGTACACCCTGGGTGAGAAGCTCGGGGAGGGCGGTATGGGAGTGGTCTACCGCGCCAGCCACGCGATGCTGCGCCGCCCCACGGCGATCAAGCTCCTGGCGGATGGCGGCGACGCGAGCCTGGCCCGCTTCGAGCAGGAGGTGCATGTCCTCGCCGGCCTCAACCATCCGAACATCGTGACGGTCCACGACTACGGCCGCACCGCCGGCGGCTCCTTCTACTACGCGATGGAGCTCCTCGACGGGATGGACCTGGAGAAGCTGGTCGCCGCCGACGGCCCGCAGCCCCCGGAGCGAGTGATCCACATCGTCCGGCAGATTGCGCGTGGCCTGCACGAGGCGCACGACGTGGGCCTCGTGCATCGAGACGTCAAGCCGGCGAACGTGTTCCTGTGCCGGCGCTGGGGCGAGCCCGATGCGGTGAAGGTCCTCGATTTCGGGCTGGCCAAGAACAACGCGGACCCGCGCACGTCGGTCACGGCTCGAGACGTGGTGCTCGGCACGCCGCTCTACATCTCTCCCGAGGCGCTGAAGAGCGCCGACCTCGTCGACGTGCGCAGCGACATCTATTCGCTGGGCGCCGTCGCCTACTACATGCTCACCGGGGAGCCGGTCTTCACCGGCAGTTCCACCGTGGAGGTCTGCGCAAAGCACCTGCACTCGCCTCCCGTCGCTCCCAGCGAGCGCCTGGGCCGCGCCGTGCCCGCCGACCTCGAGGCGATCGTCCTCCGCTGCCTGGCGAAGTCCGCTGGCGACCGCTACCCCAGCGCAGCGGACCTCGAGCGCGCCCTCGCGGCCTGCGCCGCCGCCGACGAGTGGAGCGCTGACCGCGCGCGCGCCTGGTGGCAGCTACACGGCGGCGCCCCCCCGCCCGTGCAAGAGGTCGACGGCAGGGGCCGCACGGTCGAGATCGATCCTGGCACGCGCCAGCTCGCGCTCCGCGCTGCGCCTGCGTTGCCCCTTGCCCGGCGGCGCGAGTGAGCGAAACGACTGGCCCAAATCGAGCTGCCGGGCGACCTCGACACAGCGCTTCTCGCTCTGGCCTCGGCTAACCGCTTGGCGCTCGCAACCCGGCTAATCGTCAGCGTCGAGGGGCCCAACCCGGATCGGTCTGCGCCGAGCGCGGACGGTCAACGTGCTCCTGATTTACCAACTTGCGCGTTACTGCTTGGAGCAGTACAATGAGGGGAGATCATGACCCAGGTCTTCTGGCGCAGCGTGGTCGAGAAGCAACTGGACCGTGTGCCGGAGATAATCATTCGGAAGTTCAGGTTGTGGGTTGCGCTGGTCGAGGAGAGTGGCATCCGCGAGGTGCGTAAGCACAAGGGGTTCCATGACGAGCCATTGAAAGGCAGACGGCGTGGGCAACGCTCGGTTCGACTCAATCGGGCGTATCGTGCGATCTACGTGGAGCGCGAAGCGGGCAAGGTCGAGCTGATCGAGGTCTTGGAGGTGAACAAGCATGACTACTAAGAATGGCAGAGTCTTCGGTTCGAAGGACCTGGAGAAAAGGTTCGGCACCCTCCGCATCGGTGAGTTCATTCACACCTGGCGCACGTCGGAGGAGATGAGCCTCAAAGACTTCGGCAAGCGCGTCGGGATGTCTGTGGCCAATCTTTGCGACATCGAGAAGGGGCGAAAGGGCGTCAGTCCGGAGAAGGCAGAACAGATTGCCAAAGCGATCGGCGTGCCTCCGGCGCTGCTCATTCGGCTGGCGATCGAGGAGAGCCTGCGAGCGGCGGGCCTCAAGTACAGCGTCGAGATCAAGCCTGCGGCTTGATGCTTGCCGGGGTCGGCGCTGGCCTCTCCGTGCGCGGGTGCCCGAATATAACGGGTCAGCTCCGCAGGATGGCGAAGGCCTCGCGCCAGGACTGTCGCGTTTTGAGCTCGAACTCGGCACGCTTGCCGAAGCCAAAGCGGTTGAGCGCGAGGGCGAAGCCGATGCATGTCCAGACCGTGAGCGCCATCGAATGCAGGAAGTGCCACGGTGCCGGGAAAGAGGCATCGCGCGCGTGCATCGCGGGCCACGCAAAGGCGAACAGCGCATAGAAGGCGGAGCCGAAGATAATCGTCGCGATCACGGCGCGGGCGTCGACGTTGCGGAAGAGCAGCCCGATGATGAACGCGGCCAGGATCGGCATCGAGAAGAGGCCGATGAGCGCCTGGATGGTCTGCATGATGCCTTGCGACTGGGCGTAGGCGGGGACCATCGCGATCGAGAACAGCGCGAAACCGACCTGCAGCCAGGTGCCCAGGCGGCGGACGTTGCCGTTGGGGTTGATGTACTTCTGGTGGATATCGCAGACGTAGAGCGCGGCGGAGGAATTGAGCGTGGCGTTGTAGCTGGTCATCACGGCGCCGAACATCGCCGCGCCGAACGCGCCGAGCAGCCAGTTCGGCAGGAGCTGGCGAACGATGTGGCCGTAGGCGGCGTCATGCTCGAGCCGGCCATAAAGCTTGTAGGCGCAGAGCCCGGGAATGACGACGATCGGCGGGATGATCAGCAACCGCACGGCCGCGGCGGCGTAGACGCCCTTCTTGGCCTCGCGGATCGACGGCGCCGCCAGCGCGCGCTGGGTAAT
>JAYTOL010000119.1:0-16510 GCA_043747815.1 Deltaproteobacteria bacterium
GCCTGCTGGAGAAGCGCAAGAAACGCGTTGCCTAAAGACAGGTACCCGACATTTCTACTTTGCTCAGATCCCGACATTTCTACTTTGCCTTGACAGCTCGCGCCGTCGACTTGAGCTTTCGTCAAGTTCGTGTATTCTAGGCCGTGTGCCGCCAACCGCCGATCACGTGCTCGCGGAGTGCCATGCCGCTGGGCGGACCGGCATCTTCGTCCTGGGTGATCACGCGCTGCAGCGCGCCGACGAGCGCTAGATCGGTCGCAGAGATCTTCGCAACGCGCTCTCCGAGGCCAATGCGGCCACGTTGCAAGACAACGGCCGCTGGCTTGTCACCGGCGGCACCGACTTGGATGGCGTCGCCGTCACGCTGGTGGTGGCCTTGTACCGCGGGCTCGTTATCGTCACGCTCTACTGAGAGGCAGCAAGCGCCATGACCACCAAACAAGAACACACGCTGACCGTCGGACGTTACCGAGTCGTCGGCGAATATGAGGCCGTCCCGATCGATGACGCTGGAACGCTCGGCATGCCGAGCACCGAGCTCGGCAGGCTCGAGTTGCAGGCGGCGATAGCCGTTCTTTCAGATGCGGAATCGATCCATGGCGAAGAACTGCGCTTCGCGCGCAAAGCGATGGGCCTGCGCCAACCGGATCTGGCGGCGCTGCTCGACGTGGCAACAGAGACGGTGTCCCGTTGGGAAACTGGGACCGAGGGCATCAGGCGGCAGACGCAGCTCGCCGTGTTGCTCTACCTCGAGCACACCGCGCGATATGGCGAGCCCGTACCGCTCGTCGCCAAGAACGACAACATTCGTTCGCCGGTGCGCATCATCGCCGCTTGAGGCGAGAACGGGCATGAAAGCGCGTACTGTTGCGAGATGGGGTCGCGAGCGTTTTGGAGGGCGAGACCATGACCCGGCGCGACCAACCCATTGCGTACACTGTGGCGAGCAGCGCACTGCGCGCGAGCTCGGCGATGCAGGTTGAGAGGAGGCTCGGCCTGGCGGTCCTCGGGGCTTCGCCTGTCCCGGGCTATCTCCGAGCCGGGCGAGCGGGCCGCGTTCCACGCCGTCGAATTCTTCACCGCCCGCATCCCGAACTCCAAGTACCCGGGCGGCCTATGGGCACGCGGTCGCCGAGTTCTGCCAGTGGTTGCGAGTTGCGGGCCATCCCCCTTCCCACCCTCCTCGCCGCGCCATGGTAGAAAACCGCCCGATGACGGCGAGGGCGCAGGTGCTGACCGCGGCGTTGTGGCTCGGCTGCGGCACGAGCACGCCGCCGGCGAGCGCTCCGCCGCCGAGGTCCGTGGCAGTGGCTCCTGACCCGTGCGCGCGGCTGCCCCTGGGCGATGCACGGGCCGCGCCAGCGCCGGATGAGCTCACGGCTTTCGATCGATTTGCAGCCAGCTATCGCGCAGCGAGCGCCGAAGGGCGCGCCGAAAGCGCGCGCAGCTTTGTCGAGCAACAGCGGGGGAACGGCGGCTTTCCGATCGTGTCGAGAGACGGCAGCGCGCTCTTCTTCTTTTTGGGCGCAGGCGACGAGCGCGAGGTGCGCCTGCTCGGCGACTTCAAGACACGCGGGTACCACAGCATCCAGTGGGACACAGCCGGCGTGCCACTGACGCGCGTCGCGGCCGAGGGCAGCGCGTTCTTCCTGCGGCTGCGCTTTGAAGCCGATGCACGCCTCGACTACCAGTTCCTAGTGGACGGGATCGCCCGAACGGATGCCCTGAACCCGCGTACTATAGAGAGTGGCGCGGCTCCGTCGCTCAGCGCCTCTGAGCTCGTGATGCCCGAGCACCAGCTGCCCAGCGAGGTCTTGCCCCGAGCAGACGTGCCAAAGGGGACGCTCGTCGTCCTGGATGAAGTCTGGGCAGTACCGAAGGTCACGCTGTATCTGCCCGCCGGGTATGACCCGGCACGGCGCTACCCGAGCATCTACACGGCGGACGGGAACGCCTGGACGAGCTACATCGGGCTACCCACGCTGTTGGATAACCTGATCGCCTCCGGGCAGGTGGCGCCAGCGCTCGCGGTGATGATCGATGCAGCGGAGGATCGCAGCGCCTGGTACGCTTACAACCCCGAATACCTCGCGTATCTGCAGCGGGTCATAGCTCACGTCGACAGCCACTATTCGACGCGCGCCGAGCCCGCGGCCCGGCTGCACCTCGGCACCTCAGCCGGCGGGCGCGCGGCGCTGTTCGCGGCGCTCGAACGCCCCGGGCTCTTCGGAGGGGTAGCCTTGCTGTCGCCGTCACTGGGTGCCGCGCTCTACTACTACGAACCCTTCTTGCAGGGTCGCCGAGCCCCACCCCCCGAGCTGCGCGTCTGGCTCAGCGCAGGCGCCTACGAGGGCGCGCTGTGCGAGGATACACGCGCCTTGCAGCGCTACTTCGAGCACGTTGGGCTCGAGACCCGTTCCTCCTACAGCCACGAGGGTCATAGCTTTGGGACGTGGCGCCGAGCCGCGGTCGGCGCGCTGCAGTTCTTGCTGGCCCTGCAGCGCGCCTCGCCCTGAGCGTGCGTCTCTGATGACGCGCGCGCACAGCGTATTGCTCGGCGTCTACCCGAGGTGTTTTGCCTGTTGCACCAACCCGAAGTGCAAGTGCCGGTTTCGCTGCGGCTGACAGCTGCGCCGCGCCCCGAACTTCCGCTCGGGGCGTGCAGCTGAGGTCTGGCCCAACATCACCTGCTCTGCACGAGGGCAAGTGAACTGCTCGGTCTACATCGACCTGCAGAGGGCTGCCGCGGATCGTCCAAAGTTGCTGCGCCGGCAGCAGCGCCACGCGCCAACGCCGCGCGGGGCAGCGGCGGACCGCAAAACCAGGGACGTTGGTTGGCCGCAGTCCTACGAGGGCACTGCGCCTTTCCTAGACACGGCTCCAAATCGCGCTCGTTGCGTCGGGGGAGCCCCGAGTCGGCAGAAACGCGCCACGGGAACAATTGCAAATTTGGCTCGCTCGCGGCTGACGCTTCGCGCAATCACGCTGAGCTCGGGGGCAGTGGTGTGCGCGGACAGCGCGCCGCAAGAAACGTCACTCCATTCGCATCGGTTCGGGGCACCCTGCCGCGCGCGTTCCGTTGGCTTGGTTTTTTCCTCGCTGCCGTCCTGTCCAGTCGATGGGATCCCGGCGTGTGATGTGCCATCGTGCTCGACTCGCCTCGAGGCGATCGGCACCGACGACCCTGGGCACGGCTGGTCTTTGGGCTCGATGAGCGGAGTTGGCCAACGCCACCAAACGCATGCCTCGAAACGAGCCTGACGAGATCGAGAATGTCGCACGACCCCACGAAGACCGAGGTGCCTCCGGAGGGTGGAGCGCCCAGCGCAGGCCCGCCCGCGGGCTCCGAGGTCGAGTCGAACGAAGCGTGCGGAGCATCGCTGGAGGGCGAGCGCAGCGTAGATGGGGTAGGCTGGGCCTGGGCGACCGAGCACCGCGCCCCCGAGAGGGCCTCGACGGAGCAGCTCGTCACTTGGCTGGCTCGCGGGGAGCTCCCGCCGCACACGCTGGTGTGGAGGCCCGGTTGGGGTGAGTGGCTGCCTGCGATGCAGGTGGCCGAGCTCGCGCACGCCTTCCCTAGCGTGACGCGAGGCAATCGCCGCGTGGCGCGAACCGCGCCTGACGATTCCGTGGCGCCTCCGCCCGTTCCCGTTGCCCAGTATCCGCGGCTGCGGCTGCTGGCCAAGGACGTGGTGGGTGAGGCTCCGTTCACCGGCACCGAGCTACCGCAGGGCCTCGCGCCGGCTCAGGCGGCGCGCCGCTCGCTCAACGACCCCGACCACGCACAGCAAGAGATGGTCACCTCGCAAGTGCCGGCAGCGGCGATGATCGAGGCGGCTCGCGCCATGAGGCGGCTGGGGGCTCCGGTGCCGCGAGGCAGGGCCGAGCGTTGGGCAGGGCTCGACCTCGGTACTTTCGGAGAGGCTCCGCCCCAGGAGCCGCCCCCGACGCTGCGCAGGCTCTCGCCGTTGGCGCTCGAGCTCGGCTTTCCAGGGCTGCTCGAGCCGCAAGCGCCCGAGAACAGGTGGCTGACGTCGAAGCGATTTGGCGGCTGGGTCTGGCTGGCGGTGCTGGTCGGGGGTGCGCTCGGCCTGCTCGCAGTTCGAGGGTCCTCGCCTGGGGCTGCTCCTGCCACGGTGACCGCTGCTCTGAGCCCGCCGCTGCCGTCAACGCCGAAGGCCGCCCGCGTCGTCGTGGGGGCGTGTCGGCTCTCGTCTAAGGCCGTGCGCCTCGATGAGTGGGCCATTCGCGACGTGCCTCCGGTCCTCGTGTCTCTTTCGGACGCAGCGAGGGTGTCAGAGGCGAGTCTCGACACCGACGTCAGCGTCGCTCGCGGGTGGGTCGCGGTCGGCTATGCGCAGAGCCACGAGGTGGCTGTCGGTCTGGCGCTCTCTCCCGAGTCGCTCGAGGTTCAGCGGCTCGTCGCACGCCGCACCCCACGCAGCATCTTCAGCGTGAGCCCGATCGTCCAGGGCGGCGAGCTCGCGTTTCACGCCGAGCGAGAAGGGGCGTCGTTTGCCTCTGCCCGCGCGGTCGGCGGCGAGCTCCCCTTGCGCATCGGCATGAACGCGCAGGGGGTCGTCGCAGGGTCTCTCGGCGGGCCGCTGCAACCCATTTGGGAGCTGCCTCGAGGCTTGGTGATGTCTGTGCCGGCGATCGCGGCCCATTCGGGCGGGCTCACCATCGCGACGCGCGTGGGGCGCGAGCAGGGGCCGTTGCGCGTGGGCGTGATGAGCGCTCGTGGCGAGCGGCTCTCGCCCCTCGGTCAGATCGGAGGCGCGGACGCGCGCTTCGGCCGCCCCGCGCTCGCGAGCGGCGGTGGCACGACGGCGCTGGCCGTGGCAGCGCGTTCGGCGGATGGGTCACAGCAGTCGCTCTGGCTTTCGCACGCTACGGCGGGGGAGCCGCCGCTCGTCTTACAGCCCTTTGAGCCGATGCTCGACGAACCGCTCGGCGGCGGTGCCGAGCTCGACACGCCGGCGATCGCGGCCTTACCTGGCGGCGGCTTTGGGCTCCTGTTCACGCAGGGCCAGGGCTGGAAGCGGCGCGTGCGCCTGCAGCGGCTCTCCTCGACGCTCGAAGCGCTCGGGCCCGCCATCGACGTGGGCACGCCAGATCGAGCCTTCCGCGGTGCCAGCGTCGGCGCGCTCTACTGGGTGAACGATCGGCTGCTCGCCTTTCACTTTCTGCGTCGAGACGGCGGCTTCTCGCTGTGGGTGACGAGCATCGAGTGCGAGCTCGGCTGACGCTCGCGCGAAAGCGGCGCGAGCGTACTGCGCAGGCGCAGCGGCTGCGGTAACGGCGATCTAGAGCAGAGCGACGATACGACGGGTCGTGCCACCCTCTCGAGCAACGCGACGTCCGCCGGATCCTGCGCCCTTGCGGCTGCTCGCTCGTTCGCGATCAGATCATCTCGCCAGAAACGAGCAAGTCGAGGTGCAGGCGAGCGTGCTGCTCGCCGGCACGCTGCTTTGACGGCGCTCGTTGGGGCAGCCGAGGGGCTCCCGGAACGGAACGTCAGCGGCCCTGTACCGAGTTGCGCCGTGGACGCATCGAGCACAAAAAATAATGATGAATAGTCCTGCTCTCGGCTGAAGCCGGCGTCGCAAAGGCCGTTTAGACCCCGTCAGCAGGCTTGCCCAGAAAGAGGAAGCGAATGTCCAACTGGGCCAGCAGAGCTTACGCAATGAATCTGGTGACGCGCATTCGGAAGCCCATGACGCTCATCAACAAGGCGATATTCAAGTACTCAGTGGGCTTCGGCTCCGTTGAGACCAGCGATGGTTCGTCGAGTACGTCCGCCGCTGCCAGGTCGAGACGACGTTCATTTTCAAGCGCACCTATTGCCCGTGCTGGGTCCACACCCTGGCGGATCCAACGTCCAGCTGGATGACGGTCACCCGGGCTGCCACTTCGTGCCGAGAGAAGGTCAGTGTGTCAGTGCCGCGCCGCGTGGGGCGGCCGCAACTTTGGAGGAGGGTTGATGTTCCACTACAAAAATCTGATAGTCGCATCGCTGTTGTTCGCGGGTTGCCTGGACGAAAACTCAGGCACCGCGGGCTTCGAGGAAGAGCGGATCGCGCAGCTCAGCAATGCTTTGGGCAATGAAGACCAAAACGATTTTCGGAACCGGAAGACTGAAAATAAGCTGCTCACGAAGCGCAAGGAAGACTGCAGCAACGATCCCCGGGTAGCATTGGGCTTGGTGTCGCAAGAGGTGTGCGTAGGCGCTGACCTGTTCTTTCGCGAGCCGTTCGGGGGCAATGGCCGAGCCTGCGGTACCTGTCATGCTGCGCAGTTCGACTTCACGATCGGGCCGGATTTCATCGCTTCCTTGGACGCGGACGATCCGTTGTTCATCGCCGAGAACGATCCGGTGCTCGCGGGTCTCGAACGACCCGACCTGATGCGCAATTTTGGTCTGATCTTGGAGAACGTCGACGGCGCCGAAGCGCCGACCACCAAGTTCGTGATGCGTTCGGTGCCGCATACGTTCTCGCTCTTCACCAGCATCACACCAGCGCCGATCGTCAATCCGAATGGCACCGGGGTTGACGGAACCACGCAGCCCCCGAATCAGCGAACGGGCTGGGGTGGTGATGGCGCGGCATCCCCAGGCGGGCTGAAGCAGTTTCAGGTGGGCGCGATCTTCCAGCACTACACCAAATCGCTCAACCGTATTGCTGGCACGGACTTCACCCCAGCGACCGACGAGCAGCTCACTCGCATCGAAGACTTTCTGCTCAGCGTCGGTCGCACCAACGAGCTAGCTCTGGCGGATGTCAGTCTGACGGATCCCGGGGCCGAAGCGGGCCGCTTGACGTACATCCCGTCTCGTTGCAACGGCTGTCACCGCAATGCAGGCGCCAACACCATCGCCGCTTTCAACCGCAACTTCGATACAGGCATCGAAGCCGTGCGGGTTGCAGCGCTGGAGCCGCTCGGGATCCCACGCGACGGTGGCTTTGGCGGCGGTGCGCCCGGGGCCCCGTTCGACCACGATGCCAACGGCGATGGCACACCTGATTCCTTCGGGAACGGGACCTTCAGCACGCCACCGTTGATCGAGGCTGCGGATACCGCTCCCTTCTTCCACACGAACGCGTTCACCACGATCGAAGACACGGTCAGGTTCTACACTACTGCGGCGTTTGCGAACTCTGCCGCTGGCGCCGGCACTGCCATCGTTCTGAGCGAAACGGAGATCGCGAACGTTGGCAAGTTCCTGCGTGTGCTGAACGCTAGCTTCAACTGTCAGCTTGCGGCGAAACGCTTGGACGCGGCCGTGCAGGTGGTCAACGCACAACAGAACCACTTCAAGGGACTGCAGTTCGGGCTACTCGATGCCGCACAGGCGGAGGTCCGAGATGCGCGGGCTGATTTGAGCGAGGTCGGCATCAACAGCGCCGTTCAAGCCCAGCTGACCACGGCCGACCAAGCGATCACGGCGGCCTTCGCGAACTCCTCACCCGGGCAACGCAAAGCCCTAGCGGAGGCCGCGCTCAGCGCGGTCCAGGCTGCCAACGTTGGCCTCGGCTCGGGGATGGGGTACACGCTGGGTCAGGGCTCACTGATGTTCTGAGCCCGGTGGGGACGTGCGGAGTACACGCTGGCGCTGATCGGCCACACCAGCCGGTCAGCGCCCTTGTGGCATGGCGCTCCGCCGAATAGTCGGCGAACGCCGCCATCCTGATGCGCTGCGAAGTTCAAGGCTCGGGGTGTGTGAGCGCGCTGGACATGCGCTCCAGCACGCCGGACATCGCCGGCCGATAGCCGAAATCAGAGCGGCTGGGGTCCGTCACGTTGCGTGCGCAGATGGACGCCACGGAGGCGTTGGCACCATGACCGCGCAGCACCTCGAGTTGACGTGAGCCGGGGTAGGCCTTGGCGAAGAGCTGCGTAGTGGTGGCCGCGCTCTGACCGGGCATCGCCTCGCACAGCGGTCGATCATTGTCCCCGGCGTAACAATCACAAGCATCGACTGCCGAGTCGAGCGCGGCGCAGTCGCGGGGCGCCGGCAAGGGGAAGATGCAGGCGTACTCGAGGTCATCGGGCGCGCCCAAGGTGAAGGCGGAGGTCGTGTCGTACTCGCGGCCATTGATCGGGTTACCGGCGGTGATGCCGGCGCGCGCGCGGGGTGACTCGATCATGAACGGGCTCGTCGGCAGGACGGGAGGGCTCGCCGCGGCGTTGCCCACGAGCGCCGTCCAGTCCTCGTTGTCGAGCTCGCCGGGGCTCTTGAAGCGCAGCTCGCCCGCCGCGAGCGGCTGCCCATCGGCGGCGCGGTCGCTGACGATCTCTTGCCAGGGCACGCCGACGATGCCGCCGAGATACACGCTGCTCGGGGCACGCCCACCCGCGAAGAGCGGGTTCTGGACGGGAATGCCGGGGCAATTGTCCGCCGACAGGTCGGGCGCCTCGAGGCATAGCTCGCGCTCGGAGAGCGCGTTGACGTAGCGGGCCGTGGGGTACAGGAAATCGATGCCGAAGCGCCGCTTCTGCTCGAAGCAGCGCAGGTTGGTCCCGTCTTCGTTGCTGGGCAAGCGGTTCTGCAGGCTGCCAGTGGCCTCGTCGGCGTCACACACCGGGTCTTCGGTGCAGCCGCTCGGAGGGCCGAGCGGGCACGAGTAACAGCAGGCGTCGTTCGGGTTGGTCGCGCAGATCGAGGAGCCCCTGAACATGGGCCGCGAATCGTCGATGGCCGCCACCACCCAGCTCTGCGGGGCGAGCTGCAAGGAGCAGTCGTTCTCGTCGCTCAACATGACGATCGAGAGCAGCGAATCGGGTCGCAAAAAGGCCGTGCGCTGCTCGAGCAAGGCCGTGTCGGCCAGCACGCGGCTCTGCTCGTCGACCGCCGGCTGCACACAGTTCGCGGCCGCCGAGGCGCTCCCGGGGCACTGCACCCGCTCCAGCCGCTCGTACGGCGCAGGATCCACCAGGAAGCGGTACCAGGACTCGAGCGACATCTCCCAGCCGCAGCCCCCTTGCCCGACCGAGTCGAGCAGCCCTTGCAGCCCAGCGCCGAAGGCGGCGACGTCACCGCCAGGCCGGAGCTCGAGCACGCCGAGAGCGCTCGTGCCATGGCCTTCACCCCGCGGCAGCGAGCCCATCAAGTGGGCGCGGTCATCGCGCTCGCCGGCACGGCACGCCACGTTGGCACCCACGTCGCCGAGGCTGGAGGAGATCACGCCGATGTTGATGTCGCGGACCGGCAAAAACTCGCGCCGCAGGCCTGGCGGACACGCGAGGTCGGGGCCTGGAGCGGGCGCTCGGTTCCCGGCGGCGTCGATGCACGGCGGATTGACGAGCCCTGCAAGCAGGTCGGGCGCCGTGCGACGCAAGAGCGCCTGCTTGTCGCTCATGGAGATAGAGTTATCGACCATGATGAGCAGGTCTACCTTTACGTCGGAGACCTCCTGCGGTGCTGCCGGAGGCCCCGCGTCGACGAGCGGCGGAGGGGGCGAGTTTGGAGCCGGCACCTCGTCGTCGGTCATGCCGACGGGCACGCTAGGCGGCTCGTGAGGGAGCGCGGCGTCTGCCTTCGGGGTCTCGCGCTCCGGCGTCACGTCGGGCATCGCACGCGCGTCGCCGAGGCCACAGTCGCCGGTCTGGCACGGGTCGAGCGGGATCCCCTCGAGACAACCAGAGGGGATCAGCCCGAGGCTGATCAGGGCAGGCAGGGAGCGGAGGACGCGGGCAGAGGGTTTCATGGCTTCGGGTTCCTTGGAGCATCGGTCCACGCGGAGCAGGCGCACCCATGCGCGGCGCCCCCGTGGATCCATTGAGGAGAATCTCCACTGCCCTGAGCAAGCCTCATGCCGCGCCTCGAGCCGACGTCAGGGCGGCTTTTTCTGGGCGTTTTTCGCGAAATTTCGAGCCGCCGCGAGCCGAGTGGACAGAGTTGTCCGCGGACGACTCCGTCCTCAGCGAGCGCCGAGACGCTGCGTGAGCCGTTCCACCAAGGCGTTGATGGCGGGGCGGTAGGCGAAGTCGGGCTGCGCCGCTCGCACCGCCTCCACGTTGCGCGCGCAGATGCTCGTCACGACTGAGTTTGCTCCGTAAGCGCGCAGCACGTCGAGCTGGCGTAGACCCGGATAGGCCTTGGCCCAATACTGAATGTTACCCGCCGCCGAGCTGCCAGGCTCCTGCTCGCACAGCGGCCGATCGACGTCGCTGAGGAAACAATCACAGGTCTCGACGTCAATGTCGGCGCCGTTGCAGTCCCGCGGTTGGGGCAGGGGGAAGATGCAGGCGTACTGCAGGTCGTCGGGGATCGCCGTGCCCACCGCGGTGTCATATTCACGGCCGTTCTTCGGATTGCCGGGCTCCACACCCGCGCGCGGCAGCGCGGACTCGCGCATCACCGGATCATTGGGTGGCTCTGGCGGGCTTTCGCGGGGCTCGCCCAGGATGTTCGCCCAGTCCTCGGGGGTGAGCTCGGCGGCGCTCTTGTAACGCAGCTGGTTGTCGGGCAAGGCGTTGCCGCGCGCGTCGACCGAAGCCGCCAGGTCCTGCCAGGGCACCCCCACGATGCCCATCAGGAAGACGTCCGAAGGGTCGCGCTCTCCGGAGGCATAGAGCGGGTTGGGCACCAGCGCCGGCCCGCTGCAGTCAAGGTCATCGGGAGCGAGCGAGGAGCTCTGCGGGCACAAGCTGGTGCTCCGCAGCGCGTTCACGTAGCGCTGCGTCGGATACATGAAGTCGACGCCAAAACGCCGCCGCTGGTCGAAGCAGCGCAGGTTCTGGCCGTCTGCCTCCGCGGGTAACCGGTTGGGGAGGGCGCCTGAGCTGCAGATCGGGTCGAGCTGCGCGTCCCCGCAGCCGACGGGCACGCCGAGCGGGCACGAGTAACAGCACGGGTGGTTGGGGTTGGTCTCACACGAGCTCGAGGAGCGGAACATGGGGCGCACGTCGTCGATGGCCAGGACGACCCAATTCTGTGGGCCCGGCTCGACAGAGCAGTCGTTCTCATCCGTCAGCATGACGATCGCCACCAGGGAGTCCGGCCTGAGGAACGCTTGCCGTTGCTCGAGCAGCTCGGTGTCGAGCAAGACGTTACCGTTGAGATCCGTGGCCGGCTGTATGCAGTTCAGCCCGAGGCTCTCCGAACCCGGGCACCGGACGCGCGTGCGGTCGCGAGAGGGATAGGGGTCGATCAAAAAGCGGTACCAGGACTCGAGCGACATCTCCCAACCGCAGCCCTGCTCGCCCACTGCGCGCAGCGAGCGTTGGAACGCGTTGTTGAGCTCGCCCACGTCCGCCCCCGCAGTCCATTCGAGAAAACCGTAAGCGTTTGCTCCGGTATCGGCGCCGCGCTGCAGGCTGCCGACCAAGTGCGCCATGTCGACGCGGTCGGGTGCGTAGCGCGCAATCGAGGGGTTGGTCGGGCAAGCGACGTTGGCGCCGACGTCACCGAGGCTAGACGAGACGAAGCCGATATGGATGTCCGTGATGGGGTGGAACGCTCGCGCTCGACCCTCGGGGCAGCCGCCCCCGGGAGCAGCCAGTGCTACTTCGGCGCTCGGCACACACGGGGGTGTGGCGAGCGCGGTGATCAGGCTGACGTTGACGAGCTCGAGGACGTTTTGCTTGTCACGCATCGAGATCGAGTTGTCGATCATGAACAGCAGGTCGAGCTTGTCGGGCATGCGCACCGGCGGCGAGATCGGTGAAGCCTGCGCGTCGCCCAGGCTCGCCACGGGTGGGGTGGGCTCGCCGGCACCGCCCGCGCCCAGGGGCAGGGGCCCGCCCCGATCGGGCTCGCTGGGAGCGCCGGTCTCCGCGAGAGGCGCGCCGTCATCACTGGGCACCAGCGGCGCGCCCGCTTCCAGCCTGCAGCCCTCGCTCATGGAGGACGGTGGACAGGGCAGGCGACTCGCCACCTCGAGCTTGTCCAAGGTGCAACCGAGGAGAGGCGCGGACCCCAGAAGGCAGGTGCAGACCAGAAAACGACGCAGGGCCTTGCCCCGCCGTCCAAGGCGCGGCGAGGGGGACGTGGCTCCGGTGAGACGAAATTCAGGCATGCCGCAACATGGAAGACTGCCGCCCCCATCGAAGCAAGCCTCACGTGCCAAGCGTCGATTCGGACGAGAGTTTTCCGGCGAAAGATTGTGGTAGCCTCGCCGGGTGAAGGGCTTGCGCGGGTCGAAGAGATCTCAGGCTGGCGGCGCTGGTGCGCTCCTCCGCGGGCTGTGCTGTGCCGCCGCGCTCGGCCTGTTTCCCTCGTCATTTGCCGAAGCGCAGGAGCTGCGGGCAGCGTCGCCGGGAGAGGTCGGCGTCAGCGCCTCCACTCGGTTTGCGGTCCGGAAGCTCGGTGACGCGGGCGTGTCGGCGTATCGCGCCGGCGACTACGCGAGCGCGAGCGAAAAGCTGGAGAAGGCCTACGAGTTGATGCCAGTGCCGTCCCTGGCTTTGTGGTCGGCGCGCGCGCTCGTGCAGCGCGGGCTGTGGACACAGGCGGCCGAGCGGTACTTCAGCGCGCGCCGGCTCGAGCTCGGGCCAGGTGATCCCGACATTCAGCGCCAGGCTCGCGACGTGGCGGCCGCCGAGCGCGCGGCATTGATGCCGCGCATCCCGAGCCTCCGGGTGCGGCTCGAGGGCGCCTCGCCTCGGGAGCTCGACGTCGCGATCGACGACTCGCCGCTACCGGCGCCGCTCGTCGGGGAGGATTGGCCCGTCAATCCAGGTACACACGTCGTGGTGGGCCGCCGGGGCAGCGAGCGCGTGGAGGCCACGTCGAGTGTCGCCGAGGGAGAGCACGGAGAGGTGGTGCTGCAGTTCGTGGCTCTGCCTACGCCAGCCACTCTGCCGACACCAGCCGCTCTGCCGTTGCCAGCGGCCGCGCCGCTCGCGCCCGTGCCTGTTAGCGTCGCCGCGGGCGCCTCACTCGAGGCAGCCCCTTCGCAAGCCGCCGCGCTGGAGGTGAACGACGTAGACCACGAGCGCCGCGCCTCGCTATGGCGAAGCGTGGGCTGGGTCAGCTCGAGCGTCGGTGGCGCTGCGTTGCTCGCCAGCGGAGTGGCTGCGATGGTCGCCGACCAGCGGCACGATCGGTGGACGGAGCGCGGCGATTGCGTCGGCACCGTCTGCGTGGAGGCGCGCGACGGCGACGTCAAAGCCTACAACCGGCTCGTCGATGTCTCGACGGCGGGCTGGATCGGCGGCGCCGCGCTGCTGGGGGGTGGGATCTTGCTGGTGCTCAGCTTTCCGGCGGCGAGAGGCCCCGTCGATGTGGCGCTCGGCCCGACGTCAGCCCGCGTCGTCGGCCACTTCTAGTCCGCTGGCAGCCATGGAGAGCAGCACGGAGCCGCGCGTCCTCGGCGGCAAATATCGCCTGGTGCGAAAGCTCGAGCACGGCGGCATGGGCTCCGTGTGGTACGCCGAGCACCTCGTCTTGAAGTCGCCCGTGGCGATCAAGCTGCTCGAGCTCGACGATCAGAGCAGCGCCCCGGCGCTCCAGCGCTTCCTGCGCGAGGCCCAGACGGCGGCGTCGCTGCGCAGCCCGAACGTGGTGCAGATCCTCGACTACGGTGTGGACGAGCAGACCCCGTTCATCGTCATGGAGCTGCTCGTGGGCGAGTCGCTCGCGGCGCGGCTCCGGCGCGTGACGCGGCTCAGCCCGCGCGAGACTGACGTGGTGATGCAGCAAATTGCCCGCGCCATCGGCCGCGCGCATGACGCGGGCATCGTGCACCGCGATCTCAAGCCCGCGAACGTGTTCGTGGTGAAAGACGCCGACGTCGAGATCGTCAAGGTGCTCGACTTCGGCATCGCCAAGGCGCAGGCCTTCGCCGACGCCAACACGCAGAGCGGCACGTTTCTCGGCACCCCCCTCTACGCCAGCCCCGAGCAGACGCAGGGCGTGCGCGCCCTCGATCATCGCACCGACATCTGGTCGCTCGGGGTGCTGGCGTTCGAGTGCCTGCTCGGGTTGCGCCCCTTTGGCGGCGATACGTTCGGGGCGATCGTGCTCGCGGTGTGCGTGAAACCGCTACCCATCCCTTCCGAGTGCGGCGCCGTCCCGCACGGCTTCGACGCCTGGTTTGCGCGCGCCTGCGCGCGTGACCCGGAGCAGCGCTTCGCCTCCGCGCGCCAGGCCTCCGAAGCGCTGTCCTTGGTCTGCGCACGCGGGCTCGCGGCGAACCTCGGCCAGACTCGGGATGTGCCTCTCGACCTGGTCCCTCAGGCGCCGTCCATGGCTCACGCAGCTACGGCGCCCGACCTCGACGAAGCCAGCGCCACGCATCGCGCCTCGAGCCTCTCCCGCCAGCCGGAGCTCACCTCCAGCCGAAGCCGTTCCATGTGGCGCTGGGCAGCCGCGTTCGGCGTGTGCAGCCTCGGCGTTGCTTCTTTCTTGCTGCTGGGTGACCCCGGGCGAGGGCCGCGCGCCGAGCCGATGTCCTCGTCCGGCGCTCCCGGAGCCGTCATCGAAAGACCCGCGGCGCCGCGCGCCACGGCCGACGCCGGGCCGCGCTCGGCGGAGCCCATCGAGCGAGCCGCGGCACCGCCTCCGTCCGCCCCTCCGACGCTGCCCAACAAGCCGCCGAAGCGGAACGCGAAACGCCTGCCTTCGCGCGCCACAGACGCCCGTCCTGTAACTCCGGCGCCCCGAGCGCCCGAGCCCGAGGTCGATCTCGGCCTGTGACGAGCTCGCCTAGCGCCGGCTCGCCAGGAATTCCTGCACCGATTTACCGCCGAGCAACCGATACGCGCGTTGCCGCGAGATCTTCAGCTCCGCGCAGGCACGGCTCAAGTTGGCGCCGTTCTCTCGCAGCTGGGTCGCCAAGCGCGCGAGCTCGTCGCTCGCGCGATCGGAGCCGGGCGTGACGGCGCTGCTCTGCCCCTCAGGCTCTTTGCCCAGCCCGCCGACGACATCCGCCGGCAGGTGTTTCAGCTTCAGAATGGGCTCACTGCCGTGAACCGCCAGCAATTGGCGAGCCACCAGCGCGAGCTCTCGCACGTTGCCGGGCCATGCATACAAACAGGCTGCTTCGACGACGCGCGCGTCGAGCGCCGGGGCCGGGCCGCTCCCGCCGTTCGCGAGAAACGTCGCAAGCAGGGGCGGCACGTCCGCGCTCCGTGCCCGCAACGGCGGCAGCTCGAGCTGGAGCCCTTTCAGCCGCATGTACAGATCCTCTCGAAAGCGCCCGGCGGCGACCGCGCGAGCCAGAGGCGCTTGAGAAGCGGCCATCAGCCGCACGTCCACGGGTAGCGCCTCCGCCTGCCCGAGCGGCGTCACCGCCTGCTCCTGGATCACGCGCAGCAGCTTGGCTTGCGTCACGAGCGGCAGCTCGTTCAGCTCGTCGAGCAAGAGCGTGCCGCCGTGAGCGCTCCGGAAGTAACCCGCGCTATCCTTCAGTGCACCCGTGAACGCGCCGCGCCGGTAGCCAAACAGCTCACCCTCGGCGAGCTCCAGCGGCAGCGCGGCGCAATTGACCGCCACGAACGGCCCCGAGCGCCCGCTCCACCCGTGCAAGGCCCGCGCGCAGAGCTCCTTGCCCGTCCCCGTTTCCCCCATGAGCAGCAGCGGCAAGCTACTGCTCGCTGCGCGACGCCCGGGCTCGAGCGCGCGCCGCAGCACCTCTCCACCCCATAACCCCGGCGCGATCAGCCCGAACCCCGACTCCGCGCCGGGCGCAGCTCGGCCAAAAATCCCCACCCAGCTCCCGATGCGCAGCACGTCGCCCTCCCGCACGGCGGCGTGCGCCACGCGCCGCCCATTCAGGAACGTGCCGTTTCGGCTGCCCACGTCCCTCAGCGTCAAGGCGGACCCCTCCCGCAAGATCTCCGCGTGCTGGCGCGAAACGCCCTCACCGGATAGCCGCACGCTGCATTCATCGGCGCGACCGATGGTGGCCCCATGCGGCAGCGCGACTGCTGGCGCCGCTGCCGCTGCCGGGAACACCCAGGCGAGCACGAGCGGCTGCGGACCGTGCTCAGCGCTCCTGGTCTCCTGGAGCTCCAGGGTCGTCTCGCCGCTCGCAGTTTTCGCCACCGACCCGAGCGTCATGCTGGCTGCCGACTCTGTCAACGCCGAACTCGGCTGCTCGGCTGCAACGCGGGAACCCGCGCCTCGGGAGGCGCATGGACCAGCTGTTGCCACGCTGCGCAGATCGTATGATCCAGGCCGACGCTGCATTCACTCGGAGACGACCACTGAGAAGTCCTCCAGAAGCTTCCGCATTGCGGCGATGGAACTGGCACTTCGGGGGTGAATGAACTGAGCAGCCTGAACCCCCCGTGCCAACGTCGTTTGAGACAGCTCCCCCTGGAAACCTAAGTACCAATGGGCGGAGAATGGACCGAAGATCGTGCCCAAACCATTCCGTGTTTCTGATCGTGAAGGCCCTCCGGAGAGTGAGCGCCAGCCCCGTGCCGTCAACGCCAGTGGGACTACCCTGGAGACGGTGCCCAAGCGGCTCCGCCGGGTGTTCAGCGCAGCCGACAAGCTGCGCATCGTGAAGGAGGCCGACCGCTGCCTGGCCAGTGGCAAGCGCGGTGCGGTGGGGGC
>JAYTOL010000120.1:0-15390 GCA_043747815.1 Deltaproteobacteria bacterium
GGACCGCGATGAAGGCCGGGACCGCGATGAAGGACGGGACCGGGATGAAGGACGGGAGCGGGATGAAGGCCGGGACAGGGAGCGGGATGAAGGACGGGACCGCGATGAAGGCCGGGACCGGGATGAAGGACGGGACCGCGATGAAGGACGGGCTCAGGGCGGCGAAAGGAGGCCACGCGCGTCGCGCTAATTGGCGTGCAGCTCGGACGCCACTTCGGCCCAGCGCAGGCGCCGGGATCGCCCTGCGATCAACGATTGCCGAAGGGCCGAGCCTGTTTGACGAACAGCGGGGGCACCTCGCTCCCCTCGGCGTCGAACTTGAACTCGACGTCCATCGCCCACCAGCGGCTGGCCGCGCTCGGGTCGGGGGCGTAGGCGGGCGTGAAGTGCCGGCGGATCAGGTCGAGGGCGACGCCGAGCTCTTGCACCTGGGCGGGGCTGAGCACGCGGGTGCCGGGCGACACCAGGTTCGAGTTGCTGAGGTAGCTGATGGGTTGGTTCTGTAGATCGAAGTAGTGCAAAAATTCTTCGGTGCTGGTGCTTGGCTCGGGCTGCACCACCGACAGCTCGCCCTGTTGCACGTTGACGTAGAAGGCAGGATTATTGCCGGTCTTGTCGAAGGGGTTGTTGGTGAGGGCGACGCCGTTGGCCTCTTCATCCGGGAAGGAGCGGTGCACCAGCAGCGCCATGCCGACCGCTCTGTGGTCGATGCTGCGGTAGCTGCGTTCTTCGAACGCCCGGAAGGACCATACGCTCGCCCAGACGCGACGCACGGCGTCGAGCACGGGGCTCGCGGGGTCTCTGAGCTCACCGCTGCGGGAGGTGTACAAGCCGGCTCCGGTGAAGCCGTCGAGATCTTCGGCGTTGGTGCTGGAGCGGAAGCGCATGCGCACGCCCGGGTAGTCCGCTTCTAGCTTGGCCACGAGCAAGCGCTCGAAGTCGGCGTTCACGCTGCCCACCTGCATGGCGTCGCGCAGGGCCTCGAGCTCACGGTCGCGCGTCTCCGCGTCGCTCGCGAACGTGGCGTCGGCGAGCAAGCCGGCGACCCTTTGGTCGAAGCCATTTTCGCGCATGAACTGCAGATAGTAAAAGATGGGGACGCCGAACGCCGCGGGCACGCGCAGCCCCTCGACCTGGGCCAGGGCAGCGTAGTTCGCCGCTTTGCCACCGAAGGCTCGCGTGCGCTCTTTGATCACCGAGAGCAGCTCGCTCGGATCGACGCCAGGGGGGACCATGTCGGCGGCGTTGGTCAGCTCCGTGAGCGTGTCGTCGATGCCCGGGACCTGTACGCCGCTCGGCTTGTGGTCCTCCCACCAGGCGTCCGCTTCGGCCTGCTCGACCGGCGTGACCTCATAGTCCGAGGCGCCCACGACGAAGCGCACCCAGCTGCCCTCGAGCGCGCGTAAATCCAGCGAATCCATCGCGCCGCGCAGGGCCATGTTGGGTGTGCCCCGGTTCTGCGACAGCACGTTGACGTGCGAGAGGGGGGTCTGAAACTCGCCCGTGATGATGCCCTGCGTAACGGAGATGTCGTTGGGCACGCGATCGAGCACCACGATGTCGCGAAACGTCACGTAGCTCTGCTCGAGCTCCTCCGCCGTGATGAAGCGCAGGCGGCCGTAGCTCTCGGCGAGGTTGAGAGCCTGGAAGTCGATGCCCTGAAAGAGCTCGTCCGTGGAGAGCTGCGGCATGCCTTCGGGCAAGCCCTGGGCGACCGTTTCCACGTTGACCGACGTGGGGTGAAAGGACAGCTCGCCACCGATAAAGGTGCTCGCCTGGATGCGCTCGAAGGCCTCGCGGATCATCGCCGCGTCGGCGGTATCGTACGGAGCGATCTCGTACACCCAGCGGTCAGGCCCCTCGTAGTGCGTCAGGGCTCCGAGCAGGAAGCGGCGCGAGGGCGAGTAGTATTCGGATTGGTTGAACTCCGACAAGGCCGGCACTCGCGGTAGCCCTTGCCCCGCCGAACGATGCTCGGAGAGGAAGTCCCAGTGGATGGGAAACTTGACGCTGTTCTGAAAGCTGAGGGCGAAGCCCGCGTCACGGTCGACGCTGGTCTTGACGGAACGCGCCCCCGGCAGGGTCGACACCAGCGGCTCCGAGGCGAGCCCTGCGAAATCTTCAGGGCAGCCGATCTCGCTCGTGTAGTCGGGCGCCTCGGCGCCCTGGAGGCTACAGGCCCAAACTTTTCCAGGTGCTTCGCTGCAACTCCCGAGCACGAGCGCTGCCACGAGACCCAGGAGACGCTGACTGCTCACACGCAGAGAATAGCCCGGAACGGGCACGCCATCGGCGATTTGAAAGGGCGCGCAAAAACCCGTCACGCGAGCTCGCGTGCTTGTACGATGGCATTGCCGGTGGAATGACGGTCGGTGGAACTGACTCCGTACCGGCGATGCAGCTGACGGCCCGCTCAGTGCTGTGCCTCGATGTCGACCACGAGGTGTGTGCGACCGATCACGATCTCGTCTCCGTTGACGAGCTCTTGCCGGCCGCGCGTGCGCACGAACACGCCGTTGCGAGACTCCAGATCCGTGAGCAGGATGCTGGAGGCTTGCTCTTCGACCAGGCAATGCTGCGCGTCGACGAGCGGGTCGCCGCTCAAGATCAAGTCGCCGATGGCGGAGCCCACTTGAAGCGTGCTGCCCCGCGCCACGAGGCAGGCGCCCCGCGCCCCGCCCGCCAGCACCTGCACCACGCGGAACGCCGAAGGCCAACGCGGCGACGAATAGAAATAGGTCGGATCGGGATCCGGAGCATCGTCGCTCATCGGGTTCTCCTCCACCCGCAGCAGCTGATCGCCGACGATGAACTCTTCACCGTAGGTCAGCACGACTGGCTTGTGGATGCGCAGGAAGACCCCGTTGATCCCCTCCAGCCGCTCCACGAACAGGCGACCCTCTCGGTATTTGAGCGCTGCCTCCCGCGGGTGACAGAAGACCTCACCCGGCAGCGAGATCTCGCCCGCCGCGCCGATGACCGTGTCGCGCCGCCCGACCGCGTAACGACCGGGGCCGCCACCCAGGCTGCGCAGCACGTGTAAGGTGTAGAGCTCGACCGCCGGGCGAGCTCCGAGCAGGTTCGACATGCTCCCCGTCGGGGCGATCATCACGCCGCTCTTTGCCCGCGCCCGCGACGGAGGCGGCGGCGGTGCGGCTTTGGGTAAAAGGACGGGCTCGGCCGTGGTCGACGTCATCGGCGGCGGCATCACCGACGGCGTGGAGGGCGTCGCCGGTTTACCGCCGGGCGACGCGGGGTCGGGCTGGGCGACCTCGGCGGTCTTGCTCTGCGCGGTCTGCTCCTGTGCCCGCGCGACTCGCGCCTTCGCCGACGAGCCCGCCTTACCGGCAGCGCCGAGCTTCGCGACGTCCACCTCGGGATAGTGCTCGAGCAGGTCCATCCCGCCGACGGCCTTGCCCGCCAAGATGTCGTCGAAGCGACCGTCACGCAGGGCAAACACCATCTCGAGATGCTGCGCCTTCATCAGCTGCTTCACGTACGAACCGATGTCCGCCTCGGTGTCGATGGCCGCGGCGTAGACGCGCTTGAAGCTCTTGACCACCCGACCGCCGTCCGCGAATAGGTGCGTGATCACGTGCGGCGAGTTCAGCCCCGAGTCCTCCGTCTGGATGTGGAAGACCTGATCCTTGGCGCGGATGTTATTGTTGAAGCCGATCTGCGCGCGTTTGAACGTGGGGCTGTCGAGGCCTTTCTCCAGGCGTTCGAGCTCTTCGGCGTTGAACTTCTGCATGGCCGCGTCGAGCTCGACGTGTTTGCCGGTGATGCCCTCCATCCGCTCAAAGGCCTGTTGCGCGGCTTTGGCGGCGGGGTTGATCCGAAGCGCTTCCGCGAGCAAGCCTTGCCCCGCGCTGTCGTTGGGGCCGCGCGCCGCCCACGCCGAGAGCAACGCCACGGCCTCGTCAGGACGCTCCTTCTGCACCAACCAGCGAGCAACGCGCGCGGCCACACCGCGACTTTCCGAGACGTTCTGGCTCACCTCCCGATCATGTTCAGTACGGCGTGTGGCGTGCAAGTGTTTCGAACTCCTCGGCTAAAAGGCCGGTACCTTGAACGGGCCACCTGCAGGGTTTCTTGACGCGCGCAGGGCGAACGAGTCCAATGGGCCGTGCCTACTCTCGAAATCTACGACACGACCTTACGCGATGGGACGCAGGGTTTTGGCGTAGATTTGAGCCTCGCCGACAAATTGGCCTTAACCGAGCGCCTCGCCGACCTCGGCGTGAGCTACATCGAAGGCGGCTGGCCCGGCTCTAATCCGAAGGATCGAGCCTATTTCGAGGAAGTGCGTCGCCTCGGCCTCGCGCGCGGCAAGGTGAGCGCCTTCGGCTCCACGCGGCGCAGCGGCGTGACCGCGGAAGAAGACCCGAACCTCAGAGCGTTGGCCGAGAGCGACGCGGACGTGACGTGCATCTTCGGCAAATCCTGGGATCTGCACATCACTGAGGCGTTGCGCGTGTCGCAGGCGGACAACCTGCGCATGATCGCCGAGTCGATCGAGTTCTTGCGCCGCGCGACGGGCCGGCTCGTGTTCTACGACGCCGAGCATTTTTTTGACGGCTTGCGCGAGAACAAGGAGTGCGCGCTCGGCACGTTGCGAGCGGCCTTCGAGGCGGGCGCGGCGCGTATCATCCTATGCGACACGAACGGCGGCTCGCTGCCGGCGCACATCGTTCACGGCGTGCACGAAGCGCAGCGCGCGTTGCCCGGCGCCCAGCTCGGTATCCACGTCCACAATGACGGCGGGCTCGCCACGGCTAACACACTGGCGGCCATCCAAGCGGGCTGCGTGCAGGTCCACGGCACCATCAACGGCGTGGGCGAGCGCTGTGGCAATGCTGATCTCACTCAGGTCATCGCGAACTGCGAGCTCAAGCTCGGGCTGCGCTGCCTGCCAGATGGCCGCCTCGCTTCTTTGACGGCGCTCAGCCGCGAGGTCTGGGAACGCATCAACCGCCTCGGACCGGACAATCAACCCTACGTCGGGCCGGCGGCGTTCGCCCATAAAGGCGGCGTCCACGTGAGCGCCATGCAGCGCAACGAACGCACCTACGAGCACGTGCGCCCGGCCAGCGTGGGCAACATGCGCCGAGTCCTGATTTCGGAGATGTCCGGTAGAAGCAGCCTGCTCGCGAAGCTCGAGCTCAAGTACCCCGCGCTGCGTGACGGGGCGATCGCCGCCAGCGTGCTGCACGAGGTGCAGGACCTCGAGCATCAAGGCTACTCGTTCGAGGCCGCCGACGGCAGCTTCGACCTGATGGTCCGCCGCCACCTGGGCCTAGCGAGGGCGGCGTTCGATCTGAAATACTATCGCGTGCACGGCATCGGCACCGCCGCGCAAGGCCGCGCCGAGGGCGGTAAAGACTCGGCGCCCGTCGAGGCCACCGTCAAGCTCGACGTCGCCGGCCAATCGCGCCTGTGCGTGGCCGAAGGCAACGGCCCGGTCGACGCCCTGAGCCACGCGCTCGGGCAAGCGCTGGACGGTTTCTTTCCGGTGCTCTCCCGCATGACGCTCACCGACTATAAAGTGCGCGTCGTCAACTCGGCCGACGGCGCTGGCGCCCGCGTCCGCGTGCTCATCGAGCACGAGCTCGATCGGCGCCGCTTCAGCACCGTCGGCGTTCACGCCAACATCATCGAGGCGAGCTGGAAAGCGCTCGTCGACGCCATCGACTACGGCGTCTCACTCTCCGAGCAGGAAGAGGCGGACGGCGCCAAGTCTGCCGAACCGGCGTCGCGGCGAAGCCGGCCGTGAGAGCGCACCGCCGGGCTGAGGCACAGCCCGGCTTGGTTCGGACCTCGCGTTCCTCGAGTTGGCGACCGCTTCATCGCTACTGGCCGGGCGCCGCCGGGAGGCCTTGGAGGTCGACGATCGGCCGCACCTCGATGCTCGCAATGCTGCTCGTGCCACAGGCGACGCTGGCGCAGCGGCTCGACAGAGCCAAGCGCAAGATCACCGATGCCGCCATCCCGCATGTCGTTCCCGAGCCGGGTGGAGATCGCGGCGCTGTACGCTCGACTCGAGCGCCTTCAGCCTTCGCCGGTCGTATCGCTCAACCGAGCGGTCGCGGTGGCGATGGTCGATGGCCCTGCTGCGGCGCTGGCCATCGTGGACGCGCTCGCTGGAGGCGGTGCGCTCGAGAGCTACCACCTGCTGCACGCCGCTCGCGCCGATTTCGCGCGGCGCACGTGGGCGCTCGCGGACGCAGAACGGAGCTCGAGCTGGTGGGTAACGACAGCGAGAGGCGCTTCCTCGAGCGCCGCTTGCGCGAGCTGCGCTCGCAGCAGGAGCAACAGCAGCAGTGAGAGCGCGAGCGGGGGGTGTTTTAACCCCACGTCAACGGGCTCGAGCCCGCTTCGAGCCACGTTTCGGTATCGCCTGGGCCTCGGCGATGCGGACGATCGCGTCGCGCACGAAGCGACAGCCAGGGTCGACGTCGAGGGCTGTCGGCCAGAGCAGATCGACGCTGCCCGGCTCATGCGAAAATGGGATGGCCGACATGCGCAGGTGCGGCCGATGGCGTAGGACCTGGGCCGCGACGATGCTGGAGACCGTCGCGACGAGGCGACCTCCGTCCACGATGGCGCCGATGCTTGCAAAGCTCGACACTGAGCATTTCACTCGGCGCTCACGGCCATACAGGTCTTCGACGACGCCCCTGAGATCGGCGTTGTAGGAGACGATGACATGGTCCTGCGCCAGATACGCCCGTTCGGTGGGGCTCGCTCCAAGGCGGACGAAGCGCGGATCGAACAAGCAGACGAAATGGCTACGAACCAGGCTGCGGCGCGCGACCGAAGCGGGCAGCTCGTCGGCGACGGTCACCGCCAGATCGATGCGGCGGGTGGAGAGCGCTTCGTTCACGGTGCGAAACTGGATCGGGCTGCACACGAGGCGCATGCGCGGCGCATCGGACTCTAGAAAGCGGAGCAGCGGTGGCAGGAGCCACTCGTCGGCGGAATCGGCGAGCCCGAGCCTGAGGGTGCGATCGGTCGTTTTGGGATCGAAGCCCGCGGGCGATAGCGCAGCCTCAACGATGGCATCCAGGTGCGGGCGAGCTTCGGCGACGAGCCCTGCACCTCGCGGGGTGAGCACCACGCCGCGCCCATGCCGGATCACGATCGAGTCACCGATCGCCGACTTTAGGCGGGCCAGCGCCGCGCTGACGGCCGACTGCGTGAGGTACAGGCGCGCGGCCGCGGCCGTGACCGAGCCTGTATCCGCCACGGCCACCAGGATGGGAAGGAGGTTGAGATCGAGGCTTCTCGCATGAACCTTGTTCATGAATCGTATTTATCCTATTCGCTAGTTCATTCGTGGGTCAGGCCCTACGTTGCCTGCATGAGCAATGACCAATCACACGTTCCGGGTGGAAGCTTCACGTTTGTGGGCACTTCCGTACAGGTGAATCGCCTCGGGTATGGGGCAATGCAGCTCGCGGGGCCAGGCGTTTGGGGCCCGCCGCGCGACCTCGATGGCGCGCTCTCTGTCTTGCGCGAAGCTGTCGCGGCGGGGGTCAATCACATCGACACGAGCGACTACTACGGCCCGCACATCACCAACCAAATCATCCGCCGCGCGCTGCATCCATACCCCAAGGGGTTGGTGATCGTTACCAAGCTCGGCGCCCGCCGGCCTCCCGACAAGTCGTGGCAGCCCGCAATCACGCCCGCAGAGCTGGCTGCCGGCGTCCACGAAAATCTCGAGAACCTCGGGCTCGACGCGCTCGACATCGTCAACTACCGCGTGATGGGGGCCGTCCTCGGACCGGAAGAGGGCTCTATCGCCAAGCAAGTGACGGCGCTGGCGGAGCTCCGGGCGCAGGGACTGATCCGCCACATCGGCCTGAGCAACGTCACCGCGGCGCAGGTGGACGAGGCGCTAAAGATCACGCCCGTCGTGTGCGTGCAGAACAATTACAATCTCGCCCACCGTCACGACGACGCCCTCATCGCAGACCTGGCTCGGCAGGGGATCGCCTACGTGCCGTTCTTCCCTCTCGGTGGGTTTTCGCCGCTACAATCCGGAGTCCTGTCATCCGTCGCCGGCAGGCTCGGCGCCACGCCCATGCAAGTCGCGCTTGCGTGGCTGCTGCAGCGGTCCCCCAATATCTTGTTGATTCCGGGCACGTCCTCCGTCGCCCACCTTCGAGAAAACCTCGCCGCCGCTCAGCTATCGCTGTCGCCAGCAATCGCAGCGGAGCTGGATGGCGTCGCGGAGGCCGGGGCCGTAAAGCATTGAGGACGGCGAGCGGGCCGCTGGTACGGGACTTCCGGTCCGTCCAGTAGCGCTGGCGTCAAGGGCAGGGCCGTTGCCGGTCATAGCGTACGTCGGCCCACCAGAAGTCGTAGCTCAATCCCAGGGCCCGCCCGAGCGACTCCTCGGGAGCGAGCTCCACCACGACGGCCCGCGCTGGCGCTTTTGGCGGGGAGGGCGTGGCGCGGTCTGCAGCGCGCGGCTTGCAGGTGTTGGTGCCACACGCCACGATGGGCACAGGATGCGCGCGCGGCCGCTCGTCGATGCGGTGGAGCTCGTTGCCTTGCTTGGCCAGGCTCACGCTCGGCTGGAACGGCGGCGCGATCTGCGCGACGACGCCGAAGCGCTTACCGCCGGCTTCGAACGTGCTCTCGAGTGTATCGGGCGCTCCCGCCGCGGCGAACAGCCCGCGCCGCTCGTCTCGTTCGACGCCCTGCGCCGCGAGCGCGGCGCCGCGCGCGGCCTGGCGATGCCCCTCTAACGCGAGCACGTACGCCTTCAAATCCGCGGACTCTACGCAGCCCGAAATGCCCGGCCCGGGCACGGGAAAGGGCGGAACGGAGCCCGGCGCTGCTGCGCCCGCGCTCGACGAAACGCTGCTCCCGCAGCTCGAAGCGACCAGCAGCAAGCTGATGGGTAGGAGCAGGTGATGCATGCAGGGTTTTAACATGGCGCGGCCGAGCGCGCAGCTCGCCTCGTTGCGTCCACTTCGTCCGAAGGCAGCTCCGAAAAGAGCTGCCGCTTCACATTACTTCACGCGCACGGCATCGGGAACCAACGCTTGCGCGCCAGGTTCTCGGGGCGGGCATGTTCGCTCGCCTATCAACCTGAACGACGAGGAGTAGAGTCATGCACGAGGCTTTTCAACGACGGCGCGACGCGCGCGCGCTGTGGACCGCTGTGCTGTGGATAACGGCGCTGCCTTTGGCGGTGGCCTGCGGCGGTCCGCGTCACGGCGGGGTGAATCTGTCCGAGGCCCAGGTCGCGGAGCGCTTCGAGGACATCGCAGAATACGGGCTCGATTACGTCGACGCCGACGAGGCACAGACCGAGCAAGTGAGCCAGGTCATCCGCGGCCTGGCGCCGGATCTGGTGCGTTTTCGCTCCGAGCAGCGCGCGTTGTCCGCCCAGCTGCGCGCCGAGCTCGCCAAGGATCCGGTGGATCGCGCGCAGATCGAGGCGCTTCGGCGACGGGCCGTCGAGCTTTTCGACCAAGCCAGCGCCCGCGGCAGCCAGGCGCTCACCTCGGCCGCCGATGTACTGACGCCCGAGCAGCGGCAAAAGCTGACCCAGAAGTGGGAAAAGTATGCCCGTTGAGGCCTAGACGCGCGCGGGCACGGCAGCGCAGGGATTGAACCGCTGGGCCGGCGGTGGTTTGCCCAAGCTGCAGTTGATATGCTCGACCCCGATGACGTGCTCGTTTCTACTCGTCTCGCGCAGCCAGGCGACGAGCACGCCGTCGTGGGCGCAGCGCCCCACGAGGTGGACCTCAACGTGTCTCGAAACGAGTCACAATTGTTTCGATATAAGCTCCGTCAATGGCGCGCGTCGAACGACAGTCGGCCGTAGGGGTCGGTAGATGGGCCGTATCGGTGGAACCATGACGGGCACGACACTGGCGGGCAAGTATCGACTCGTCTCCCTCCTCGGGCGAGGCGGCATGGGGTCCGTCTATCGAGCGGAGCGCATGGGTTGGCAGGCTCCCGTCGCGATCAAGTTGATGAACCCCGAGGACGCGCACGATCCCGTGAGGCTGGCGCGCTTTCAACGCGAAGCATGCCTGGCCGCGAGCTTGCGCAGCATCCACGTCGTGCAGGTGTTGGATGACGGTGTGGACGCGACGACGGGCGCCCCATTCATCGTGATGGAGTTGCTCGAGGGAGAGACGCTGGCCGAGCGCCTCTCGCGCGTGAAGCGGCTCCGGCCGCCGGTGGTGGCTCAGATCATCACCCAGATCGCGCGCGCGCTCGCCCGAGCACACGACGCCGGGCTGATTCATCGCGATCTCAAGCCGGACAACATTCTGATCGTGCGCAACGACGACGAGGAGCTGCTCAAGGTGCTCGATTTCGGCATCGCCAAATGGCTGGCGTCGCAGAGCTCGGGCACGCTGGCGGGGCAGATGCTCGGCACGCCCGTTTACATGAGCCCCGAACATTTCGGGAGCTCGGCGAGCCTAGATCACAAAGCCGATCTGTGGAGCCTCGGAGTCATCGCTTACGAATGCATGACCGGCGTGCGGCCCTTCGAAGGTGATACCTTGGTGAGCCTGGCGCTCAGCGTGTGCTCGGGCAAATTCGTGCTCCCCTCCAACTTGGCCAGAGTGCCCGACGGCTTCGATGCCTGGTTCGCGCGCGCGGTGGCTCGGGACCCAGCCGAGCGCTTCCCCTCCGCACGAATCATGGCCGAGGAGTTGCGCGGCCTGTGCGGGCAGATGCCCATGTTGTGGGAGCCCGAAGCCCCCTTGCCCAAGGAGCACTCGACGGGGGAAAAGACCGAGCTCGAGCCCGTGCTCCCGTTGACCCGTCGAGCGCGCGGTCCGTCCCCCGGCAAGTCGGGGTACGTGATCACCGACGCGGACAGTGTGTTGCCCATGCTCCGTACGCCGAGCCCGCCCGCAGAGCGCAAGGTGCGCCGCTGGCTCAGCGCCGCGGCGGTGCTCATCGGCGTCGTCTCGTTCATGTTGGCGGCGGTGCCCCAGCTCAGGCCGACGCCCCTGGTCGACGCCACCGCACGCCTCTGGGACGCAACTTCAGCGCTGCGCGGACGCGCCATGCAAGCGGAGGCAACGACCAGCGACCTAGCGAGCAGTCCGGCGGCCGCCTCGGGCGATGGAGCGATAGTGGCAGCGACGCACCCTGCGGGCGCCGTCCCATTGCGGCCCCCGGCCTCGCTCTCGTCCGCGTCCGGCGCCGCACCGCTGTTGCCAGACGCGGGTGCCGACGCCGGCTCGCACGCGAGCCGCCGCGCGAGCGAGTGAAGTCGAGAGAGCCGGAGGCTGCTATGCTCGGCGCATGCTCCGCACTATCCACACGCTCGCCCTCTCTGGTTCGCTGGCTCTAGGTATCCTGGTTACCGCTTGCTCGGGAGCCGCCGGGCCAGCATCGCAGCCCGCCGCGACCCAGGGGGATGAAATGTCCGCCCCCGATCCCACTGCGCCCGGCCCCGCCGCGCCGAACGAAGAGAAACCGCACGGCAAACGCGCGCCGTGCACGCTGGGCGCGGACCAGAGCTGCAACGACGACCCAAGCGTCTCCGCCCTCTGGGGCCGCTGCACGGAGCTCGGCGTCTGCGAATGCAACGCAGGCTTCGAACGCAGCCCCACGTCGGATTTGTGTCGACCTGCGGAGTGAGGGCTAGGGCGCCGAGGTCCGCTTCACCTGAGCGTGGGCCCGTGCGCGCAGCGCAGCGCGAAATGGGGGGGCCGTTCGAAGCTGGGCAACTCCCCAGGGGCGGCCTCGAGGCTTACAGACCGCGGTAGCATTCACGGCATGCGGGTCGCGTGGAACCAAAAACGACGAGAAGGTGACCACGGCGGCGACCTTCCTGTCCGTCTACTCAATCGGAACGAGAGGCTTGCGAAGACATACGAACAGGCTGCACTAAGATTGGCTGTTCGCGATATTGGAGGCCCTACTTGAGAAGGTGCAACGCCTGCTCGGTCGCGTGAACATCAAATGAGCTCCCGAATTTCTAAGGAGCGGTCAAACACGTCGCCTTCGTGACGAGAACTCGACTCGTGGTGTCGCCAACGTTCTGCGCCTGGCACACGCAGCTGGACGCGACGTTCCCATTGTGGAGGGATTCTACGCGTCGCAGGTCAAATTGCAGACTGTTGGCAGTTCCCTGAAGGCCCTGACAGCCGCAATCGAGGAGAATATCAGTCGCAGTGTCGCATGACGAGTCCGCACGTGCGACTCCGAATTGCGCCGTTGCAGCAGAGGGGACCGCCCGCTCATAGACCTTGCTCTTGTTGACGGCACGCGCTTCGAGTTGGTTGATGCGAGCGATAGCGTCTGCCAATGCGTCACGCAGGCCTTCTACTTGGTCGGCGCGTAGCACACTGTTGGGCACGAAGGTGCCGTCGCCGGGTGGGTTTCGCTGCTGCTGCGCAAGCACCAATGCTGGAATCAGGACGGCGCCTGCGATGCTCGCGTAACGTGCCCAAGTCAGTGTCCTTCTCGTGTTCATCGTGTTCATCGTGTTCATCTTGCTCATCCCTCGCGTCATGGGGCCAATACACACTGGTCATATAATGAGCCGATTCCGTTGCCCACGAGCCGACATTGGCCGAGGCACACGCCAGCCACGCAGAGTGCGCCCCCGCTGCAGGACTCGCCGTTCGCGCAGCTCGCGCCGGCGGCCACGCTGCGCACCTCGCAGGTCGTGCGGCTGCTCCCGCACTGTTGCCCGAGGGGGCAGCGGCCGTTGTCCCTGAATCCGCACACGCCGTTTGCGCCGCAGGCTTCGCAGACACTGGTGCAGGCCGAGTCGCAGCAAAGGTTGGCGCCGCCGCCGGCTCGCGGGCTGCAGTTGCCGGACACGCATTGGCTGCCGACGTTGCAGGTCGTGCCCAGGCCGACGCGCGGATCCGTGCAGTTACCGGCACCATCACAGACTCCTCGCACTCCGGGGGCGACGTTTTCGCAGGCGACGCCTGCGCCGGCAAAGCGTGGGCGGCACTCTTGCTGAGTCGAGCGGCAGCTGCCAAAAGCGGCGCACAGGTTGGAGGTGACATCTGCCGGGTAGCTGACGCAGGCTGTGTTGCTCGTCGGGCAGTCGACGGCTGGACAGCGCGTGTCGTTGCCGGGGCTGAGGTTGCAGTCACCGAGGCCGGAACACGCTTGGCACACGCCGCCACAAGCGCTCTCGCAGCAACGCCCGGCGACGCAGCTGTTGCTGCTGCAGTTGGCGTTGCCGGTGCAGGGCGCTCCGTCCGGGAGGGGCGCCTGCACGCAGCTGCCATTCGCAGCGCAGCGCTGGCCATTCGGGCAGGTGGCTTCGCAGCAGATTTCAGTGTTGCCTTGAAGGGCGGCGCCGCACTCTCCCGAGCGGCACTCCCCATTGAGCGCACACGCGGCGCCAAGCGGCCGCAAACATTGGCCGCGGCCCGCGCACTCGAGGCCCGCGTCGCATTGCGGGTCTCGCGTGCCGACAGGCTCCGCGCTGCAGCGCCCTGTTTGGCCCGGCGCGTTGCAGCGCTCGCAGGCGCCGCCACATTCGCCATCGCAGCATACGCCGTCGAAGCAGCGCCCGCCGACACACTGCGCGCCGCTGGTGCACGCACTGCCCAAGTCGCTCTCGGGGCTAACACACTCGCCGTCGCCGTTGCAGAACAGGCCGTCGTTACACGGCTGAGAGCAGCAGGCGTTGCCGCCACCGACCGCCGGCTCGCAGTTGCCGGACCCGCAGTCTCCCCCAGCTCCACACTCGCCGCCGTCGGGTGTCAGGCAGCGGCCGCGGCCGAAACACTGCAGGCCTTCACCGCAGCTCGCTTGGCCTGAGTCGGCAACGCAGCTGCCCGTGGCATCGCAGCTTTCGCACGCGGCGCCGCACGCCTCCTGACAACACACGCCATCCACGCAAGAGCCTTCGACGCAGTCACGATCGCTCTGGCAAGCCGCACCAAACGCAGCACGAGGGTCGACGCAATTGCCGTCCGCGCCGCACACTCGTTCGATGCCATCGGCGGCCTCACCACACACCGTATCGACGGCTACCGCGCTGGGGTCACACGTCGTTTTGCAGATGCCCAGGCCTGCGCAGCGTTCGTTGGTTTGCTGCGCAGGAAACTCGGCGCATGATGTGGCCACGCTGCACGCGATGACGGGGCAACGCGTGTCATCCGCCGGCGCAGTTTTGCACAACCCCGCTTCGGAACACGCCTCACACACGCCGTCGCAGGTGCTCTCGCAGCAGCGACCAGAGACACAATGACCCGAGTCACAGCCGGAGTCGATGACACACCTCGAACCCAGGGCTGCGGCCGCGAGCTCGACGTCTGTCTCTGACTCTTCTGCGGAACTACTGCCCGCCGCGTCCGCCGCTTCGGGGCGAAGGGAGCCCAGCGCCTGCGGAGTCGGCTGCTCCGTGGACCCGCTGTCCTGGAGGACGGCGGGTCTGAAGTCGCGCTTCTTACCCGAGCAGCCGTGCGCGCCAACCAACACCGCCGCTACCCATACGACGACCAACGCCCTCAAATGCACGGTCATTCCCTCATCCCTCCAAGCTGCACATCGGCACGCGCGTCGGCAGCGCGGGTGGGATACTTGCCTGACGGGTACTACTTGGGCAATGGTCAATTTGCGCGCTTGGTCGCGTTTTCGATTCGAGTTTTCGATTCGACCGCTAGGCGCCGAGCTCGTCGGTCGGCCTGTTGCTGGATTGTTAGTCTAGAAGTGATGCGCGACTTTGCCAGGCTCGCGCGTCGCTCATCGGGGGGCTCGCGCGCAGTCCGCGGCTCGAGGTAAGAAGCGTACGTGTGGCCTTCAGGCGAGAGATTGCTGACATCGTCCGGGCGGTTCATCGCGATCCGCGCGTTGGAGGCCAGCGCCGAGCAGCGCGCGCAAGCCCTGCATCCGGTCCGAGCGCTGTCGGTCCTTGAGGAGCTGGCCCGTGACGCGCGGTCGGGCAATCGCAGCACGGTCACCCGTCTGCTCGCGCTGCTGCCGTTCGCGCCGTCCTTCGTAGACCTGCAGCGAGTTCCGTCAGACGCCTTGCTCGCGCCCATCGAGCAGGCGCTCGAGCGGAAGCAGCTCTTGTTCGTCCCCGGCTGGGACTGGGCACGCAGCGTCTCGGCCTCTCCTTCCCGCGCCGCGGTCGCTCGAGCCCCGAGGGAGGCCGCTACCACGCCCTCGGCGCTCCGGAATGCGGCGCGCACCCACGAGCTGCGGTTCGAGTATTCGACCAACACCGGCTACCCCATCACCGACGACGACGGCTTCGAGCTCCGGGGGCCGAGTGGCCCCGTAGAGAAAGGCAAGCTCGCCAACGGGCGCCTCCAGCGCAAGGGGGTGGAGCCCGGCGCGTATGAGCTGCGCACGCGCTCGATCAAAAGCGCCGGTTGGTCCACCGCGTCCGCAGCCCCCTTCGAGCCCGTCGATCTGATCGTGATG
>JAYTOL010000121.1:0-23929 GCA_043747815.1 Deltaproteobacteria bacterium
CCTGACGGTGTTCGAGAACGTCGAGCTACCGCTGACCTACCGTGGCCTCTCCTCGTCGGAGCGTAAGCAGCGCGTGGAGGCGGCGCTCGATCGCGTCGGCATGAACCCTCGCGGTCGCCACCTGCCGGCACAGCTGTCGGGAGGCCAGCAGCAACGGGTCGCCGTCGCTCGTGCAGTGGCCGGCGACCCGCTGGTCTTGCTCGCTGACGAGCCCACCGGCAACCTCGACTCGAAGAACGGAGACGCGGTGATGGGCCTGCTCCGCGAGCTGCACGCGGGAGGAGCGACCATCTGCATGGTCACCCACAACCCCGAGTATGCCAAGCAGGCGACGCGCAGCATCAATCTGTTTGACGGGCGCATCGTCGACGAGACCCACCGTGTTGCTGGAGCGAGCGCAGAGTCGAGCTCCGGTGTCGTGGGAGCCGCATGAAGACGCAGCGCCTGCTCGGCGACCTCTGGCACGATCTGCGCTACGCGGGTCGCAACCTGCGCCGCAAGCCGGGCTTTACCGTCCTGGTCATCGCCACGCTCGCGCTCGGCATTGCAGCCAACGTCAGCATCTTCACTCTGGTCGACACGGCGCTGCTGCGCAGCTTGCCCGTGCACAATCCAGCAGAGCTCGTGCTGTTCTCGGATGGCGGAGCCACTGGACGCGCGATCGGCGGGCCACCCGCGAGCGATGGGAAGGTGGTGATCTACTCCTACCCCTTGTACGAGCGCTTGCGCGACGGAGCACGCGGGCTGAAGCTCGCAGCCCAGGATGGTCAGGGCACGACCTCGATCGTCCGGGGCGCCGCCGCTGGCAGCGACCCCGGAGAGGAGAGCGCGGAGGGGCGCTGCGTCACGGCCAACTTCTTCGACGTGCTCGGGGTCAGCGCTCATCGGGGCCGTACCTTCATGCCGGAGGAAGAGCGCGCTCCGGCCGAAAGCCCCAGCGTGGTGCTGAGCGACCGCTACTGGCAACGACGCTTCGGGGGCGACCCGCAGATCATCGGAGCGAAGCTCGAGGTGAACGCCACTTGGTACACGGTGGTGGGCATCACGCCACCGGGATTTACGGGCGCCACCGTCGGAGAAGCGACGGACTTCTGGGTCCCCATGAGCATGGCGGACGCGTTCATACGCTACGGTGTGTCGATCTCCGAGCCGAAGTATTCATGGCTGCAGCTGCTCGGACGGCTCGAACCCGGCACCACCCTGGCCAGCGCCGAAGCAAACGCCAACGTCATCCTGACCTCGTTCTTGGGCGACCTACCGGCGCTAGGGCAGGGGGACGCCGCTGAGCCACGGCGCATCGAGCTTTTGCCCGGCGCGGCGGGTCTCTCCAAGATGCGGCAGAACTTCCGCGAGCCACTCCTGATACTGATGGCAGGGGTTCTGCTGCTCCAGCTCATCGTGTGCCTGAACGTGTCGCACTTGATGCTCGCGCGCGCGCTGAGCCGGCAGCAAGAGATGAGCATCCGGGCGGCGCTGGGCGCCACGCATGCCCGCGTCGTCCGCCAGTTGCTCACCGAGGGGCTGGTGCTCGCCATTCTGGGAGCAGGCATGGGCCTGCTCGGCGCGCGTTGGCTCACCGATGCCCTGGCGTCGTTCGCGTCGAGCAAGTCGGGAGCAATGGGCATCAATCTCGTGCTGGACACTGGCTCCCACGTTCGGCTGTTCGCGCTCGGCCTCGCGCTGAGCACGGCTCTGCTGCTGGGGCTCGTGCCAGCGCTGCATACCGCCCGGAGCGATCTTCAGCAAGCCCTGCGCGCTACCGCTCGAGCCACGACCTCCGGCGGGTCGCGCCACAAGGTCAGCCGCGTGCTGCTGGTGTCGCAGGTGGCGTTCTCGTTGGTTCTGCTCGTCGCTGCCGGGCTGCTCGGGGCGAGCCTCGGCAAGCTGCGCAGCGTGAAGCTCGGCGTGGACCGAGAGCACATTCTCGTCGCTTATCTCGCCTTGGACATGGCCGGTGTCAGCGACGAGCGAGCGGAACAGCTGTACGAAGACATTCCTCGCCGCATCGCTGCGCTGCCCGGCGTACGGGCCGCGAGCCTGTCCGAGCCCGGAGTGCTCAGCGGCCGCGGGGGCTGGCTCGTCAAGTTTCCGGGCACCGACTTACCCGAGAAGGGTCTCTCGATGACTCTCGTCACGCGCGGTTACTTTGACGCGCTCGGTATGCGCATCGTGCGGGGTCGCGGTTTCCAAGCGAGCGACAGCCGCGACGCCCCCCGCGTCGCCGTCGTGAACGAGACCATGGCCGCCAATGAATTCGGCGGCCGCGATGCCCTCGGGCAGCGCATCATGCTGGAGGAGGGGCACGACGTCGAGATCGTGGGCATCGTCAGCGACGCGCGGATCCGCTCGATCCGGCAGAGCACCGAGCCGCACTTCTTTCTCCACGCGGCCCAACCGCACGGTATCCCGGCGCGGCTCGAGCTCGATAACGTCCAGGTGCGCGCGCTGGGCGATCCGGCGCAGCTCGCGGAGCAAGTGCGCAAAGCCGTGACGGAGGCCCAGAGCGACCTGGCGCTCTTGAACGTACGGACGTTGAGCGAGCAGGTGGATCGCACCTTGGTTCGCGAACGTTTGCTCGCCCTCTTGGCGAGCGCCTTCGGGCTGGGGGCGCTGTTCCTGGTCGCGGTGGGCCTCTACGGCGTGATCTCGCAATGGGCCACCCAGCGCACTCGAGAGATCGGTGTGCGCATGGCTCTCGGCGCGACGCCGCGCGGGGTGCAGTGGCTGGTGCTCCGGCAAGCGCTCTGGCTCGTGCTCATCGGCTTGGCCCTCGGGGTGCCCGCGGCGGTCGCGGTAGCCCAGCTGCTCGCCGGGCTCTTGTTCGAGGTCGCGCCGTTCGATCCCCGAGCCCTGATCGGGTCCATTCTGACGCTCGTTGCCGTCGCGGCGCTGGCCGCGCTCGTGCCGGCGTGGCGCGCGTCGCGGCTGGATCCCGTCACCGCCCTGAGAACCGATTGAGGCGCCGCTCGGCCGTTTTGGAGCAGAGCCATTGAGCGAAAACCGAATGCTCGAGGACTTCTGGATCGATCTGCGCTACGCGGCTCGAGGCCTGCGCCGCAGACCTGCGTTTACGGCGCTGGTCGTTGCCACGCTGGCGATCGGCATCGCCGGCAACGTCGCCATCTTCACTTTGGTCGACACGGTGCTGCTACGCAGCTTGCGCGTGCCAAATCCCGAAGAGCTCGTGCTGTTCAGCGACGGCAGAGCCCTGGGAAGGGCGGCGCAGGAGGCGCTGACGGACAAGGATGACGCGGGAAAGGTCGTGCTGTACTCGTATCCATTGTACGAACGTCTGCGGGACGGACTCCCGGGGATGCGCCTCGCGGCGCAAGATAGCGCCCTCGTGGCGTCGATCGTGCGCCGGTACGGCAGCGAGCGTCACTCCGACGAGAACAGCGCGGAGGGGCGCTGCGTCACGGCCAACTTCTTCGATGTGCTCGGGATCGAGGCGTATCGCGGGCGCCTCTTTGGGCCGGAGGACGAGCGCGCCCCGGCAGCAAATCCGAGTCTGGTCCTGAGCCACGCCTACTGGCAGCGGCAGCTCGGCGGCGACCCGCAGATCGTGGGAATGAAGCTCAGCGTCAATGCGATCCAATACACGGTGGTGGGCATCACCCCACCGGGCTTTATGGGCGCCACCGTCGGAGGGGCAACCGACTTCTGGGTGCCGATGAGCATGGCCGCCGCATTCACGCGGACCGGTTCGCCCTTGTCTGAGCCCAGATATTGGTGGCTCCACCTGCTCGGGCGGCTCGGCCAGGCGCTGCGTTGGCCGGTGCCGAAGCCCAGGCCAACGTCATCCTGCGTTCGGCCAATCTCGACTTCTTTGCGGAAAAGGCCTTGGCCGTCCCGCAGCGCATCGAGCTCCTGCCGGGCGCAACCGGCTTTTCGCGGATGCGCCGCAACTTCCGCGAGCCGCTGCTGATCCTGATGGCGGGCGTCCTGCTGCTGCAGCTCATCGTGTGCCTCAACGTTTCCCATCTGATGCTCGCGCGAGCACTCAGCCGGCAGCAAGAGCTGAGCATCCGGGCGGCGCTGGGCGCCACGCACACGCGCGTCGTCCGCCAGCTGCTCACCGAAGGCGTGCTGCTCGCAGCCCTGGGCGCCGTGGCGGGCCTGATCGGAGCACGCTGGCTGATCGACGCGCTGGTGTCGCTCACCTCCAGCAACTCCGGGCTCCTGGCGCTCAATCTGGTGGTCGACATCGACGCGCGCGTGACCCTGTTCGCGCTCGGGCTTGCATTCGGTACTGCACTGCTGCTCGGGCTGGTGCCGGCGTGGCACGCGGGGCGTCAGGATCTCCACGGGGCCCTGAGCGCGACGGCTCGAGCCACGACAACGGGCCGGGCGCGGCAGCGAGTGAGCCGCGTGCTTCTGGTCTCGCAGGTAGCTCTATCGTTGGTTCTCCTGGTCGCGGCAGGGCTGCTCGCAGCGAGCCTGCGCAACCTGCGTAGCGTGCAGCTCGGCGTGGATCAGGAGCACATCCTCATGGCACAGCTCAATCTGGAGATGGCCGGCGTCAGCGACGAGCGTGCCCAGCTTCTCTATGAAGAGATTCCGCGCCGCGTCGCTGCGCTGCCGGGCGTGCTCGGGGCGAGCCTCTCCCACCCCGGAGCTCTCAACGGCCGCACTAACTTTACCATCACGTTTCCGGGCACGGACTTGCCCGAGAAGGTGCTCACGCTCTATCTGGTCACGCCGGGCTACTTCGACGCGCTCGGCATGCGCATCTCGAGGGGCCGCGGCTTTGAGCCCAAGGACAGCCGCGACGCGGCCCGCGTCGCTGTCGTGAACGAGGCCATGGCGGGCAGCGAATTTGGCGGCCGTGACGCTCTAGGTCAACGCCTTCGCCTCGACGCTGCGCACGACGTCGAGGTCGTGGGCGTCGTGAGCGACGCGCGCCTTCGTTCGATCCGGCGCCAGGCGGAGCCGATGTTCTTCCTGCCCGCGGCTCAGCCGCACGGCATGCCCGCGCGGCTGCCTCTCGATAGCCTCGAGGTGCGCGCTCTTGGCGATCCGCTGCAGCTCGCCGAGCAAGTGCGCAGAGCCGTTAGGGAGGCGCAGAGCGACCTGGTGCTTTTGAACATAAGGACGCTGGGCGAGCAGGTGGATCGCACTTTGGCTCGCGAACGCTTGCTGGCCCTCTTGGCGAGCGCGTTCGGGCTCGGGGCGCTGTTCCTCGTAGCGGTCGGGCTATACGGCGTGATCTACCAATGGGCCACCCAGCGCACCCGAGAGATCGGCATGCGCATGGCGCTCGGAGCGACGCCGAGCGGGGCGGCGTGGCTGGTACTCCGGCAAGCGCTCGGGCTCGTGCTCATCGGCTTGGGCCTGGGCGTCCCGGGGGCGCTGGCCGCATCGCACCTGCTCTCGGGGCTGCTCTTCGAGGTCGCGCCGTTCGATCCCCGCGTCCTGATCGGGTCCATGCTGACGCTCGTCGCCGTCGCGGCGCTGGCCGCGCTGTTGCCGGCATGGCGAGCGTCGCGGCTGGATCCCGTCACCGCCCTGAGAACCGATTGAGCAGGTCCCGCCTTTCGAGTCGCCCGTGGGTGGGGCCGTGGTAGGCTCGTCAATCCTTCGAGCTGGAAGCATGCGCGCGACACGAGTCCTCATAGCCGACGATCAGACGGATGTGCTCGAGGCGCTGCGCCTGCTGCTGAAACACGCGGGTCTAGAGGTGGTGGCGGCAACTTCACCCGCGGGCGTTCTCCAGGCCTTCGAGAGCCAGGAGCTCGACGCGATCCTCATGGATCTGAACTACGCGCGCGACACGACCTCTGGGCGCGAGGGCCTGGATCTGCTCGGTCGCCTGGTCGCGGCGGACAGCACGCTGCCGGTGATCGTAATGACCGCCTGGGGTTCGGTCCAGGGCGCCGTGGAGGCGATGCAGCGCGGCGCCCGCGACTACGTTCAAAAGCCCTGGGACAACCAGCGGCTGCTCCAGACCGTGCGCACCCAGGTCGAGCTCCGGCGCGCGCTGCGTGACGGACGGCGGCTCGCGTCCGAGACCTCGCGCTTGCGCGCGCGTGACCTGCCCGAGCTCGTCGCCGAGTCGGTGTCGATGCAGCCGGTGCTCCGCTTGATGGAACGGGTGGCGGCCTCCGACGCCCAGGTGCTGATCACAGGCGAGCACGGGACGGGCAAGGAAGTCGTGGCGCGTTGGCTGCACGCCGCCTCCGAGCGCTCGGCGCGGCCCTTCGTCGCGGTGAACGCCGGCGGCGTGAGCGACGGCGTCTTCGATAGCGAGCTCTTCGGCCACGTCAAAGGCGCATTCACCGACGCGCGAGCGGATCGCGCCGGCTGCTTCGAGCTCGCGGAGGGGGGCACCTTGTTCCTGGATGAGATCGCGAACATGCCGCTCAACCAGCAAGCCAAGCTGCTGCGCGTGTTGCAGGCCGGCGAGTACCACCCGGTCGGGTCCTCGCGAGCTCGAATGGCGGACGTGCGCTTTCTCGCGGCGACCAACATCGACGTGCGCAAAGAGGTCGCCGCGGGGCGCTTTCGCGAAGATCTCCTGTATCGCGTCAACACGGTCGAGATCCACCTGCCGCCGCTGCGCGATCGCCGTGAAGACATCGCGCTGCTCGCCCAGCACTTCGCGGCACGCCTGTGCGCCCGCCACGGCAAACCGCCGCCGCGCTTCTCTGCCGGAGCGACGCGAGCGTTACTCGAGCACGCCTGGCCCGGCAACGTTCGCGAGCTCGAGCACGTCGTCGAGCGCGCGCTCTTGCTGGCTCGCAGCGACAGCGTCGAGCCGGAGGATCTCGCGCTGGGCCCTGGCCGTAGTGACGGCGTCGCGCATTTCGAGCAGATGACGCTCGAGGAGGTCGAACGGCATTTGATCCAGCGAGCCTTGGCTCGCTCGAGCGGTCAGGTCAGCGACGCCGCCAAGGCGCTCGGGCTATCACGCAGCGCGCTCTACCGCCGCCTCCAGCACTTCGGGCTCAAGGGCAGCGAATGACGTCGCGGCGCGAGAGCCGCCACGAGAGGCAGGTGCTGCTGCTCGGGCTGCTCGGGCCGCTGCCGCTCATCGCCGTTGCCCTCTTCCTGCTTTTCCGGAGTGAACGGCCCGCCACGCTGACGTGGCTCATCGGCGGCGCTGCCCTCACCCTCTGGGTCTGGTCGGCGCTCGCGCAGAGGCGCCGCGTCGCCGGCGCTCTCGCCAACATCGCGAGCCTGCTCCAAGCGCTGCGCCAAGGAGACTTCTCGGTGCGCGGACATAGGAGCGGCGGGGGCGATGCCCTCGGCGCTGCGTTGAGCGAGATCAATGGCCTCGCCGACGCTCTCGCGGAGCAGCGCATCGGCGCGCTCGAGGCCAGCGCGCTGCTGGCCAAGGTGATGGGCGAAATAGACGTCGCCGTCTTCGCCTTTGACCGCACGCGCCGGCTCAAGCTGGCCAACCGCGCTGCCGAGCGGCTGTTCTCGAGCTCAGGCTCGCCGGCTCTCGGCACGCCTGCCGCTGAGCTGGGCCTGACCGAGCTGCTCGAAGGCCCCACGCCCCGCACCGTGGACGTCAAATTCGCTGCGGGCTCGGGGCAGTGGGAGCTCCGCCGCAGCAGCTTTCGCCTCGAGGGCTTGCCCCACGAGCTGCTCGTCCTCAGCGACTTGCGCCGCGCGCTGCGCGAGGAGGAGCGCCAAGCCTGGCAGCGCATCATCGCCGTCATCGGTCACGAGATCAACAACTCGCTCGCGCCCATCCGCTCGCTCGCCGCAGACCTCCAGGACACCCTGCGCAGACCCAGCGCAGAGCGCCCCATCGATTTCGAGGACGACCTGGCGCGCGGCCTCGCCGTCATTGATCGCCGCGCCGGCGCGCTCGATCGCTTCATGACCTCGTACGCTCGCCTCGCCAAGCTCCCGCCACCGCGCCTCGCCCCCGTCGTCGTCCCCGCCTGGTTGCGCCGCGTGGTCGAGCTCGAACAGCGCCTGCCTGTCCGCCTCGCCCAGGGCCCGAACCTGACCATTGTCGGCGACGGTGATCAACTCGACCAGCTCCTCATCAACCTCGTCCGCAACGGCGTCGACGCCGCCGTCGAGACCGGCGGCGGCGTCGAAGTCAGCTGGCGCAAGCTCGCGAGCCAGGTCGAGATCACCGTCGCCGACGAAGGCCTGGGTGTCGCCGACACCCACAACCTGTTCGTGCCATTTTTTACCACGAAGCCCAACGGCAGCGGCATCGGCCTGGTCCTGAGCCGCCAGATCTGCGAGGCCCACCGCGGCACGCTCACCCTGGAGCCTCGCCCCGATGGCCGCGGCGCGCTGGCGCGCTTGCTGCTTCCCCTCTAAAGCGCTTCACCTGCGCTTCTTGACCGAGCTCGCGAGCGACGAGCTCCGACGACGGGTCGACCCGGACGCGTCCGACGATACTCGCGGCAAGGCGCCCGCAGCCCCGTGACGCCCGCTAGAGCGAACCAGTGACCCCGAGCGCGCGCCGGCGACGACGGTGCACACGGCAACCCCGAGCAGCTCGGCCTTCAGGCGCCCCGACGAGCTCGCGTTCCAGGCTTCGACGACCGCTCCGAGCATGCCTAGCAACAGCCGCGGATCGGTACCGGCAGGGAGCTCGCCGCGCGCGACCGCCCGCGTGACCATCGCGTACCAGGCGGCGCTGCGCTCCTCGACGGCGTCGCCGATGACGGCGCTGACCTCGGGGTCGTGCTTCTCCGCGAGCAGCCGTGCCCAGGCCTGCCCCTCGACGCGGCTGGTGAAGCGCAACTTGCGCCGAAAGGCCTCGACGAGGTCCCGCTCGAGCGAGCCCGTGTCGGGCAGCGGCACGTCATGTACGAACCTGCGCATCCACTCGACGGCGGCCGCCACCAGCGGCGCCTTGCCGGGCCAGCGCCGATAGATCGTGGTCTTGTTGACCCCAGCCGCCGCGCTCACCGCCTCCATACGAAACGCCCTGTAGCCCGACTCGGCCAGCTCGGCGACGGTGGCCACGAGCACCTGCTGCACCACGCGCTCGCTGCGCCCGCCGAGCACGCCCCTCGTCCGACGCGTCTCCGTTCGTTCAGTCACGGTCCGCCGGGAGCTCCTTGGCAGCCAGCATACGCTCACGCGCGACGAGATGGCAAGTGGGAGTTGCCATCGCGCTGGGTGGCGCGTACTCTCCAACTTGGCAACACGTAGTTGCCTTTCGGAGGTCCCATGTCCTGGTTTCATCTCCTCGGATACGTCGTCGCGGGTTCCTTCTTCGCAAATTTCGTCCCGCACTTCGTCTCGGGTGTTCTCGGGCGCAGGTTTCCAACCCCGTTCGCCTCGCCCCCGTTCCGCGGGTTATCGTCGTCGCGCGTGAACGTCCTGTACGGGCTGTGCAACCTCGCCGTGGCCTACGCGCTGCTCTCGCGCGTTGGAGACTTCGAGCCGCGGAGCGCGCTGCACGCGGGCGCCTTCGGCCTCGGCCTGGCCGCGATGTCGCTGCTGATCACGCGCTCGCTGGCGCGCCTGGAACGAGGGCAAGTCTGAGGCGCCGGGAATCGAAAACGAGTCGGGACGCATAGCGAGCACGATTTCGCGGCGAGAAGGCACGATTCGGCACGAGCGGGCGCCGGGTTTGGGGTCGAGTCGTGCAGGTAAGTGCGCGATTGGTGGTGAGGTTGGGACGGAATCGTCCGACGCGCATTATGTGCTGCGGGATGTTGTCGAACCGGCTCTTGCGCGGGCGCTTGTGCTCGCTGCCGAGGCGCAGCGCTGGGACGTGGTTGCGCACATCGCGACTGAGTTGCAGGCCCGACGGAAGAGTCGAGAGAAACGGGCGAGCACGACGACGCCATCGCGTGCTGTGACCGTCGGCGATCATCGACGCCCCATTCGCGGCGCCCCAGGTTAGGGAGGCCAGGGCGACAGCGCTCGGCCCTCCACTTAACAATTGTCTCGTTCATGGCCAGGGCATCGGGGAGAACTGGCGAGTTTGAGCCCGGCCTAAGTCCGTGGTCATGGCCATGGCGACGCTGGCGACTGTGCCGGGCGGGTGGCGCCCGGAGCCCCACGATAGGCGCGGTGTGTAGCCGCCAGACCGGGTGCGCATCGAGTCGTAAGTTTTCGAATACTCTATGTTTCCGGCCCAGTTCTGCGGCCCGCTGCCCAGTACTGGTCCTCCCGGCATAAATGGTGCTAGCAGGGGGTTTGATACAGACGCTTATGAAATCCGCTGAAACCAGTGAAGAGCGCTTTGTCAGCCTGATATTTCGCGGGCAGCGCTTCGACGCATCGATGCCTGTACCGGCTCTCGCCGAACTCATCGCCTATCAGGACATCGTGGTCGCCGTTGCCCGTGGACTCTTCTTCGCTGCGAATCGTGACCGGTCCCGACTCCCAAAAGGCTTCGAGGCATCCTTCAAGCTCGCGATGAGAGGGGTCGAGAAGGGCAGCGCCGTTCCCTTCATCGTCCGGGTCGACGAGGCGCCGAAACTGCCGCTCCACGTGGTCTTCGGGGAGCGCGACTTGTTCGAGCGCGCGCGTGACCTCGTGGAAGCCACCATTGACGCGGTTGCTAATGATCGCGCGCTACCCACCGAGTTGCCGGTGGATGTCTTGCCTCGCTTTACGGCGTTCGGTCGCACCCTCGACAACGACGATTCCATCATCGTCGCGCAACCCGGAAAGGTATCGGGAGCGACGTACGACAAGCGGGTTCGTCGCTTGCTCGTCCTTCGGGGACAGGGCACGTATGAGGATGAGGTCAACCTTGTCGGTGAGGTTAGAGCGGCCGACAAAGACAAGGATGGCTTCTTCATCCGTTTGGACGATGAGCAGAAGCTCGAAGTGCGCACGCCGCGCGCCTTCTTTCCCGTCGCGCTACGGTCGATGACGGAGTCAGCATCAATCCGCGTGCGAGGAACCGGGCTCTTCGACGCCGAGGGCACTCTGCTGAGGGTGAGCATGGCGTCCGACGTCAGCATGGCCGAGGAAGGCGATGAACAGACCCGGCCCGGCTGTCCCACGCCGGTCGAGGCGCAGCTCGAGTCGCTCAAGGCGCTGGCACCCGGTTGGTATGACGGGGTCGGTGATTCGTACGAACCCGCGAAGCTGGATTGGCTGGCGAAGCTGCTTGTCGCCGTGCTTGACGGATTTCAGCTACCCAGGCCATACATATATCCGACACAGGAAGGCCTCGCGCGAGCAGAGTGGTCGGTCAATAAGTGGGAAGTGAGCTCCGACTTCGATCTGAGCGCTCGGCAGGCAGATATTGTGGCCGCTCGGGTAGATTCACAGGAGGTTCGCGAATTGATCGTTCCCCTGAGCGAACCCGGCGCCGAGAGCACACTGGGGCGCTGGCTTCAAGGACTCTTAGCGCACCCACATGCCGCGTGATCAACTTCCGCCGCCGCTCACTGATGATGATGAGCTGCTCTACCGACAGGTCCACCCGAAGGACTTCCTCGACGGACGTGTGGCCAGCTCGGCCTTCAATCCCTCGAAAGAGCACGACTACGAAGTGTCAGTAGCGCGAGAGACGAAGACGACACCGGAAGGTGCGTATCTGCACCATACCGAGAGGTTAAAGCGTGCCTCGATTGGAACGTGGGCTGTCTCCGTGGGGCAGGCGCGCGCCGAGCAGTTCTGGTCGTACCCTGATCCGATCCCGCCTCCGCAGGACGCCGTTCCGGACCCCGCACACGCCATCATCGACTTTAGTACTGTTTCGAGTAGTGGCCAACGGAGGGCTAAGGCGTTGCGCTTGGCGCGACAGGCCACCGACCGAGGTCGCCTTCACCCACCAGCAACACCATCGGAAGCGCCGCGCGATACCCAGCGCGACGCCTGACCTGGCCGCGTCGCAACGCAAGGCGAAGGGGACGGCACGCACCGCCAGAGGGCCGTTGACGGCTCGGCGGGCCGCTACTTCAGCTGCGGTAGCCGCGTGCGGTGCACCGGTGCCACCTCACGGTTTCGGCACCGAGCATGAGAGATGTAATATCTCCACCTCGGAGCCACTGGTGTGGCGGTGATTTGTCAGGAAGGAGCCGACGATGTTGTGGCCGATGCTCGCGGCGGTCTGCTCCAGCGGGCGCTTCTCGTCAATGTCCTTGCGCAGCTTGGCCATCTTCTTGAAGGCACCGACTTTCTTGAAGAAGTCCATGCAGAATGCCCTTTGCTCGCGACCCGTACAGTAGCCAAGCAACTGAGCGCACCCGTCCACATGGTACTGATACCCCTTGTGGAGCTTACACTCGCCCAGGTACTTCCAGTGTCTGCCGAACGCGCACTCCACGACGACGTCGACGTGGCCGTTGTTGTTCGTCTCGGCGGTCGCGCGCCAGCCCATCAGATTCAGGAAGTCGGCCAGGATATGCGACAGGCCCGGCTCGTCCAGTGTCGAGTACTCCTTCGAGCCGTTTTCGATCGTCTTCATTGCGCGATCGATGGCACCCTCCGTGGCCACGATGAACTCCGGCTCGGTTTTGGCGAGCAGTAGGTCCTTCAGATTCGAGTTGTGCCCCTCGAGGAGGCCCAGGAGCCGCTCAAGGGAAGAGTTCGGGTCCACCTTCGTCATGCTGCGCCCCCGGCTATCGCGTCGGCCTCATTCGCTGCCCACACGACCTCGACCACGGAAGTCCACTCGCGCCGACTGTCCGTGGCGTTCGCCGAGCGGTCCCGCACCTCATCAGAGGTGACGATGCGGGCCTGGCTACCCGATCGATCCACGTAGAACCTGTGAAGGCTCGCCGTCTGCGGCCGAGCCAGGCGTTCCACTGCCGATAGCGCGTCGTCGTCGCCCAGGCCCAGCTTTCCCGCAGCTTGGATCGCATCGCCGAGCGTGATGCGCCGGCTGTGTTCCAGGTTGCTAAGGAGCGCGGCGCCGAGCCGGTCGCGCGCATCCGACGATTGCACAAGCCGCTCCTTGAGCGCCTGATGCTGGCTGGGCGGGCGCGACGAAGGCCGCTTCGTCGCGGTACCCGATGTCATGCCGAACACCATGTCGGTTACGAAGCGCTTGAACGACGGATTTTGGACGAACTGCTTGTAGACCTCCGTGTCGTCCTTCAGCAGCTCGAGCATGACCTTCGAAAGCGCCTTATCATGCTCGATTCGTGCGGTCTGCGGTGTATTGAGCTTGGCGTTTTGGTAGGCGAGGTCCGCCGCGACCTTGGGCGCGATGTCCTCGCGGAAGCGGCGGGCGACCCGATCGGCATCCTCGAATAACGTGGCGAACTGCTCGTTGAAGCTCTTGAGGATGCTCGAGAGACGGTCGAGCTCGGCTTCAGCCTTTCGTCCGCCACCAGCCACGGGCACCGGCTCGACGACGCCCTCGTCGTCCGACAACTGCAGCTTCTGCAGCGCCTGTTTCTCTACGCGGTAGCTGTCCATGTCGATGGACTCGAGAATGCCCCTTGAAAGGTCCTCTTCCTTCGGCGCAGGTAGCTTCGGGATGAGGAAGTTAAGCAGAATCGACAGCCTCTCCCAGCCGGGGTTCGAGTACGGCAGGATCGAGGCAAGAAAGTCGTAGGTACGCGTGAACGCCTTGGCCTTCCCCTTAAAGTCGACTTGACCGTCTTCGTCCAGCCGCTCCAGGTACACGGCGACGCACGCATCGAGGATCGCGTCGAGCTTGTCGCGCTGCGCGCCGCCGAGGAACAGCGCGCTGATCTCCTCCACCTGCTCCGGCGAGTAGACCTGCCAGCCGTCGAGCGCCCCCTTCAGGTCGTGCAGCTTGTTGGGGTCGGTCTCCTCGCTGAGGACCGTCGTGCGGTAGTAGTCGGCGAAGGCCTTGGTGATCCCCTCGACGTCGTTCTGGAAGTCGAGCACGAACACGTCGTGCTTGTCGGGGTGTGCTCGGTTCAGGCGAGAGAGCGTCTGCACTGCCTTGATGCTCGAAAGCCCCTTGTCAACGTACATCGTATGGAGCAGCGGCTCGTCGTAGCCCGTCTGGAACTTATCGGCGCAGATGAGGAAACGGTACGGGTTCTCCCGGATGCGGTCGGTGATCTCCGAGGACGGGAAGCCGTTGAGCGATGACTCGGTCACCTTGCCATCGCCAAAGTCGTGCTCGCCCGAGAACGCGACGATGGCGCGGTACGGGCTCTTCCGCTCGGTGAGGTAGTCCCTGAAGGCGGTGTAGTACTGCACCGCCCGCTCGATGCCGTTGGTGACGACCATAGCGCGAGCCTGGCCTTTGATCTTCCCGAGCGCGATAACCTGCTCGTGGAAGTGGTCGACCATGATCTCGGCCTTCAGCCTGATCGCCGTGTCGTGGCTCTCGACGTAGCGGCGCAGCTTCTTGCGCGCCTTCTTCACGTCGAACTCGGGGTCGTCCTCGATGGTCTTGACCAGCTTGTAGTAGCTGTTGACCGGCGTGTACGACTTCAACACGTCGAGGATGAACCCCTCCTGCACGGCCTGCTTCATCGTGTAGCTGTGGAACGGCCGGTGCTGGACCTTGCCCTCCGCGTCGGGCGGCAGCGCGTCGCCGAAGATCTCCAGCGTCTTGTTCTTGGGCGTCGCCGTGAACGCGAAATAGCTCGCATTGGTGAGCATCTTGCGCGCGTCGATGCGGCGCTGAAGCTCATCGTTGACGACGTCCTCAGGGTCGTCGGCCGCCTCCGCGAGTGCTTCGCTCATCGCCGAGGCGGTCTTCCCGCCCTGGCTGGAGTGCGCCTCGTCGATGATGATGGCGAAGCGTCCCCCGCGATGCGCGTCACCGATCTCCTTGAGGAGGAACGGGAACGTCTGGACGGTGCTGATGATGATCTTCTTGCCCGACGCGAGGAACTTGGAGAGTTGCTGCGTCTTCGACGTGCCCGAGCCGGTGACCGCACCGACCACCGCGCTTACCTGCGCGAACTGCTTGATGTTCGCCTGGATCTGCTCGTCGAGGATGCGGCGATCGGTGACGACGATGATCGAGTCGAAGGCGTCCTTGCCGTTGCTCTGCTTTACCGCAATGAGCTGGTGGGCGAGCCACGCGATCGAGTTGGACTTCCCGCTGCCCGCCGAGTGCTGAATGAGGTAGCGCCGTCCTGCGCCGTTCTTGCGCGCATCGGTGAGGAGCTTGCGAACCACGTCGAGCTGGTGGAAGCGCGGAAAGACCTGTTTCTGTTTCTTCTTGCCCGAGCGGCGGTCGGTCTCCTCGACAATTTGCGCGTAGTTCTCGAGGATGTCGGTCAGCCCGCGTGGCGTGAGGATTTCGTCCCAGAGGTACGAGGTCTTGAGCCCGTTTGGGTTCGGCGCGTTGCCGGCGCCGTCGTTGTAGCCCTTGTTGAATGGCAGAAACCACGAGCCCCTGCCTTTGAGCTCGGTACAGAACCGCACCTCGCTGTCATCGACGGCGAGATGGACGACGCACCGGCCGAATGCGAACAACGGCTCGCGCGGATCCCGGTCACGGCGGTACTGCTCGACCGCGTCCTCTACGGTCTGCTTGGTGAGGCTGTTCTTCAGTTCGAAGGTCGCGATGGGCAGGCCGTTAATGAACAAGCCCAGGTCGAGGGTGCGCCGCGTCTCGTCGCGACTGTATGCGAGCTGCCGCGTAACGCTGAAGCGGTTGCCCGCGAAGCGCTCGGCGGCCTTGTCGTTGCCCAGTGAGGGTGTGCCGTAGAAGAGGTCGAGGTGCAGTGGGCCCTGGTCGATGCCCTTGCGCAGCACGTCGATGACGCCGCGCTTGCCGACCTCCTTCTCGAGGCGGGCGAGGAACTGGCGGCGCGTCGGCGTGTCGGTCTCGAGCGAGAGCTTCTCGACGAGGTCGGGTTGCGTTGCCATCACGAAGCCACGGAGCTGGACGAGATCGACGTGGGCGCCGCGGTCGTAATGCTTTGGGTCGCCGAGGATCCAGCCGGTCCCCCCGGCGACCGGCGTCGAGGTCTCGCTCGCGACATACGGCGGCGAAAGCAGGTCGATCCGACCGGTCATCGAACGAACGATGAGGCCTTCTAGACCCTTCTCGGAAATGTCCGTGGTCATGCTGCCTCGCTGTCGTTGATGTCGGTCTCTCCGTCGTCGAAGGCCTCCAGCGACGAGGCGTCGGGTTCGATGCCAGGCAGTGAGGCCACCGCGGTACGCACATCTAGTTGGCCAGTGACAACGTCGCTCACAAGACGTGTCCGGTACTCTCGAATCAGGGATATGTTGCTTTCGGCAGTCGCGACTGCAGAATGAACTGGCGATAGGCGCTGTGACAACGCCGCGAGGGTCGCCCGCTGTTCTTCGAGCGGCGGAGTTGCCACACGGTGATTGCCCACCGTTGTCTTGTTCGTTGAGGCCAGGTTGGTCGTCTGCTTCGCCGTCCGCATGAAATAGTCGCGCGAGTATGCCGCCGCCAAAGCCATCTCCAGAAAATCTGGCAGTAGGAGTTGCCGTTGCGTTCTAACTGCGAACACGTGATTCTGATGCAAACAAGGACTGATTTCCCCCCGCCAGATGCATCCGCGCCCGAGCTTGTCTGGGTCGCCACCCTCGGTCATCAGAACATCCCCGGGGCGCAGCATTGAACGCGCTGCATCGGCAGCTGGAACGAGCACCGTGGTGACGCGATCGAGCGCGAGTCGACCGACTTGGACGTTCGCGACACGCAGATACGGATACTCGGCGAGGGTGGTGGCCTCGTAGTTCTTGCCGAGGGTGATCCCCGATTGAATGGAAGCCATCGCCTTGAGCGGCCGTGCATACCAATCCACCGGAATCTGGCCAAGCGAAGGTACACCGGAGTCCTTGAGCTTGACGTTGAGGTCGAGGCCGCGCGTGACGGCGCGGTGGATGATGGCCTGCTTCTGCTCGTTCAAGAGCGCGATGAGTTTCTTTTTCGACCGCATGAATTGGTCGATGCGGCGGTTCGCATGATCGAGGAAGCGAACGATGGCCGCCTGCTCCTCCGGCGGCGGCAGCGGCACATTTTGCGCCGCAAAGACGTCAAATCTGAAGTCGGTCGAGCGTTGCCGAATGCCCCTGGATAGGGCGACAATCCACTGGGAGCGCGCCATCTCACGGACCACGTGCGCGTAATATGCGGGCAGCGCGCCACTACGAGCCTCGCAGACCGCGTAAACCGGACTGCCCTTCCCGTCGCTGTCTGAGACGCCGACGGCTCCAGCGAAGGCATCCATTGCATGAATGACAAGATCACCACGTCGGATGCCTTGATAGCCAAGCTCAAAGATGGCCTGGGTGAACCCCGTCGTTCGCCTGTTCTTGCGCAGTGTGACGACGCCATCTCGAAAGCACGTCACAATGTCGTGGTCGGGCTGAACAGGGCGACTCTTTTTCGTGAAGAGCGTCTTCGCACGCCGAGTTGTCCAATGCGTCGGCAAGCTGGGAGCCCACGGCAGTTCGGTTTGCCGATAAGAGCCATACGGCTTCAGCTCCTCAATCATGCGGCACCCCGCTTCACGAGTCCTTCGAGCAGCCCTATGGCCTCCTTCTCGGTCGCCACGATGTCCGCCGCAATTGCGTCGAGCGCGCGCAGCCTCTGTGGCTTATAGAAGTAACGCGCGAAGCTCACCTCGTAGCCGATCTGCGTCTTGCTGTCGTCAACCCAAGCGTCCCGGGTGTACGGGAGTACCTCGCGCTGGATGAACGCCTCGATGCCACCGTCCTCAAGGAGCGGCACCTGCTCGCTGTCGCGCAAGTCGCTGTCGGGTTCGTACTCGACCACGCAGCGTTTGCCGTCGATGGTCGCCTCGAACCGACCGTGCAGCGGATCGGGCGCGGCCTTGCCCAGCTTGTGGACCTTCCCAATCACAGGCGGCGCGGACTCGTCGCGCCAGCTCACCGCTCGCAGGAGTTGCTTCAGGTCGGCGGCGCCGAGCTTGACTCCGGCCTTGTCGAGCGCGGTGCCGACCTTGCGGCGGAATTCGTTGTGGTCGGTGAACACGCCGTCGCTAAGCGCCTGCTTCAGGTTCGTGGCCACCTCGACGAGTCGCACGTCGCGCTCCCAGGTCTTCGGGTCGAGGAGCTTTTTCTTCTTCTTCTCGGGCAGGCCCTTTTTGGTAACCTCTTCATCGCCCTCGTCCTCATCGCCTCCGTCGCCCGCGCCCCACTCGGCGAGCCGCTTCTCGAGTGCGACCTTCAAGTTGGTGAAGTCCTCGAAGAGCGCGCCGCCCCACTCGTCGTAGAGCGCATTGCGGATGTTTTCGTCGCCCGAGGCGAAGCGCAGCGACTCGATGGCCTTCGTCGTGAGCTGGCTGTGCAGACGCAGCGGGCGCTCGACGGTCACCTTTCGGTACCCGAAAGCCTCGTTCGCGAAGATCTTGGACTGCTCGGTGTCGGCGAATGCGTCGTATGCCGCCATGACCCGATGCACGTCCTCGTCCGACAACTCGCAGCTCTTCTCGCCCAGGTTCTTGCGCAGCGGCTTGAACCACTGCGTGGCGTCGATGAGCTGCACCTTGCCTTTCCGCGGCCCGGCCTTTCTGTTCGAGAGCACCCAGACGTAGGTTGCGATGCCGGTGTTGTAGAAGAGCTTGAGCGGCAGGGCGATGATCGCCTCGACCCAGTCGTTGTCGAAGAGCCAGCGCCGGATGTTGCTCTCGCCGGAGCCCGCATCGCCGGTGAACAACGAGGAGGCGTTGTGGACCTCGGCGATGCGGCTCCCGAGCGCCGATTTGTGGTTCATCTTCGAGGCCATGTTCGCGAGGAATAGGAGCTGGCCGTCGCTCGAGCGCGTGACGAGAGAAAGCTCTTCGCCTCGGTGCATGACCTTGAAGCGTGGGTCGCGCATCCCATCCTTGCCCCCCATCGCCTCGAGGTCCTTCTTCCAGCTCTTCCCGTAGGGCGGGTTGGCGAGCATGAAGTCGAACTCCTGGGCGGGGAACGCGTCGTGCGAGAGCGTAGACCACTCCGCGCCGCCGACGATGTGGTCTGCGTTCTCGCCTTCGCCCTTCAGCAGCATGTCCGCCTTGCAGATGGCGTACGTCTCCGGGTTGATCTCCTGCCCGTAGAGGTGGGTGACGACCTTCTGCTTGTTGGCCACCGCAAGCTTCTGCAGCGTCTCCTCGGCCACGGTCAGCATGCCGCCGGTGCCGCACGCGCCGTCGTAGAGGAGATACGAGCCCGCCTTCATGCGGTCGGCGATGGGCCGGAACATCAGGGTCGTCATCAGGCGCACGGCATCGCGTGGCGTCCAGTGCTCGCCGGCCTCCTCGTTGTTCTCCTCGTTGAAGCGGCGAACCAGCTCCTCGAAGACGGTCCCCATCGAGTGGTTGTCCATCCCCGGGTGCTTCACCGAGCCGTCGCCGTTGAGCACCGCGTTCGGGCTGAGGTTGATCTCGGGGTCGAGGACCTTCTGGATGAGCGTGCCGAGGGCGTCGGCCTTGGAGAGGGTGGGTACGTGATTGCGGAACTTGAAGTTCTCGATGATGTCTTGAACGTTGGATGAGAACCCGTTGAGGTAATCTTCGAAGTCGGCTTTGAGCTGCTGCTGGTTCCCACGCGACTTCAGATCGCGCAGCCTGAACTTCGAGGTATTGTAGAACGCTGCATCTGCTGCTGAACACAAGGCCGCGTGCTGTTCGGTTATGCCGGCCTGGTCAAGCATCGCCTTTGTCTCGAGGACCTGATTCTTCGTCCGTTCGAGCACTGCGTCCAGCCGGCGAAGCACGAACATCGGCAAGATTATGTCGGGGTACTTGCCACGCTTGAAAAGGTCTCGAAGAACGTCGTCCGCGATGCCCCAGATGAAGGAAACGATCTTGTTGTGTGCTGCCTGATCCATGTTCTAACGATTCCAACGCGGCGCCGCTCGGCGCGCAAAAAAGGCGAGAAGCAACCCTCCCAATATGGCCGGAGTACGACCATCGACAGGGACACCGCAAGCGCGAATCCGGACGGTAGGTGGCTGAGCGACACCCCCTTCGCGCTGCTCAGATCGGGCTGGCAGGACCCAGCAGAACACCCGGGGCGAGTGATAGGGCACAAGTCTACGCGCAACGAGCGGTGGCGAGCCCACGATTGGGACACCGACAGTGAGGTGCGGCTTAGCAACACCGTGCCCCGGCAAGTCCCAGCCGGCGCGGGGCGGCGACCCACTAGGTCGACGGGCCGCGTTTCCGGCCACGGGTACAGTCGAAGCGATCGGCCAACGCCGCGGATGCCAGGTCACGGCTGTTCCAGCAAGCGTTCGAGATAGTCGGTGAGTTCCGGACCAAGGCGCCGAAGCTGACGCGCGTCGAGCATATCTATGATGGTCAGGGCTACCTCCTGTTGCGTGGCGGCGCGCTCGCGGTCGATGGCATCGCCTTCGGGCGGCGTGGAGGCCAAACGAGTTGCTTGACGACCGCGTCGAACGGGCCTGTGTCCAAGGAGCCAGTCGCCGCAAGCGCCAGATATGCGATCACCAGAGCGCAGCCTCAGCAGCAAACGCCGGACCTGGTCATCCGGGAAGCGATGGATTCCCTGTGCGTCGACAATGGGAAAGAGCGCTCGCCCCTCAAGACGCCTGACTGTTGCGATGCTCTTTCCAAGCTTCTTTGCCACCCCGCCTCGTGTCAGCACGGACCATCGTAGCAGACCGCCGACAGGCGTGCCTGTCAGCGGTCGTTTCGGAGTCGTACGAGACCGATCGTTCGTGCGCGGCTAGTCGCGGCGCGCTCGAGTTCGCGCGGCGAGCGCGGTTACTCCCGTTCCAATGATGGTTCTTGCGCGGTTTCATCGTCGCTCGGCTCCTCCTCGTTTGGGGTCCGGCGATTTGCGTAAATCGCTACCTGCGATGCCAGTTCTTCGGGATCCTGGAGCCATTTCAACAGCGTGCTGCGCTTGACCGCGTCAGGGCCGCCGCCCCCGGCAAAGCCAGCGCGAACGAACAACCAGCGAACGAGCAGTGGGTCGTCCACAAACGCGGGCAGTTGCAGTGGCCCTTCCATTGAAGACAGGCGAAGCGGCGTGTTCATGAGGATGGCGTGCGAGCGGGCGCGATGTCGGGCGTTGCGGCTGAGTGTAGCGCGGACAGGCATGCCTGTCCGGCGCGCTACGGGGGCTCGTGCGAGCCCAGAATGTCGGACTGTTCGTGTATTCGGGAACAGTGCTCGCTATCGGCTACGCGCGATGATTCGCGCCGCGAGCTCGGTTAACTCCTGTTCGACCCTGTCCGCTTCGTCGTCTGTTCCTGCTTGGGCGCGTCGCCGGGCATACGCGAGCACCTGCGAGTACCCGTTCCGCAGACCACGTCCTTCACGGTCGGGTGGGCGCCGGCTAGCGCCCGGCGATGTCAAACAAACGCAAGCGGTCAGCGTCCCGCTCCCGGGATGAGTGGATGGATCTGGTCAAGGCTTGGAAGGCCAGCGGCCTGAGCGCCGCGCAGTTCGCGGACGAGCACGGACTGAAGGCAAAAGCCCTGTCGACGTGGCGGTGGCGACTTCGGACGCAGGCGGGAAGGCCGTCCAAGGTGGCGGCGCCGCGGCTGGTGCAGATGTCGGTTGCCGACTTGATGGGGACGGGCGATACCGAGACCGGCCGATGGGAGCTGACGACGATCGAGGGGCACCGCTTGCGGGTGCTGGCGCCGGTGGCGGGCACGGAGCTCGAGGTGCTGCTCAGGGCCCTCGTCCGCGGCCGTGGTCGGAGGTGACGGCGATGTCGCTGCAGCTGCCGTCGACGATCTGGGTGGCGACCGCGCCGATCAATCTGAGGCTCTCGTTCGATCGCCTGGCGGGCATCGTGCGAGCGGAGCTCGGCGGGGACCCCAAGCGCCCGCTGCTCGTGATGTTTCACAACCGTCGGCGCACGCACGCGAAGTTGCTCTGGCACGACGGCCACGCCTACTGCCTGTTCTACAAGCGACTCGATCGCGGCAGGACCTTCCGCATCCCGCTGGCGATTCCCCCGGATGCCAAGAGCGTGGTCGTCGATGCGCGCGAGCTGCACCTGATCTTGGATGGTCTCAATCACAAGCTACTACGAAAGGCTGACGCCGTCGTCGCGGCCATGCGAGCCGCACGTAAGGGCTGAGTCACGCAGTCGCGATCGAATTTTCGTCGTCCAAATAATCACGGCCGATAGATGCGGTTGTCCGTTGCACCGGATCTGTCGGCTGTCTACTCAACGCATGTGGAGGGCGCCGGCACGTGTCGAGACTGCAAGCAGAGCAGCGCGGCACTGCGTCACGCCCAGTCCCGCATCGTCGAGCTGGAAGCTGAGCTCAGCGCGCTGCGTGAGCTGCTCGAGGAGAAAAACAGGACCACGGCGCTGCTCGAAGCCGACCTGAAGCGCTATCGGTACGCCTACAACGTCGGGCAACCCAACTGCCCGGAGCGGGTTCCGAAAGATCAGTTGCAATTGGCGTTTGAGCGCGTCCTCGAATGCATCCCCCCCGCCAACGATGTTCCCGACGCCGAGTTCAGCGATGCCGCCAACTTGCCGTCAACCGGCGCGGAGCCATCCGCCGCCGTGCCACCGCATCACCCCACTGGCAAGCGCAACCGAAAATCTCGCAAAGGTCACGGTCGGCGCAACCCGGACTTGTCGAATCTACCGATTGAAACGGCGCGCCGTGACCCGCCCGAGGTCATCGCCAACCCCGAGGCCTTCGAGAAGATCGGCGAGGAGACGTCATCTCGAGTTGGCTTCAGGGCTGCCAGTTACGTGCGCTTCGTGCTCATCCGCACCAAGTGGGTGCCCGTCGCGTCCAAGGGTACCGCCCCGAAGGCGAGCGCTGTCGATGTCGGCGCGGACGATGCCGCCCTCTCCGCTGCGTCGTCGAAAGCAACCACAGTTTTCATTGCGCCTCTGCCGCCCAGCGTTTTGCCGCACGTGATGGCTGACCCCAGTGCCATCGCCAACGTCATCGTCTCCAAATACGACGACGTCCTGCCGCTGCATCGCCAAGAGCGCATCAGCGCACGACACGGCTTCGCCTTGCCTCGCTCGACTCAGTGCGGGTGGCTCGCCGTGGCCTTCACCCTGCTGTACCGCATCGTCCTGGCCATGTTCGAGGAGGCCAAGGCGCAGGCGTTCTGCATCGCCACCGACGCTACTGGCGCCCCAGTGCAGAAAGCAGGAGGCTGCTACAGATGGCATGTCTTCACCTTCATCGCCGACAACGGACACATCGTGTTCCGCTGGGTCAACGAGCACTCCGGCAAAGCCATCTCGAATTTGCTGTTCGGCTTTCGCGGGCATCTGCTCTCGGATGCCTCCCCGATCTACAACGTGTTGTACCGTGAGTTCGGGATCGTGCCCGTTTATTGCTGGGCCCATCTCAGACGTGCATTTTGGCGAGCGCTGCCTACGGACAAGGACCTGGCCACAGAAGCGCTGTCGATCATCTCCAAGCTCTTTGAGCTCGAACGCCAGTGCCTGCTCATCGCAATGCCCGAACGCACTACGTGGCGCGCCGAGCGCGCTCGACCACTGCTCGAGTTGTTCGACGCTTGGATCACTTTGCAGAAAGTCCGGCAAGACATCGGCGAGCCGCTACAGAAAGCGATCGGCTACTATCTCAACCAACGCAACGGCCTCCGGCGTTTTCTCGATGATGGTCGCCTGCCGATCCACAACAATGGATCCGAAGGACAGCTCAGAAACCTCGCTCAGGGCCGAGACAATTGGCGGTACTTTCTCAATCGCACGGGCTTGAACTGGTACACGACCTTTCGCTCACTCATTGCCTCGTGCCATCTGCACGGCATCAACCCGCAGACGTACCTCGAAGAGATCCTGCGCTTGGCTCCACACTGGCCAGCGACGCACATGCTCCAGCTCTCTCCCAAGTACTGGCCCCAGACGCGCGCGGCGCTCAGCGCCGCCCAGCTCGACTGCCTTCGCTCACCCTGGGACAAGCCTGCGTCCGTCACTGCGGCCGCTCACACGCGGACCGGCGCGGTCGAGACCTCTCCGGCGCAGGCGGCATAGGCCCGAGGCAGACGGGCGGCGGAGCTGTCGCCGGGGGGCGGGGGCACCGGCGAACTCCAGCAAGGCCGCGATCTGTGCGCACAGCCCGCCCCCGCGAGATCTAACCACGGGCCGCGGCTCGCGAACAGAACGCCCTCTGCCGAACGGGTAC
>JAYTOL010000122.1:0-1973 GCA_043747815.1 Deltaproteobacteria bacterium
TCCCTCGAATGCGGAAGTGGCGGAATTGGCAGACGCACCAGCTTGAGGGGCTGGCGGTAGCAATACCGTGGGGGTTCGAGTCCCCCCTTCCGCACCAACTCGTTCGGCATTCGCCTCACTCGTGGTGCGGAACGGGAACTCAGGCGCTCGGCCTTCGCGTCGCTCGGCCTGCGGGCACGAGTCCCCCCACTCTCCTTGGCCTCGCCCATTCGGGCATCGGCCTTCGGCCGGGCTCGCGGCCTCTGCTCTAGCGTTCCCCCGGCCAGTCGCAGCCCGCGGATCGTCGCCTTCAAGTAGCGGGTCGTCGTCGTGAGATTGCGGTGACGAGTGCATGGGCGGCCGTGTCGTCGAGGCTCCACCCGTGCTGGGCGCGGAGCTCGAGCAGGCGCCAGCGCTCGTGAGGGGCAGAGTGCTGGGCGCGCAGAGGCGCGTTCTGCTGCTGCAGGCGCGCGCACGTAAGCCGGAGTTCCATGATCGTCTGTGCGCGGGTCGCGGCGCCGCTCGCCGCCTGCGCGAGCGTGTGGCCGAGAAGCCGCGTGCCAACGAGCAGGATGCGGAGTGGCGCGCGAAGGGATTCTGTCCCGTAGCGCGTGCGTGCCCTCAGGTACGGCGACGCGGGGCCGCGCGCAGGCGTTGAAGCAGCGCAGGCGCGGCGCGGAAGTTCGTGCGCTGCAGCCGCGCGAGGGCGTCGTCGAGGTCCAGGTAACCCGCGTCGCCGGCCATGGCGAGGACGGCGAGGGTTCCGGCGATGACGAGCCCGCGACGACCAGCCGCCTGCCGCGCGGCGCGGTCATCGAGCAAGACGAGGTCGGCACGCAGAACGAGCGCGAGCGCCACTGCGGCGGCTTCGCCGCCACCCAACCCGGGCTCCACGGCGGCCGGCAGGGGGTCGGGATGGACCGTGACCCAGGCCGGGAGCTCCAGTCCCCAAGCGCGGACGAGGGGTGGCGCGGCAGAGTGCGTCAGCTCGTCACAGACGGCGGTGGGCAGATGAATCGTGCCGAAGAGTTCCGGCAGCACGTCATGACAGTCGATCAGAATCAGATAGCGGAGGGGCGAGGTATCCGCGAGAACGACCACGCAGCCTCAGACGTGGCCGGTGCTGGGGTTGGGAGTTAGCAATCGGCGGAGCGTAGCGCGCTCGGTCTCCAGATCATCCCACGTATATTCCAACGGCACGCCATGCTGCTTCAGCAGCGCGTCCAGGGCATCACGCGTCTGGAGCTGCAACAGCTCTCCAAGTTCCCACTCGGTGAGCTGCCCACAGCGGTAGGCGTCGATGGCGAGCGCGCGGACGGCCGCTTCCGGCAGCGCCGCTGGCGGCACGCCCAGCCGCTTGGCCAACCCATCGGGGACGTCAACGACGATCTGCATAGTGTGAGGATAGCGTACGTCTCCGGGGCGGCGCGCCTGATCGAACTCCCGACCAGTTGGCCAACGATGCAGCCAAGAGGTTCGTGGCTCTCCGACGTCTCCAGCGCGTCCTGGTCGTGCGCATCCTGCACGACCGCATGGACTACCGCCGCCACGTGGGCGTGGTTGCCGGCCCCGACGGAGACGACTGAGCGTCACTCGCGGACGCCGTCAGAGCACCACCTGCATGTGGGCGTCAAGGCGCAGACGGCACAGGCCGCCTGATTGCGGTCATGCGCGGCTCGTGCGCTTTGCAAGAATTTGCAAGCGACGCCATGACGCGCGTCCTTCGTGGGCTTTGGTCGGCCACGACGCATGACAGCCGACTCCGATTTTCAGGGGTCGCCCATCATCGTTCACGACGTCCTCAATCTTGAGGCGCTGGCGGAAGCAATACCGTGGGGGTTCGAGTCCCCCCTGGCAGCCGGCCATCGCCTGCGGCTCGCCTAGGCGGCACGAGTCCTCCACGTCCGCACCAACGCGGCGCACAGCTTCACGCATCTGTCTCAGCGAATGGAGACCCAGCGGTCTGGCGCGCTTGGTCATGTGGCGAGTTCGAC
>JAYTOL010000123.1:0-35493 GCA_043747815.1 Deltaproteobacteria bacterium
GGTACCTTCAGAACGATCGCCCGTTCAAGTGGTCGTACCGCCCCAAGTCGTGGGCTAAAGCTAAATCCAGTGCAACTTCTGCCGGGCGGCACTAGTGCGGAGCTCGCGCTACTCGCGCTTGTACAGGTCGTCGAAGTTGCGGTCGAAATCCTGATCGTCGTTGATGGCGCGCGACGGCTGGGAGAAGCGGCGTGAGCGGGGCAGTAACGCCGCCAAACGCTGCGAGACGTCCCGATAACTCGGGTCGCGCCGCGTGATGCGCTGGAAGTAGTAGATGGCCTCGTCCGCGTCGTCCTTCATCTCGTAGACCACGCCCAGGTCGTAATACAGGCTGACCTCTTGGGCGATGGTCTTGTGCTTGGCGTTCAGCCCGCGCACGTAGGCCTCAGCGGCGCGATCGAGCTCGCCCCGCTCTCTGTACATCATACCCATCATGGCCAGGCAGTTGCACTCGCGCTTCGGATCGCGCGACGCGATCTCGAACTCGCGCGCGGCGTCTGCGAGCAGGCCCATCTCTTTATAGGCCACGCCCAGATCGTAGTGCGTGGCGCTGTCGCTGTCAGAGACCTGGGCTTTGACGCCTTGTTTGAACTTGGCAAACACCTCGTCGACGTCGATCTGCTGCTGGCTCGGTTGCTCCATCGAGCTGACGAGGTCGAGCTCCGAGTCGGCGTCGATGATGGGTCCACCGAAGGGCGTACCGTCAGTGCTGAACTGGACGCGCAGCTCCTTGCCGCTCGGGCCCGTCGTCTCTGTCAGATGCGCCTCGAGGTGCTCGGGCACCAGTGAGGACTCCGTCGGCTCGTCATCACCGAAGCCGTGGTGCTGGTGCTGGGCGGTGTCGCTCTCGGGGCTCAGCTCGGCCTCTTCTGTCAAGCGACCGACATCGCGCGTCCCGCTCTCGGTGTTGAGCTTGGGCTCGATCTCGGCGATGGCCCTGATCAGCTCCGGCTCACCCGGATACTGATCCAGGCGATCGCGCAGGATCATCGAGGCGTCTTGGTACAGCCCGCGTGACGAGAAAAACTCGGCCTCGTCGAGCGCCGCGCGGATCGATTCGCGGTGGCTGCCCGCGGCGCGCTGGCTCGCCACAGGCTCCGAGCGACGTGCCTCGGCTCGCGGAGACCCCGCGCGCGCCGCGTCGGGGCTACGAGCCTGTGTCACGGGCGACGCTGACTCGGGCGCCTTATGCAGACCGGAGTCGAGGCTAAACTGCGGCAACGGGGGGTCTGGAGGCGCCGGCGCACGCGCCGCGACGCCGGGCGCCGCAACCGGCGGCGGCGTGACCATGAAGAGGTCGTCGTCTTCGAGCTCGTAGGCGGGCAGAGGCTCTTCCTCACCGCTCGGTAGGGGAGTGGGCGCTGGCGCTGAAGCTGAGGGCCGCGCCACGAGCTCGAACGCTTCGTGCTCGCTGGTGACGGCGGGTGCCGAGCGCTCTTCGCGTGGACGGCCGAGCCCGCCCTTGGGCGAAGAGCGTCCGCGGGACGTACGTCGCGCCTCGGCCGCGAGCCCCTCGACGCGCTCGAGCAGACGCACGGCGGCCGGCAGCGCCGGAACCAGCTCCAGCAGCTGATGAAGCTCGGCTTCGGCCGCGGGAAACGAGCCGCGGTCGACGTACAGCTGCGCCACTGCCAGCATCTGCTCGACGGCCGCCGGCCGATCCCCGACCTCGAGCAGGACCTGCTGCAGCGCAGCGCGCAGCTCCAGCGAATTGGGCGCCAGCGTCAAGGCGTGCCGCAGCGAGGACGACGCCTTCGAATACAGCTTCAGCCCTCGAAACGCCTCGGCGTCCACCAGCGCTTTGCGCAAGAACTCGGACACCGGGGCACCGTCGACGGGGCTGCGCCGCGCGCGCTCCGCCAAGCCCGAGGTGACGCGCGTCGGTCCCTCCGTGTCCACGTGCCCGTGGTGGAGGTCATCTTCGTCGTCGCCCTCCAGCGGCTCGTCGTCATCTTCGAGGAACTCGATCTCGTCCTCGCTCAGGGACTCCGGAGGCACGCTGGAGCGGGGGCTGCCGAGCGCCGGCCGATCCGAAGGCTTGAGCCCGTTCATCGCCCCGAGCGCGCGCACCTGCTCGTCGTGCGGCGCGACGCGCAAGAGGTGCTCGAGATAACGTTGGTGCAACTCCGGTTGCCCCGTCTCCGAGGCGATGCGGACCATCTCCTTGTAGACCTCCACGCCCTTGGAGGACTGCCCGATCACGTCGAACGCCTGGGCGAGCAAGGTGAGCGTCTCTAGATCGCGCGGATCGGCTTCGAAGCACAGCTGCAGGCGCGACAGGGCAGCCAGCCCGGCCTCGCGCGTGGCCTTGCCCAGGTACAGCTCCGCCGCCACGCGCGCGACGCGCACGTCCTGACGGAAATGCAGGATGCGCTCGAGCACCTTCAGCGCGTCGTCAGGCCGCCCCTGCTGCGTGAGCAGCTGGGCAGCGCTCCAGAAGTGCTCCGTGGCCTCATCCACACGCGACACGCGACACAGCGCCTCGGCCAGCCTCAGATAAGGCAGCGGGTTGCTGCGCTCGAGCGCGACCATGCGCCGGATGATCTCCACCGCGTCCCGATCACGGCCGCGGTTTTGCAGGCGCCGGGCCACTGCGTCGTAGGTGGCGAGCGCGTCGTTCGTCAGCCCCAGCTCGGCGTAGATTTGCGCGAGCTTGGGCGAGACGTGGCTGTACTGATCGGCGAGCTGAGGCGCGTGCCGTTCGATCAGCTCGCCGATCTGCTTGAGCACCGCCACCGCTTTGAGCGAAAAGCCACGCCCAGCGTAATAGAGCGCGACGCGATCATAAGTCGCGATGGCTTCTGCATAGGCGCCGAGACGTGCCTGCAAGTCACCGATCCGAAGCAACGTTCGAGCGTCATTCGGCTCGTGCTCGACGACCTTCTGGTACTCCAGGATCGCTCGATCGTACTTTCGCTTCTCGATGTACTTCTGAGCTATCTGGAGTGTTTTTTCGCGGTCAAACGCCAATAGCGCCTCGCTGCTACGCCCCAACAATACGGCGCTTCTCGTCTGAATTTAGGACCTTGGGTCGGTCGGGGTCAAGCCACCATGCGCCCACGGAGCGCATACTTTCATACGTGCGCCGTCCCGAAACCACATGTCTTTGCTTGGCCTTGGCCTCCACTTGCGGCTGGACCGGTCCTCGCTGCTCTGCGTGTTATACGGCAAAAGTGCAAAAACCTGGCCCAGTATCCGGTGCCTCCAACCCGCCACCTCGACAGGCCACGCTCGGCCCGAGTCGGAGCAAGCTCGCAGAATAAAACGCCGCCCGTACAATCCCGAGCGCCACTTCAGCCCGTGACCCGGGACACGCGCGCGGCCACCGTCCGCTGGTTGCCTAGAAAGGCTTGAGGATGACGAACAGCGTGGCCGCGACCGCAGAAATCAGCAGCAAGAGCGCGAGCACCCCGACCGGACCTGGCGAGCTTCGCCGACCGGTGCTCACCGCCTTCGCTCGCGCCCCGATCACGTGGTGCAGGCCGATCACGATCACCGCAAACAGCAGCTTGCCGTGCATGTACTTGGTCTCGACGAAGTACAGCTCCGTGCTCAGCAGAAGCCGCGTGAGCGCGCAGACGAAGGAGACGATGAAGGCCGGCATGGCCAGCTTGCGATACAGTTCGTAAGCGATCTGCGCGCCGGCGCGCCCCTCGACCGTTCGCGACCCCAGCGCCAGGGCGACGCTCAGGATGGAACCGATCCAGACCAGGTTGGCAGCGACGTGAGCGGCAACCAGGAACTGGTACAGGGCTGTCATGGGCCTCGAGGCTACTCGTCCCGCGCCCTCCAAGGCAAGCTTGGGTGACCCCCCTGCCGCGGGCCTGATGAGTTGTCGGGCCGGTGCTGTCGGAGGTCGAGTCCGGCGATAGATCGAGAGAAATTCTCGCCCTGCCCCAGCCGTGAGCGGCGTTGCCAAGCGGCGCTGCCCGTGATGTGATCATCGCATGACCCAGAGCAAGCTCTACCGTGCGCCGTTCGGCCCGGGCGGCAGCGCCGCCATCGATGAAAGCGTGTGCCAGCGGCTGCTCGACGTCGCCCTGGCCACCGGCGGAGACTACGCCGACCTGTTCTTCGAGTACCGTGCGGCGGGTAGCCTCTTCTACGAAGACGGCATTACCAAGAGCGCGAGCCGCGGCGTCTCGCTGGGGCTCGGCGTTCGCGTTCGCAAGGGCGACGCCACCGGCTACGCGCACGTGGAGGACCTCGATTACGACGCCATGCGACGGGCTGCGTTCACGGCAGCGCAAATCGCTCGCGCCGGAGGTAAGGAGACGAGCTCGCTCGCGATCACGACCCGGGCGCTGCCCCAGCGGTATGAGCTCGATCGCATCACGCTCGACGCGCCGGGCTCGGACAAGCGGGAGTTGCTGGAGCGGGCCAGCCGAGCGGCGCACGCGCACGACCCGTCCATCGTCAAAGTCGAGGCGAGCTTCGCCGAAGAAATCCGCGAGATCCTGATTTGCACGAGCCTCGGGCATTACTGTCGTGACACTCAGCCTCTCATGCGCTTCGGCGTGCGGGCGCTGGCTGAGCGCGGCGGGCGGCGGGAGTCGGGTCGGAGCGGTGGTGGCGGCCGCATGACGCTCGGCTATTTCGAGGGCAAAAGCCCGGAGTATCACGGGGTCGAAGCCGCGCGGCAGGCGCTGTGTTTGTTGGACGCGCGTCCAGCGCCGGCCGGTCAATTGACGGTCGTCCTCGCGCCGGGGGACAGTGGCATCCTGCTGCATGAAGCCGTGGGGCACGGGCTCGAAGCGGACTTCAACCGGAAGAAGACCAGCAACTACAGCGACCAAGTGGGCAACGTCGTCGCCAGCCCCCTGTGCAGCGTGGTGGACGACGCCACGTTTCTGCAATCGCGCGGCACCATCAACGTGGATGACGAGGGCAACGAGCCCGAGCGCAGCCTGCTGATTGAAAACGGTATTCTCCGCGGCTACATGCACGATCAGCACTCGGCGGGCCACTTCAAGACGCGCCCCACCGGTAACGGGCGGCGGGAAAGTTTTGCGTCCGTCCCGATGCCGCGTATGACCAACACGGTGTTATTGGCAGGACCCCATGACCCTGAGGAAATCATGCGCAGCGTCAAGCACGGCATTTTTGCCAAGTCTTTTGGCGGTGGGCAGGTCGACATCGCCAATGGGGACTTCGTTTTTTCGCTCACCGAGAGCTATTTGATCGAAGACGGCAAGATCACCGCTCCGCTGAAGGGAGCGAATCTGATTGGAAATGGTCCGGAAACGCTGCGCCGTGTAGTCATGCTTGGAAATGATGTCGCGTTGTCAGACGGAAGTTGGACTTGTGGCAAGGACGGTCAGAGCGTGCCCGTAGGCGTGGGCTGCCCAACCATGAAGCTGTCCAGCATTACTGTTGGTGGAACAGACCTTGGCTGATCAAAGCCCGAAACGTGTCCCGTTCGTTGCCGTGGTGGGTCACGGCCCTCTGCTGGACAGGGAGGATGGCGCCAGCGCGACCCTGCGGCAGCTGGGGGCCGCGGTGCGCACCCTCGACCTCTGGGACGATCCGGTCAACCTCTTCGAGGATGACCCGAACATGGAAGGTCGACCTCGCGCCCTGCTGTTCGAGGCGCTCGATCGGCCCGATCTGGCTATCGCCGCCCTGCGGGCGGTGCGCAAAGAACAGACGTTCGACAACGTCGGCGCGCTCATTGCGGTGACCGTGGGCCAAATGGCGCGCGTCGACCCGTCGAGCGGCTTCGACGATTTCGTGCTTCACCCGTACGTGCCGGAAGAGCTCTACGCGCGCATTCGAGCGGTCGAGTGGCGGCGCAGCGAATTCGCCACCGAGGAGCGGCACAAGGTCGGCCCGATCGTGGTCGACCAGGCGTCGCACGAGGTGACCCGTAACGGTCAAGCCATCGCGCTCACCGCCAAGGAGTTCGCCCTCCTCGTCTACCTGTGCGAGCGGCGTGGCAAAGTGCTCTCGCGCGACCACCTGCTGGCGCGGGTCTGGGGCAATCGCTACGACGGCGGCCCGCGCACGGTCGATATCCACGTCCGGCGGCTGCGCGCCAAGCTGGGAGACGCCCTGCCGCTCGAGACCTTGCGCGGCTCGGGGTACAAGCTGCGCATGCCCGAAGCCGATGGGAGTACGGAGTCGGAGGGTCAAGGAGAGCCGGACACCGACGAGGTATGATCGTCGTCTCGGTCGGTTGCCCCGCGTCGGTGGGGCCCGAAGTATCGCTGTCGGCCGTGAGGCGCTTCCGGGGGGACGGCTGTGTGCTCGTCGGCAGCCCACTCGCCATTCATCAAGCGGCAGAGCTCGTTGGAGTCCCCGCAGCGCGCTTCGAAGCGTATCGAGGCCAACCGCTCCGCAAGAACCGCCTGTACTTGCTCGAAGTAGGCCCGACGCTCAGCGCGCGCGACCTCGACCCGCGGCGCCCCACCCGCAGCGCGGGTCGATCGCAGCTCGCCGCCGTCGACGCGGCCTTCGATCTGGTGCGAATGCACCCCGGCTCCGCTCTGGTCACGGGCCCGGTGAGCAAGTCCCTGATCGCGCGCTCGGGCGCGCCGGGGGCCGACCATTTCAAGGGCCACACCGAGTGGTTGCAGGCCCGCGACGGCGCCCGGAGCGCCATTATGTGTTTCGCGTCGCCCCGGCTCACCACCAGCCTCGCGAGCACCCACCTGCCGCTGGCTCGCGTGCCGGAGTATCTCACGCCCGAACGCGTGGCAGAGGCGAGCGTGCAGCTCGCGTTGTTTTTGCGCGCCCTCGGGCATGAGGCTCCCAAGCTCGCCATCTGTTCGCTCAACCCGCACGCGGGCGAAGGCGAGCTCCTGGGGGACGAAGAGCGGCTCTCCATCATCCCCGGCATTCGCCTGGCCAAACGCCGCCTCCGGGGCAAAGCCGAGCTCGTCGGCCCCGTGGGAGCGGAGTCGGCATATCGCCTCGCGTACGCCGGAGCCTACGACGGCGTCGTCGCGATGTATCACGACCAGGCCACCATCCCCACCAAGCTCGTCGCCTTTGGTGACGCCGTCAACGTCACGCTCGGCCTGAGCCGCGTCCGCACCAGCGTCGATCACGGCACCGCCTACGACATCGCGTGGCAAGGCAAAGCCGACGCCCGCGGTATGCAAGCCGCGCTGCGCTTGGCTCAACGCCTCGTCCAGAGCCGAAGCGCAACCCAAGCGGCCTGAGCGCTGCACTATCCAGGGGTCGCCTCGCCCCGTGAACGACCTCGAGCCTCGACTACGGTCCCGAACGCCCGCGCCTCGCCACCCGCGATTATCCGCGGCGGCGTATCTTCGTGGAGCCGACCGGGATCGAACCGGTGACCTCCTGACTGCCAGTCAGGCGCTCTCCCAGCTGAGCTACGGCCCCAAACGGGGCGCAGAGGCTCTCATGCAGCGTGGTTAAACGCGAGCCCTTTTTGTTAGGAAACGGCGGCTTCGGCCCTGGGCCCGTAGGGGCGAGAGCGGGCAAGCGCCGAAGCGGCGGCCAAGACGCGAGCTAGAAGGCGGCGATGGCGATGAAGGCCAGGAGGAACAGCACGGCGCCGAGCACCGGCAACCAGAGGGGCGTCGGCGGCTCGTCGGGAGCCAGGGTTTCTTCGGTTTCGATTTCACTCACGGGCGCGAGCTAAAGGCGCTCGGGACTCGGGGTCAAGGGCTACGCTCCCGAGCCCACGCTTTGCCCTGCAAATGTCCGTGGCGGCGAGCGCGACGTAAATAATGCGGCCTCCGCGCTGGGCACCGCGGGGCCCCCGGGGATGCGGCTGGCCGCGAACACCGGGTCAAAGTCGGTATGTTATTTGCCCATCGGCGCGCCCAACCCTAGCCTCCGTGAGCTACCTTCGAAGCCCGAGGGAAACCCAGCATGGCACAGCCCCAGCAACGCTACCGCGTCATCGAGAAGATCGCCGCCGGAGGCATGGCCGAAGTGTTTCGCGCCGAGAGCGCGGGTCTCGAAGGTTTCAAGAAGACGGTCGCCATCAAGCGCGTCTTGCCGCACCTTTCCCAGAAGAAGGAGTTCATCGGGATGTTCCTGGACGAGGCTCGGCTGAGCGCCGCCTTGTCCCACTCCAACGTCGTCCAGGTCTTCGACATCGGCGTCGGTGACGACACGTACTTCATCGTCATGGAGTACGTGGACGGCGCGAATCTCAAGAGCGTGATCGAGCACAGGAAGCAGCTCGGGCGGCCGCTGCCGATCGAGATCGCCTGTCTGATCGCGCTGCGCACCTGCGAAGGGCTCGCCTACGCACACGAGGTGCTGGACGCCCTCGGGCAGCCGCTCGGCATCGTGCATCGTGACGTGTCGCCACCGAACGTGCTGATCACGCGGCACGGCGAGGTCAAGGTCGTGGACTTCGGCCTGGCCAAGGCCAACAGCCAGCTCGAGGCGAGCCAGCCCGGCATCATCAAGGGCAAGTTCAGCTACCTGTCGCCCGAGGCCGCCCTCGGAGAAGAGGTGGACCACCGCACGGATATCTTCGCTACGGGCATCATCCTGTGGGAGATGATCACGGGGACGCGCCTGTTCTTGGGCGAGACCGATCTCGGCACGGTGCGGCAGGTGCAGGCCGCCAGGGTGCCGCCGCTCTCGCAATACGTGAAAGACGTGCCGGCGACGCTCGAGCACATCATGGGGCAGGCGCTGGCGCGCGACCCACGCTCCCGCTACCAGTCGGCGCGGGATTTTGGACGTGACCTGAATCGCGTCTTGTTCCAGATGGGGCGGCCCGTCTCGTCCTTCGACATCGGCGGCCTCGTCGGCGACGTGCGGGAAGAGCAGCGGCGGCAGAAGGGTGCGCGTCCAAAGCAGCAGACGCTGATCGGCAGCCTGATCCAGGACGCCATCATGAGCTTCAGGTCACTCACCGACGAAGAGCCCGATCCTTCGTACAAGGCCACACCGGAGGAACAGAGTGGCGTGGGCGCCATCCCGCTCAGCTTCGGCACCTTCGAAGGCTCTCAAGCTAACGCTCGCCTGCCATCCTCCGAGCCTTCGCAGGTGAACTTCCCGCGAATGGAGAGCAGCTACTCCGGCGGCAACTACGAAGTCGGTAACCTGGCAGCGCTGGAGGACCACGCTGCAGACTCGCCGATGCACGTGAGCCATCACTCGCGGGCCTCTCTCCCGCCGCAAAACCCGTACGGCTTCGATCCAGCGGTGCTGGCACCGGGCCGCCCGCAATCGCGCCCAGCGCAACAACCCATGTCGTATCCCGTTCCCGCGCCACGACCGGTCGCCGCAACGACCATCACGCGGCTACCGCTCACCTACTGGCTCGTTACAGCCACGCTCGTGGCCGTAGGCGCGGCAGTCGGCGCCTACTTGGCCGGCATCTTTAGTTGAGGACGCCCGCGGGCGGCGCTCAGAGCGCAGACGGCGCTCGGGTGCCCGCCTCGCACCCGTTGCGTCGCGCGCCGCAGGACCTGCTCCGGCGTGTCGCGCCGAAGCTCCTGCTCTCGGCTTACTTCTCGGTGACCGTGACCCCGCCCTCGGCCTCGCCCTCAGCCTCGGTGTCGTCGTCGTCATCGTCCGAATCGTCATCGTCGTCATCCGCGTCGTCTTCGGCGGAGTCGTGCAACTCGTCAGACACCTCGTCCTGCGAGTGCGGATCGGCTTCACGCTTGGCGCGATCGCTCGCGAGGCGCTGCAGCACGATGGGCTTCGGTCCGACGATGGCGCTCATCGTGCGGCCTTCCATCTGCGGCCGCTGCTCCACATTGGCGATGTCGGTCAACTGCTCGACGAGCCAGTCGAGCTGCATCTGTGCGCGCTGGGGATGCGTGATCTCACGGCCACGGAAGCGCACGGTGAACTTCACCTTGTTGCCGGATTCGAGGAAACGACGCGCCGAGCGCACCTTGACCTGCAGATCGTGATCGTCCGTCTTCGGCCGAAGCTTTACTTCCTTCAGCTCGACGATCGTCTGCTTGCGCTTTGCCTCGCTCTGCCGCTTCTTCTCTTCGTACTTGTACTTGCCGAAGTCGAGAATCTTGCAGACGGGAGGCATGCTCTTCGGGTTGACTTCGACCAGGTCGAGCCCGCGACCTTCAGCGGCCTTCAACGCCTCCGACGTCGGCATCACCCCCAGCTGGGACCCATCATCCAATACGACCCGCACCTCCGGAACCCGGATGCGGTGATTCACCCGGATCTGAGGCCCTCGCGAATCGCGATGTGCCATGCGTCTACCCATCGCCATGTATTGCTACTCCTGCTCCCTTTCTCTCCTGGAACGCCCGACAGCGGGCCTCACAACTGAGCGCCTCACGACCGAGCGCCCGACATTGATGAGCGCGAAACCCCTGAGCCAACCCCTCGAGCCGAGCGCCCCGCCTCGCTGCGCTCCGACCCGCACAGGATAGCTCTTCCTGGCTCGGGAGTATCCAGCCCAAAGCACGGACACCGACCACGGGCGCCAATAGAGCGCGCTTGACGGCTCACTTCGCCCATGACGTCGCCGTCCGACCGCAGCGCGTGACTGTGGGCATCAAGCCAATGCCGCTGCGGCAATCGCTGCCGGACGAGCCGCGGCAGGGAACACCAGAGAACGGCGAAGGTTCTGTCCGCCACGATTCGCGCCATCCGGAGCTGCTGCGCTCTCTGCCTCGAGGACTGCTGCCTCGAGGACTGCTGCCTCGAGGATACCTGCTCCCTCGAGGATACCTGCTCCCTCGAGGATAACTGCAGGCTCTAGGACGGCCACTCGCGTAGGCGCGGGCAGGATTGAACTGCCGACCCCTACCGTGTCAAGGTAGTGCTCTACCACTGAGCTACGCGCCTGAATCGTGTCACGGACTGCACCCTCTTAGAATGCACCTCCGGGGCTGTCAAGCAAGCGCGCTTCTTCAATTGCCGCCCGGAGCCCGTTTGGGGCGCCGCCCGCCCACTCCCGGCCGAGCCAACTCGCTGGCGCCGCGCACGCGGTGAAAAGCTCGAGAAGCCGCGACTACAGCCTGCTTCGTCGAGGACGCTGAACGTGTTTTCACCGCAACGGTCCACTCACCGCGCTACAGCGATTCGGGTTAAAAAAGCCACGCCAGTGGTGGCCGATGATCGAAGCGCTCGCGACCCGCGCTTCGGCAGCTGAGCTCGGGTACCGCGGCTCGCGCCGGCCGGAATCTGTGCGTCGCTTGCGTAGGCAAGCCAAAACCGGTATAGGCCCGGCCCCTCGGAGGTATCGTGAATTTTGGGGTTTTCGCCTTCCAAGCAGTGCCTGACGCGCCACGACCAGGCGGCGCGGCTGAACACGTCGCTCCGCCTTCGGGCGCGGATCCCGGTGCCGCGCCGTCCAGCGGCTTCGGCCTGATCACGCCGCTGCTCATTCTGGTCCCCTTCATCTTGATCTTGTTTCTGCAGAGTCGCTCGCAGCAGAAGAAGCAAGAAGCGACGATCGCGGGGCTCAAAAAGGGCGACCGCGTGATCACTCAGAGTGGGCTCGTGGGTCGCCTGCTCTCGGTGGAAGGGCGTTATGCCAAGCTCGAGCTTCCGCCCTCGGGCACCAAAGTGACCATCCTTCGCACCGGCTTGCTCGGTCGGGACACCGAGGGCGAGAGCGGGAGCACCGAGGCGAGCGCAGAGAAACCCAAACCTTCCAAGACCCCGGACTGAATCGTCGCGTGCAATCCAACGTCATCATCGCAGGTGTTCTAGCCGCCCTCGCTGTGGGGCTATTGCTCGGTGGTTACCTACGGCGTCAAAGCCGTACGCCGTGGTGGCTCGGAGTCGTGGCTTTTGCCTGCTCGGCGCTCGGAGCGTACTACGACGCGTTTTGGCCGCTGGTCTGCTTCGCCATCATCGGCGTATGGGCATTCGTGGCCGGTCTGAAGCTGCTCGACGCCAACTGGCGCATGCGTTTTGGCGTGGTGCTGAGCGTGACCGCGCTGGCCTTGGTCTCGATCTGGCCATCGGTCGACGCGATGACGAACGGCAAGCTTCCCTGCCCGGCGTACATCAAAGACCACGTGAAGTTCCGCTTGGTGGCGGGGCTGGATCTGCGGGGCGGGCTGCGGCTCGTCTACACCGTCGACGTGAACGAGGCGCTCAAGGATCGGCGGGATCGCCACTACGAGGACATGCAGGTCGCGCTCGCCAAGATCTTCGAGCTGCACTCGGGAGACGAGCGGCCCGGTGAAGAGGTGTACGCCAAGCTGCGTGACAAGGTCAGCATGGACAAGCCCGCAGGCGAGGTGCGAGCCATCAAGCTGACGCTCAAAGATCCCGCATCTGCCAGCAAGATCGACGCGCCGTTCTTGCAGTCTTTCGCCACCGAGCTGACCTTTGCCCAGAGCGCAGATCAGCTGGTCTACACGTTCCGGCTGCGCAACAGCGTGGAGACGCAGATCCGCGAGAGCGCGGTAGCCCAGGCCAAAGAGATCATCATGCGGCGCGTGGACGAGCTCGGCCTGCGCGAAGCCGCCGTGTCCACGCGCGAGGAGGACATCATCGTCGAGGTCCCCGGGCAGGACGAAGCGGCGTTCAAGGAAATCCGCGACATCATCAGCCAGACGGCGCGCCTCGAGTTCAAGCTGCTGGATGACGAGGAGGACTTCTTTGGGCCGCTCCGCGCCAGCGCCGACAAAACGAGCTTGCCGGAGGGCGTCGGCTTTCGCCAAGAGACGGCGAGTATCGGACAGGATGCAGAGGGTGATCCGCGTCGCAAGACCGTCAGCTACGCCTTTCTGACCAAGACGGAGGCGGAGACCTCCAAGCAGGCCCTCGAGCGCTTCAAGTCCTGGACCAGCACGTTGAGCCCGCCCCCCGATCGTGAGCTCGGCTTCGAGCTCATGTACGACGTCGACCCGGTCAGCCAAAAGTCGACCGAGGCCGGGTGGCGCACGTACCTGCTCAAGAGCCGCGCCGAAATCACCGGTGACATGATCAGGGATGCGATCGCGCAGCCCGACCAGGGCGCCAACAGCCTGGGCGGGTGGTACGTCGCGATCCGTTTCACGGACGCTGGCGGGACGATCTTCGAACGCATCACGGGTGCCAACATCAAGCGCCGTTTTGCCATCATCCTGGATGGGCGCATCGAGAGCGCACCTGTCATTCAGTCGCGGATCGCCGGCGGCAACGCCAGCATCACGCTCGGGTCCTCCGACCCGGAGAGCCAATTGCGTGATGCGCGCAAGCTCGAGCTCGTGCTCCGCTCGGGCGCCTTACCGGCCCCCATCACCCCCAGCAACGAGCAACACATCGGGCCTTCGCTCGGGCAAGACTCGATCGCGCTCGGGGTCCGTGGGGCCCTGGTCGGCGGCATCATCGTGCTCGCGTTCATGCTGCTCTATTATCGGCGCGCAGGGCTCATCGCCAACATCGCGGTGACGCTGAACATCGTTCTTTTGCTCGCCATCTTGGCTTCGTTCGGCGCGTCCATGACCCTGCCCGGCATCGCCGGTCTGGCGCTCACCGTGGGTATGAGCGTGGACTCGAACGTGCTCATCAACGAGCGCATCCGTGAGGAGATCCGGGCGGGCAAGAGCCCGCGCGCGGCGGTCGAGCTGGGTTACAGCAAGGCCCTGAGCGGCATCATCGACGGTCAGCTCACCACGCTCATCAGCGCGATTGTGTTGGCGCAATTCGGCACCGGCCCCATCAAGGGCTTTGCTGTCACGCTGATGGTCGGCGTGGCCTGCAGCATCTTCACAGGTGTGATGGTGACTCGGGTGATGTTCGACGTTTGGGTTCGAGGCCTGGGGCGCACCGCCAAGCTCGACATGGGCTGAGCTCGACAGTCCGCTAGGGACACGCTCCCCCGGAGCGGCCTCGTCGCTGCGATTTCTTTGGAGCCGCTGCGGCGGTGCCAGCCAGCTACGTTTCGTGAGACTGCATGGCCTCGGGTCGCAGGCAAACGCCCCGTTTCTGAGAGCTGCCGCGACCCGTTCGAAATGGGGACGCGGCGCTAGCTCATAAATCATTCTGCTTTGGATTGTTCCCGTGACTGCGGCAGCGCTCCGGCGTGCCAGCAGAAGATGGGCCTTGCGAGCGCCGAGGCGGTCCGACAGTATGTTTAGCCGATGCTTTCACGTCGCTCCCGGTCGTCCCGCTCTTCTACTCGCGCCGGGCTCGTCCGACGCGGCTTTCGTCCTTGGCTTTCGGCGTTGGGCGTCTGTGCGCCCCTGCTGCTGCTGGCGCAAGCGTTGACGTCCTGCGGAGACGACGAAGGAGGTGGTACGGCCTGCAACCCCGGCGATTTTATGATGTGCAACTGCACCGCCGAGCAACGCGGTACGCAGATCTGCAACCTGGACGGTCAGAGTTATGCGGCGTGTGACTGCAGCAGCGGCTCGGCGGGTAGCGGCGGAAGCTCCGGTGGCGGTAGCGCCGGCAGCGCGGGTGCGAGCAACGCCGGTGCAGCCGGCGCGGGCATGAGCGCCGAACCCCCATTTCAGAACGGCATCGGCATCCCGTGTACGAGCGACGCTCAGTGCCCTCAGGATGGCAGCACTGGGCTGATCTGTCTTCTGTCGACCTCGAACGCCGAATTCGGCGATGGCGGCCCGCAAGGGGGCTATTGTAGCGCTCCCTGCACGAGCACCGCGCAATGCCAGGCTCTCGACGACCTGTCGGCATGTGGCCTGATCGATATGGCAACGGGCAGTGGCTACTGCATCGGCTTGTGCGGCCCTGGACCCGGCGGCGTGAAGTGCGGTGCGGATCGGCCGCAGGCCTGTATCCAGCGCTCTTCGACGGACGCCACCATCGGCGCTTGCTTTCCAGTTTGCTCTAGCGACGCCGGCTGCGGCCCGAACCGTTTCTGTGATCTCGGTGCAGGCGGCTTGGGTCTCTGTGTCGACACCGCGCCCGTGGGCGGTGACGTGGGAGCGCCCTGCACCGAATCGACGCAAGCGGCGGACTGTAAGAGCGGTATTTGCCTGAGCTTCCCCGACGCAGCGGGCGGACCGCTCGCTAGCTTCTGCAGCGCTAACTGCACGTTCGGCAACCTCGCCGGTTGCGGCTTCGAGGAAGAGTCGGCGGTCCCGCGCGAGGCAGGCTGCCTGCAGACTCAGTTCGCCACCGGTGCCGTTGGAGATTTGGGGTTCTGCATGGAGCTGTGCAACGCCGATGCCGATTGCACGCAGGCGGACTGGCTCTGCGAAAACTTCACGCCGGCCCTACAGGGCCTGATCGGGCGGCTTGGCCAATGCATTCCGGCGGCTTTGATCGAGGGCGGAGTGGATGCTGGTCCGGGCTGAGCGCCGCCGTTGACCCGATGAATTAGACCAACGTCCGCGGGGCCATCCGCCCGCCGGGAGCCGAGGGCAGTAGCTGAGCCGGCGCAGCTCAGAGCCAGGTGAGCCAGTCGTGATGGCGGGCGTCTTTGCCCGTCACGACGGCCATGTAGGCCCGCTGTAGCCGGGCGCCGAGCGTGTCTTTGCCCGTTCGGAACTCGGCGCCGTCGATCTCGCGCACTGGCGTGACCTCCGCGGCGGTGCCGGTCAGGAAGATCTCCTCCGCGCGCATCAACTCTTCCCGCGTGAACGCCTTGATCGACGTGCGCACGCCCGCCTCCGCGGCGAGCTTCAAGATCGTGTCTCGGGTGATGCCAGGCACGATGGAGGACGTCTCGTCGTTCGTGCACAGCTGCCCGTCACGCACGAAGAAGATGTTCTCGCCGGTGGCGCTGGACACCGTGCCGTCCTGGTTGAGCAGGATGGCGTCGTCGTAGCCACGGTCGAGAGCCTCATGCGCGGCGAGCACGCTGTTGGCGTAGTGGCCGCTGGCCTTCGCCATTGTGGGCATGGCCGAATGATGAAACTTGCGCCAGGACGAGATGGTCACGCGAGCGCCGTTGCGCAGCGCCTTCTCGCCCAAAAACGTGCCGAGCTCGCGCGCCGCGATGAAGACGGTGACCGCGCAGGATTGTTTGGGCTTGATGTCGATAGGGCCGTAGCCAAAGAACGCGAGCGGACGAATGTACGCGTGATTGATGCCGTTCTGTCGCGTCACCTGCACCGCCCCCTGCGCCAGCTCCTCGGCGCCGTAGGGGATGCTCATCCCGTACAGCCGCGCCGAGCCGAGCAGACGGTGCATGTGGTCCTTGACGCGAAATAACGCCGGCCCACGCGACGTGGGATAGACTCGGATGCCCTCGAAGACGGCCGTCCCATAGTGAAGCGCGTTGGCGTAGTAGTGGACGCTCTGCTTCTCCGCCTTGCGAATTTCACCGTCCCACCATAAGAACCGGGACAACGCTTGGCCCTTGGGGCGCGCCGTGGGGATGGCCTCCTCCAGCGGGATATCGGCGAAACTCGGCCATTCCATCGGCGGTTGGATGTCGGTCATGGCCCTGGAGTGTAGCTTAGGCTCGCCCTTGCCGTGTAGCGCAAGCCGCGCCTGGCTTTCCGGACCGTCGCCCCGTATCCTGAAAGAGTGACTGGGGCTCGCCTAACAGGTGTCCAGCGCCTCCCTGGTGGCCTGGCGCACGTGGCGCCTCGCCTGGCGCAGGACCACGCAGAGGGCCCGGGCATCAGCCGAGGCGCGCGCGTGGAGGGGCCCGCCGCGTTCAGAGCTCCGTCTTGGCGAGCGGCGGCTTGTTTGTGTCTGCTGCTCGGCGCCTGCCGTCGCGACGCAAACGCCAATCTAGAGCACGGGGATCGCCTGCTCGCCCTCGGGCAACACAAACAAGCCATCGTCGAGTTCCAGACGGCGCTCAACCTGGAACCCAACGCGCATGCCGAGCGGGGGCTCGGGCTGGCCTACGAATCGCTCGCCGCCTATGCCCAGGCGCAACGACACCTGGAGGCCGCGTTAGAAGCCAAACCCAGCGACCTGGAAGCAGGGGTGGCGCTGGCCCGCGTCTTCACCCGCTTCGGTAAATACGAGAAAGCGCGTGCGCAGCTCTCGACCATCCTCGCGCGGGACCCCGACTGCGACGCCGCGTTGTTCTTGTTCGGGGTCTACGCCGAGACGCGCCCTGAAGTGCAGCAGGCGATCGACAACATCGACGGCTACATCGCTCGCCAGCGGCGCCTCGGCCACTCCATCAGCCACGAGGCAGAGCTCGTGCTGGCCGACTTGATGGCGCGCATCAACCAGGCCGAAGCAGCCGACAAGCTGCGCGAGAACATCCGCTACGCGCCGCTCGGCAATAGCCGACTCACGCTGGAGTTGGCGCACGCGGCCGCCGATCGCGACAACCACGACCTAGCTCGTCAGTTGCTTCTGCCGTTGGTCGAGCGGCACCCGAACGAGATCGACGCCTGGCAGGTGCTGGCGTCATCGGCGCTCGAGCTTGGCCAAATTGCGGGGGCCCGCGAGGCGATGAAACACCTCGGCGAGCGCGCGCGTGAGCCGGAGGTGCGCTTGCTCACGGCGCGGCTCGGGCTGGCGAGTGGGCTAGAGACAGCGCCCACGAACGAGCTCTTGGCCCTGCTCGCCGACACGCCTCGGGATCAGGAGCACGCGCGGGCCCGCATTCGCCGCTACCTGGCAGACGCATTGTCCGCCCAGCGCCAGTACGACGCGGCCGAAGGCCAGCTCAGCGCGTTACTCGCAGAGCACCCGCAAGACGTCGAGGGCAGCTTGGCCTTGGCGGAGCTGCAGCTCGGCCGCGGCAAGTACGAGCAAGCCGCGCAAGTCGTAGCGGCGCTCACCGAACACCACGGCCGCCTCGCGCGCGCCTACGCCGTTCTCGGTCGCGCGCACCTCGGAAACGCTCAGCTGGAGGCCGCTGAAGAAGCCTTTCGGCGCTTGTGGGAGCTCGCTCCACACGAAGGCGACTCTCGTCATTGGCTGGCGATCACGCTGCGTCGGCGTGGGCAGGCCGACCAGGCGCGGCGCTTGCTCGAGGGAAACCTCAAACGTTTTCCGACCCACGCCGCCAGCCTGCGCACGCTGCTCGCGCTGCTGGAGGAGAGCCCAGGGCGTGGCGCTGCGCGGCTGCGAGCTCTGAGTCATGGTCAGGACCAACCGGAGTCGCCAGAGATCGCCGACGTCGAGGCGGGCTGGCTGATGGCCCATGGCGACACCGAGCACGCCCTCGCCGCCTACCGTCGCGCGCTGGTGCTGAATCCGAGCTTCTACCCCGCAGTGCTGTCGCTGAGCCATTTCTATGCTCGCCACGACAAGAGCGGGCTCGCCCGCTCGGTCATCGATGGGGCGCTCGGCCACTCCCCGAATAACCTCGAGCTGTACCTGCTGGCCGCGCGCACGGCCTCGGATTTGCGCCGATACGACGACGCGCGCGAGTACTGCGAGCGAGCGCTAGCGGAGAGCGCGGAGCACCCGCTCGTGCTTGCGGAGCTCGCCAGCGTCTATGCGGAGGGCTTTCGCGACCTCGGGCGAGCCAAGCAGCTGGTGGAGCGCGCACAGAAGGCCGCCCCGTCACGCCCCGAGGTGCTGGACGCCGTGGGCTGGGTCACTCACCTCGGCGGCGAGTCCGCCGCGGCGATCGGGCAGCTCCAGTCTGCGGCGGAGCTGGACAGCGCAAATCCCCGACCGCTCTATCATCTGGGCGCCGCGCTGCTGGGCGCCGGTCAATTCGCAGCCGCCAACGAAAAATTTGCCGGTGTGCTGCGCCTCGACCCGCTGTTTCCCACGGCCAACGAGATCCGCCTGCTCTTGGCTCGGCGCTAGACCGCAACGCTACGGGGACGCCGTGCTCGGGTGTTTTTGCTCGTACGCACCGAGCTCCCGGTCGAGGGCCTTCAGCGTGGCGGCGTTACCCCAGTAGCGATCGAAGGCGTCGAGCACCGTCGCGTCGAGCAAGAACGCCACCTCCTCCGGGCTGGCCTCGTCTCGCGGCAGGTCCGAGGAGGACTGCGACTCTGCGCGCGCCAACGGGTCCGTCCTTCACCTTGACCTCAGAAGCCGACGACAGGTCTCACCCGAGAGCGGTGCGCTCTGCACTTCATCGATCCAGCTCCGAACATAGGACGGAGGCGACCCCCCTCAGTCGACGACCGAAGGCTCGGTATCTGCTGAAAAGCAGCCGGGAACGTCGAGACACGACGCCGTCGAGCTCAAGTCCGAGCAGTCCTTGGCCGTGCCGCGGCACTCCTCACCGAGCCGGCACTCCGGGTAGAGCTCACACTGGCTTTCTTCAAACTTCGCACAGCTGACGCTGCCGCCGTAACAACGCCGCACTTGCACGCAACCCGCCGTGTTGGCGCACGTGCCGAAGTCGAGCGCCTCGCAGCCCGCGCCACCCTCACACGAGCCTACGTAGCGGCAGCCCGCAGTCTGAAGGCAGACCGACGGCCTGCTCGTCAGCGATTCACAAGCGACGCTGTCACCCAAGCAGCCGGCGAACGAGCGACAGCCCCCCGTGCATTGGGACAGCTCCCGGTTCTCGCACGCGACCGGCGTACCCAGGCATTCGATCGAGCTATCCCCACAGCCATGGGCCAGAGAAGCAGCGCTCAGCGCGAGAAACAGCAGTCGTAAACAGGTCTTGGTCATCACAAGGCTCCCCACGACCCTAGCGCCCGGGGCGGCGACTCACAACACGCGTTCGAGCACCGAAGAGCGCTTCGTGCTAAGGGACCCGCTCGGAAGCTGGGATAGCTCGTTCAAAGTCGCCCATGTCTGCAACTTTCCTCGTGACTGCCTTCGAACCGTTCGGCGAGCACCGAACCAATTCGAGTTGGGACGCCCTCGAGTCAACGAGCGCGAGCTGGCCGAGCGAGATCGCGACGCTGCTCTTGCCTGTGGATTATCGCGCGGCCCACACGCGGTTGCGGCAAACCATTGACGATCTGAATCCACGCGCCGTGTTGTGTACCGGCCTGGCCAAGGGCCTCGTGTTCCGCGTCGAACGGCAAGCTCGACGCCCCGTGGCGCTAGCGGATGAGGCCGGCGCGGCGCGAGCCGGCGGACGTTGGCCCTGGCCTGAGATGCGTCAGGCGCTCGGGCAGGCGGGGGTCGTCACCCTCGACTCGAACGATGCCGGTCAATACGTCTGCGAGAGCACCTACTGGTCGCTGCTCACGTACGGCACGGCCCTGAAGCGTCCCGAGTTTGCCGCCTTCCTGCATGTCCCGCCGGAGTCTCAGGATCACCCGATCCCACGCATCGCCAAAGCCGTTGGCAACGTCGTTCAGGCTCGGGCGGCAGCTCTCGGCGTCTACTTCTAATCGGTCATAAGGCCGACGACCTCGTCGTCCACAGAGGGGCCGCGTGGCGTCCCTTCGGACCTAGAGCCTACACCACAATAGCGCCGCGTAAATTAACCAAACTCTGAGCTCGAACCAGACCGCCTGGCTTCTCGCGCGACGCGGCACGCGCGGATACAAAACAGTGGAATATGAAACGACGCCGCAAGGCGAAGCTCACTTCAACTCTCTGTGGCTGCATAAGATACCAACGCGGGGCCGCAACCTGGCGGCACCGCAAAACTCATACGCAGCCGAAGCCGTCTAAGCGATTGAGCGTCTATGAGGAACCCGATGGTCCCCTGCCCAACGGATCGACTGTGCACGCGAGCCCGCTCTTTCGAGCGAGCTCGCCGAGCTCAGCACGATCCGATGAGCTTATCAGGTACCGGCGTCGGCAGCTGTCGCGCCTGCGGCACCTGCTGCGCCGCCAGCACCCGCTGCGCCACCAGCACCCGCTGCACCAGCAGAACCACCTGCGCCAGCAGCACCCGCCGAGCCGCCGCCTGCGCCGGCCGCGCCCGCAGCGCTACCACCAGCACCAGCGCCAGCCGCACCCGCTGTGCCGCCTGCCGAGCCACCTGCACCACTACCAGCAGCACCCGCGGCGCCGGCGCTACCTGCCGCCGAACCTGCGGAACCGCCGCTGCCCGATGAGCCCCCGGCCCCATCGTCCGAGCTATCGTCGCCGCAAGCCGCCGCAGCGGAAAGGGCGAACGCACTGATCAATACCAAACCCCGATGATTAAGACGGATACGTGCCATAGGCGGGTCATATACAGGGAAAGGTCGCAGTGCAAAATCTTTCTGTCTCGTTAACGAAAGGAACTTCGAGTTGTTGACTCCAGAGCAGCAGCAAAGTCCGCTTCGGCGTGTGGTTCGATATTGGAGCGCGCTCGAGAGGCGCTGGCGGATCGCATGCGTAGTTGCTTTCGCACTGCTGCTTGCAACTGCGTTGGCGTTTGGACCACTGGTGAGAAGTGTCGCGCGCGCGAAAGCCGCGGCCCGTGGGCTGGAGCTCGACATCGGCAACGTTCGGCCGGGTTGGTTCTGCGTTCGGCTGGGTGACACGCTAGTGCAATTGCGTGGTGCACCGGCAATACGCGTCAAGGTCGAGCGCGTTCAGGTGCGACTCACACCTTGGCTCAGCCTGCGTGGCGTCGCGGTCGAGGGCGGCGAGATCAGCATCGAGGGCGCACCTGACACCGTCATGGAGCAATTGAAGGCCTGGCGCGCCCAACGCAAGAGCGGCGACGGTGAAGCCGGCGATGCCGCGGGCAGCGCGGGCCTTCCCATCGACGTCGAAGACGTGTCTCTGGTCTGGAACGACGTGGACCCCAAGGCACTCCCCCAACGTGTCGCGGGCCTTTACTTCGAACGCAGCGCCGAGGTGTTGCGCGCCGGGTTCGCCAGCGCCGAGCTGCAATCGCCTTGGGGCAGCGCCAGCGCAAACGACGTGGCGCTCGAGCTTGCTGCGACGCGCGAGGGCGCGGTATTGCGGCTGGCAAAGGTCGCACGAGTCGTGGGCCGCCTCGCGCTCTCCGCGCCCGGCGAGGCAGCCCCCTCCTTACAGCCTGTACCAGCGCCCGGATCCGCGGCGGAGCCGACACCCCCGGCCGCCTCAGATCCCGGCGGCGCTGATGACCCGACGGCAGCGAAAACGGGGCGCCGCGGCGCCGAACGCAGCAGAGACCTGGCCGATTGGTTGGCGCCGTTCGCGACACAGAGTTGGGCGAAGCGGAGCGCGGAGCTCGACGCTTTGCGGCGCGTCGCCCGCACGTTTCTGGCCGACCCCGCGCAGATTGACGTGGAGAGCGTGCAGCTCGAGATCGCCCGCGGCAGCAGCGTCTTGAACGTGGGCCCAGCACCCTTCCAGCTGCGCCGGGAGGGGCAGGTCACGAGTGCCTCCTTTACGCCACCCGCCGAAAAAGACGGCAAGCGGCTCACGCTGAACGGTCGCCTCCCGCTTGACGAAGGTCCGATCGAAATCAGCCTGGAAGGGGGCCCGATCAGCTTGCAGACCTTGGGCATCAGGGAAGGCGATTTCGGGCTGCTCGGGGTTTCTGACACGCAGCTGACCCTGGCCACCCGCGTTGAGTTATCGCCCGCCGGGGCCATCGACATCGCCGCGTCGGGGCACGTGAGCGGGCTCGCCCTCGCACAAGCAGCGCTCGCGCCTGAGCCGCTGAGAGACGTCGATTTGACCTGGGGCGGCCAGATCCAACTCGACTTAGGCCAGCGTAAGTTCACAATAAAAAACGGTGAGCTCGGGCTCGAGCGAGTCGTCGTCCAGTTGTCGGGCTCGGTCGAGGCGGCGGGCGATGATCTACAGGTCGGCCTCCGCGTAGATGTACCGAATACCGCTTGCCAGGATCTGCTTTTGGCAGCTCCGCCCGCGCTCTTGCCGCAACTTCAGGAGCTGAAGCTCGGCGGCACCTTCGCGCTGCATTCACGCGTCTGGCTCGACAGCAGCGACCCGAAGAAAACCGAGGTCGAGTGGGCGCTCGAGAACCGCTGCAAGGTGCTCGAAACGCCGGAGGCCGTCGACCCCAAGCGTTTCAGGCAGCCGTTTCAGCACTTCGTGACGGAGGCAGATGGTCGCGCCACGGAGCTCACGACAGGCCCCACCACGGAGCACTGGGTGGCGCTGAGCGATATCACGCCAAACATGGAGACCGCGCTGATCGTGTGCGAAGACTCGCGGTTTTTCAGCCACGACGGCTTCGACAACAAAGCCATTCGCGACTCGATTTTGCACAACCTCCGCGCGGGGCGTTTCGTGCGCGGCGCCAGCACGCTGACCATGCAGCTCGCCAAGAACCTGTATCTCGGGCGTGAAAAGACCCTTTCGCGGAAGCTGCAGGAGGCGGCCTTCACGCTGATGCTCGAAGAACGGCTCAGCAAAGAGGACATCCTGGAGCTGTATTTGAACGTGGTGGAGTTCGGACCGGGCATCTACGGCATTCGCAACGCCGCGTCACACTACTTCAACTCGCACCCCGGAGAGCTGTCGCTAGGGCAGGCGTTGTATCTGGGCTCTGTACTGCCGAGCCCCAAGGCAAACCATTTCCAGGAAGACGGGGCCCTCCGCACGCGCTGGGCCGAGCATTTGCAGTATCTCATGCGCATCGCTCGCAAGATCAATCGCATCAGCGACGACGAGCTCGAGGCGGGCCTCGGTGAGCACATCGTCTTCGGGCAAGCTCACCCGAACTCGAACAGCGACTTCTTGTTCGGCACACCGCTATACGAGCTGAACGACGGTTGAGCAGGCTCGCGGTTACTTCTCGCCACGCGCGCGCAGCGCCTTGAAAAAGCGCTGGAGCAGCTCTACGCTCGGCGCATCGCAGCAGCCAGGCGTGACCTGGAACCTGTGGTTTTGACGCGGATCCTCCGCGAGCCGGTAGAGCGAGTGTATCGCACCGGCTTTGCCATCCCACGCTCCAAACACGAGGCGCCCGAGCCGCGCGTTGAGCATGGCCCCCGCGCACATCGCGCAGGGCTCCAGGGTAACGAAGAGGGTGCAGTCGTCGAGACGCCAGTGGCCGCGCCCCCTGGCCGCGAGCCGGAGCGCGATGATCTCGGCATGAGCCGTCGGATCGGCGTCTACCTCGCGCCGATTGTGCGCGCGCGACAGCTCCCGCCCCGTGGAGTCCACGACCAGCGCGCCCACCGGCACGTCGCCGTGCTCGATGGCGAGGGCCGCCTCGTGCAGCGCGCTCTGCATCCAGCCGAGATCGCTGGCGGCCGTTGTTGGCTCGTCGCTCGGCACGCCCGCCGCTCCAGAGATGGGAGTCTTGTCGTTCATCGGCTCGCCTTCACAGCCAGGTGCTGAGGGAGGCGGGAGGGGCCCGGCGGGCCTCGCGCGAGGCACGCCAGGCCGCCGCGGCGCAGGCGAGCAACACCGCGCCGAAGCTGGCTGGGCCAAACCCGAGGCTGAGCCAGTGCCAGAACGGCGGGAGAGCCTCGAGCAACCGCCAGCCCTGCGCGAGCAGCGCCGCCGCCAGGGAGACTGGCAAGCAGACGCGCAGCGAGACGCGCTGCCACTGCTCCGTCGTGACGCCAAGCGAGAGCGCCCGGAGGAACGCAACAGCCAGCACGAGAGCGCTGTATTTGGCGAGCAAGAGCAACGCCGCCGGCAAGGACGGGATGAGCGAAGCGCCGCCATCGCCAGGCGCCTGCCCGATGCCGCCTCCGCCCAGAAAGGCGAGGGTCGCAACGGCACACGTCGAGCAAAGATAGAGCCAACCGAGCCAGCCGTCCCCCTTGCCGCGCCAGGGCACGCGGGGCGGGCGCGCCGAAAGGAGCCGCCAGTTGGACTTGCCGGGGCGGGGTAGGGCCGTCAGGAGCAACGCACCGAATAGAAGGAAGCAGCCGGGGTTTTCAAAGGCATTCCACCTCCAAGGCGCAGCGCCCTGCGCGCCCACGATCTCTTCGAAGTCGATGCCCGATTCAAAAAAGATCGCGAGCAGCGCCACCCACGCCGGCAAGCTCACGAGCCATTGCCCAAAGCCCGCGCGTATGCCGCGCCGAAACGACCAACTGCGCGTTCCGCGTCCGCCCTCGACGAATGCGAAGACGCCGAGCAGCGTGGCCGCCGCGAACATCAACGCCAACAGGCCGAGGGTGACGTCCACGGGGGCCCGACGCACCAGCGGCGCCAGCAGCGCGGCGCCTACGCCGAGCCAAACCAGTGCCCCCGCTGCGCCGCCGATGAGCTCGATCAAGCTCGGACCATCCGTTCGGCGCGAGCTGACCGCGCGGCCCCGAGCCAGAGCGCGAGAGCGACTGCGCTCTTGCTCGGCCCAATTGTGAACGAGCCAGGCGAGCACCCGCGTAGCGGGTGTGGCGAGCCCGATGAACCACAGCGCAACGACCGCAATGAGCAGCGCCGGCCCAAGCAGGTCGCGCGGCGGCAAAGGCAAAAATCCATCCGCCTCCAGGAGCACGTTTTGCTCCGACGTACCCCTGACCACGCGCAGCTCGAGGGCGCGCGCCTGTTCTGGCACGAGGTCACTCGGCTGCAGCACGCTGAGCCCACCGGCGCGCACGAGCCGATCACCAGCTCGCAGATCCGCCCGAGCAGCGCGACCCTCCGGCGCGACGCTGATCACGGACAAGCCGCCGGCGCGAGCCTCGGCGACCTCTAGCCCGAAGAACTGCAGAGCTTTGCGTCCGAGCGAGCTCAGCTGATCCTGCGCGAGCTGCGTCTTCACCGCCGGATAGAGCTCAACGACGGCTCCATGCAGGCTGCCGCTCACCGGCGGCGCTCCCGCGGCCCGCGAAGCGATGGCGACGGACACGTCACCGCGGAAGGTGGCATGCGAGGCCTGCTCCGGCTCACCGCAAAATGCGCTCTCCGCATCGCGCAGCAACGCGACCGTGAGCTCCCGCTGCGACTCCGTCTGTGCTCTGAACGAGACGTCCACGGCCTTTGGTGCTCGGCCCGCCCGATACACGTCGCCGCGAAACGTGACCGTAGCTGGGTTGCCGAGCCCAAAGCCGTCGCCAACGACGTGTAGCGAATCGCCGAACTGGGCCTCCGCCGGGACCACGGCATCGACCTGCAGCAACTCTGCGCCGAGCTGACGCTGACAGTGGCACAGCCCGAGCAGCAGCAGGCAAGTTGGCATCCAGCGCACGGCCTCGAGACGCCGTCGCGGCAGCGTGAGGGATGTCCGAGCGCGTGTTCGCATGGCCGTGCCTCCGGCTATAACGAGCAAGCCACTGAATGGCACAACTATCGAGTAATTCCCCGTTTCCGAGCCGCTTCCAGCGTCGACTTCTTGGCCCGCCGGCTCAGCGGCATGTATCGCTGGAACCATGTACAGGGATACAGGGGAGATGGAAGATGGCTCCGCCGCAACGGACGCGAAGGGGACTCACTCGGGGGCGCGGCGGGCGCTCCTCGACGGAGCTGCGCCGAGCGAGCCCCGCTGGCGCACGTTGATTGGCAACATCCGAGCCATTCAGATGGAGCTCAAGCGCGCTCAGCCCGAGCGCCATATCGGCCTCGCCGGCAACGCCGCTGCTCCCGAGAGCGCCATCCTCCTCGCCGAGCTCAGGCTCGGTCGGCGGCTATCGCCGAGCTATCGCGAGTTTCTCGCGTTCAGCGACGGCTGGTCGAGCTTTTTCGAGAACGCGAGCTTGTTTGGCACCGCGGACATCGGTCGCAAGGGATCGATAGAAGGCTGCAACCCGCGACTGCTCGCGCCCGGGAGGTTGCTCCCATTTGGGGCGGATCGCGCGGGGACATCGCTGTTTGCTTTCGATACAAACGTCCGATTGAGCGACGGCGAGCACACGGTGATCGCATGGGTCGGGGGGCTCGGCATCGACTGCCGGTGTTTCACGAGCTTTCTGGCCACCGTGTTGCAGCTCTGTCGCGCTGAGCTCGGCTCAATCAAAGCGGCGGATCGTGCCTTGTCGCGCGCCGGCTGAAGCGGCGCAGCGAACCGTTACAGGGCGCGCGAGCCAAATGTGCCCCACTCGGGAGAACGCCCCCGACGTACCACGCGTAACCGCCCTTCGCGCCAGGTATTCCAGAGGTGGACGCGGGCCGCCCCCTTGACGCCTCGCATCAGTCCTGCTCTTGTTCTCGGAAACGCCTGGACCCTCGCCGAGCGGGCGGTCCGCCTGGGCACGAACAATCATCACGAGGCCGCTTGACCCCATCGCTCGCCGAACAAGACCCTGCTGATCCGTTGCCGGGAGATCCCGAAGTCGATCGCGGCGTGACTTTAACGCCGGACGGGGCCGTTGAGCCGCCGCCGGAGTCGAGCGCGCTTTCGCACTCTTCGGAGGATGCCGCAGGTGAGGCCGGCGAAACTCGCCGCACCATCAAGCGTTACTCGAACCGGAAGCTCTACGACACACGCCAGAGCCGCTACGTGACGCTGCTGCAGATCGCGGAGATGGTGCGCGCCGGCGAGGACGTGCAGATCATCGACAACGCAACGAAGGAGGACAAGACGGATGTCACCCTGGCGTTGATCATCTCTGAAGAGCTCAAGGCTCGGCCGCGTGCGATTCCGCTGGCGACACTGAAGGCGCTGATCCGCCATCGCGGCGGGAAGCTGCTGACGCAGCTCCGGGAGAGCCCGATCGGGCGCTTGATGCCCGGCGCGGAAGGTGCGGGGTTAGAACACGATCCGGCCAACGCCGAGTTATCAGATGCCCCATTGAACGCGGAGGAAGCACACGTGAGCAAGGAACAGCCGGGCGGCTTGCGCCGGACCCTCGAACAGTGGCAGCACACCATCGACGACCGCATCCGGGCCGTGGTGCCCCACTACGCGACAATTCAGGAGCTGCAGGGCGAGGTTCAGCAGCTCTCCAAGCGCATCGAAGAGCTCGAGAAACGCCTCGCCGCTCCGCGGGAATAACCGTCTCCGGGAATATTTGGGGCGGAAGTCCGTTGTCTTGAACATGACCGCGGATTCCGCCACGCCGCAGCACGACGCAGAGACCGCTGAAGGGGCGTGCGCCAACTTCGAAACCGAGTTCCTGCCGAACTTGCCAGCGCTGATGGCGGTTGCCGCACGGCTGGCCGGAACGCGTGCCGAGGCGGAGGACCTGGTCCAAGACACGTTGCTCAAAGCGTATCGCTCGCGGCGGCAATACCGCGCGGGGACGAACCCGCGCGCCTGGCTGATGGCCATCCTGCGCAACACGTTTCTCAACGGTTATCGCCGTCGCAACCTGGAGCGGCGCGTCTTCGACGGGCCGGACGCTGACGCATTGGCCCCGAGCTGGATCGGGGCCTCCAGCTTGCGCGCGATTCGAGATCCGCACTCCGGCGCGCTCCACAACATGCTCGAGGCGCCGCTGCTCGCCGCCATCGACGAGTTGCCGCCAGAGTTCAAGATGACGGTTCAACTCGCGGACATCGAGGAGCTCTCGTACCGCGAGATCGCTGACAGCATGGGCTGCCCGATCGGTACCGTGATGTCACGCCTGCATCGGGGCCGCCGTTGGCTTCGAGCACGGCTGCTCCAGCAAGCCGAGGCGCTCGGCTTGGTCGAGGTAGCCGAGGTGCCCCCCGCGTCAAGCGCCGCTGCCCGCGCCAAGGTAGAACCGCCTGTAGAGCTCAGCCACTACCGAAAAAAGAAGGGAGTTGGGTGATGTCCTGTGAACGCCTTCGCTCTCTCTGGGAGACGTTTCTCGACGGCGAGCTGCCGTCCCGCCAGATGCTAGAGCTGCAGTCTCATCTCGATGCCTGTCCCGAGTGCGGTGAAGCGGTGGCGTTTAGCCAAGCCATACGCCGCACCGCGCGGCAGGTGGTGTACGAAGAAGGGAGCGTGAGCGCAGAGTTCAGGGCTCGGCTCGGGGCCGCGCTCCTCACGGAAGCTCGTAGTGAGCGCGATGAGGAAAAGGTCGCCCGCTGGCGGCTCCTGCTGAAGGGCGCCCCGCGTTGGGGCCTGGGCGCACTGGCCGCGGCGGCCGCCGCGCTGTTGGTCGCTCGCGTGGACAGCGTAGACGCGCCAGCCAACGACCGAGCTGTGGAGCGACAGGCGGCAGTGACGCTCGGTCCCGAGGAGCTGTTGGATCTGTTCATCGACTATCACACGGCTCCGCCCGTCCCACAGGTCACGGAGGCCAAGCTCGTGCCGGAGTTCGAGCGCGACGTCGGCGTGAAGATGCCGTTGCTCAGCTTGGCGGCCTACGGCGCCGTCTGGCAGGGCGGGAGCGTGGTGCGAGTGCCTCGAGCGCAGCGCGCCGCCTATCTGCGCTATCGCACGGCCGACGCGCATAGCGTGACGGTGTACGTCTACAACCCGTCGCGCATCCCGCTGCACGCGGGGCTCAAACCGCGTATGTTGCGTGGAGAGCGTGAAGAGCCGGTGTACGAAGGTTACCGCCGCGGCTACTCGATCGCAGCGCAGCTGCGCCGCGGCGTCGGCTACGCGGTGACCACCGATCTGGACGAAGCGCGCAGCGCCGAGCTCGTGCGGGCAATCACGAGCAGCGTCGTCTCCCACTGAGGGCGGCGAGCATTCGAGGGGGCTCCGCGCTTGGCGGCTGGCCCTGCCGGCAAGTCCGGGCGTTGTCGAAAGTAGCCGGGCGAAATTCGCTCCGCGCGCTCGTCGTGCGATTACACTCCGAGGCGTGCGTTTCTTATTCGTCATGGATCCGTTCGCGAGCATGCTCCCGGACAAAGACACCAGCTTTGCCTTCATGCGCGCGGCCTTGGCGCGCGGCCACGAGATTCTGCATTGCCGGCCGGAGCAGCTGTTCTGTGAAGGGAACCGCGTCGGGGCTCGAGCGCGCCCTCTGGTCGTGAGCGATCGCGCGCCGCACGTGAGCGCGGGGGACGCAGAGCTGACGCGGCTGGAGGAGCTCGACGCGGTGTTCATCCGCAAAGATCCTCCGTTCGACGCGGCGTACCTGTACCTGACGCAGCTCCTCGATCTGGTCAAAGAGCAGACGTTGGTGATCAATGACCCGACCGCGCTGCGAGACGCGAACGAAAAGCTGTACGCGCTCCGCTTCTCCGAGTTTATGCCGCCCACGCTAGTGAGCGCCGACGAGCGGCAGCTGATCGACTTCGTCGCACGCGTGGGAGGGCGCGCGGTGATCAAGCCGCTCGACGGCGCCGGCGGTAGCGGTGTCGCCGTGCTCGGTACGACCGACGTGAACTTGAAGCCGCTCGTGGCGTTGCTCACGTCCGAAGGGCGCCGGCTGGCCATGGTGCAGGAGTTTCAGCCGTCGGTGGTGCAGGGCGACAAGCGCGTGCTGCTCCTGGACGGGGAGGTGCTGGGGACGATCCGTCGCGTGCCCCAGGAGGGCGACATCCGGGCAAATATTCACGTGGGCGGGCGGGTCGAAGCCACGGAGCTCACCGCCGAGGAGCGTGTCCTGGTGGCTTCGGTGGGCAGCCGGCTGCGAAGCGTCGGGCTCTGGTTCGTGGGGCTGGACGTGATCGACGGAAAGTTGATCGAAATCAACGTGACGAGCCCCACCGGCATCCAAGAGCTGGGGCGGCTGACAAACAGCGCGCCGGAGCAGCGCGTCATCGAGTGGGTCGAGTCGCACGTGCGCTGAACTGTCAGCGTTGCCAGGTTTCTTGCCCGAGGCGCGGGCCCACGCTCAGAGTTTGGCCATGAGCGGCAAGTTGGGGTGTGAAATCTGTGGACAGGCTGTGGACAGCGTCGAGAGGTTCGACTTCGGCACGCGCCTGATCGCGCTGTGTAAGGCGCACGCGGGTCGGGCCAAACGCGCTGCGGCGCGGACTCCGGAGGCACTGCGTGAGCTGTTTGTCGAGGGCGAAGGGCGCCGCGCTCTCTTGTCTCGGCGCGCGCCCGAGGAGCGACGCTTGTTCCCGCCGCGCCCCGAAGGTCGGCGTTGCGACGATGGGCGCAGAGGGAATGACCCCCGCTGAGTGCGACGAGATCGGTCACTTCCTCCGCCCCTGACGCGGCTCAGCCTCGAGCTGCCGCAAGCAATGGCGCGGCGCGGGTCGCAGGTCTCTTCGACGGTCTGCGCGTAACGCGCCATCGTGACCGCGAAGATCGGCGCATCGGAGCGCTGTATGCCTGGCTTCCGTCGAGGCTGAACACATTGGTGTTGGCGGGAGTCGTGCGGACTCCATGCGGGACCCTGCTCGTCGAAAAGGACCTTGGTGCTCCTGGTACCTCCAGCAAAATCTTCCCAGCATCACCCCGCTCACGTACACGTCGAAAGAGGTCACCAGCGTCACCATTACCCAAACGGAGATCTTCCTGTGCGCAGGTAGCCCGAGGAAACTCGGGGTGGGCGCCCCGAGCGGCTGCGCCGCACGCTGAGGACGAGCGAAGAACGCTCAGCGCTTGACCCCCGCTGCTGCCAGGCGCAGCAAGCGATCGACGCTGGCAAAGTCGAAGGGTTTTTCCACACGAGCATTCGAGACCTCGTCGAGGAAGGCCTCTGCTTCTGGCGTGAAGGCTCCGCCGGTCATGAAAACGAGCCGCTCCTCCAGGCCCGGCGCGCGCGACTTCACGGCGCGGAACAGCTCGATACCGGACATGCCTGGCATCATCAGGTCACACAGCACCGCGTCAAACGGGCCACCGCTCAACATCATCTCGAGCGCGCGCTGACCGCTCGGCGCCAGATCGACGTCGTACTCCTGCTCGAGAAGCAGCCGCAGCCCTTCTGCCACCGCCTCCTCATCCTCCACCACGAGCACGCGATGCAGGCGCGACGACGCCTCAGTGGCAGCCGCCAATTTTCTCAACGGCAACCGCCTTCCAACCATGCCAGCTCCGCTCGCCACGCCAGATCGTCCCCATCCTCCACCAGGGCCGGGACGGCTCGAAGCACCCCGAAAGGCACCCACTCCCTCTTCGAACACGTCCTACGCTGGAGCATACTTGAACAATCCCGCTCATCCAACAGTTCCTCGCGGCCTTTTTTTGCCCCACCTCTGCGCCGCGGGTGGTTCTTTGAAAACAAGGCCGCGCTGGCGCCGGCGCCGGACCGAAAGCTCAGGGGGCGCCAGCTGAAATGACGAGTTGCGGAGGCTCGATCAGGCGGATCGAGCGACCACGCTCTGCCACGCGGTCTCCATGGCGGTCACGCACCTCGACGAACATCTCGAGCGCGACGTTTGCGGGCTCGGCGGCTCGAACACCGAAATCGAAGCCCGTCAGGCCGGGAACTACATCGGGGAGGTAAGGCGCCAAGAGTGGACTATTGTAGCTGCGGTTGCGCACGTTAAACGCATGATTGACCAGCGTCGACCGCGGATCTTCTGAGTCTTCGTCGATGGGCACGGCATCTCTGAGGATCTTGAAGACCGTCGCCAGGTCGAGCGCTAGCTCGGCCATGTCGTCGAAGGTGAACGTGCCGACGATGCGCGGGTCGGGCCCGGTAGCGTCGCCCACGCCGGGCAGGAGGAACAGCATGTCGATACCGGAGAGGTCCCGAACGGCTTCGTCATCCGTGACCACGATCGAGGGCGAATAGCGCCCAAATTCGTTCCAGGGGTCGATCATGACCCAGACGCTGTGATCTGCAGCATCCAGGTTGCTCAAGGTCCAGGTGACCTGTACGTCGACATCCTCGGCAGTCACCCACGGCTGCCGCTCGAAGAGATCGCTTGACTGCGCGCTCAAGGCGGCGAGCTGGGCCGACCCAGGCGCGACGATGGGCAAGCTCAAGCTGGTCTTGGCCTCGTAAATCGTGAGCTCGCCGTCGTCATAGATAGGGGACACGCTGTCCGCCAGGGCCACGGAAACGGGATCGAGCCGGCGCGTGTCGCCGTCGCCGCAGCCCCATAGCCCCAAGCTGCAGGTCGTCGCCCAAAGCTCGGTCCGAAAGCATCGACGCCACTCGAGTTCCATGTTCTTCCCCTTCAGACGGCGTGGCAGCGGGCGAACAACAGAGGCTGCGGCTACTTGCCGGGGCGGAAAACCAGGGGCCAGTTTGCGCTCGTGGCTTTGTCCGCGCTCGGGAAATGCAGTCGATTGAACATACGCAGCACGCAGCTCTCGACTCGAGGGCTGCTCAATGAAGAATTCGCGATGCGCGCCGTCACCGAGCCGGACGGGCTCACGCTGAAGCTGACCGCAACCCCGCCCTGGAGCTTCGGATCGCGCGCCGCCGCGCTCTCGTAGCAGGCGCGGAAGGCGCCAGCGCGCGCCCGCACGACGCGTGAGATCTGGTCCGGGCTCAGCCCTTGACCCGGAGCGGCAGCGGTCGCCGCCGCCAGACGGCGCTCTCCGCCGCGACCCGTGCCGTCGCCCTCACTTTCACCGCCGCGGCCCGTGCCGCGCCGGCCACGGCCGTTGCCAGCGACCCCAGCGCCCGTCCCGAAGCCCGTATCCAACGTCCCGGAACCGAACACCGCGCTCCCGCCCTGGCCGCCACCCTCTCCCGAAGCCCGCAGCCCGACCCCTCCAGATTGCCCGCCCAGCACGAGGCCTGCCGAGCTGAGACCGCCGAGCGCTTCCGACACCGAGCTGATCGTGCCCAGGGTATCGAGCACCTCTTTGCCGATCGCGCCTTGCATCACATCGGTCATCGCGCTGAGCCCAGCGGGCGCTCCCGACCCCACCGCGGGCGCTTCGTTGCGGGGCGCCTTCGGGCCCGGAGCGCGTTTGGGGCTGCCTGCGGCACGCTCGGGCGATTTCGCCTTGGCCCCTGCTGCACCCTCGGCTTCGGCTCCGGCAGCCGTTTCGGCGGGCGAAGGCGTGAAGTGATACTTCACCTCGAGCTCTTCGGAGCTCGTGAGCTCGAGCGGCTTGGCCAGCTCCTCATGCGGGAACAGCATGTACGCGAGGAGCAAGCCGCCCCCGATCGTCAGCAGGGCGAAGACGAACGAAAGCAGGAGCGACACGTCGACCCGGAGCCGCGTTTTAGGCGCTGGCGCGGGGTGGGCGAACTGGAAGAACACCGACAGCGAGCCGTACTGCAGCACGCCATGATCACCCGCGACGATGGGCACGGGAGCGCCGGATTTGCCGAGCTCGCAGGGATCCTCCGCCCGACCGCGCAACTGGAGCGTACCGCCTGTCGCACCTTGGGCATCGAGCTCCCAACCCTTGCCCAGCGCGCGGATGGGAAAGTCGGCGACGGGGCTGTGATCGGGCTTCGTGCAGAGAGCCCCCTCACCCTCGCCCATGAGCAGCGACTGACCGTTGACCAGGTCGCGGGACGCGAGCACGAAGGTGCCCCAAAGGGCGGCCGTGCGCAGCACCAAGGGCTCGGACGACTCAGATCTCGGTGTGCGACTCATCAGGGATACGGGCAGGGGTTCTGCGTGCCGAATCGATCCGGGACGCTGCGTCGGGCTGACGCTCCAGCTCTCTGATGCTGACTCGGCACGGCGAGGCCGATGCTGAAGCAGATTTGGCTCGGACGGAGGGTGTCACGGATGAGCTTTGGGCGCCGCGCGGCGCGCCACCTACTCGAACGCCCGATGCCGCCGCGTGTCGCCGAGCTCGAGCAAGAACGAACGATGGCCAAGCGGCTCGGCATCGAACTCGGCGCGCACGCGCCGCAAGAAGTAGAGAATTTGGGGGGAGCGTAGGCGCCCTTCCACTTCCTGTGCCCCGAACGTGTAGGTTTTCACCCCGGCCCCTACCTCTTTTGTCTCGACCACCTCGGTGACGGCGTTCGGATCAGCCTCCCTGACCCGCACCTCGACTGAAGCGGGCGCCGCTTCGGCGCTAGGCACGACTGCCGGAGGAGCCGCGGCGACGGGGCGCGACGCCGCGCTGGACTTGGGCCGTCGGGGCGGCCTGGCCTTGACGTTCTTCGAGGCTCCCTTCAAAGCACTCGCCGAGGCAGCAGCCCCCGGTTTCGCTTTTGCACGCGCGGGCGCCGCGCTCGCGCTGCCTGCAGGCCAAGCGAGCACGAGCAGCATCAGCAGCCGCGCGGCGCGTCTCCCCCAACCGCCGGCTTTGCCCACAGCTCGCCCCTTCATCTGCTCGACGTCTCTCTCCCGTGCCCTTGCTGCTAGCGCCGCGACAGAGCGCGGGCCTCCACCGGACGCTGCTTGGCAGAGAAGAAGGACGGTCGTTTTGCTCGCTATATTTAGAGGGAGGCCGCACAGGGCGCCTCGCCGTCACCTGGTCGTTGGCCACTGAACGAATGAATCCGAGCGTAGCGCGTGCGAGAGGCTTGGTTTTTCCTCGCTGAATTGGTTTGCGAATTCGTCGAGGCGTGACTAGGTTCCGTGCCCCCAATGTCCAGCGCAATTATACGAACCGGCGGCCAGCAGTTCCGCGTCTCCGAAGGGGACGTCCTGCGCATCGCCAGCATCGCGGGTGACGCAGGCCAGGATATCGTTTTTGACGAGGTGCTCGCCCTGAGTGGTGACGCTTCAGGTAGTGGGGCCGCTCTCGGTCAACCGCTGGTCAAAGGCGCCAAGGTCACGGCCCAAATCGTTCAACATGGCCGCGGCGAGAAGCTCGTCATCTTCAAGTTCAAGCGCCGCAAGCGCTTCAAGCGGAAGAACGGCCATCGCCAGAACTTCACCGCTGTGAAGATCACCAGCATTTCTGCTTGAGGAGAAGTCATGGCTCATAAAAAAGGCGGCGGCTCTACACGCAACGGTCGCGGGTCGAACGCGCAGTTCCGCGGTGTCAAGGTGTACGGCGGTGAGCAGATCAACGCTGGCTCGATCTTGGTGCGTCAGGTTGGCATGACCTTGGCTCCGGGCAAGAACGTCGGCCTGGGCAAAGATTTCACCTTGTTCGCGTTGATCACGGGGACCGTCAAATTCGAGCACGTGAATCGCTCGAAGAAGCGCGTCTCCGTATATCCTGCTGTTGTTTAAGCCGAGTGCTCGAGTGCTTGGGCGTTCACGCCGATCTGCCACCAAGAACGCTCGCGCCCGATTGAGACTGACGTCTCCATCGGGCGTTTTCGTTTGTGACTGATTCGTTTTTGATTCGAGCCCAGCTCAGGCGTTCAACTCGACCCGCATGAGCTT
>JAYTOL010000124.1:0-2142 GCA_043747815.1 Deltaproteobacteria bacterium
AGTTGGCCGTGGCGGTGGATATTTCCGGCCCCGCGCAGCTATCGAGAGCCCGGCAGCGGCGAGGTGCGGCGACACCACCAGCACGAGACCGTTCACCAAGGCGAGGTATCCACGACGTCCCGTTTCGGCTTGAATCGACCGAATGCGTCCAGCCACTTCTGCGCTTCCGTCACGCTCGTCTACGCGCTGCGCCGCTTCCTGCAGCAAAACATGCCCGTGCTCGATCGCGCCGACCATCCGCTGCTTCAACCCCGCGCGATGGCGATGCTGCACGCGGTCCATGTCGCATGTCTCCTCTTGGGCGTCGTGGCGAGTAGACCATGATCAGGACGGGACACCTAGCCCCAATACTGTTCAGTTAGTTGCTCGTTGTCGGTGCCACGCGGGCGAGTGACGGCGACGTTGGACGATGTGGACGCGGAAGGTGCATGTTCGAGTGGGCAATCGGCGCCGGGGGCGCAGCGGGAAATTACTCATCTTGCGCTTGACGCCGCGGGGCACGACGCGGCCCCGGCTGGAGCTCACGTGTTCCGCGCGGAGTTCGGCGAGCACGAGGTGCCGCGCCTGCTGCTGGCGCCGCTGGTCCTGAGGGGGGAATGGCCGCCACATGGGGCAGCGTACGGCGGGTGACGCGCAGCGCGTGGGTGAACGAGAGCGTGTCGGGGTCCCGGGCTCGCGGGAGCGCGCCGAGCGCGGCCTCGTGCATCAAGGCCCGAACCGCGAAGTGGGCGAGGAGGAAGCCCCACGCTTCTTGCTGCACGAGTTCGGGCGTCTTGCTGCGCAGCACGCGCTGCGCCCCCCGGAGATGCGTCTTGAACTCGTCGAACGCCGTCTCCATCTCCCAGCGCTCATGATAGAGCGTCGCGAGTTCCGCTGCCGGCGCACGCGCCGGTTCCAGGATCGTGGTGACGAGCCGATAGGACGCCGCAGCCGTCGGCACGTCAGGGAGCGTGTATTCAATCACGCGCACGGGAATCGCCCGGCGATCAGCGCTCGCACAAAAGGAATTCCAGCGCAATTCACTGCGATACGACCCGTCCGCGTAGCGCTCCAGCAGGGGCAGCGTGAAGGTCGCGCCCGCGCGCCAGACGAGGGCGGCCCCGGTCGCGGCGGCCTGTCGCCACAGGTCGAAGCTGAGCAGCCCCCGATCGGCGAGACAGAGCATGTCCCCCGTCAGGTGGGGGACGACCGCCGCCGCTAGGGTGACCTCGCCCGTGGTGTACGGGCCGAGCTGGGCCGCGCAAATCGCATGCGTGCCATTCTCCAGCAGCCCCACGATCCGCACCTGCGGAAACGCGCCCGTGGTATTCACGCCGCGCGCACTCGCCGGGCGCCCGAACGCGCGCGCATTGGCCGCGGTGTCGCCGACATCGAGCGTCGTGCCGTCGAGGCTCATCACGCGCCAGCCGCGATACCACGCGCCCGGGGTCCCGGCCACGGCCACCGGGGCGACCGTCGCGCGATACAACGCCTCCAGCGGGGCCGCGCCCAGCCGGGACCGCGCCTGCGAAATCCCCGACTTGCTGGGCATCGTCGTCGTCGTGGGATCGCCGCCCAGCCACCGCGCCCCTTCTGTGAGGCAGCGCAGCACTTCCCGCGTCGACACGTCCGCGTACAGCGCGAGCGCGATCACGTAGTACAGCATCACGTGGGCGGGCAACTCGCGTTCCCGCTCACTGAACCGCTCGGTCTCAAACAGCACCTGCTCCACCACCTCGATGGGGAACTGCGTTGTCAGCACCCCAAGACTGATATGATCCGTCAGACGGATCCCAGCGGGCAACCCAGCGGCCGTCCGAGCCATGCGACCTCACAGGAGCGGTGAGCCCTCAAGTTAACACAATTTCTACTAACTGAACAGTATTGGACCTAGACCAGTTCAAATTTGTTGACGCTGAAGCAAAAAAGTACTTCGGCAGCCTTGATGCGATTCGGCCCGAAATGCTCGAGGAGCGGTTTCGCGAGCAATCCCACTATACGCACGATTCCTCGCGAGCAATCGAACGCATGCATCTCCAGGGCGGACTGCATGATCCGAATCTGCGCAGGAACCTCATCACCACTCTGTCGTTTGACTATGTGATCAAGTATCCGTACAGCAGGGAGTCTCGAAAGAGCTTGCGAGCGTTTCTGTTCGTTCAT
>JAYTOL010000125.1:0-7164 GCA_043747815.1 Deltaproteobacteria bacterium
GCATGGGCGTCATCACCCACGAGATGAGCTTCTTGCCCGACGTCGTGCAAGCCTGCCCGACCTGCCAGGGGCAGCGCTTCGAGCCCCGCACGCTCGCCATCCGCTATCGCGGCCACAGCATCGCTGACGTGCTCGCCATGCAGGCCGAGCGCGCCGCCGAAGTCTTCGCCCACCACCCCAAAATCGCCCAGCCCCTCGCGACCCTGTGCGACCTGGGCACCGGCTACATCACGCTCGGGCAGGGCTCCCACACCCTGTCGGGCGGCGAAGCCCAACGCCTCAAGCTCGCCGACGAGCTCACCGCCAGCGCCCGCCACGAACCCACCCTGTACGTGCTCGACGAGCCCACCACGGGCCTACACCTCTCCGACGTGTCGCGCCTGATGAACGTGCTCGACCGACTGGTGGCGCGCGGCGACACGCTCGTCATCGTGGAGCATCACCCGTGGGTGATCGCAGGCGCGGATTACGTGGTCGAGCTCGGGCCCGGCGGCGGCGCCAGCGGCGGCAAGAAGATCGCCGAAGGCTCGCCCAAAGAGCTGCGGAAGCTGCGTACGGCCACAGCGCAGGTGCTCAGAGAATTGGTTTAGTGGTGGAGACCGTCAGGCCTTGAGCTCGGGGAGCTCCCCTGGCGGGCCGTCGCCCCAGGCGGCCGTGGGGATCCCCACCGCATTCAGCACGGTGGCGAGCATCTTGTTGCTGTTGCCGTTGGCGCCGTTGACGCCCGCGATGTCCGCACGGCTCCCCTCGAGCAAGATAGATTGGCCGAGCTTGAAGTAGCCCGCGCCGCCGGCCACGATCATCGGCAAATCGCCCGTGGTGTGGCCTTGCCCATGCGAGAACTCGTTCGTGTACAGCACCACCGTGTTGTCGAGCAGCGTTCGCCCGTTGGCCTCCGGGTAACTATCGAGGATATCCAGCAGCTTCTTGAATTCGCCGATGTTCCAGCGGTCGATCGCAAAGAGCATGTCGCGATAGCCGGCGACGTCGATGTCGTTGAAGTCGTTCGTGGTGCCGTGCGAGAGCGGATGATGGCGGTAGCTGTGGTTCATGCCATCCCACTGGTACATGGGCGACCCTGCGACCGCCGCGCCCCACTGCAGCACCGCCGAGCGCGTGTACCCACAGGCGAGCGCCAGGCCCACCAGCTTGACGTGCAGCCGCGCCAGCGTGGGGAAGTTCTTGTTCTGCTCGATGTCTGTCAGACCCTCGAAGGCGGGTTGCGACGCTGGATCCAGCCCGCACCCGACCAAGCCCGCGTTTTCGGTGATGCCCACCTCGACGTCACGCATGAGCTGGAAATGTTGCTCGAGCTTCTGCCGATCCACCTGGCTCAAGCCGATCGATTGCAGCTCCGTAAACTCCCCCCGCACCAGGTCGAGCACGCTCTTTCGACGCCGAATCACCGCGTCCGTGGCCTCGGCGGGGTTGGGGGCGGTGGCGCCAAAGCCCATCATGCCCCGGTACGCGCGCGAGGGATCCGATTCTGCGGCCACCAATTGGCCGGGGCCGGAGTAGGACAGCGAGTTGAAGGCGGCGGACCCGCGATCGCGCCCGCCGGGCTTGAGCACCATCGCATCACGCCCACCCGGGTTGAGCTGCCGCGCGATCACCTGGTCGATGGAGATGCTGTCCGCGAGGTCGGAGCCGTTGATGCGCGCGGCGGTCAGCGTCTGCGCCGTACCTTCCAGATGTGACGTCCAGCTCCCCACAGGATAACCATGAACACCCCGCGGGATCAGCACCCGGCTCGCGTAGGGGGCCAGCGCCTCCGTGCCGCGCCCGGCAAAAGTCGCCGCGTCCAGCGCGCCGATGGCGGGCCAGAAGCGCTGCGTCTCCACGCCGCTCGAGCAGTGAAAGCTGACGAAGCGGGCGTTGCCGGTGGTTTGAGCAGAAGCAGGGCCCGCCGCGATGCTCTCGAGCAGCGGCAGACCGACGCTGACACCAGCGACGCCGTGCAGGAAGCGGCGCCGCGACAAGAACTTAGGATTCTGCATGACTGCTCACTCCTCGGTCTCAGTAAAATGAGAAAATGCGGCGCTCTCTGTGATGTCCACGAGCAGGTCTCGCACGCCGTAGTCGGGGGAGGCCAAACCCTGACGCAAGAGCGTGAGCGTCCTCAAGTCAGCGTCAGTGTCGGCTCGGCCCCAGGCGTATCGCAACCAGTTCCGCGCGTAACAGGCCTGCGCCTCGGGCAAGCTCGCGATCTGCGACGCGAGCTCCTTACCGCCGACGAAGCCGAGCGTCGCGTCACCGATTTTGACGGTGCCCGACGCATCGACGGGCGCGCCTTTCTCGGCCGTTCGATGGCCACCGATGCCATCGAAATCCTCGAACGCAAACCCGACCGGATTGATCATCGAGTGGCAGCCCTGACAGGCGTCCATCCCGGTCTTCCACTCGAAGTACTCCCGCGTCGTGACGATGGGCGTCTCCGACGGCGGCGGCACCGTGCTCTGCGCGTTCGGCGGCGGATCGGGAATGGGCTGGCAGAGCAGGCGCCGCAGCACGAATACCCCGCGCAGGACCGGAGACGTACCCGTATCCGAGGAGCTGTGCCCGGCGAGAAAGCCCGGCTGGGTGAGCAGACCACCGCGTGGGCTCTGTGCATCGAACTCGACGCGCTGGAGCTCCGGACCAAACGAACCGCTCAGGCCGTACAGCGCGGCCAGGTTCTGATCGACGTAGCCATACGGAGCCGTCAAGAGCGCCTCCAAGCCTCCGTTAGCGCCGAGCGTCACCTCCTCCACGAAGCGGTCCGTGGCGGCCACCATCGAGCTCATGAGCTCTGGAGAAAACTGCGGGAACACCGACGTGTCTTTGGCGACGCCGCCGAGCTCGTCGAGCTGCGCCCAGCGAGCGTGAAAGTCCTTGACGCGCTCCAGCACCGCCGGCGAGTCGACGAGGCGACGGGCCTGACGGGTGATCCCGGCTGAATCCGCGAGCTCCCCAGCCTCGGCCGCCGCGAGCAACTCAGCGTCGGGGATCGTCCCCGCGATCATGAAGGACAAGCGCGTCGCGATTTCATAGCCCGCGAGCCGAACGCCAAACTCGTCACGCTCCGTCGTGCCGCGCTCGATGCGATAAAGAAAATTCGGCGACTGCAACATGGCCTCGACCACGCTCTGCACGCCGCCCCGGAACGCGTCGGCGGGGGACCACTCCGCAGCGGCAGCGAACAAGTCGCGGTAGGTCGTGGACTCCCCCTCCGTTAGCGGACGCCGATACGCGCGACGACCAAAGTCCTGGATGAAGGTGTCACGACACGCCGTGTCCGCGCTCGTGCATTTGACGACGCCCGCGTAGGCCTCGGGGGTTTGCAACAGGGTCCCTGCGATCGACTCCGCCGACCGCTGCAACTGCTGGAACAGCCGCTCCGTCGTGCCGAGCGAACCCAGCTGAAAGTACCCCTGCAGCGTGGGAAGCTCTTCCGGGAATTCATTGGATAGCTCGCTCGGGTCGAGGCCTACTAGATCGGTAATGGCTCGATTGTATTCGGTGTGCGTCAAGCGCCGCGCGCGGCTCGTGATCGCGACACCGTCACGTACGCTCGACGCATCGCTGATGCTCAGGATCTCGTTCAGCGTTGGGCTATCGTCGAGGGTGCCCTCCGTCGTGGGCGACAGCACCGGCTCTGGATCGGCCATCGACGCGGGATCCGCGTTGGCACCCTCCGCAGGCAGAAGCGGGCTCGAGCCAGGGCCTTCGCCAGTCCCGGTGCCGATGAGCTCTCCCGCACAGGCTAATGACAGCGCCGCGAGCGAAATGAGAGTGAGCGGGATGTCAAAGAATCGCATTGGCCGTTTCATACGCTTTGCCGATCGATCGAGGTGAGTCTCGTGCACAACAGTTCTACCAGTATTCATGCTGCCTTGTCGATGAGCGCGACCCAGCGTCGGAGCGCGCAGGTAAACGACAGTCGTCACGCGCTGAGCAGAAACGAAATGCCGTCGGAAGGAGAGCAATCCTGAGGAGCAATCGTGAGATGTCCGAGCGCCGTCGTGTTGCACCCGAGCCTGGACCGCTCTCGCCACATCCCCGCTCGCTGGGCAGTTATGCACCGCCCGTGTTTGGAGCATGTATCATGGAGCCTCGAGTCCCTCACTCGAGCTGGCTGTTCCTCTCTGGCATCTCGCTTCTGACCAGGCGTATCAGAAGCGAACGACCGCGGAGATGAACGCTTCGAGCGAGCGTGCACAGAGATTCGGTGAGCGGGAGCAACGCTCTGCGCGCACCTGCGCAGGTGATCGCCTGCGAAGGCCACTGTGCGCCGCGGTGCGCCGTGGACACCCCGTTCGCTACCCCCGCCTGCTGCGTTGGTCTGCTCGGTGGCCAGGGCTCGGCGGCCGGCAGCGGGCGGGCGCACGCGCAGGCCTGCCTGGGGAAGGAAAGGCTGGTCTGTCACGGGTGTTAGCAGCTCGTGCCTTGCAGTTCAGCCCACGGGGCAGCATCTTCGTCCAACGTGCGTCGCTTTTTTTCGTTGTTTTCGTTGGCGTTGGCGCTGGCGTTGGTCTTCGGGTTTGGATCGGGTCGGGCCGCTGTGGCCCGGTCCCCAGACGCGAAGATCGTGGTCCGTGCCTCGGTGGCTCCGCAGCGGCTCGGGGTCGGTGACCCGGCATTGCTGAAGGTCGCGATCGACGTCCCGGAGGGTTGGCACCTGTGGAGCATGAGCCCAGGCCCGGGGCCGATGGCGCTCCGGATGAGCCTGGAGCCGGGCGCCGGGCTCGAGCTGGTGGAGCAGTGGCACGGGCAAACGCCCCACGAGGGCTTCGATCGCGGCTTCGGTCGCAAGCTGTGGTCGTACGAGCAACCGACGGTCGAGCTCGAGCGGCAGCTTCGCGCCGTCTCCACGGCGCCGTCGGCGCTGCGCGTTCGAGGCCAGATCTGCACACAGCAACAGTGCGTGCCTCAGAACGTCGTCGTGCCCTTGCCGGCGGAGCTGCTGCCGAGCGCGTTGGGCCACGCAGCGCCCGCGCCCACCCTGCCGGCGCTGCTCGAGGATGTCGCCAGCGACGCGCCCAGCAGTGGCAGCGTCGACGCTCTGCCAGGCGCTACTCCGCGCGCCGCGCTCGGTGGGGTCGAGGCGGATCTCGCGTCGGCAAAGGAGCGCGGGGTCCTCGCCTTCATGGCGCTGGCCTTCGTCTTCGGACTGGGCGCGCTGGCGACGCCCTGCGTCTTCCCGGCGATCCCGCTCACCATCTCCTTCTTCTCCAAATATTCGAAGGAGAGCTTCGGCCGAGGCGCGCGGCTCGCCTTCGTCTACGCGACCACCATGGTCCTCGCCTTTACCTTCCTCGGCGTGATGCTGTCGATCCTGTTTGGAGTGACCGGCGTGCAGCGCTTCGCGGCGCACCCGCTCTTCAACCTGATCCTGGCCGGCGTGCTGCTCTTCTTTTCCCTGAACTTGCTGGGCCTGTTCGAGATCCAAGCGCCGGCGTTCCTGCTGAATGCCGCCAATCGGCTGGAGTCGGGCTTCGGGGACGCCGCCGTCGCAGGTGGCAAGCGCAAGGCGAGCGGCCTCAGTGATTACGTGATCGTCGCGGTGGCGGCCGTCACCTCGACCACGGTGTTCTTCACGTGCACGGTGGCCTTCGTCGGCCTGGTGTTGGTGGCGGCGGCGAGTGGGCAGTGGTTCTGGCCCACCGTCGGCATGCTGGCGTTCTCGTCGGCGTTTGCGCTGCCCTTCTTCTTGCTCGCCCTCTTTCCCCAGGCCGCCAAGCGCCTGCAGGGCAAAGCCGGAGGCTGGCTCACCGCTACCCGTGTCACCCTGGGCTTTCTGGAGCTGGCCGCGGCGACGAAGTTCCTCTCGAACGCGGATCTGGTCTGGGCCTGGGGGATCGTGAGCCGGCAATTGGTGCTCGCGCTCTGGGTGCCGCTGTTCTTCATGTGCGGCCTGTTTCTGCTGGGCAAGCTGCGGATCGGGGAGGGCCACATCGCCGCGGACGACGGTCGCACGGGCGTGCTGCAGATGCTCGCGGCCGTCGTCATGTTCTCGCTCTCGCTCCACCTGGGCATCGGTCTGTTTCAAAATCGACCCATCGGCGGCTGGATCGACGGCTGGTTGCCTCCGCTGTCCGCCTCGAGCCAGGGCGGGGCGGGCGCGGCTGACACGCCGGGGGCAAGCCTCGCCTGGGTGCCCTCGTTGTCGGAGGGCCGCGCTCGCGCCGCGCGCGAGGGCAAGCTCGTGTTCGTCAACTACACGGGCTACACCTGCACCAACTGCCGGTATATGGAAGGCGCCGTCTTCCCCGACCCTCGCATCGCCCCGCTGCTCCGCGCGATGGTGCCCGTCGAGCTGTACACGGATGGGGGTAAGGCCGAGCACGACGCGAACCGTGACGACCAACTCGGGCGCTTCGCGACCGCCGCGCTGCCGCTCTATTCAGTTGAAGACGCTGCGGGCAAGATCTACGGATCCTTCCCGAGCTCGACCAACGACGTGGAAGAGTTTCGTCGCTTCCTGCAAGACAGCATCGCGTCCGCCAAGGTCGCAGCCGCCATAGCGCTGGACGTGCCCGCTCCGATGGCCGCGCACGTCAACGAGCCGGCACGGCTGCTCGAGCCGACGCCGAGCGATGCTCTCGTGCCGAAGGCCACGCGTCTCGAAGGCGGCGCCCCCGCAGCGGCGGTGGTCGCTGGTAAATGGTCGCTGGTCAATCTCTGGGCGACGTGGTGCTCGCCCTGTCGCGAAGAGCTGGAGAGCTTCCTCGTCGCCGCCGGCGCCGACCTCGCCTCCCGCGGCGGCGCCTTCCGCACGGTGGCCGTGGAAGAAGAAGAAAAGGTCGACGAAGCGCGCCGCTACATGGCAGGGCTCGGCGTGCCCGCCGACGCCGCGCTGCTCGTGAAAAGCGAGCAGAGTGACAGCGCCCTGAGCCCCAAGCTGGGCTGGGACGGCACGTTCCCGTTCACCTTCCTCGTCTCGCCCCAGGGCGATGTGGTCTGGCGGCACACGGGTGCCCTGAGCAAAGAAAAGCTCGAGGGCGCCCTGCGGCAGTTCGCGTTCCCCTGAGAGCTGCCCACCCCCCGTGTGCTCACGATTCATCACGTCTTCCAGTGAACACCCGAAAAGCTCGAGCCAGATGCGTAGTCGCCCGAGAACCGGCCCGGAACCGTAGTTTCTACGGTGAGGACCGGAAGCGCAGGGCGACATAGCAGATGGCCGAG
>JAYTOL010000126.1:0-27611 GCA_043747815.1 Deltaproteobacteria bacterium
CGAGGCAGCAGGGGCCTCGGCTGCGCGCGGCCCGATGACGCCCGACGCGACGATGAACCACGACAGGGCCGCCGCCGCCACAGGCAGGGCCAAGGCGATGAGCCGCTCGCGCGGCGGGGTCTGGCGCAGGTCAGCCAGCCCTCGAGCGCCCGCTCGTTGCAGCACAGCGAGGGCGCGCCGAAGGGCGTGGAGCGCCGGCAAGCGGCTGGCCGTGGACCCCGCGAAGCCCGCGAAGCCCGCGAAGCCCGCGAGCCCCGCGAAGCGGGGCGTCGACACGCCCATCAACCGAGACCACCACGACCCGACACGGCTCGCGAGCCACGCGCGGCCCGCACGTACGCCGGCCCGTGTCGCCTGGCTCAGTGAGGCTACCGGTGACGCAGGCGCCGAGCCTGCGGCCAAACGCGCCGCCAACGCCCGCAATGCCCCGCCGTCACACTGCGTTTGAGCTAGCGGCATCCCCCGCAACGACTGCGCCACGAGCGTGCCCTCGAGAGCAGCCGGCGCGGCTCGTAGCGGCGCTTGCCGCGGATCGGACAGGCACACGCCCGAGAGATCGATGATCTGTGTGGTCAGCACGTCGCTGTGCGTGAGATCTCGCGGCGCGAGGCGGCGGTGCTGAGCGAGCGACAGGTCAGGTACGGGCTCGCGCGAGAGCGCACGGGAGCCGACCAGGGCGTGCACACCGAGGCGAGCGCTACCAAAGCAGATCTCGAGGGGCAACGTGAGATCGCCCCACGTCGTCTGCAGCTCTGCCCCGTGGACCGAGACCCGCGCCTGATCCGTCGCCGCCGCGCAGCGCAGCCTTGAGCCATGAAACGAGAGGTAGAAGTGAACGCTGAGCACGCCCTCGGCGTGCACCACCCAATCGCTGCTCGACCCTACGGACAAGGGCGCCACCAGTCCTCCCCAAGGCAGCGTGCGAGTGACCTGCGGTGTATCGCCGCAAAGCACGGTCAAGACGACGTGAGAGGGTGACATGCTCATTTCCCTGCCTCGATCACCACGGGCCTGGTGCGCGCGAGGCTCGCCATTCTTTCCCGGTTGGCCCGCGCTCGCCCGACTCGCTCCTCTGCGGCGTCGGCGCTGAACACGCTCGGAGAGAGCACGACGCCGTGCTCTTGCAGGCGGGGCGAGAAGCTCGGCACGTAGCCGGTGGCCAAAAGCTCGCTTTGCACCGAGCCCGCCGCGTCGAGCCCTGAATACTTCCGGAGGAAGATATCGGCGAGGCGGTACTTTTGCTGCTCGACGTCGAAGCCCAAGACCTCGGTGACGTGCGTGACCTTGCGGCTGCCGTCCGCTAGCCGCGAGACTTGCACGATGAGCTCGACGCCGGACCCCACCTGGTTCCGCAGGGCCGAGAGCGGCATGTCGACGTCGCTCATCATGGCCATCGTTTCCATGCGCGTGAGCGTATCTTTGGGGTAGCTGGCGTGCAGCGTGCCCATACATCCGCCGTGCCCGCTGGTCATCGCCTGCACGATGTCGAGCGCCTCGCCGCCGCGGATTTCGCCGACGATGACGCGGTCTGGGCGCATGCGCAAGGTGGCCCGAAAAAGATCGCGGATGCTGACCGCGCCATCGCCGTTCGGCCCCGCGGGCCGCGCCTCGAGCTGCACCACGTGCGGCTTCTGGAACTGGATCTCGCGCGAGTCCTCGATCACGACGACCCGCTCGCCATCGGGGATGAAAGAGGAGAGCGCGTTGAGCATCGAGGTCTTCCCGCTGCCGGTGCCGCCCGCGATCAGGATGTTGAGCTTGGACACGACGAACGCCTCCAGGCATTGCGCGACAACGGCAGGCATCGAGCCGCTCGCGACGAGCTTGTCGATGGTCAGCGCCTCCTTGAAGAAGCGCCGAATGGCGATGCTCGGGCCGTCGGGCGCCACCGGTGGGATCAAGGCCTCGACGCGCGAACCGTCAGGGAAGCGCCCCTCCAGGATGGGCCGCGCTTCGCTCACGGGCTTGCCGACGTACTGTGAGAGGTTGCAGAGCGCCGCCATCAACGCCTCGCGCGTCGCGAACCGAGCCGTCGTGAGCTCGAGCTTGCCGTGCCGCTCGATGTAGATCTGGTCTGGGCCATTGATCATCACCTCGCTGACCGTGGGGTCGTCGAGAAAGCGCGCGATCGGCTCAAAAAATTGCAAAAGGGTCTGTTCAAAAACTTGCTTCGGAATCATGGGGTCATCCTCCTCAGGCGAGATCGACACAGCTCTGCGAGGGGGCCGCCCGGGTCGAGCTTCAAATACTCGAGGTCGTGCCGATCGGCGGCGTCCAGGGCCTCGCCCTGGTCGCGCAACACGCTCGCGAGGGCAAAGTGCGGGTTGGGCCAGTGCGGGCGGGCCAGGACCACCGATTCGAGCAGCCGCCGGGCGCGCTGAAAATCGCCGAGCGCCAGGTACAACGAGGCTGCCGCGTAACCGATCTCCGGATCACCGGGGTGATGATGCAGGTAGCGCTGGGCGTATTCCGCCGCGACCGGGTAACGCTGGTCCGACACCGAGTTGACGAGCAGCCGCTCGGTGAGGCGCTTTTCGTCTGCACCTGCCTCCAGCGCCGCCACGAAGTATTGCTCGGCGCGGGTGGTGTCACCCGCGGACGCGGCGGCGTCGCCGCGCGCGAGCAGCACGTCCGCGCCCAGCTCTCGTTGCACCGCGAGCCTGTCCTTTTGAGCCTGAGCGGCGGCGCTGCCGCAGCCGGAGCAGGCCAGGCACAGCCAAAGGCACGCGGCTCTCACTTTGCCTCCGTCAGAGCCAGCTCTTGCCCGACTTGGTCGAGCCAGGCGACGTAGGGCGCGGACTTGCCGCGCGTGAGCGCAGAGAGCCAGAGCACGTCCACGCGCGCGAGCTCGTGGTCCTGCACCTTCAACATGTGCGAGAGCCGCAGGCGGCGCGCCCGGAGGTCGCCCTCGAGCTTCCGCTTCAGGCTCTGCGCGGCGTCTCGCGCCGCTGTGGCTCGCGCGCTGGCCCCGGCGGCTCGAAAGCAGCCCGCTGCCGTTTCGTAGAGGTCGACGGCTGCGATGCCCTCCTGGATGGCGAACGGCATACGCTCTTGCTTGGTCGCCCCGAGGTCGAGCTGCTCCGCAGCAAAGGCCAGCGCCTGCCGGGGCTCGCGTTTGGGGCAGCTCGGCTCGAGCGTGGAGAAGAGCTCTACCGTTTGATCGGTGGGCGGAGCCAGCGGCGCGCCGCCCCTGCGCACCAGGAGGAGCGCGAGAGCGGCCATGACCCCGACCAGCGCGAACGCCCCGAGGCGGGCCCGGCTCGCCTGTTCGCTCGGGGCCTGGACGCAAAGCGGCCCCGCCGAGCTCGCCTTCACTCGCAGGCGACCGATGTCGAGCTCGTGCCCTTCCCTGGCCAGACCCACCGGCAGCGTCGCTCCATCGAGCATGACCATGGGCTCATTCGGCAGAGCTTCGAAGTAGATGCGGCTGCCGACGACGCTCACGCGCACGTGCTCTGGGCTCGCCTCGTCCATGGGCAGGCGCACGTCCGCAAAGCGGGCGCTCCCGATCAGCGCACGGTCGGCCTCGACGTGCGCCGACTCGCGCTTGCCGTTCGGGTGTCGAATCTCAAAATAGATGCTGGCCATGAGCTCCTTCTTTGCTTGATGAGTGTGTGTACGCCGCCGTTTGATTTCGGGCGCGAGGTCGCCTCAGAAGCCGCTCTGCGAGAGCCGCAGCAGCATGGGCGCGATGATGACGATGAGGATCGCGATGAACACGAGCGCGAGCGGCCCCATCATCGCCACGCCGGCCTTGGCGGCCAGCTCCTCGGCGCGCACGCTGCGCTTGCGGCGCGAAATCTCGGCCTGGATGCGCAGCACCTCGACCACGGGGTTGCCCCGCAGCTCCGCCTGCACGACCGAGCCGACGAACTCCACCACCGCGTCGCTCGGCACGCGCTCGGCGAGCTCCTCCAGGGCCTGGCGCCGGGTGCGGCCGAGTTGCAGGCTCTGCAACAGCAGGCTGAGCTCCTCCACCAAGGGGTCCTCGGGGTTGCCTGACTTCTCGATCACTTGCCGCACCGAGCCTGGAAAATCCAGCCCCGCCCCCATCGACAGCGCCAACAGGTCGATGGCGTACGGCAAGCGGCGGTTGACGAGCTTCGAACGCAGCGCGCCGGCGCTCGAGATCCGGAGCTGCGGAAGAAGCACCCCCGCCAGTACCGCAGCGACAATGACCGGGTTGCCGACCCCGCTCGCGCGCCCGAGCCAGATGCCCACGAGCAGCCCGACAAAGCCCGACATCAGGCTGAGCGCAAAGGCCTCTTCCGGTAGCAAGCCGAGGACGTCGCCCCCCAGCGCCATGCGGCGGCTCGCATCGCGGCGAGCGCCGTCGCTGATGACCCCCGACAGCCGCGCGCCGAGCCAGCGCACGCAGGGCTCGAGCCATGCCCAGCCCGGCACGTGACGCAGAGCGCGCTCGCGCTTCAAGCCGCGCAGGCCGAGCCGCCTGCCCTCACCCGTCGGCGCAGCCCCGAGGAGCTGACCGAACACGAAGAGCGCGCCCGCGAGGGCGGCGCAGCCGACGATGAAGAGGCCCGGGTGAGCGGAGGGCAAGAGCTCCGACGGCCAGCGTTCCGTACGCCAAGCGGGGTTCATATGTCGACCTTCAGGATCTTGCGCGCGAGCGCGAGCGAAGCCGCCCACAAGGAGCCAGCTACCGTCAACACCAACGCCCCGAGCGCGCCCGAGCGGAGCGACGAGAAGTATTGCCGATCGATTAGGTGAAAACCGATCGCGATGACGAAGGGAAAGAGCGCGAGCACCCAGAGCTGCGCCCGAGCCTCCGACGTCTTGGTGCGCACCACGCCTTCCAGGCGGTTCATTTCGCGGATCGTCGCCGCTGTGTTCTCCAGGACCTGGGGCAGATTGCCGCCCACCTGCAAACCGATCAAGAGGGCCGAGAGCGCGCTCGAGACATCGGGGCTACCCAGGCGCGCCGACATGCTGATCAGGCCCTGCTCCAGGGTGCTGCCCACGCGGATGTCCCCGAGCATGCGATCGATCTCGAGGCGCATCGGGCTCGGCAATACGCTGACGAGGTGGCCGAGGGCGGCGGCGGGGCTCGGCACGCTCTTCAAGGCGTTGGCGAGGCCGACGATGAGCCCGTCGATCTGCGCCTCGAGCTTGGCGACGTGCTGCTTGCGCGCGCGCCCGAGGTGCACGACAGGAGCCGCCAGGACGACGAGCCCGAGCCCGTAACACGCGGGTTGCGAGAGCGCCACGCCAGCGGCGATGCAAGCGCCGAGCGCGGCCAGCTGAACGAGCGCGATCTGACGGCCCGAGCCCGGTAAGAACAGCAGCCGCAGCAGGCGATCGAGGTGCGCCGAGTAACGCCGGAATTGGTGCCGCGGCCACGCCTCCCGCGCCAGCAGCGCAGTGAGCAGCCAGGCCAGGCCGAGCACGAGGCTCAAGCTGCCCACGTGCGGCAGCAGCTGATTCGAGCCTGGCGAGCTCATAGATACCTCTCCCCCGGCCGCACCAGGCCCCTGACGAGAAACTCGTTCAAGAAGCTGGGCAAGAACCCGGTGGCTTGAAATTGACCTTCGACCTCGCCGCCCGGACCCGTGCCCGTGCGCACGTAACGAAAGATCGGGACGAGCTCCACGGCGCCCTTGTCGTTGACGCCCACGACCTCGGTGATGGCCGTGACCTTGCGGCTGCCGTCAGAGAGCCGCGACTGTTGGACCAGCACGTGGACGGCGCCGGCGATCTGCTCCCGAATGGCGCGCACCGGCAGGTCGAGCCCCGACATCAGCACGAGCGTCTCGAGCCGAGCGATGGCCTCGGCGGCGGAGTTGGCGTGGGTGGTGGTGAGCGAGCCGTCGTGCCCGGTGTTCATGGCCTGCAACATGTCGAGCGCCTCCCCCCCGCGGCACTCGCCGACCACGATGCGATCGGGGCGCATGCGCAGCGCGTTGCGCACCAGATCACGGATCGAATATTGGCCCTTGCCTTCCATGTTGGGCGGGCGCGTCTCCAGCGCCACCACGTGCGGCTGACCGAGCTGCAATTCGGCGGCGTCCTCGATGGTGACGATGCGCTCGTCTTCGGGGATGGCAGCGGCCAGCACGTTCAAGAGCGTCGTCTTTCCGCTGCCCGTCCCGCCCGCTATCACGATGTTCTTCTTCGCGAGCACGGCGCGGGTCAAGAAGCGGCCCATCTGCTCGGTCATGGCGCCGCAGCTGACCAGCCTCTCCAGCGTGAGCGGGGTCTTCTGGAACTTGCGGATGGTGATGGCCGAGCCCCTGAGCGCCAGCGGACGGATCACGGCGTTGACGCGCGAGCCATCGCTCAGGCGCGCGTCCACGAGCGGCGACGACTCGTCGATACGGCGCCCAAGCGGGGTGATGATGCGCTCGATCACGGCGCGCACGCGCTCGTCGTCCGTAAAACGCCCGCAGGAGCGCGTCAGCTTGCCGCGTTGTTCGATGTAGATGGTCTGCGGGTCGACGACCATGATCTCGCTCACGGTCGGGTCGTTCAGAAACTGCTCGAGCGGCCCGAGCCCCAACGCCTCATCCAGCATCTCCCCGACCAGAGCGTCCCGGTTCACGTCCGCGGGCAGCCGCGCGCCGAGCGCGCTCACGATGCTGCGCAGCGCGGCCAGCACCTTGGGCCTGAGCTGAGGGTTGTCGAGGTGATTGGTGGCGATGGCGGCCAGGTCGAGGTGCTCGAGCAGCAGGCGATGGATCTCCTGACGCACTTCGAGCGCGTCGCCGTGTTCGCGCGCGGGGTCGTGCTCCGGCTCCGGTTCCCGCACGGGCAGCGGCGGGAGCGCGGGCAGCGGCGTGGGCAGCGGCGTGGCCGATGGCGGCGGCCTAGACTCGGCTCGCGCGGCGGGGTCAGTCAGCGCGATCGTGAACTCTCCAATGGTGAGGGGCGTTCCGAATGGGACCTCAGCCGCGGCAGAGCTCAGCAAGAGCGCGCCGGCGAGCGTGCCGTTCCTCGAAGAATCGCGCACGTGCAGCTTGCCGTCGCGGAGCTCCAGGGTGGCGTGCCGGCGCGAGACGAGCTTGCTGTCGAGCCGTAGCGTGCAGTCTTCATCGCGCCCGATCGTGAGCACGTCGGCGTCGATACTGCGGTGCTCGGTGCGTTCCAAATTCGCGATGCTGATGTGGTACATGGTGTTCTCTCAGAGGCCTCTGGGCGGGCGCGTGTTTCAGCGTGGAATGTCGACGCCGCCGCCGGGTCGGCGGTCATAGGCGTGCGTCGCGTCGAGGTCGCCGTCGTAGTCTTTGAACTTCTCGAGCGCCAAGTTGACGAGCTCGGCGGCCGCGGTCGGTACGCTCTGCACGACGCTAGGCACCACGAAGATGGCGCCCTCCGTCTCCAGGTTGGACTCCGAGTGAGAGCCAAACAGCAGGCCCAAGAGCGGCACATCGCTCAAGCCGGGTAGGCCCGCCGTCGAGTGGGTCAGGGATTGCGTGCGGATGCCCGAGAGCACCAGCGATTGGCCGAGCTTCAGGCTGACGTTGGTGGTCAGCTTGGACGTCATGCGCCCCGGCAAGGCAGAGCCTGAAACTGCCGCGGAGAGGTCGCTGATATCGGCGTCGACGCGCAGGCTGATCTCGGCCTTTTCTGCGTCGAAGTGAGGCAGCACCGTGAGCTCCGTGCCGAAGGCGATGCGCTCGACGCCGATCGTGAGCCCGGTATTGACGGGAAAATTCTGCTCGCCGCCGTTGGCGAAGTTGGCCTCGGCGTCGTTATTGGTGATGACCGTGGCTTGCTTGATGACCTTGGCCCAACCGCGCCGGGTCGCCAGGTCCAGCCGGGGCAAAGGTTGCGAGGCCACCGTCGCGGTCGCGGCTCGCGCGCTACCCGCCAAAAAATCATACGCGAAGTTACCCGTCGCGGAGGCGCCGATGGATTCGGGCCAACCGATGCCGACGCCGTAGCTCGAGTTCTTGTCGTACTGGACGAAGTAAAAGTCGATTCGGATCAAGGAGCGTGACTTCGAGGCCCCCGACAGTGTGCCCGGCTCGGAGAGCTGCACGAGCGAGGTGACCTGGTTCGGGTAGAGCCCTGCGATTTGCTGGACGCGGCGCACGTCGGACTCGCTGGTCACGACGCCGTCGAGCACGATCTGCGGCCCCACGCGCCGCGACTGCACGCTCAACCCGCTCAGCAGATCCTTCAGCTCCTTCTCCACGATCCCGGGCGGTCGCGGAAACACGGCAACGCTAAACGTCTTCTGAGTGCCATCGTTCTTGATCAAGAGCAGCGTGGTGGAGCCGTGGGCGCGCCCGACCAGCACGAACTGGGTGGCGTCTGACGTGAGCGATATGTCCATGACGCCGGCGGCCGCGACCGAGTAGTTTCGAACGCCCCGGGCCGACAGCGTCAGCGTCTCGCCCACGGCCAGGCTGATATCGCCGCTCGGCTCCGCAGAGCTCGTGCCTGCCTTGTTCGGCTCGGCCCGAGCCACACCGACCGAGGCGCCGAGCGCGAGCGCGCACAGCTGAGCACGAACCCAGCGACCCCGCCTCATGGCTCACCTCCGAGGCGGGTGGGTTGACGGCTCGTGCGCTGCACCAGCACCCGCGCCGACGAGTCGAACAAGTCCGTGCGCTCCACGTCCGGCGGCGAGTCGAAGACGCTCACGTCACTCACGCCGCGCACCACGACCATCAAGCGGCCGAGCGACTGCGCCAGGCTGAGCAGCTGCGCCTCTTGCAGACTGACGCTCAACGTCAAGAGGCTGGCGCGGTAACCGGCCTTTTCCTCGCTGCTACGCTCCACCCTCGTCTCGCGACCAATGGCCAGGACCAGCACTCGCTGCATGAGCACGCTCGACTCGCGGGCGTCGGCGTCCACCGAGAGCACGTCGACGAAGTCACCGGGGCGGATCAGCTCCAGCGCTTCCTCGAACTGCACGTGGATCGGCAGCGCGCGGTTCCCGGGTTGGACGAGTGAGCTGAGGTCGCGCTGGTCGTCCGTGGTCGCGATCAGATCTGTCCAGACCAGGGTCTGTTGGACGGGCACCGTGGAGACCACGCGCAGGTCGAGGATGTCGTCCCGATCGCTGACGCGGATCGCCCGCTCGTCGACATAGGCCTGGGGGACCAGACGCTCCGATAACATCTCGGGCCTGAGCTTGGTGCCGCGCTCGATCGTCACTGCCGCGACCAGTAGCGCCACCTTGGGCCCCCCCGAGGCCTCCGCCTCGAAGCGCCGCATGTAGACGAGCTGGAGGCCGACGCCCAGCACCGCGAGCGCGGTTCCGATCATGATTTGCTGCTTTTTCACGACATTGCTCCGAGGGGCCACGTGCGCCTTGCGCCGAGCGTGGGCGGGTTTAAAACAAGCATGGCCGGCTCAGACAGCCGCATAGCCATACAGGCCTGAGGTCAACAGCGTGGCCGCGAAGATGGCGGGACCGAGGCGCACTGAGCGGCTCACCTCCGCCGGTGGCAGGCGCCGGCGCTCGCGCGCCAACAGGGGATTTATGGCCAACAGCAGAGACGCGCCGAGCACGCTGAGCAGGCGCCCATCCGCCGCCAGCTTGGCGCAGACGACCAGCGCGACGATAACGAACGAATACAGCTGGGCCTCGATCCCGAGCATGGGGTGGCAGAGCGCGCCCAGGGCAGCGAACAGCTTCACGTCACCGCCCCCCATGCCGCCTTTGACGAACAGCACGCAGGGGCCGAGGGAACAGAGCACGATGCCCAGCACCGAAGCGGCGAACGCGTACGAGCCCGCGTGCCAGTCCTCAGCGTATAGCCCCTGGGCGAGGTGACCCAGGACACCGCCCGCGATGCCCCCGAGCGTCAGCCAGTTGGGGATGAGGCCAGTTCGGAGATCGGTATACGCCGCGATGGCGGAGACACCGACAGCGGCGATCAGATAGGGCAGCATGCTCTTCCTTGCTTTCTCGCGGCAGCCTCGGCCCGACTACTTCGCCGCGCCGTTGATGCTGGTCACGCTCTTGGCCTGCTCTTTGATCTTGCCCGTTACGCTGTCGCCGAAGGCCGTGAAGGCCGCGATCGCGAGCAGCGCGACCAGGCCGACCACGATGATGTACTCGACCAACGCACCGCGTTCGTCAGCGGCGAGGTGCTTCAAATTCTGGATCATGATCGCGTTCTCCTTTTATGGTTTTTTGGTTGTGTGGTTCTGGCCGGGCGAGCCCGGCGGGCAGATCGCGACGTCATGGCAGGGGAGCCAGCATCAGGCTCCGCACGAGCTCGAAGCTCTCGAGCACGGACAGGCCCACGCTGATTAGACCCAGCGCGCCGCCGAGCGCGACGGCGCCCACGAGGATGGCGTATTCCACCATGATCGAGCCCGCGCTACTCTCGCCGAGCGCGGCCAACGTTGTCGTAGAAGGTCGCCGGGGGGCGCTCGTCGCGGCCGTGCACGGCAGATCCGTTCGGGGTTGGGGTAGCCTCGCCATCACTCGTTGAAGGCACCTTTTGCAAGAACGGCGCCGCAGCGTAAACGTCCGCTGTTCGACGAGATTCGAGCCGATTTTCCCCGACGATAGCGCCCACTGCAAACCGCTGGTTGGCGCTCCCCGGTTGCGTGCCACCTGCCGCTTTGCGGCGCGGGCTCTCTTCCACCAGGTTTTGTAGCTTCACCATTAAATCAACGCGCCTGGTACGCGCGGTGCATTGGCGTCGTGCGATGCGCACCTCGACAGTTTCAGAGCGTCAGCGCGCGACGCCCACACCGAGGACGCTGTCGAGGGCGCTGTCGACCTCACGCGCGCTCTCGAGGCGAACGGAGGGCGCCGCGTTCGTGGAGTTCCTGATCTCGTTCTTACCGGTCTACATCTTCTTCCTGTGCCTGGTTCAGCTCACGCTGCTCTTCATGGTCCGGCTGTGCACCGAGCACGCCGCCATCAACGCGGCGCGTGCCGCGGCCGTGGTGATCGGAGATGACCCGAGGCGTTACGGCGGCGAGCCCAAGCATCGCATCAGCGAGCGGTCCGGGCGCCGCCATGACAGCGTGCTGAACGCGGCGCTGCTCAGCCTGTCGCCGTTGATTCTGAATGGCATGGTCGCCAACGTGGACGTCGCGTTCCCGCCCGAGGAGCGGCCGGCTGGGCGCGGCCGCAGCGGCTCGATCTCATTTGCTCCCATGCAACGGCACAGCGTGAGCAAGGTGCGTGTGCGGGTAGAGGTGGAGGCGGCGTGTCGGGTGGGCTTTGCCAATCGCATCGCCTGCCCGCTCCTCGGCGGCGGCCTCGCAGCGCTGCTCGGGACCCCTACGGTCCCCGTGCGAGCGGAGGCCGTCTATCCCTACCAAGGTGCCAGTTATGACTACCCGTAAGCTCTCCCCAGCCATTGCCCTTGCCAAGGATGAGCGCGGCGCCGTGATGGTGCTCGGCGTGTTCATGTGCGCCGCCAGCGTGGGCTTGCTCTGGTATCTGGCCGGCATCGGGGACGCCCTGCTCTACCGCGAGCGTTTGCAGGAGGCGAGCGACGCGGCGGCCTTCAGCTCCGCCGTGTTGCACGCGCGCGGCATGAACTTGCTCGTGCTCATCAACCTGATCATGGCCTGCATCCTCGGCGTCCGCGTCACGCTCAAGGCCGTGCAACTGGCCCTCGGCATCGCGGCGCTATTTGCCGCCGTGATCCCGGGCCTGCAGGGCCTGGCCGCGCTGTGCACCGAGGCGGCGAGCGTCACCCAGAACGTGATCAACGCCACGCGCGAGCCCATCAACACGACGCTGCGAGCCCTGAGCCGCAGTCAGAAGGTCTTCGCGTCGCTGGTCCCCGCGGCGGCCGCCGCGGGCTCCGTGCAGGTCGGCCTCGAGTATCGACCGACGGTGCGCGGCGCGGCGGCCACCAACCTCCAGGGCCTGTCGGGGCTGCCGGTGGAGGAAGAGAGCATCGATCGCCTCTGCTTCGAGGCAGGGCGGAGCGTGGTCGGGCTGCTCGGGATGGCGATCCCAGACGCCCTGCAGACGCCGGCGGCCACGCTCGTCCTCGCCAAGGTGAAGAACGTGGTGGGCCGGCTCGTCAAGACCGGTGGCGCCTTCTTCTGCGAGCTCGGCACGGGGCCCAAAACGGCGCCTGACCTGAGCCCCGACATCGCCGGGCTCGCCAAGGACGGCTGCGACCAGAAGCGCGCAGCCCAGAAGAGCGCCTTCGACACCCAGGACCGTGAGTACCGCGCCGCGTGCCGCAGCCTGGGCGCCGCCTGCGATGGGCCGCAAGGGCTGCGAAAGCTCACTCCGGAACAAGAGCGCCGGCTGTCGCTCCTGAAGAGCGCGCGTGACGACAAGCAGTCACAGCTCGCCGCCTTCGACACTGACAGGTGCCAGAAGGACCAACAGGCCGAGGCGAAGCAGCGCGTGAAGAGCGGCGCGCCGGCACAGGTCGGCTCCGGCGCAGGCATGACACCGAAGAAGGTCTCCCCCAATTGGCAGAACGGCTCAGATGCGGCTCAGCTCACCGCGCTCGCGCAGGGCGATCCGACAACCCTAGCGGCGGGTACCGAGGGCGTGCGCGTGGGCGCGTGGAGCACGGCAGCGGGCGGCGCCGGTTTCAGCATCGGTCAGCAAGGGCTGGCTCAGGCGGAGTTCTTCTTTGATTGCGCGGGCACGTGGGCCGCGGCCGATTGCAACGGGCCGGGTCAGAGCGAGCTCGCGCTCTGGAACTTTCGCTGGCGCGCGCGCCTGCGGCGCTGCAACCCGGGCGTGTCCAACGCCTTCAAGGCGCAGGGCGTCGCCGCGTTGCTCTCCGCGCTGTCCTCCTCCACCCCGCAAACGAACCTCGCGCTGCAGAACCAGCTGAGGCGCGCCGCTGACGAGGGCGTCATCCACTGAGGGGAACATGAGCGTGTTGCATCCACATCGACATCTGCATCGACCCGCGCATCGACATCTGCATCGACACACGCATCGGCGCAGCCGAGAGCGCGGCGCCGCCTTCGTGGAGGCGATCCTGGTGATATCGGCGCTCACCCTGGCCCTCACGGGCCTGGTCTTCTTTCGTGATCTGTATCTAAAGCAGCTCGGGGTCCAGCGCCTGGCCCGGGCCTCCGCGGTGGCCCACTCCCTGGCGGGTTGCAAAGGTAACCCGCCAGGGCAGTGGCTCGGCAAGGACCTCGCAGAATACGTCGTGAAAACGCCCCAGCGCGAGCAGGCGGCCACCTCCTCGGGCAGCGCCGCGCGCGCTGCACCCGGGCGCTCTCGCGACCGCGCCACGCGGCTGCTCGGCGCGTCCAGCACGGCGTCGAGCGATGGCCAGGGCTTACTCAACCCGATCACCAGCACCGATTTATCGGGCTCGGCCAGCGTGAGCGCCGATACGCCAAATACCCGGCGGGCCAGCGCCGCCGTCTTGCGCGCCAGCCCTCGTGCGCGCTCGTACGTGAGCTGCGGTGAAGAGGTGAAGCAGGGCGACTACGACGAGCTCATCCCCATGATCAAAGACGAGGCGCAGTCGCTATTTAGCCTGCGCTGATGAAGAGGCGCGACTGCGACGCGCGCGAGAGGACAAGCATATGCGACTAGGTTTAAGCCCTCTGTTACTGCCAGGGCTCCGTCAGCTGCGGCTCACGCTGTATCTGCTCAGCGTGGCTTCTGTGCTCGGCGTCTCGAGCGGCTACGCGCTGTACGCGAACGCCAAAGACGCGGCGCTGTCGTTCGGCGCCGAGCTCGCGGGGCTCGGGGATTTGACCGGTAACGCGCCGGTGTTGACCATCAACGGCGAGCGCTTCCATCACGCGACCGTCGTCGCTGCGGGTGACGCCCCCGCCCTGCTCGACCGCATCCAGGCGGCGTGCGACGAGAGGCCGGGCGCGCTCACTCGCGGCCTCGCAGAGCTGCTCGAGCTTGGGCAGCGGCAGCACCAGCACACGGACACGGACACGGGTGTGTCGAGCCTGCTCGGACGCGGCGGCCTGCGTCACGAAAACGAGGGGCGCGGCATGCTGGTGTGTTTCGTGGACGACGGCGCGCCGCAGCGCGGGGGGCTCGCCGAGAGGGTCGCGAGCTTCTCGCGCTCGGGCAACGTGTCCGCGTTTGGCCGCGCCCGCTACGCTTACGTGGAAGCCGTGGCCAGCGGCCAGAGCCGCGTCTCGATCCTGTGGGCGGACACCGATCTGAGCCTGAGCCGCATGTTCCCTGTCACCGGGGATGCCCCAGGCAGCGACTCGGCGCTGATCCCGAGGCCCCCCGAGTCCGTGCGCTTGTTGTCGGCAGCAGCCGACGGCATGCCGTTTCTGCTCGCGCAGTACGCGTCGCGGCAGCCACCGGCGGCGCTCTCGGCGTTCTATCGGGCAGAGCTCGGTGCGCTCGGCTTCGAGCGGGTCGGCACCGAGGCGCAGGGCGCCGCGTACCTGCGGCGCGACGGCCACCAAGCCCTCCTCAGCCTGCTCGAACAGAGCGGCACGACCCACGTCACGCTGCTCGAACAGAGCGGCGCGCTGTCTAGCGTCGACGTCACCGAGTAACGCCATGCAAGATCACCGAGAGCAGCACGACACGGCGGGCGCGGGCGGCACGGGGCTCAGCCGACGAGGGCTCCTGCGGCGCCTGCTCGATGGGCTGTTCGCCGATACCCGAGGCGCCACCCTGACGCAGCAAGTGATGGTGATCGGCCTGGCCCTGGCGGGCATGGCGGGTTTCTCGAAGTTCGGCAGCGCGTTGCACGAGCAGCTAGAAGGGGAAGCCGCGCGCATTCAGGGCCGAGGCAAGCCCGGGCTCGCCCTTTCGCTGGGCAGCCTCGCGCCGAGCTTCCAGCCCTTGCCGTTGGCCTGCCCCGGGGGCTCATGCCGTTGTTTTGCCGCCGGCACGCCCGTGGCCACCGGCGCCGACGGAGAGGGGGGTGGGCTCGTGTGCAACGGTCGAGGGCTCGCCGCCCAGCCCGCCGACGGCGCGCAGCAGCCCGCCGAGGACGCGGCAACCGAACGGGCGAGGGCAAGCGCGGAGAGGCGGCTGGCGGCGGAGCAGAAGCGGCGAGAGCGAGAGCAAAGGCAATGTGAGAGATCCGTCGCCGCGGACCTCAACCGCTACCGCAGGCAGACCCGCCACGACTACACGCCGGCGAGCGGTCGCGGGCGGCCCAAGACGCGGGAGCAATTGATCGCCACCCTGTGCGAGGAGATGTCGAGCGACTGCCGGCCCGCGGCGAGCCTGCCTCAATGCCTCGCGCAAGCGCGCTGTCTGGCTCGGCGCGCCGCGGAACACGACAATTTCACCTACTTTGGAGGCGATCAAGCCACTCGGAACAATCTCCGCGCCATCTGTTCCGAAGATCCGGACCTGGTCCGCTCCTGTTATAAAGGTGCCCCTATCGCGATGGACCCCGCCTTCGGAGGTAACCCGAAGAACGCGCAGGGTCACCGCGACCCTAAGCTGTCGCAGCAAGCGGGTGAAGCCGCTGCGCGCGCCTACCAACAGGAGGTGCATCCCGAAGCAGACGGCTGGACGTGCTTCGAGGACCTCGAAGGCGTTCCGAACGTATTTGACCTCGCCTGTTACCATGAGGACGGGCGCGTCGCGATCATCGAGGCCAAGGGCGGCAACGCCGGCAAAGGCGAGCGCAAGAACGCCGAGAAGTCGCTCAGGGTGGAGCAAGGCACCCTCGAGTACGTAACGACAATTTCTAAGGCGATCCGAGCCAGCGGCAAAGGCGGAGGCAAAGAGCTCGCCAATAGGATCGACGCGCTGGCAATCAACCCCGACGCCATCGAGAGTGGGCGGCTGAGCTATGTATTGGTCCGCCAGCCCTTCCGCGACGGCGACGCTCCCGATGGTTCCGCGTTAGACGGTGATCCACTCGACGTCCGAGTCCGTCATTTCGACCTCAACGCTGAGAACTGCAACTAGTGCCCCGAGGAGAGCCAATGACAGCACAGAACAAAAAGCCACGGGTCGTGGTCCGCCACCCGATCGACCTCGCCGATGCCGAGCTCGAAATGGACGAAACGCGAACGGAGCTGCTCACGGCCTTGGCGGCTCAACCGAGCGCGCTGGGGAGAGTGGGGTTTCCGGGCGTCGTGGCGGCGCGGCTGCTCGCGTACGCGTCCATCGCGGCTCGCGAGGACGGCGTGCTCCAGCTCGCGGCGCAGAGCCTGGCTCGCTCCAACGCGAGCCTCCTGGCGCTGAGCAACGCCGAGCGCGGCCGCCCTGTCACCGCCTTGCTCGGCGAGGCAATGCTCACGCTGAGCGCCTGGGGGCCCAACTCACAGGCGCACGTGCTCGCGTGGCGCGACGGCTGGTACGCAGCGCTGTTGGCGCGTGATGGCGCCGCGCTCGACCTGCTGAGCGGCATCGGCGACGCCGCCCTGCGCGCCTCCCCCAGCCGCGCAGATGACTTTTTCTACGCCTGGAAAGCGGCCCTGATCGCTCATCGTCAGCGGCCCGACGCCGCGCTGCCCCAGCTGGAGCAGGCGCTCATGCTCACGCGCAAAGGGCGGTATCACGTGGCCGCGCCCGAGGCCGCGCAGCTGATGCAACACACGTTCTTGCTGCTCGGCTGCGTGATTCGGCGGGACGCTGCGGGTTTTGAGGGCGCGCTGCTCACAGCGCTCGAGTCGCACCAACGCTTTTGGTCCGCCGCTGGCCTCCAGAACGACTACGACGGTTGGGTGGCGCTGGGCCCCCTGGCCCTGTGTTGCCTGGCGCACGACGCGGGCCTGCCCGTGAACGTCGAGTCCGGCTACCTACTGCCCTTCCTGATTGAAGGCCGCGCCTCGGCCGCTCGCGCCCTCCAAACGAAAGCGGCGGCCATCCCATGATCGATCCCCGGCGTCCCAGCGCTCTCGCCCTCCTCGGGCTCAGCGCCTCGGCCTTGCTGCTCGGGTGTGGGGGGGATGCAACGCAGCCGGCCTCCGCCATCAGACCGAGCTTCCCCCTCTCCATTACGGCCCGAGGCGAAAGCCGTGAGCCGCTCGCCGGCGTGCAGATCTCGCTCGGGGCCGAGCTGCTCGGCACCACTGACGGCCACGGCCTGCTCCGGCTCGAGCTCGAAGGAGCGGAGGGCGATCGAGCTGAACTCGGCGTCGTCTGCCCGCCGAGCTTTGCGTCCCCTGCCAGCCCCCTCGTGGTGGGGTTGCGGCATCTCAGCGCGGCATCGGCGCCGCCCAGCTTCGAGGTCGAGTGCGCGGCGACCGTGCGCTCCTTCGTCGTCGGGATCTCGGCCGAGCACGGGGCCCGGCTCCCCATCTTGCTCCTCACGGAGCCCATCGGGCAAACCGACGAGCTCGGCGTGGCCCATGTCCTCGTCCGAGCACCGAGCGAAGAAAACGTGAGCCTCACGCTCGACACGCGCGCGAGGCCCGACCTCTTGCCCCAAAACCCGACCCTCACCTTCGTGGCTAGCGATCGCGCCGAGCTGCTCTTGCTCGAGCAGAAATTTGTCGAGAAAAAGGCCCCCCCTCCGCGTCGACCGCGGCTGCAGATCCCCCAACAGATCGGTCCCCGCGGGTAGCGCTTCTGGTATGGTCGCAGCCCCCCCATGCAGCAGCGCGTATCCCCACCCGTAGGTTCGAGGCGCCAGCCTCCAGGGCTCGTCTCCCACGGCATAGTACTGCTCTTGGCAGCGAGCGTTGGCCTGCTCTCTGGCTGCGCCGAAGGCTCAGGCACGGCGTCCTATACGGGCGGTGACCCTGAATCGGGCGGCGGCATGGTGGGCGCGCCGAGTGTGCCGAGGCCCGCGCCCGGGCTGGCGCTGCCAACCATCGGGCCCGAGGACATTCTGCCCGCGGGGGAGCCGCCAGCGCCCGACGTCGAGCGGCCCGAGTACGTCGAGTCGAGCGGCTTCTTCGTGCGAGACGGCCGCGTGTACGACCTCTTCGGCAAGGGCTTCGTTTTCCGCGGCGTCAACAACGCGCACATCTGGTTCGATACCGCCAATCGGCTGCTGGCGCTCTCGGCGCTGGACGAGATCGCCGCGTTTGGCTTCAACGCCGTGCGTATCGTCTGGGAGACGGACGCGCTGAACCCGGGCAGCGACACGCGCTTGCTCGACGTCACGATCGCGAGCGTGCTCGAGCACGGCATGGTCCCCATGGTCGAGCTCCACGACGTGACGGGGGACGAGACCAACGAACGTCTGCTAGATATGGCCGAGTACTACTCGAGGCAGGACGTGCGCGAAGTGCTGCTCAAATGGGAGCAGTTTTTGGTCGTCAACATCGCCAACGAGTGGAGCGGCGATGATTTCCTCGGCGGCTACAGCGCTGCCATCGCAAGGCTCCGCAGCAGCGGCATCAATCACCTGCTCGTGGTCGACGCCAACGGCTTCGGGCAGAACGCAGCCTCGGTGCTGACCAACGGGCAGGCCCTGCTCGATACCGACCCACAACACAACCTGCTGTTCAGCGTCCACATGTACGGGAACTACGCTGGCAACATGGGCCCCACTCGCATCACGAACGCCCTCCAGCAGGCGAGCGACCAGCAGCTCCCGCTGATCGTGGGAGAATTTGGCTGGCAAGCAGGCAACCAAAACCTGCGTCCCATCGACTTCCGCCTCATCCTGAGCGAGTGCACGCGGCTCGGGCTCGGCTACTTCCCCTGGTCATGGAAGGGCAACAGCGGCAACGTCACCTACCTCGACATGGCCGTAGATTGGTCGGGCATGACCCTAACGCCTTGGGGCAGCGACGTGATCAACGACGTGAACGGCATCGCGGCGACGTCTCAGCCGGCCAGCTTCTTCCTACGCTGAAGCGAGCCAGGCGCTCAATCTGGCGCGGATCTTTGGCTCAGGCCTGGCGTGGGATCGACGCCCTGGCGTCAAAGGGATCAGTCCTGGGCGCGTCAAACACATCATCCACGCGCGGCGCAAGGGTCCAGCGGCCGAGGAAGTCCTCGTAGATGCCGCCCCGCGCGACCGCGCAATCAAAGCACAAGAGCTCATCTTTGCCGAAGGCATAGACCTGGTCCGCACGGGACACGTCTCGGTTGCAGGCCGCGCAGAACGCATATTCTTCATCTTCGGTCGCGTACATGATCCTCCTCAGCGAACGAGCCCTGACTGGCGTCCAGCGTGCCGCCGGCTCCCTTTCCATGCCGTACGGCCCTGCGCGGACCCGGCCTAGATTTTCGCAGCAATAACGTCCAGATTCGGAACGCTTAATGCAGCGAAATGGCGGCCGGCCGTGCCGGGCTGGGGGTCGCCCGCGCTTCCCCGCTACAAAGCCTGGATCTTCACCTGGACCTCGAGCCCGATGTAATCGGAGCGGCTCCCGTCGAACTGGCCCGAGATGGGCATCACCCCGCGCGGGTGGTGGCTCACCCCCACCACCGTATGCTTACGGGACGTGGTCTCCCCGATGGTCGGATCAAAGCCGATCCAGCCGCAATCGGGCAAGTAAACCTCCGCCCACGCGTGCGTGGAGGCCCGACCTGCCTGCGACGCGGCACAATCCAAATAGCCGCTGGCAAAGCGCGCCGCCATGCCCAGGGCCCGGGCGGCCTCCATGAACAGCGTGGCCTTATCGCGGCAAGAGCCAGTGCGCAGGCTCAGCGTCTCGGCCGGAGTCTGTACGCCCTTTTCATCCCGGCGCCGGTACTCGTAGTGCTCGAAGATCTCCCGATTGAGCCGCTCGAGGGCGACCTGCGCGTCGCCCTCTTGGTGGATCTGGAGAGCACCGGTCACCCACTCCCGCACAGCGGGCGCGTCAGCGACGAAGGAGAACTGTTGGTAGGCCTCGGCAATGCCCTGTTCGAGCGCATCGTAAGCGATCGGGTACTCTTGCTTGGGTAAAGAGTCGAGATCGACCTTTTTGTGCTCGCTGCGTACGATCAGCACGTCACTCTGGATGTGCAAAATATCGGCAGGCTCTGGAAAAGTCAGGGTGCCGATGGTGTTGCCGAACAGATCTCGGCTCCAGAAGACCTCGTGAGCGGGCGATACAGCGAGGTCCATGCGCTCGAGCCGCACGTCGTGGCCCTCGCGCGGGCGGAGCACGATGCGATGCGGCCCGAACTTGACGGGGATACGATATCGATAGGTCGTATCGTGGATGATACGCAGCCGGCTCATGGCACGGGCTCGAGACAAACGCCCTTGTGGGCGAGCTTGTCAGCCGTCAGCGGCACGAAGTCCTTACCCACGACTTCGCAGCTGACCTTCATGCCGGTGCTCTTCACCTGACCGAAGATGCTGACGACAGCGGCGTCTGCCGCATCCCTCCCCGTGCCGATCCGAACCAGCCCATTGAGCGGCGCCAGCCGTGTGGCGTCGAACACGATCCAGCGGCCCCCCACGAAGGCCTCGAAGCAGGCGTGAAAATCCGGCGGATCGAGCTGATAGGCGTAGCCCGCGAAATAGCGCGCCGGAATATTCAGCGCGCGGCACAAGGCTACACCGAGGTGAGCGAAATCCCGGCATACGCCCGCGCGCTGCGTGACCGTGTCGTACGCCGACGTCTGCGCGTTGGTGCTGCCCGATTCGTAATCGACATTTCGGTAAATCCAGTCGGCGATGGCGACCACCCTCTCATAAGCGTTCTCGATCTCCCCGAACTTCTTCCAAGCCAAGCGCGCCAGCATGTCGGACTGGCAGTATCGGCTCGGGAAAAGTAAGGTCAGCGAAGCATGGTCGAGCTGTTGGACAGGGACGCGGTCGAGCTCGGACGAGTCGATGACAGTGGGCTTCGTATCTACGCTCGCTCGATAGGAGACCTTTAGCGTTTTCTCAGCGCTGGTCACGATGCGGAAGAAGCGGCTGTCACCGCTCACCGAGACGAACTCGTCATACTTCACGTGCGGCTCGATGAGCAGGGACTCTTCGAGCACCGTCTGAGACGCGGAGGAGAGGGCCTGGATGCCAAAGATGAGGGTGGACGGGCTCTTGAGCTCGTAAGAAAGCTCGCTCTGGACGTTGAAGCGCATGATGTTTCGTCGCCTGTGGGTGGGGGTGAAGCGCCGCAAGGACGCTGGGCTGGGTTAAAACGAGCCGCCTGTGCAATGGCCGTGCCCCTGATATCTGGCGAACAGACGGCGATTTACGCGGCGAGACGCCCCGTTCGAGCCACCAACGCCACATGCGTGGCGTTTGTGCCGCGTAGCAAGTGCACGCGAAACACCACCCCGGGATCGCACGCTCAGCCGGCGGCTAGGAAGCCGGGCCTCCGCGAAAGTGCGGACCTGAGCTCCGCTTTCTCGTCATGCTGTCCGGTATGAGCCGGCATCACGTGGTACTCGTACCGGGTTTCTTCGGCTTTGGCAGCCTCGGGCAGCTCACTTACTTCGTCGGTGTGCGCGAGGCGCTGGAGCGAGCGTTTGAGCGCCTGTCCTTGGATGTCGATGTCGTCGAGGTGGCGACGCTGCCCACCGCCTCGATACGCCATCGCGCGGCGCGTGTCCACGAAACGCTCGCCGGCATCGCCGAGGCAGGAGAAGGTCCGATTCATATCGTCGGCCACTCCACCGGCGGCCTGGACGCGCGGCTCGCCATCACACCCAACGCCTCCCTGCCCGCCGCGCGGAAGTTTCACGCGCACGAGCGCCTGCGGACGCTCGTCACCATTTCCACCCCTCACTTTGGTACCCCCCTCGCGGCGTTCTTCGGCAGCGCGGCAGGCTATCCGATCTTGCGCCTGCTCGCGGCGCTTTCCACCTCTGTCCTCCGGCACGCGCACTTGCCGCTCGGCCTCGGCCTGCGCCTTGGGGGCTGGGTGGTCCGAGCGGACGACGTGCTCGGCTTCAAAAACACCGTCGCCGACGACCTATTTGGCCGCGTGATCGCGGATTTTTCCCCCGAGCGGCGCGCAGAGCTGATCGCCTTCATCGAAGGCATCTCGAAGGATCAGTCGCTCATCTTCCAACTCACGCCCGCGGGCTGTGATCTGCTGAACGCCAGCACGGCCGATCCGGACAGCTTACGTTATGGATCGGTGGTCTGCCGCGCGCGTGCCCCGAGCTTGTCGAGCTTGATCTTCTTCAAGCACAACCCCTACGCGCAATCGATGCACGCGTTCTACGCGCTCTTGCATCGCGTCGCGGGCTTCGCCAAGAGCGAGCCCATCCCCGACCCCGTGCCGGCGCAACGCGCGGTCCTCACGCAAGCCTTCGGGCAGTATCCCGAGCGCGGGTGGTCCGACGGCATCGTCCCCACCTTGTCACAAGTCTGGGGCGAAGTGATTCATGCGACCAGCGCCGATCACTTGGATGTGGTGGGTCACTACGGCTCGCTACGGCCAGGTCAGCCCACCACCGATTGGTTACCCAGCCGTTCCGGCTTCGACGACGCAGCCTTCGAGGCCCTGTACACGGACGTGGCCCGCTTCATCACGGAAGAGGCGCGGCAGACCGATGTTCCGCGTCACCGCCGCAACGTCGGCGCCGAGCGCACCGAAGCCGAGCTCAGAGGCCGACGCATGAGCGCCCAGGCGCCCGGCGTCGTGACCGCCGACGAACGCGCCCGCCAAGCGCTGCGCACGATCCCCGAGCGCCTGCTGAACGAGCGCTCGCGCGGCTCGAAGCGCGCGTAAAATCTCCCCGGCACGCCAGCTCACAGCACCTCGCTTCGCCGCGTGGGGCGGCCTACTTTTTCCTCGCTCGTACACCATGCTGCAGCACCTCACACAGCTGGCTGGTCAGCTCGAGGCTGCCCGGCGGCTTGACGGGCAGGTGTTTGCCGAGCGTGCGGATGGCGATTTGCGGCAGCGTGCCGAGCGCTATCGTGGCTGCGAGCAGCACGATGGGGTGCACGTCGGTGCGCAGCTCACCCGCTTGCACCCCTTGCTGAATGGTCTTGAAGATGAGGGGCACGTGCCCTCGGCTGAAGCGCCGCGCCAAGCGCTGCAGCCGCTCCCCCGACGTGAACGCCTCCCGCGCCACCAGGCGGATCACCTGCAGCTCCAGCGCCGACGCGCCCGCAATGCGCCGATAAAGCGCGAGCACGCTGCCCGCGAAATCCTGATGTTGGCCGATCGCCGCCTCCAGATCCGTGAGCAGCTGACCGTACACCTCGTCCACGACCGCAAAGAACAGCTCGTCCTTGCTCGGGAAGTAATAATAAATCATCCCGATGCTCGTCCCCGCGCTGGTCGCGATCCCGCGCAGCGAGCTTCCGTCCACGCCCGTGGCGGCGAAGCGCTCGCGCGCAGCTTCGAGGATGCGTGGGCGGATGTCCGTTCTGGGCCGCGGCATCGATCCTCAGGCGAGCTTCTTCTCAAAGCGTAAGGCAGCGAGCGTCACGAGGATCCCAAAGATCGCCGACAGCCAGATCAGCTCGGGCCAGATATCGGGCAGCCCGGCGTCCTTGAGCGCGACGCCGCGTACCACGCGCAGGAAATGCGTGAGCGGCAGCGCTTGCCCGAGCCAGCGTGCGGGCTCCGGCATGGCCTCGAACGGGAACATGAAACCGCTGAGCAGAATGTTCGGTAGCAGGAAGAAGAACGACATCTGCATGGCTTGCTGCTGCGTCTGGGCGACCGTAGAGAAGAACAGGCCGAGCGCCAGATTCGCGGCGATGAAGACGAACGCCATCCCGTACAGGAGCACGAGCGAGCCCAGGACGGGTACGTCAAACACCAGCTTGCCCATCAACAATACCAGCGTCATCTGCACATAACCGATGCTCACGTAGGGGATGATCTTGCCCAAAATGAGCTCGATGCGGCGGATGGGCGAGACGATGAGCTGCTCCAGCGTGCCGCGCTCTCGCTCGCGCGCCATGGCCATGGCCGTCAGCATCACCATCGTCATGGTCAAGATGACCCCCACCAGGCCCGGCACCACGTACACGGCCGTGCGCAGCTCCGGGTTGTACCAGATGGTCGGTTCGATCGAGATCGGGGCGGCCGTACCCGAGCCGCCGGCCCGCGCGAACGGCAGCCGCGTCAGCAGCAGCTCCGAGGAGCGGGCCGCGATGAGCGAGGCCGCCGTGTTGGTGGCACTGGCCACGATCTGCGGATCAGAGCCGTCCACCACCAGTTGCACGCTGGTCGGGCGCCCCCGCGCCAGATCAGAGGCGTAGCGCGGCGGCACCACCAGGGCAGCCCGCGCAGTCCCCGCCGCCAGGGCACGCGCGATCTCATCATAGCTCTGCACGTTGCCGACCAGGTCGTAGAACCGCGTCGCCTCCAGCGAACGCCCGAGGTCGCGCGACTGTGCGCTCTGGTCCTGATCGAAGATCAACGTGGGGATGTGGCGCACGTCGGTATTGATCGCATAGCCGAAGAGCAAGAGCTGCAGCAGCGGCAGCGCGACCATCATCGCCAAGGTCATGCGATCGCGCCGGAGCTGCAGCAGCTCCTTCTTCGCCACGACCAGCGTGCGGCTCAGCATACGAGGCCCGCGAGCGGCAGGTGTCTCGGGCTCGAGTTCCCCGCGCCTCGCGCGAGCGCCGCCTCTTCCTCGCGCACCATCGAGACGAACGCGTCCTCCACCGTCGGCCGCACCTCCCGCGCGTCAGTGGCGGGCTCGGCCCCTCCAGGCAATACGTCGGCCAGCACTCGCAGCGGGTCGGCGTGGTCCTTCGTGCACAGCCGGATCAGGTGCCCGTAGTGCGCGATCTCCTCCACGCGCGCGTCGGCGCGTAGCTTGGGGACGAGCTCCCCCGCCCCCTCGATCTCGATCTCCGCGGCGCGCAACCCGCGCCGCTCGACGATTTGCCGCGGCGTGCCCGTGTCGAGCAGCTGCCCGCGAAAGATGAATGCGATCTCGTGACAGCGCTCGGCCTCATCCATGTAGTGGGTGGTGACCACGATGCTGGTGCCCGCCTCTGCCAGGTGATGGATCTGCTCCCAGAACTCGCGCCGGCTCACCGGGTCCACGCCCGCCGTGGGCTCGTCCAAAAATAGCAGCCGCGGCTCGTGGATCGTGGCGCTGGCCAAGGCCACCCGTTGCTTCCAACCGCCCGACAGCGTCCCCGCCAGTTGCCGGCGGCGATCACGGAGGCCCGAGCTCTCGAGCACCTGCTCGAGCCGCGCGCTCTGCTTACGCCGCGGCACCCCGTAGATGCCGGCGTAAAACTTCAGGTTCTCTTCCACGCTCAGGTCCTCGTACAGGCTGAAGCGCTGAGTCATGTAGCCGATGTTTTGCTTGATGGACTCGGCCTCGCGCACGATATCAAAGCCCACCACCCGACCCGAGCCGCCGCTCGGCGTCAGGATCCCGCACAACATGCGGATGGTCGTCGATTTCCCGGCACCGTTCGGCCCGAGCACGCCGAAGATCGTGCCGCGTGCCACCTTCAGCGAGACGTCACGCACCGCTATGAGCGAGCCAAAGCGGCGCTCCAGCCGCTCGGTCTCGATCACCCACTCAGCGGCCACCGACGGCTCCGCTCGTTCCGCTCGGCACCGCGTCGCCGCCACTCACCACGACGTCGCCGAGCGGCTCGAATTCGACGCGCGCCGGCAACCCGGCGAATAGCTTGCGCTCCGGATCATCGATCTTCACGCGCACGCGCACGACCAGATTGGGCCGCTCACGCTCGCTGAACAGAAAGCGCGGTGTGAACTCCATGCGCCGGGCGATGTGTTCCACGTGCCCGCCGAGCGGCTCGGGCAGCGCGTCGACCCGCACCCGGATTGGCGCGCCGAGCCGGATCCCCCCGAGCTCGCCCTGCGGTACAAATACCTCGGCGTAGGGGTGCGCCGTATCGCCCAAGGTCACGACGGGAGCACCGGCGTTGGCGATCTCGCCGGGCTCGACGTGGTAGTCGAGCACCTCGCCAGCGATCGGCGCATACAGCTCGAAGCGCCCCACGCGCTGGCTCTGCGCGTCGAGCAAGGCCTGCGTCGCGTCCGCCTGTAACTCGAGCGCAGCCACTTCCTCGGGGCGGGGCCCTCGGACCAGCAGCCTCGAGCTCTGCGTCAGCGCGTCGCGCTCCGCGCTCTGGCGATCCAGCTCGGCGCTGAGCTCAGCCACGACGGCGCGCGGCGTGACGCCCTGCGCGAGCAACGTGCGCTCCCGCTCGAGGTTCTCCGCGAGCTGACGAATCGAGGCATTCGCGGCTCGAATGCGCGCCTCGATCGCCCGTACTTCCTCCGGCCTACTGCCTGCCCCGAGCACCCTGGCGCGAGCCCGAGCCGCCTCAGTCTCACTGCGACGCGCCTGCGCCGCCGCCCGCTCCAACCCGTCATCGATGGCCGCCAGCCGTTGCCCCACCTCCACCTGATCCCCCCGCCGCACCCAGAGCTGCGTCAGCCGCCCCCCAAACTCAAACCCCAGCTGCCGCTCCTCGAGCTCCACCACCCCCTGCAGGCCCGCTGGGGGCTCGGCCCGCGCCTGGGTGCAACCGAGAATTGTCAAAAACACCCCGCCCAGGACCCACCGGGAGTTTTTTATCATACGACTTATAATAAACCCGAGCGAGGGAAACGCAAGTACGCCCTGTGCGGGCGGGCAGCGCGAAGCGTGAGTCCCCCGCTCTTCACGGGTACAATGAGCTCGACCACCTAGCAGCATGCCCCAGGCGCCTGACTCCCGCCCAATCACCGCCAAGCTCACCGCAGTAGACAGGGGCGTCACGCACGATGGCGCGCCTGTAGCCGCCACAGGCACGAGCAAAGCAGTCGCCAAAAAAAACGACAGCCTTGCTGTCGCCCTTGACAGGCTTTGCGTAGCAGCACGCATCAAGTCCTGTACTTGGCGAAAAGAAGCGCCTTCGTTCGCGTCAGGCGTCCGCGCCGAGCCGTGCATGGCCTGAGTGGCGTTGAAGTCCATTTGATGTCGCCAAAGCCCGCAGCGTCGCGCTCAGAGAGGACAAAAACCCGGGTGTATGCTGCGATCATGGAAGCAAAGTATCGACTCACCGAAGTCAGCGACGAAGTTTTGCTGGTCAATCTCAAGCGCTGCGTAGGCAGTGTGGATCACGATCTTGCCGCCAGGTGGATCAGTCGTAGAGTGCCGCTGAAGCCCGCGCACGACGGGCGACGACAGTGTGTCGGTGCTGATGAAGCCAGAGCTCGTTTCAATTCACGCCCGCGCACGACGGGCGACTCGATGCGAACCTAGGTAATGATGCGGCGGGCGGGTTTCAATTCACGCCCGCGCACGACGGGCGACCGCTCCTTGTCAGCGGCCCCGCTCCGGGTGTTGTTTCAATTCACGCCCGCGCACGACGGGCGACGAGGGCGTGGCCAAGCAGCCCTATGACGACGCTCAGTTTCAATTCACGCCCGCGCACGACGGGCGACCGCCGATGTTGTAGACCAGGCTAACGAGCGCATCGTTTCAATTCACGCCCGCGCACGACGGGCGACGCAAGAGGACGTGGAACGCCGTCGCTCACGTCAGTTTCAATTCACGCCCGCGCACGACGGGCGACGTGTTCAGCTCATCAAGGATCTCTACGTATCCTTGTTTCAATTCACGCCCGCGCACGACGGGCGACGGGCTGGCGGGTCTTTGACACGTTCGGCCGAGAGTTTCAATTCACGCCCGCGCACGACGGGCGACCGACAGAGCTTAGAGATACATTTCGACATAAAGGTTTCAATTCACGCCCGCGCACGACGGGCGACCTGTGATCGTCGACAACGTGATTAAGCCACTGAAGTTTCAATTCACGCCCGCGCACGACGGGCGACCTTTCGCGCGAAGTCCGGGACACTCGTCGAAATGTTTCAATTCACGCCCGCGCACGACGGGCGACAGCTGAAGATAGAGGTTCGAGAGCTGAGAGCTCGTTTCAATTCACGCCCGCGCACGACGGGCGACGATCGCGCCCGCGGTATTGATCGGC
>JAYTOL010000127.1:0-1848 GCA_043747815.1 Deltaproteobacteria bacterium
CCAGCTACCTGCCTGTGATCGACCTGCTCAAGGGCTACTTCAAGATCGGCGAGCGCGACGATCATCGCGAGATGCGCGCCAAGGTGCTGGGGCGCGTGCTGGCTCTGGATCGCACGCTCGAAGCGTTGCTCCCTCCGCTGCTCGCTCTGCTGGACGTGTCGGTCGAGGACGCGGCCTGGAGTTCTCTGGACCCGCCGCAGCGCCGCCAGCGCACGCTCGACGCGGTCAAACGCCTGCTGCTGCGCGAGAGCCAGGTGCAACCGCTGCTGGTTGTGTTCGAGGATCTGCACTGGATCGACGGCGAGACCCAGACCCTGCTGGATAACCTGGTGGAGAGCCTGGGCTCCGCTCGCCTGCTGCTGCTGGTGAATTACCGCCCCGAGTACGAGCACCACTGGGGGAGCAAGACCGCCTACTCGCAACTGCGCCTCGACAGCCTGCCCGCCGAGAGCACGGCCGAGCTGCTCGAGGCACTGCTCGGCCCGGACCCGGGACTCGCGCCACTGACGCAGATGCTGGTCAAGCGCGGCAACCCGTTCTTCCTCGAAGAAACAGTGCGCACGCTGGTGGAAACGGGCGCGCTCGTTGGAGAGCGCGGGGCCTATCGGCTCACACGCCCAGTGGACACACTGCAGGTGCCGGCCACGGTGCAGACCATCCTCGCCGCGCGCATCGACCGACTGCCCGCGGAGGACAAGCAACTGCTGCAGGCGGCCTCGGTGATCGGCAAGGATTTCCCTTACACCTTGCTGGCCGCGATCGCGGAGCAGCCCGACGACATGCTGCGCCGCGGGCTCGCCCACCTCCAGGAAACCGAGTTCGTGTACGAGACGCAGCTCTTCCCGGACCTGGCGTACAGCTTCAAGCATGCGCTCACGCTTGAAGTGACTTACGGCACTCTGCTTCAGGGGCGGCGAAAAACGCTGCACGCGCAGATCGTCGACGCGATGGAGCGAGTCTACGCGGATCGCTCGAGTGAGCACGTCGAGCGACTGGCGCACCACGCGCTGCGCGGAGAATGTTGGGAGAAAGTGGTTCTTTACGCGCGCAAGGCGGGGAATCGGGCGCTCGACCGCTCGGCCGCGAGGGAGGCCCTCGCCCACTTCGAGCAGGCGCGGAGCGCGTTGGGCGAGTTGCCCGAGAGCCGCCAACGAACCGAGCAGATCATCGACCTGTGTTTCGAGCAGCGGACCGCCCTCCACCTGCTGGGAGAGCTAGCGCGGCAGGGCGAGATTTTAGACGAGGTGCGCGTGCTGGCAGAGCGGCTTGATGACCAGCGGCGGCTTGGGTGGATTCTTGCGTACCAGGCGAACCCGCATAACCTCCGCGGCGAGCACGCTCTTGCGATCGACACGGCGGCGCGTGCGCGAACCATCGCAGAGACGGTCGACGACCTTGGGTTGCGCGTCGCCTCCAACCACTATCTGGGCCAGTCGCTCTGGGAGGCCGGCGACCTGCGTCGGGCGGCTGAGCCGCTGCGGGCGATGATCGCCCTTGTCGAGGGTGCGCCACTGGGCGAGCGCTTCGGGCTGGCTACTGTGCCGGGCGCGATCGCCCGTTCTTTCCTGGCAGCAGTCATGGCCGACCTGGGAGAATTTGCCGAGGCTATCGCCGCAGGGGAAGAGGGCCTGCGGATCGCCCAGACCCACGGCCATGCCCACAGCGAGGCCTGGGCTCGCTATTTCCTCGGGTACGCCTACCTGCGCCACGGAAACTTTGCCTCGGCGGTACGGGTGCTGGAGCCAGGTCCCGCACTGTGTCGGGAGATGGGGCTTCGCGTGGCGCTGCCCTTTGTCGCCGTCGGGCTGGGCTGCGCCTACCTCGCGTTAGCGCGCACGGCCGACGTAG
>JAYTOL010000128.1:0-13195 GCA_043747815.1 Deltaproteobacteria bacterium
GCAACATAGCACCGAGCATGGGTCGAACTCCAACGCGGCGAGCGCGCGCAGCCTGGCGCGGCGCTTCGCTCTAGGCCAACGTGTTTCTTTCGGGATACACGCGCCGCAGAAGACCGGCAGGCGACGCGACCCTGGCAGAGGGCACGAGCAGACGCGACCACTTGGGCGCGACGCCCCCGCGTCGGCGTGGTCAGGTTCGCGCGCGCCGTCGATCGGCGACGATCAGGCGCTGCTCATCGACGACAGGGTGTCTCACCGACTATCCGCAAATCGGCTCGAGCCTCCGGCTCGGCCGGGGGAAAGGCGCGCGCGAGAGCGCGCTTGACCTTTCACCTCACTACCACCAAACCTCTCGGGTATGTTGGGTCGGAGCGGATGGTGGAGCCTGCTCGTGCTCAGCAGCGGGTGTGATCGCGACGTCATCATCGCCGAGCGCGAAATTGACGCCAAGGTCGAACCGGCCCCCGCCGGCGAGGCGGAGGTCCCGAGCCGCCCTGCGCTCGAAGCGCGGGCACGCGCCCCCGGCCCGTCGTTGCCCGGACCGACGTGTCAGGGCGCGTCCTGCGCCCCGGCGGTTCCCGCGTTCGAGCTGAAGGACCCCTACCGTCAACGGCGCAGCCTGCGGGGCGACACCCAAACGGCACAGAACCTCTCCGGATCGGAGTGCGCGAGCCTGGGACCGGACCTGCGCTATGAGCTCGACCTGCGTGCCTTCGCCGAGCCTGTCGCCGCCTACCTCCAGGTGCGGGCCCACTTTGCCGCGTCGCTCTCGATCGAGGCGGGGCCTTTAGCAGACCCGTTCGTGATCGCCTGCAACGCGGGCCACAGCGCGGGCGCGCTGGAGGCGTTTCTGGCGCTGACGCTCGAGCCCAAGCTTTACCGGGTGGTCGTCGACGGGCAGACGCCCGAGGACGCGGGCGAGTTCGAGCTGGTCGTCGAGTTGCCACCGCCGGGCGGGCGTTGTAGCGCCCCGCCGCCGAACGATCGCTGTGAGCAGGCGATCGTCATCGATCCGAAGCGCCCGGTGCAGACGTTTTTTGGGACTACCGAGTGCGCTTCGGATCAGGCTCAAGCCAACTGGGAGTGCTCCAATTTCGAAGAACGAGCGGCGGAGGTCTTCTACAGCCTCGATCTCTCGGAGCGCACGCAGCCGGCCCTGGTCCACGCCACGACGAACCTCGTGCCGACGAACCACGACACGCGCGTCTTCGTGGCTCGGGACGCCGGGGGCGCTTGCGCGGAGACGCTCCTGTGTGGCGACACCTTCCAGGCGCTGCCCGCCGAGCTCTGGGCCGCGCTCGAGCCGGGCCGCTACCTGCTCGCGGTCGAGGCCAGCGGGAACACCGGTGATTTCGGCCTGAGCGTGGAGATCGCGCCGGAGCCGTGTCTCGTGGCTAACGACACGTGTGACACCGCGCAGGAGATCGAGCCCGTGCTCGGGGTGCAGTCGTTCAGTGTATGGCCCGGGTGCGGTGATGATTCGATCGCCAACGGCTGTACGCTCGACCCGAGCCCTGACATCTTCTATCACCTGGATCTGCGTGGCTTTGGCGCGAAGGTCCGCGTGCGCGCGCTCGCCATGCGCGGTGGCGTCGAGTATGATTCTCTGGCGCTCATGTCCGACACGGGTGAAACATGCGGTGACGCGCTTCGTTGCGGCAACTTCGATTTGTGGCTCGAGCCGCTGAGCTACTACCTCGCGTTGAACGGTTTTCGGGACCAACAAGGGCCGGTAGACCTCAGCGTCGAGATCAGCACCGACAGTCCGCCGCCTCGCGTCGACTGCATCGACGAGGGCGTCGCACTGTGCGCCCGCGCTGATCGAGCAGCGTGTTGCTCCGGGCGTGAAGACGTGTGTTGGCTGAGCTTGTCGAGCTGCGGCCTGAGCGCCCGAGCGTTGGCGTGCATGTGCGAGGCCGATCCCGGTTGTTGTGGGGCGCCGGGCGGGAGCTTCGAGTGTGAGCGGCGGCTCCGGGAGTGCGGCACGTTCTGCTCCGGTTTCGATCCGGTCTTGACCTGCACAGGGCAATGATTGTGGCTCGCGCTGGGGCTGTGTCTCGCGCTGGGGCTGTGTCTCGCGCTGGGGCTGTGTCTCGCGCCCGCGCGCGGACACTGCTCGGTTGGGCGGTGCAGCTGAGCCTCGTCGCGTGCCTGGCCTGCGGGGTCGACGCTACGACGCTGCCTGCGAACGCTGATCCCGTCACCGAGCTGCCGGGGCTCGCTCGCGTCGTGTCGCCCGCGGAGCCTGCCCGCGTGGCTCTGGACGACCTCGTCGGGGATCGCGTCGGTGGGGACCGGGCGATCTCCCGCGCGGCCCTCACCCAACCCGTGAGGGCCAGCACGGCGCCCAATCCGGACTCTGGCTGCCTCGCGGCCTCGTTGGTTCGTCCGATGGACGCGCGCAGGCGGGAGCGGATCGTCGTCTCGGGTTCGACGCTGTCATCCGTAGACAGCAATCAAAGTCAGCTTGGGGGTTGCGCTGGGGCGACCGCTGGGCACGACCGCTGGTATCAGCTCGACCTCGGCGCGGCGCTGCGCGGCGTGAATGTTCGAGCGGTCTTGGACGCCGATTTCGACGCAGCCATCGAGCTGCGTCGTGGACCGTGCGCGGACACGCTGAGCCTCGACTGCGATCGCGGTAGCGCTTTGGGCAGTGCCAGCTCGAGGCTCGCGGCTCGTCTAGAACCCGGCATCTACTGGCTGGTGGTCGACGGCAAAGGCCCCGGCGACAACGGCGCGTTCCAGCTCTCGGTCGACGTCGATCCCGAGAGCGGCGCCTGCGCGGGAGCGCCCGGGAACCTGAGCTGTGAGGCGCCGCTGAGCTTCCGGGGGGCGGCCGTAGAGACCCTGTTCGTCGACACCAACTGCACGACGGTGGAGCTCGGGAGCGATGCAAAGGAGCAACGCTTCTTTGCGATCGACCTCCGCGCCGAGCCGCTGCCGGTCCTGGCGACGCTGTCGGCCTGGAGCTTCGTGGCTCCTCGCCTAGGGCGCTATCTCAACTCCGTCGAGGTGTATGCCGCGGGTGCTTCAGGATCAGGGTGCGGCGACCCGATCGCAGCGAGCTACCTGCGCGATGGGCGCTCGAGCCGGACGGACGCGGTGCTCACGACGCTGCTCGCGCCGGGGCGTTATGTGGTCGTGTTGCGGACCGAGCCCCTGGACGCCGACGGCCAGGCCAGCCCCAGCGCCCTCACGCTCGAGCTGGCTCGGCAGGCGTGCAGCCGCGGACCGGTGGGCAATACCTGCGAAACTGCGCTGGAGCTCGAAACGCGCCCGGGGGCGTATGTCGTGGACGGCTCGACGCGCTGCAACCAGGACCACTACACGCTGGACGGCTGCGGCGAGCCGCGCTCGCCGGACCAATTTTATCGCCTGGATTTGCGCGCCGCAGCGGGGCCCACACGCACGCGCCTGAGCCTTTTGGTGGACGGGCTCGGCATGCAGCCGCTGCTCTACTTGTTGGCGGAGGACGGCGCCGGCGGCTGCGGCCAGGGCTTGTATTGCCACGACACGATCGGGGCCTGGGAAGGGGCGCCGCATTACGATCTAACCCTGGCCCCCGAGCTCTATTTCATTGGGGTGGAGAGCGCGGCGGAGGGGCGCACGGGCAGCTACCGGATGCTGGTCGAGCTCGAGCCCGCGCAGCCGAGCCCGTGCTTGACGGGCGCGATCGACCAATGTGTCTTCGACAATAACCTGACGAATTGCTGTGAGGCATGGGGCCCCGCTTGTCTCGACGCGGCCGTCCTCTGCGGCCTGGCTGCGCCGACGCGAGCCTGCATTTGCGAAACGGCCCCCAGCTGTTGTAGCGCGGGCGCCGATCCCGCGAGCTGCACCGAGGTAGACTCGGCCTGCGGCTACCTGTGTCCAGAATTTGCGCCCTCGGAGACGTGTCTGGATCGCCGCTGATGCGCAGCTCGGCAGCGGCGCCGTTTCTCCCAGCGTGTCTCCTCACGTGTCTCGTCAGCGCTTGCGATCTCGGCTCGGCGCCGGGTGGTCCGGGGAACGCGAGCGCCGCCGTGCCTGTCGCGTGCTCCGACTCGCAGTGCGCCGCGCTCGCTCGGCCGTGTCGGGAGGTCAGCTGTGACGCCTCCACGGGGACCTGTCGCGCGAGCCCGGCTCGCGACGATGAAGCGTGCCTCGAGGGCAACCCCTGCGGAGCCTCGCAGTGTCGCGCTGGAGAGTGTGTGGCGATCGCTCCACCGGCTTGCGCCGAGCTGAGCGGCGCCTGTCAGGTCGGCGTTTGCAGGCCGGAGAGCGGCTGCGTCGCCGAGCCTCGGCGCGTGCTCGGAGCGGTGGAGCGGGAGCCCGTCCAGCTCGAGCCCCACGGGTTCGGCAGCGCGGTCGCGTCCAGCGCCTGCGGCAGCCTGCTCCCGAGCGCTCTCTCGTGCGCGCCCTCGCTGGCAGGTCCGAGCGCCTTTTTCGAGCTCGATTTGCGCGACGCGAGCGCGGCCACGAGCGTGACGCTGATCATCGACGCGAGCTTTGCTTTTGAGGCAGCGCTCGCGCGTGGCCCGGCGAACGACGCGGCCGTGCTCGCCTGCGGCGAGCCGTTCTACTCCGACGGGAGCTCGCGAAGACTTGCGGCGCAGCTCGAGCCGGGGCTCTTTCATCTGATCGTGACCGGCAAGAGCGCAGCGGACCGCGGCGTCATCCACGTGGCCAGCGCAGTCGGCGAGCTCGCCTGCGCTGCGCCGCTACAAAACGACGCGTGCGCGACGGCGCTCGCGGTCGACAGCTCGCTCGACCAGCAGACGCTGTTCGTGCACCTGGGCTGCGCCACTCCGAGCGTGCCGTTGCGCTGCGCGCCGAGCGGAGCCTATGACGCGTTCTACGAGCTCGACCTCAGCGCGCGGACCTCGGACGTCGTGTTGGACGTCGACGTTTTGGAGCTCGGTGCGTATGCCCCCGGCAGCGTCTCGCTGTTCGACGCGGCGGCCAGCTCGTGCGTGGGGCCCTTGACGTGCGGCCAGAGCTGGTCCCGCGTGCTCGCGCCCGGCAGGTATACGTTAGGAGTATCGGCGGCCCCCGACGACGTGCAAGACCCCTTCGCGCTCCGAATACGCCTCGACGGTGACGGCTGCGTCACCCCGGAGAACGACCGCTGGGAGGGGGCGATCGCTCTGGATCCGAACCTGCCCAATCAGCGCATCCAGGGCAACACTGCCTGTGCAAAGGACGATTTCTCGGCAGCGTGCAACACGGACCGCGGCGCGCCCGATCTGTTCTACCGCCTCGATCTCCGGGGTCAATCCGCGCCGCGACGTCTGCGCATGGTAGGCACTGGAGCGGCCGGCGTAATCACCTACGTGCTGACGGAGTCTGCGCGCGATGTCGAGCTGCCCGGCGCCTGCGATGACCTCGACGGCACTTACATCTTGGCGCCTCGGCTCTATTACCTGGCGCTCGATGGTCAGGTGCAGGACGCCGGGCGATTTGCGATCGATCTCAGCCTGGAGGAGCTCTACGACGTGCCTCGAGCTTGCTTCGTGGGTGTCGACCGCAGCATGTTCGAGTACTGTTTGGCTGACACTGAGCCCGCGTGCACGATTTCCTTGGCTCACCCCGACTGCCTGCGCACGGCCGTCGAGTGCGGCCTCGCCTCGGAAGTGTATGTAAATTTCTGCGCCGCAGAGCCGGGCTGCTGCGACGGCACGTCGGTGCCTGAGAGCTGCGAGGCGCCATGGCGTGACGCGACGCTGTGCCCCGGCTGACGCTGTGCCCCGGCTGACGTACCATTGCACTCTCTCCGCCGCGCGCGATAATTTGGGCTCATCATGATCCGCGACTCCGTCATCCGTGACTCCGTTTCCCACTCTCGGGACCTGACGACAGAGGAACAGCTGGGGCATGCCGAGCAGCGCGGCCTCGACATGATGGACGGGATTTTCTGGGTCGCTCCGGAAGAGCGCTTCGATGAGCTGCGCCCGCTGGCGTCCGTGGGACGAGCGGAGGACTGCTCGTTTCGGCTCTCGGGCTCCGGCGTCTCGCGCCTCCACTGCCGGATCGAGAAGGAGGGGCCCCTCTGGCTATTGCGCGATCTGGAGAGTCGGAATGGAACGTTCGTCAACGGCCAGAACCGCGCGCTCTCCCCCCTCTGCCTGCAGGACACGATCCGGGTCGGTGATTGGGTGGGCGTCGCCTGCCGCGTCCCGAGGAGCCTCGAGCCACGTGGCGCGCTGTTTGAGTCACTGAGCCCTGACCTGATTCTGAGCGCGCCGACAGCGCACCGCCTGTCCTCGCTGTCGAGCCTGGCCAAGAGTGACCTCTCGATTATCCTTCAGGGCGAGACAGGGACTGGCAAGGAGGTGTTGGCGCGAGCGATTCATCAACTGAGCGGCCGCAGCGGCGCGCTCGTGGCCATCAACTGCGCGGCGATCCCTGAGGCCTTGCTGGAAGCGGAGCTCTTCGGCCACAAGAAGGGCGCCTTTACCGGCGCCGTGGACGCGGGCAAGGGTCACGTCGCGAGCGCCGCGCAGGGCACGCTGTTTCTCGATGAAATTGTCGAGCTGCCGCTGTCGCTTCAGAGCAAGCTGCTACGCGTGCTCGAGGAGCGCACGGTCACCCCCGTCGGGGACACTCGAGCCATCAAGGTCGACTTCAGGCTGATCGCGAGCTCGCAAGAGCCGCTCGAAGGGCTCGTCGCTGCCGGCGAGCTGCGCGCGGATCTGTACGCTCGCTTGAATGGAGCGGAGCTGAGCTTGCCTCCGCTGCGCCAGCGCCGGCAGGAGGTTGTGCGCTTGTTGCGACACGCCATGGCCGCCAAATACGCGACCCCGCCGCACCTGGAGAGCCGCCTCGTCGAGCGCCTGTGCGGCTACGAGTGGCCGTACAACGTGCGGGAGCTTTGCCAGCTCGGGCGGCTCCTCTGCGCTTCCGGGCAACCCAGCTTTGGTCTGAAGGACTTGCCCCAGCGTTTCCTCGACGCTCCTCAGACCGCGGCCGAGTCAACTCCCGGCCCGGTGGCGCAGAGCCTCACACCCACGCGCCGCAAATCGTGGCTGTCTCGCCACGCCGGGGAGCTGGACCGGTTGAAGCAGGCGCTGCATGCTTGCAATGGAAATGTGAGCGAGGCGGCGCGCGCGGCCGGCATCCCCCGGCACCGGGCCCGTCGCTTGCTCGCCGCCGCTGCAGGCCCTGCCTGATCCACACCAAACGCGATTCGATGCTGGCGAACGAGCGACCCACGAGGACTGATACGGGCACGTCCGGTGTGGCCACGTCGAACATGCTGTTGCCGGAGATCGGCGCTAGCGTCGGGGAACGCTATCGGATCACGCGGCTGATCGGCGCGGGCGGGATGGGGACCGTGTTCGAAGCCGAGATGCTCAACCTCGGCCGGCGCTGTGCGATCAAGTTTTTGCGAGTCGAGCGCGCCAGCCGATCGCATTCGACCTGGAGGTTTGAGCGCGAGGCGCGCCTGCTCGGTCGCCTCGACCACGATCACCTGGCCGCCGTGCTGGACTACGGGACGTTTCAGGAGCGCACGCCTTACTACGTGATGGAGTACCTGGAGGGTGAAACGCTGCGCCAGGTGTTGCATCGTGAGGGGGCGCTCGCCGCGCCCGTCGCGCTCGAGCTGATGCAGCAAATCTGCCGCGGCATGGGCCGCGCCCACGAAAACGCCGTCGTGCATCGCGACCTCAAGCCCGACAACCTCATGCTGACGCATCGGAGCGACGGCCAGTGCTGGATCAAGATCTTGGATTTTGGCGTAGCGCGCTGGACGGAGGACGGCGAGGTGCCGCCCACGCCCACCGGCGCGGAGCTCGGCACTGCACACTATATGTCCCCGGAGCAGGCGCGCGGCGCCAAAGACATCGATGCTCGCTCGGACGTGTACGCGCTCGGAGCGGTGTTCTACGAGATGTTGTCGGGTCGGCGACTGCACAGCGGTGGCTCGTACAACGAGGTCTTGTTCCAGCTCCTCACTCAAGCGCATGAGCCACTCAGCGCAGCGGCGGTCGGCTGCCCGAGCGCGATCGTGGATATCGTCGAGCGCTGCCTGCACAAGAACCGCGCCGAGCGTTTTGACGACGGCAACCACCTGCTCGGTGCGCTGCTCGAGCTCGGCGCGGTTCGCCCGGTCTTCTCGATGCTGCCGCTCGAGGCCCGAGCGCCCGCCGCCGCGGTGAAATTCGGAGCTCGCGAGCGGCCCCGCGGGCGCCGCGCCGCGCTGTGGCTGGTTTCGGGCGCAACCCTGGGAGCGAGCCTCACGCTCGGTGTGCTGGCGCTCCACGCTTCGAGCACTGACGCGTCACGTCAGCAGACGATCGAAAGCCTGCGGCCCGCGCCCGCGGCGCCGGACCCGAGCAAGTCGCGGCCCACGCCCGCGGCGCTGGACCCGAGCAGCCCGCCGCGGCCTGCGCCCGCGCTGGACCCGAGCAGCGCGTCGACCCCGCCGAAGGCGCCTTCGCCCGCTCGAGTGTCCGCACCGCCCGAGCGGGCCAAAGCGCCGCGTCCGGCGGCAGCCGCCCCGGCTGAAGCGCAGGCGCGGATCCGTAGCGGCGAGGCCAAGGGCGGGCAAGCCACGGCCGCAGGCGAGCGTGCGGCTTCGTTGGCGGCTGACGTCGGGCGAGAAGTGCCTGCGGCTGACGTCGGGCGAGCGCCGGGGGCGCCGACGGCCGAGGCCGTGCCTACGCCACGCGCGGCGCCTGCCACCCCGGGCCAGCAGGCGGCGCGCGGCGCCCGCGGTCTGGAGCGAACGCCGGCGCCGCCGTTCCCCTTCGAAACGAGTAATCCTTATGGGGCAAACTGAGATGCGCACGCGAGCTCCGCGCGCGTTTGCTGTCTTCTCGATCCTGGTCTGGGCCTCGCTCCGCGCGCCGGCAGCGCTCGCGCTCGAGGAGCTGGAGCCGCAGGCAGGCAGCGCCGCCGACCCCCGGCCTGGGTCGACAGCGGTTGCAACACCCGCTGCAACACCGCCGGGAACAACCGCTGCATCACCTGCTGCATCACCTGCTGCAACACCTGCTGCAACACCGCCGGCAACACCTGCTGCATCACCCGGGCCTGCCCACGCCCGCGACGTCGCACGAGCGCTCTTCGAAACCGGGGTAGCGCTGGCTCGGGAGGGTCGTTACGCCGACGCCAAGTCCGAGTTCCTGCGAGCGTACGGCGCTTACCCGCACTACTTGGTACTGTACAACGTCGCACAGGCCGACATCCAACTCCGCAACCTGCGCTCCGCCCGTGAATATTTCGAACGTTTTCTGCGCGAGGGAGCGGGCTCCCTCAGCGCCGAACGGCAGCAGGAAGCACGCGACCAAATCGACGACCTGTCGCGCCGCCTGGCGGCGGAGCAAGCGGCCCCCGGCGCCTCCGCGTTAGCCGATGCCCCCCCGGAGCTCGGCAGCGAAGCGCGAGCTGCCGGCGCTCATCAGGTCCCTCCGCCATCCCCCAGAGCCGGCTCGACCACAACCCCCTCCCCAATAAAGCACTCCGAGCCCGCGCGCGGTTCGGCTACGGCGACCGCCCAACCGCCGAGCGGGCTCTCTCTCGACGCCCAGCCAGGCAGCGCGAGGGGTAAGAGCTGGGGGCTGGTCCTCGGCGGGTCCGGGGCTGTGTTGCTCGGAGTGGCCTCGGGTCTGTACATTTGGAACGACGGGCGTCACGCCGCGTGGAGCCGAGAGCGCGCTGATCTGGACGCGCTGCCCGACCGCGAGCAAGCCCTGGGGAGAGATCTCGTCCTGTGGCAGCGAGCCAAGGGCAACAATGACTTGCTCGCTTCCATCGAACGGGTGGACGTGGTCACGCTGCTGACGGCAGGCATCGGTGCTCTGGCGCTCGGCGCCGGCGCCTGGGAGCTGCTCGCGCCGCGGGCGTCCTCCGAGTCCGCGCTCGTCGCTTCGGGGTCGACGCTCAGTTGGCGCACGACGTGGTGAGGCTCGAGCGCTGCCCCGTGATACACACGTCGTAGCGCTGCAGCCGGTCATAGGCGTCGGCGGGCGACTGCTCGCCACCGATGTCACCGATCACGGAAAAATCACCGTAGCCTAGCTCTCCCGATCCATTCCTGCCCCAGCAGCGCACGGCGCCAGAGGCCATGATCGCGCAGTTGTGCTGGCCTCCCGAAAACGAGCGCAGCGCCCGATCCGGGCCCGGCTCCGCGTCGGTGTCTCCGAGTTGCACGACGCCCTGATGGTCCATCAGCGCATACTGCTGGCTCGGCTCCTCTGTTCCTCCGACGCCCGCGACGCCGTCTTGACGGGGCATCGCATAACCGAGCTGCGGCCCGGCCTCCCCCCAACAGCGAACGTCGCCCTGGGTGTCCAGCGCGCAGCCATGACGCGTCCCGAGCCCGACGGAGATGACGTGCACCTCGGCACCCAGGCTCACCCGGCCCGGCGGTGCGCGCAGCACGTTACCGTAGATCGTATGTGGATAGCCGGCGCGCGATTGGTCGTTTCGGCCCCAGCACGAGAGCTCGCCGCGGTTGTCGAGCGCGCAGGCGTGCGCTTGATTGAGCTCGAGGCCCGTGATGAAGCGGCCGACCAGGTTCTTGACCGGGTCATCGATGCTGCTCGAGCGTGAGCGCGCGCAAACCCCCTGTTCGCTCACGCTGCAGGGATCAGGGCCTATACCCAGGGTGCCAAACGCGTTGCTGCCCCAGCACTGCACCGCTCCGCTCGAGAGGCGCGCGCAGTTGACGGCGTCACCCGCGAGCACCTGCGTCGCGTTCTCCATGAGGGCCGCCGGCCGCAGAGCATCCACGGGCTCGTCGTCCCCGAAGTCACCCGCGCGGGTATCGCCGATGGCGCCATCGACGTCACTGCCAAAACAGTGGACGGTCCCCTCCAGCCCTTGCCCGGCGCGCACCAGAGCGCACGTGTTCGAGACGCCCGCGGAGATCTGGATGACGCGCTCCAAGGGGATGTCGCTGAGGGCGTCGAGCGTCTCGCCTGCGTCGTCGCCGTAGTCCTCGGTGTCGCCGCGCCCCAGTTGCCCCCTCTCATTTCGCCCCCAGCAGCGCGCGTGGCCGTCATCAAACAGCACGCACACGTGATACCAACCCGCCGACAGCTGCAGCACGCGGCGCGCGTCGCCGAACTGTAGCGGTCCCACGCTGCTCGGGTCGGAGATGTCCCTCGGAAGCGTGTCCTGCCCGAGCACTCCGTACTCGTCGGAGCCCCAGCACTTGACGCCACCCTCGCGCGTGAGCGCGCAGCTGTAGCCCATACCGAGCCCCAGCGACTGCACCGCTCCCGGCAAAGGCTCGTCCATTTGCGACGGGTCCGCCGCTGCACCGGGCGCCGGCGGCAAGGCAATCGGCTCGGCCGCGTGACAGGCGCACAGGAGCACCGCGGCGCGGGCAACCCCGAACGTGGCCATGAGCCGCTCTTTTCGCCCGTCCAGCGGCGGCTGTCCAGTTGGCTCGTCGGGCCGGTGAGCTCGGGCGGGGAGCGGCTAAAGGTGGGCCGCTTTGGTCGGGTTGGTCGCTCGGCGAAAGCGGCCATCCCGCGGCCCAGATCCCGCGGTTCTGCTCATTCAGGCTCGATCGTGGCCGCCGTGCGCGCGCGAGCTCGAGGCACGACGCTTGCTGTGGTCCTCGACATGAGTGATCGTCCAAGGCCGAAGGGGCTGCTCGACTTAGAATCGCTCCGCGCCTGGAGCGCGGCCTGCGCCTACAGCAGCAGCGCCCTCGCCCACCGCATGGGCATCTCTGGGCGGCAACTGCAGCGGCTGTTCTCGCGCGAGCTCCGCTGCCCGCCACGCACGTGGCTGCGCGAGGAGCGGCTGCAACTCGCCCGGCGCATGCTGCTCGAGTCCGCCAGCGTCAAAGAAGTGGCCCTGACGCTCTCGTTCAGACATGCGTCCCAATTCTGTCGCGATTTTCGCGCTCGCTTTGGCTACCCGCCATCGGAGCTCACGAGCCGCAACGCGGCGCGCCCGCTCGCGGCAGCGGCTCCCCGGCACAGGTTGCAGCTGTTGGCTTTGAGGAGCTCGGCCTTGACCAGCTCGGCCTTGACCAGCTCGGCCTTGACCCGCTCGGCCTTGACCCGCTCGGTCATCCGACGAGCGGCGGCGGCAGGGCTCACGACTTACCCTCGGGCAACTTGAGCCAGAGCCCGCGGAAGCTCTTGTGCTTCTTGCCTTTGAGCTTCTTGCACGCCTTGCCGTGAATCTGCCGCGCCCCGTCGTCGCTCAGGATCAGGATTTCGTCGTTGCCTTCGGCCGTAAAAAAGGCCTCGGGGTTGGCGTTGCCGAAGACCGCCTCCGCAGCCAGGCGCGGCACCGCTCCGGCCCCCGCCCAACGATACAAGCGTGAAGGGCCGACCTCGTCGGTGGGCCCTGCGGCGATCAAATAGCTGTGCCGCCACCACGAGAGCGAGCGTATGCCGAGCCCACCGAGGTCGAGCTCGATGGGATCACCGAAGCGGACGGAGCCGGAGCCGTAGAGCGCCTCGGGGTTCAGGAGCGGAATGATGAGCGCCTTGCCCCCCGGCACGGGGCTGCGAAAGCCGATCAACAGCTTGCCGTCGGGCGTGGCCGTGAGGCCCTCGATGTTGAGCCCGCCCAATTCCTTCGGCGCGAGCTCGGAGGCGTGTTGCAGCTCGTAGCGCGCGAGCCGGGGATCGGCGCGCAGATCGAGCAGCAGGTTGCGATACACTCGCCCCTGCACGTCGACGCGCTGGTCGAGCGTCGGTAGATCGGTGGTGATGACCAGTGACCGATTCAGATCTTCGTCCCCCTTGGCGTTGCGCCCGTGTGAGCTGAGCCAGACGGCGCGGCCGTTGATGCTGGTGGCGGCCTCGATGTCGGCTTCGCCCTTTTTATCCAGCGTGATCTGCTTCGACAAATTGGTCTTGCGGACTGGCTCACCGCCGCTCACCGCGTCGTACACGCGCAGCACGTTGTCTTCGTCGTCGGCCACTGCGAAATGCCGCTCGTCGACCGCGACGGCGCCCGAGGCGTCACAGGCCCCTTCGAAGCGCACCCAGCGCGTGCCTATCGCTCTATCCTCTTGCGGCGGCTCGGCGGCGCTCGCGGCGCTCGCTCCGCCCGGCGGATCGGCGCGCCAGAGGAGGATCGCAGCCAGCGCGACCACGATCGCGCATCCGGTCGAGAGAACGATCCACTTCATGACGAGAGGATAGGTTATCGATAGCCCCCGGCAAGGCGCCGGTCCGGCTACCTGGCCTGTGCAGGCCCGCTGCTCCGCGGCCCGAGGCTATCTTTCCTGAAGATCCCT
>JAYTOL010000129.1:0-42602 GCA_043747815.1 Deltaproteobacteria bacterium
CCCAGGCCCGCTCATCCCCCCCAGGTGTACCCCCAGAGCTGGGTTCGCTCCTGACCGGGGCAGCCCGGGACGCTCACACCCCCGCCGGGTTCCTGCACCGGAGCGCTGCTGCAGTTCGGGTCACGCACACCATAAGCTCTCAAAAAGCCGCTCGCGTTCGGGTCAATGACCGTCGAAAACTCGAACGCGGCGCCGTCGTAGGTCGACAAATCGAGCGGCTCGACAATCGCGAACCGCGCCGCCTCCGCCGCGGCCACGCTGGGATCCGTAACGTAAGCGCTCGCCGAGGCGCGCACGCTCCGCAGCTGCCCGTCCGATGCCTCTGCTGTGACGTCGATAGCGATGCTCCCCTCGATGTGCGCTGGCGGCGAGCTCAGGCTCACCTGGGCGGGAAACTCCAGCCGCGTGGTGCCGCTCGCCGGCGCGTCGAGCCGCACGCAGACCCGCTCGGCGCGGCTCGAAAAATCGAGGCTCAGGGCTGCAGCCCCCGGGTCGAGCACGGCCGGGCTCCCGCTGCCAAGCCGGTCCAGGACACTCGACATCGACACGCCGCGCAGCGTCTGATCGCGAGCCACGCTGACGGCCTTGGGCCCGCAGAAGTTCTCCGCCGGGAAGTGCGCGATGGCCGGGGTGCTGTTCTGGCCCGCGACGAGCCCGTCGGTGCTTCGGACCTCACTGAGCACGCCGAGCTCACCGACGCTGCCATAGGGAGAGATGCCCAATTGCAGCCTCAGCGAAGGAGCCTGGGTCTGCACGAAGCCCGGCTGCACGGGCACGTTCACCTCGAAAGTGCCGCCGAGCGCGTCCGTGGCGAGGCGCACGTCGCCCTGGGCGAATTCGGCAGAAGACGCCGTGAGCGTGGTCTGCAGGCTCTCGTTCAAAGCCCCGCCGGCCGTGCTGATGCCGAGCCGCACGTCCACCTCGAGCAAGTCCCCGCAGCCGTCGTCGAGCGGGTCGGCGAGGGTGGTCCCGATGGTCAAGACCTCCCCTCCGCCAGGACCCGACATAGCGCCTGGGAGCTTCGGGGAGCGATCGATGAAGCGCGCCGTGCCCAGCGCCTCGACGACCAGTCGGATCTCGCCGCTGCCGCTCTCCGGTCCGTAGCTCACGCTGGTGTCTTGCCACGCCAGTGTTTCACGGTGCTCTCCGCTGACCAGAGCAACGATGTCCTGGGCGGTGAAGCCCAGCGACGTGGGCGTCTCCGGCGACAGCTCGCTCTCGACCTGTGAGCAGCTCTCGCTGCCGGCGTTGCTCTGCTCAGGATCGACTGGGTTACCGGTGTCGGTGCCGGCGCAGGAGGCAGCCGTGAGAGCGAGTAGCCCGAGGCTTAGCTTTTTCATGATTCGTTGGTTCCTTCGTCCGCGCGGCTCAGCGGAAACATCTGAAAGTTGATTTGTATGACCCGATCGGGCGGGTGCTCTGCGTCGGGCAACGAGGCCTGCAAGAGCTCTTGCCTGAGCTCGTACAAGCGCCGCTTGATGTGCTCGAGCTGCTGCTCGTTCACGCCCAGGGTCAGCGCCGCGATCTCGCGCTCCTCGCGCGGGACCGTGTCGAGCGCTTCACTCGCGCGCGTCATCATGGTGCGATGGAACGTCGCGATGTGGTGACCGAGCGGTCGATCGTCTCCGGTCGAGAGCAGCGGCTGGTTCTGCGACAGCTGCCCCTGGGCGTCCCGCACGAGCAGGCCGAGCCGTTCGAGCACGTCGAGCCCCTGCGCCGCCTGGCGCGCATTGATGCTGGGTCGCAACGCGCGAGCGATCCACTTCGGCTCCGGCTCGAAGCCACGGCAGGCCGCCAGCTCGCGGATCGCCGGGATGTACCACTCGGCGTGATAAGCGGCGTGAGCCGCGTCGAGCCGGAACGTGTTCTTGTAGCGGCGGTAGCCTTGCAGGCGCTGATAACAACGCTCCCGCTCGGTCGCGCTGGCGGCCTGGTTGAAGGCGACGAGGTCGCAGAAGTAACTCGCCCCTTCACCGTCCAGCCCGAGCGCGGCGGCGAACCGCCCTGCCATCTCGGCGGTCAGGTTGCGCTCTCCCTCCGCCACCAGCTTCAGGTAATTGGGCGCGCTCAGGCCGGCCTTGCGCGCGAAGGCGCGATACGAAAAGCCGTATTCTGAGCTCTTTCGCGCCGCGTATACATCCCTTAGATAAGCGCGATAGTCGCGATAGCCGAAGACATCGATATCTGGCGCGCTCATCCGTAAATACTGACCGGGGCTGGGCGCGCTGGCCACTCCCCAGCCCACGAAAACGTATTCTAATAGAATACAGACCTTGCGTATGGCCACGCCCCCCGCGCCGCCGCGTTCGAGCACTGGTGGGCAGCGCGGGCCCGCCTCGGTAGGTTGTGCCGAGGGCCCGCCTTGGGCTAGTGCCCAAAGTACGAGGCATGCGAGGTCGCGACGAGTCGTTCCGGATTGGCGCTCGTCGTGGTCGGGCGGAGCTGCTCGCGCTCGGCATGTCGCTCGGCATCGCGCCCGCCTGGAGCTGCGCCAATCGAGGCGAGCCTGCCGCCTGCCTCGACAACCGTCAGGAGGCGCGTAACCTCGCGCTACGCGGAGACGTCGAGCAAGCCCAGGTGCTGCTCGAGCGGGTCAAGACCGAGTGCGGCCCCAACTCGGCGAGTGACATCGCGCACATCAGCAAATTGATCGCGGAGAAGACCGCGGTGCGGCTCGACAAGCAGAGGTCGGAGGCCCGCCAGCAAGCGCTGCGCAAAGAATTCCCGAGCCGCGACTTCATTCAATGGGCGACGCTGCGTGGCGGTGACCTCGAGGGCAAATTGGCGACCACAGAGTGCGCGGAGCGCTCGAGCGCCGATTATGGCTTCTGCGCAGCGCGGCGCAGCGAGGCCCCGAACATGAGCGTGCGCTACTGGAACCTCGACAAAGGCGCCTACCGTTACGCCTTGACGACCCGAGAGCCACCGAGCTGCCAGGACCTCGGAGAGTACCGCCAAGTGCGGGTCTGGTCGCGCGACGGCAACGCCTACGAGCTCTGCGAGCTCACCAATCGCCGGCTGCGGCACCTGTCCGCCTTGCTCGTGCGCACGCCGAGCGAGCACCAGATGTATATCTTCTCGCAAGAGTACCTCGCGCACGACCCCGAGTTCGAACGCAGCCTGCGCGTCGTGTCCCCCGTGCGTTAAATTGTCTCGCTCGTCAGCGCTCGCTGCGCCGGCTTTCGCGGACGCCATGCCGCGCTGCGTCCCGAAATCCGATCGGGACTCGTGAGCAATTTTGAGAAAATGCTGCTACCAAGCCATATCTGAGAGGTCCTGTCCGAGTCGTGATAAGGCTGGGGATGTCACCGAAGCGTTCAGGAAGGGCAGGGCAAGTGATGAAATCCAGAAGTCCTTTCGTTCCCGTCGACTTCGCCGGTATGGGGCAGCGCGTGGCCAAGCTCGCCTGGGGCTCCTGCGTCTGCTGGCTCGCGGCCTGCACGCCGCTCGCTAGTAAGAGCGACGGGCTGTCTGAGAACGATGAGGTCGGGGTGGCAGGCAGCAATAATGCGCCGACGCCGCCCGCGCCGGGCCAGCCACCCCCCGGCAGTCCCGGCTCCTACCCTTCGGAGAATGAACCCTCCGGCGTGGTCACGCCGGGCCCCGATGGCGTGAGCCCCCCGCTCGATGCGAGCGTACCCGTTCCGGCTGCGGATGCCGCGGCGATCGACCCAGGCGACACGGAGCTCCCGGCCTGCGCCGGGTTCGCGCTGAGCCTGGATGGGTCCAACTATGCGTCGATTCCTCGGCTCGTCCAGGACGACTTCACGCTGGAGGCGTGGATCAAGACGGCCACGTCTCGCGTTGGCAACAGCGCGTTTTATGCGTACCCCGTCTTTGACGCTGACATCATTGGGTCGGGCGACAATGACGACTTCTTGGCGGGTGTCATGAATGACCGATTTGTCTTCGGCGTCGGAAATCCGGACACCACCGTAGAAGGCATCACGGCTGTAACGACCGACGCGTGGGTCCACGTCGCGCTCACGCGGCAAGCAGCGACGGGCCAGCTGCGAGTCATTGTCAACGGCGCGCTAGATGGCACAGCGGTGGCACCCAACCGGAACGCGCTCTCCGCGCAGATGAACATCGCGTTGGGTGGCGCGGCGCTCGTGCGAAACTTCGTCGGTTTGATCGACGAGGTGCGGATCTGGAACGTGGCCCGCAGCGTCGAGGATATCGCGTCCAGCTTTCGCTCACGCCTCAGCGGGTCGGAATCGGGCCTGGTGGGGTATTATACTTTTGAAGATCGCGGTGCGAGCGTGACGGCGGACCTGTCCGCGACCGGAGCGCCGGCGGTGTTCATGGGTGCGCCGAGCTATGCGCCGTCCTCTGCCCTCTGCCTTGCTCCCTAGCCCTCACTGCATGATCCGCTCGGGCGCGCCGAGCTCTCGCTCTTCTTCCCACTCGGGGTCCCAGAGCGGCGCTCGGCGTTCGGCGAGCTCGCCGGCGGTGATGCGGAGGATGACGGGCACGTCGGGGCCGCGCGCGAGCTCCAAAAGCTCACCTCGCGTGCACAGGCCCACGAGGGGCAGCGCGACCGCTTGTGGAGAGCCCGGGTTCAGGAGCACGGTCATGCGCACGCGGCGGCTCGTCAGCCAGCGGCTGCGGGCGATGGCCTCGATGGTGCTCGGGCGAGCGGGGCGCAGGGCTGCCAGGCGCAGCACGTCGTTCTCGGTGGTTTTGGGGTTGGTGAGGAGCGCGGTCACTACCATTGGGTGGGGATCCTCGAGTAAGGCGTCAAAACCTTCGCGGCCCGCGCGGCGCGCCAGGCTGCGCCGTTCACCGAGGGTGAGCTCGCGTCCGCGGCCGTAGTCGGGGACCTTGGGTTTGCCTGCCGGCGCTTGCGACGGGCTCGGCACGCGGCGGATCACGCGCTGTAGGCTCAAGAGGCGCCGCTCGAGCGCGGCTTGCCGCAAGCGGTCGAGGTCCGCGGGACGCGCCGTGCCGGCGATCCAGAGCGCGATGGTGAGCAGCGCCTCGCGCGCTCTAGGCTCGGAGATCTCGCTCTCCCCAATCACGACGTCGAGCAAAGCGGCGAGCTCGGCGACGGGCTGGGTGTGGACCTCGGAGTCGAGCCAGTCGATGCGCAGGCGCACGTCCGCCAAGGCGAGCAGCGTACGCTTGAAGCGATCGGCATCGGTGTCGAGGCGGTCGGCCACGACCTCACAGACTAGCACGTCGGCCCCGGCCCGGTCGTCGGCTCGGTGAATGTGGTATTTGGGGAATGAAATCGGGCCATTTCCCCGTGGGCGAGCGCTAAGCTCCCCGAGTGCACGCCACGTTTTCGCTCCGCCAGAGGGCTGCCGTGTGGCGGCAGGCCATCCAGGGGCCGGCGGGGTTTGCACGGCAGGCGGGCTGGATCATCGGCGCCCTGGCTCTGGGGCTGTTGGCGCGCTACGGCACGTCACTGGCGCGCGGCGCGGCGATCGCGGGCTGTGTCTTGGGCGTGGGTCTAGCCGCGGCGCTCTGGATGGTGCGCAGGCGCCGGTCCCCTGACGCGCGGCAGCTGGTCAAGCAGGTCATTCTCCCCACCGACCCCGCCCTGGGCGCGCGAGCGCTGCGCGCGGCGGGGCTCCTCGAGCGGATGGGGAGCGAGGACTCGGCGATCTCGCGCGAGCTGGCGAGCTTTCATCTCGACCGCCTCGTGGAGGGCGCATCGCTCGAGCGCGTGCAAAAGGCGGCAGGCCGCCGCGCCCGTATCTATCGCCTCGTCGGCGGCGCGCTCGCGCTCGGCGTGGTCGTGGTCAGCCTGACCGCCTCGCGCGAGCTGTTCGAGGGCTTCGACGTGCTCCTGACGCGCGGCGCGCGCGCTCCGCTGCCCATGCTCTGGACCGAGCGGCTGCGCGTGATGGCGCAGCCGCCCGCGTACTTGCGCATCCCGCCGCGGCGCTTGCTGAGCGGGACGACCTCGATGTTGCCGAAGGGCACGAGCTTGACCTTGCGGGCGCGGCCGTTGTTCGACGATCGCCAGCTGGTCGTGAGCGACGGAGAGCGCGAGTTTCCGTTCGTGAGCGATGGCGAAGGCGGCGTCGTCGCCCACTACGACGTGGAGGACGATGCGTCGCTGGTCGTGGCGGCGCGCTTCGGAGGCGTGCTCATCGTCGAGCCCGAGTCCTTGAACGTGGTCGCGATGACGGATGGAGCGCCCAGGGTCACACTCGACGGGGCGCCTCGGAGCTTCAAGATGAGCGAGCTCGAGCGGCTCGAGCTGCGCTGGAGCGCGGCCGACGACCACGGGCTCGAGCAGGTGGACCTGGTGCTGCGCTCGGGCACGCGGGAAGAGCGACGGACCCTGGCCACGTATGACGACGAGGGGTCGAATCAACAGGGCGGTCACGTGCTCTTGCCGGGCGACCCCTTCTTGCGCTCGCTCTACTTGCCGGCTCAGGTCAGCATCGAAGCCAAGGACAACGATCCCGTGCAGGGCGCCAAGTGGGGCAAGAGCCTGGCGTTCGAGATCGTCCCCACGGCGGTAGGCGAGCCCGATGCGTTGCGCTACCTCGCCCTGGCGCGGGCGAGAGATCGCTTCGTCGATGCGCTGGCGGCGCTCGAGGGCTCGCCTCGCACCGAGGCTGACGACGCGCGCTACCAAAAGCGCCTGGCGAGCGCGGTGAGCGGTTTCGAAGGAGCGCTCACTCAGAGTTACGGCGGCTTGCGCGTGCCCGCGGGGCTGCGCAGCTTTGCGCTCGGGCGCTTGCGTTGGCTCAGCCGTCCGAAGGGCCCCGCCTCCTCCCAGGCGCCCGCGCTCGGGGAGCTCATTCTCGCCGTCGATGGCGCGCTCGTCTCGCTCTCGACGCGCGACGCGCAGCGCGTCTCGAAGGTGCTGGCCGAGGTGGCGGAGGAGGCCATGGTCGGCGCCGCGCAGGCGCGCGGAGTCGAGGGCGCGACCGTGGGGCTCGAGCGCCTCGATCGGGCGATCTTTGCGCTTCACGCGGGCGCCGAGCAGCTGCTCTCGCTCGGCAGCCTGGGCAACGACCTCGGCAGCGTGGCGCTCGCGGACCTTGGCCGCGTGCAGCGCGGTAGAGAACAGGGCGATTTGTATCACGCCGAGCTCGCGGCGCGGCACCTGGCGGACCGCTTGCGGCGCCCGACGCCGTCGTTTGGGTCGAGCGGCGGCTCCTCGGGCGGCGTCGAAGCAGGTCAGTCGGGCTCTTCGGAGCCCTCCGGTGACCCGTCACAGGCCGAGCGCGACTTCGATCAGCTGGCGCGGCAAATCGCCGAGCTTGCCCGAGAGCACGCGGCCGCAGTCGAACAAGTGGATCAGGCGCTCTCGGAAGCCGAGTCGCAGCTCGACGACGCGACCCTGAGGGCCGAGGCCGAGCGCCGCGCGGGGGAGCTGCGCGACGCGGTCGATGGCCTGCCGGAGCCGGGACACTCGCCGGGCAGCGCGGAAGCAGCGGCCGCCCTGGGGCGCGAGCACGCGCGGGCCATGGCGCACAACCTGGAGAGCCTCAAGCTCGAGCAGGCCGTGGAGAGCGGCCGGCGCGCGGTCGCCTCGCTGTCCGAGGCGTTCAACAAAACGAGCGCCGGCACTCGGCTCGCCGGCGAAGCCGAAGCGTCGCGATCGGCCGTCGAAGAGCAGCTCGTATGGGCAGAGAGTCAGCTCGAGGCCTCGCGCGGCGTCGCCCGCGAGAAGGCGCGCAATTCGCTGCAGGCCCCCGCGCAGCGGGAAGACGAGCTCGCCGGAACGGCGGCGGAGCTCGCGCGCCGCGGCGAAAACGAGAAATCGCCGTTGCCCGCCGACGTGACGGAGCGGCTGCACCAAGCCGATCAGCTGATGCGCCAGGCAGCGCGCGCGCTGGAGAGCGGGGAAGGTGAGGCCGGGCTGGCGCTACAGCGTCAGGCGCAGCGGCTGCTCGAGAACGCGGACCAGGGCAAGACCAGCGATCCGGAGCCGTCCGAGCAGGAGGCGAGCTCGGATCGCGACGAAGACTCCGGCAAAGCGGCGGGCTTCGGCGGCGACGTGCCCGAGGCGGCGGAGCAGAACAAGGCGGAGGAGTTTCGGCGGCGGGTGCTCGAGAACCTCGGAGGCGGCCCCACGGGGCGGCTCGCGCCCGCGGTCAAACGTTACGCCGAGGGGCTGCTGCGATGAAGCGTCCGTTCGCCGGGCGCCAAGGGGGCCCCTGGGCTCGGCTGCGCGCCCGCGGGGCTCGGCGCCGCGCGGGGTCGACGTGGCGGGCGGGGTTAATGCGGCGCTGGCGCTGGCGTTGGCTCGGCTATCTGGCGCTGGCGCTGGCCCTCGGCGCGCTGCCTTGGGCGCTCGGGACCGACTGGGCCAAGCGCGCCATCTCGAGAGACTCGGGGCCCATCCGCCCGGCGCTGGCGGCGTTGCCGGCGATCTTGGCGCCGGTCGATCTCGAGGCCCTGAGCCGCGCCATCACCGAGATGGACGTGACCGAAGCGCGGCGCCTGACGGAAAAGTATCAGCACGGTTCGCTCTCGGTCGCGGAGAGCCATCGCCTCGCCGTCGAGCGGGCTCGGTTGGGCTTGTACGTGGGCGACTGCGATTCGGCGGAGGCCATCTTGGCGACCCTTCCGCCCGAGGAGGAGCAGGTGGCGGGGCTGCTCGACGTGGCTCGGCGCTGCGCGGGAGCAGTGGCCGCCTCACTCGTCATCGAAGATGCGCCCCGGGGCATCTGGGTGCGCCTACAAGACAGCGACGACGCAGCGCTCGTTCCGTATCTGGCGGAGGTGGCGGACAGCGCGCGCGAGGCGGTGCAGAAGGACCTCGGGGTGGAGTTGCCGCGGCCGCTGCGCATCGACGTGGTGCGCGACCTGTTCTCGCTCTCCGCCGTGAGTGGTCTGCCGCTCGATGCCGCCGAAACGACAGGTACGGTCGCGGTCGCGCGCTGGGGTCGAGTGACCTTGCTCTCGCCGCGCGCGTCTCGTCACGGCTATCCGTGGGAAGACACCATGGCTCACGAGATCGTGCACCTGGCGCTGTCGCGGGCGACGCGCGACTTCGCGCCGCTGTGGTTGCAAGAGGGAGTGGCCAAGCGCCAAGAACAGCGTTGGCGGCCGCCACGGCCCTTCGATGACGCGGGCAGTCACGACCTCTTGGCTCAGCGCGCGCTGCTCACGGGCAGGTCCGTCGGCGTCGATAACCTGGGCCCCTCGATCGCCATGTTGCCCTCGGCCGACGCCGCGTCGATCGCCTTTTCGGAGGTGACGAGCTTCATCAACTACTGGATCGAGCAGAACGGGCGAGGCGCGTTTCGTCTGCTCTTGGCGGATCTGAAGGGCCTGGAGGATCGCGACCCGAGCTCCGCGCTGCGCAGCGTCTCGGGGCACGATCTCAACGAGTGGATCGCGCGTTGGCAGGCGCATTTGCAAAAGCTCGAGCCGCCGCCGGAGCCGAGCTCGCCCGGAGCCGTCGCGGCCAGCCCTGACATGCGCGGCGTCAGGTTGGGGGATTTGTTGCTCCGCGGGCAGCACTTCCAGGCTGCGGCGCGCCTCTTCAACCAGGCGCTCGACGCCAGCCCCGGCGTGTCGGCGCTGCGTTTTCGCGCCAGCGAAGCTACGCTCGGCGCAGGTCGCGCCGCGGAAGCGGCGGCACGCTTGGGCAAGCTCGAAGAGCTGGATGGGCCTCACGCGGGTTGGTTTGCGCTGGAGAGTCGGTTCCGGGCGGCCGCCGGTGAGCTCGCTCCGGCAGCGGAGGCCTCACGCATGGCGCTGAGCCTCGACCCTTGGTCCGAGCTGGTCGCATGCGAGGGCCAGCTACGTGGCTTGCTCGGGGGCGATCCTTGGGAAGTGCCTGACCCGATCGATCCGGTGCGGCAGCGGTTGTGTTACGTGGCGCGGGCTCGGCCTCCGGTGCAGTAGCCGAGGGCACCAGCGCCGTGATAGATCTGCGGGTCGAGGCCCCAGAGTTGACCTTTGCCACTTTCGCTGCAGCGCAAGTCCTGCGCGTCGTTCCCCGCGTCCGGTTGAGTCAAGCCGTCGGACGCTTATGTGATGCTAACGTTCCCGCGCCTTTGAGCCGGCTCGCCGCGTCGCTTTACTGTCGCGCTTACGGGGTCAATCTGGAGGAGGCCGAGTCCTCGCCGGGCGCTTACCCAAGCTTCGACGAGTTCTTCACCCGGAGGCTCCGGACGGGTGTGCGCCCCGTGGCGCCAGCTCAGCTGGTCTCCCCCGCGGATGGGCGGCTCGATCAGCTCGGTCCCGTGCAGCTGGACGGGCGCATCAACGTCAAGGCCACCGCTTATCGAGTGGGTGAGCTGATCGGGGACGACGCCGACGCTCAGCGCTATGCCGGCGGCAGCTTCGCGGTCGTGTACCTTTCCCCGGGGGACTACCACCGCGTGCATTCACCCGTCGGGGGGCAGCTCGTCCTGGTGCGCTCCTTGCCGGGCGATCTTTTCCCCGTCAATAGCATTGGCGAGCGGCACGTCCCCAACCTCTTGGTGCGCAATCAGCGCGTGGCCCTGGTCATCGACACTCCGCAGGTCGGTCGCGTCACCGTGGTCATGGTGGGGGCCATCATCGTGGGGCGTATCACGGTCACTGCGCTGGGCGGCGACGACACCCGTCCGGGTCGGTACCCCATCGAGCCCCCCGCGCCGCTCGAGCCCGGTGACGAGATCGGAGTGTTTCACCTCGGGTCAACGGCCGTAGTGTTCGTCGAGCCCGGGGTGACTTTGTCTCACGGACTGGGGCTGATTCGCTACGGTCAGGCCCTCTCGAGTCGTTGATGTCTGAAGAGGTGCGTTCCAGCTCAATCCCTGATCCTGCCGCGAATGACGGCCAGGCCGCCGACTCCGTCGAGCCGCCCTCGTTAGAGATTGAGTTCACGACCGCCGACATCGAGCCTACCGAGGGGGCAACACCGATATCGGTGCTGCCATCGACGACTCTGCCTGCGGCTCCGCCCGCGGCAACTCCGGGCGAGCCCGAAGCGTCGCCCGTGGACGCCGCGCTACCGCCGCCCGCCGTGTCCCCGCCCGCCGTGTCCCCGCCCGCCGCGCTACCGGGCGTCTCGCACGCGCCGTTCGAGCTCTCATCGCAGCTCAGGCCGCAGCTCTCATCGGAGCTTTCGCCCGCCAAGCCCTCGGAGCGTCCCCCACCTCCGAGCCAGCGCGCCGCCCACTTGCGGATTGAAGTAGAGCCCTCGGCTGCAGCCGGCGACGGCCCCATGTTACCGCCAGCGGCCTCGCTGAGCAGCGACATTGCGCCCGTTGCGGCACGCAGGTTTTCGGAGCCGGTCCCGTTGGCGTTGCCGAAGGCGGTCGCTCTCCCTCCTCCCTCGCGCGGGAGCAGCTTGCCGCCGGGGCTGGTGGAACCCAAGCGCATCATCCAGGTCTTGGGCAGCAACGTCCCGGTGCTCGATTCCGCCTGGGAAGAGGACGCCATCGAGGACCTCGACGACAGCGAGGCGTACGAGCTGTCGGAGACGCCGCTCCCGGACGCCGGCCAGGATTCCGAGCCCGAGCTCGAGGTCAGCGTGACGGTCGAGGATTTCCCGCCTTCGGTCGACGTGCCCATCGACACCGATACGGGGGACGACGCGGACCTGCCGTCGAACGGCGGCCTCGACGGCGCGAGCGCCGAGCCGGAGGCGGACGGCAGCGATCGAGACGCGAGCGGAGAGCCGTTCGTCGACGATCCGGAGTCGCCCGCAGGCAAGCGCACCAAGGCCCCGCCGAACAAGCGCCGGCGTCCCCTCCCACCGTCGGCGCGCGGAGAGAAGCCCAAGCTCGAGCCGCCCTCGCCGGTTGGCGTTCGCAAGTGGTGGGAGGAGATGTTCTCCGAAGAGTTCCTGCGCGCGATACCGATCCTGTCGCCGCGTCAGCTCGAGCGCGAAGTGAACTTCATCGACGACGCGCTCGGCGTGGCTCGCGGCGGTAGGATTTTGGACCTCGCGTGTGGGGCTGGGCAACACGCCGTCGAGCTGGCAGCTCGCGGCTACGATCTGGTCGGCTTCGATCTCTCGCAGTCGCAGCTGGACTGGGCGGGAGGCTTGGCGCAAGAGCGAGGGCAGAGCTTACAGTTTACATACGGCGACATGCGCGACCTCTCCTACGTCGAGAGCTTCGACGCCGTCTACTCGTGGAACACGAGCTTCGGCTTCTTCGAGGAAGAAAAGAACTGTGAGGTCGCCCAGCGCGTGTTCAAGGCGCTGCGCCCCGGCGGGCGCTTCTTGCTCGACGTGACCAACCGCGACTTCATCGTCGCGCAACAACCCGGGCAAACCTGGTTCGAGGGTGACGGCTGCGTCTGCATCGACGATGTCAGCATCGATTTCATCACCAGCCGCATGAAGGTCAAGCGCACGCTCATGCTCACGAACGGGAAGAACCGGGAGTGTAACTACTCGCTGCGCATCTACGGGCTGCATGAGCTCGGCAAAATCTTGCACGACGTGGGCTTCAAGATCCTCAACGTGAGCGGCCGCCCGGAAATGCCTGGCGTGTTCTTCGGCTCCACGTCACCGCGCATCATCATCCTCGCGTCGAGGCCCTGAGCGCGAGCCTCCGGGGCGCTTCGCCTCGATCGAGCGCGTCGCCCTATACAGGGTCGTCGTGTGACAGCGCTTCGCTGTTGGGGAGCGCTTCGCTGTTGGGGAGCGTTTCGCGCGGGGCGTCGGAGCCCAGGCTGCGCAGCGCGTTTTCGACGAGCGCGCGCTCTTCCTCCTCGATCTCACCTTGACCCGCGCGATGGAGCGCGTAGTTGAGCACAGCCGATTCGAGCGCGCTCAGCGCCGTCGTACGTTCGAGCTTCACGTTGTCCACGCGGTAGCGCAGCATGACGCGGGCGTCGTCCATCTCCATGCGTCCGATCAACAGGGCTCGATCGTTACCTTGGCCGAGCAGCTGCTTGAGGATGCTGCGCACGTGATAGGCGCGCCGGCGCACGCGCCTGAGGGCGGAGTCTTCAAACAACCCGAAAAAGCGGTTCCGCGGAAAGGTATTGGGCGCGAGCACCAGCGCGCACAAGAGCGCCTCCGGGTTGACACTCCGAGCGCTGACCTTCTTTCGTCGATCCGTCGTACCGGTCACGAGACCCCTGTCAGAGCTGAGGCTCGTCGCCCTTCAAGCGCTCGGCCTGGTGCCAGGCCACTACGGCCCCGACCAGGTCCTCCAGATCCCCGTCCATTACGCGGTCCAACTTGTGGAGTGTGAGGCCTATGCGGTGATCGGTCACGCGATTCTGAGGGAAGTTATACGTGCGAATTTTCTCCGAGCGCTCCCCGGCGCCCACCATCCCGCGCCGCTCGTCACGCGTCGCGTCGCTCTGGCGCTTGATTTCTATATCGAGCAGCCGGCTCCGTAAGACCTTCATGGCGCGCGCCTTGTTTTTCAACTGGCTGCGTTCGTCCTGACATTTGACGATCATGCCGGTGGGTAGGTGCGTGATCTGCACCGCGCTGTTCGTCGTGTTGACCGCCTGCCCTCCGGGGCCGCCGGACGCCGCGATGTCGATGCGCAGGTCTTTGTCCTCGATGTTGATCTCCACGTCCTCGGCCTCGGGCAACACCGCCACCGTCGCCGTGGAGGTATGGATGCGGCCTTGAGCTTCGGTGCTCGGCACGCGTTGCACCCGGTGCACGCCGCCTTCATACTTCAACGTCGAGAACACGCGCGTCCCGCTCACGAGCGCAATGATCTCTTTATACGCGCCGGGAGCCGCCTCACTTCGGCTCAGGATCTCCACCTTCCAGCCCCGCGGCTCGGCGTAACGCGCGTACATGCGAAACAGATCCGCGGCGAACAGGGCCGCTTCTTCACCGCCCGTGCCGGCGCGGATTTCGAGCACCGTGTTCTTGTCGTCGTGCGGGTCCTGCGGCAGGAGCAACAAGCGGACACGCTGCTCGACCTCCTGCCTCTGCCGCTCGAGCTCGGGCAGCTCCTCCCGCGCCAGCTCCCCCAGCTCCGGATCGCTCAAGGCTTCTTGATCCTCCTGGATGCGGCGCCCGAGGTCGGCCCACTGATCAAAGACCTCCACGATGGTCGCCACCTGCGAGCGCTCGCGATTGAGCTCCTGGAGGCGGTTACGGTCGGCCGTCACTGCGGGGTCGCAGAGCAGCTGATCCAGCTCTTGGCAACGTCGGCGGATGGCCTGGAGTTTTTCGACTGGGAGCATTCAGGGCAGCATCATGGGGAGGTGCGCGAACGACGCGCCGCATCTTTGTAACCCACCCGCTCCCGGAGCGGCAGTCGCGATTCGAGCTGCAGCATCAGCTAAACAGGTCGGTTGAACGGTTCTTTCACTTATGTACCGTCTTGCCCCGGGGCTTTTGCGCCGGGCCGACGGGCATGTTTGAATTGGAAAATCATGGGTCTGACAGAGAGCGCGGGGAAGTCGAGCGGGGGTCATTGGCGCTGGGGTCGTTGGGCCGCCCTCCTGTTGTTCACTGGCGTCATCGTGGGCGCCTGTGGGCGCGCGCCGCTGGGGGAAAACTCGATCCGAGTTGCCGAGTGTGGAGACGACGAGTGTCAGCCCTCGGAGAACGGCAACACCTGCTCCGAAGACTGCTTCTGCGGAGACAGCGTCTGCAGCACGGGGGAGAGCTACGCTAGCTGTAGCGCCGATTGCCCCATGGGCTGCGGTGACGGGCAGTGCATCGGTCGCGAAACCGCTTCGACGTGTCGGGCGGACTGCGCGCCGGCCGCAGGCTGCGGCGACGGCGTGTGTGCCTCTACGGAAACCCGCGCGTCATGCGCCGCGGACTGTTCGGGGGCCTGCAACAACGTCTGTGAGGTCAACGACGTCTGCGCGAATGATTGCCGAAACTGCGGTGACGGCCGCTGCCGGCTCTCCGAGAGCCCCGAGTCCTGCCCTCAGGATTGCGGCGCCGCACCTTTTTGCGGCGACGGGCGCTGTACGGGCAACGAAACGCGGCGCAGCTGCTTCGAGGACTGTGTCTGCGACGACGTCTGCGACGTCTCCGACCCCTGCGCCGCGGATTGCGCGCAGTGCGGCGACGCCCGCTGCTCCCCTGCAGAAAGCACGGCATCTTGTCCGACCGACTGCGGCGGCTGCGGCGATGGCACGTGCCAGGGTGGCGAGACCGAGTTCACGTGCGGCGTGGATTGCGTGATCTGCGGTGACGGCACCTGTGCCCTCGGCGAGGGCAGGATAAATTGCCCCCAAGACTGCATCGTTTGCGGTGACGGCATTTGCCTGAACGAGACGCGCGCGAGCTGCCCTGAGGATTGCAGCGGCACCTGTGGGGACACACGCTGCCTGGGCAACGAGAGCTCCAGCACCTGCCCGGAGGACTGCGCGCGCTGCGGTGACCGAGTGTGCACGCCGGTGCTCGAGGACCGCTTCAGCTGCGCTCCCGACTGTTTTGCCTGTGGTGACGGCGCGTGCAGCGTGGAGGAGGAGACCGCGCAGAGCTGTCGCAGCGATTGCGGCATCTGCGGCGATGACGTGTGTTTCGGTCGCGAGACACCCGCGCGCTGCCCGCGGGACTGCGCCGAATGCGGCGATGGCCTGTGCAACGAGCCCTTGGGCGATTGCCCAGAGGACTGCCTGTTCTCCTGCGGCGACGAATTCTGTGACGTCGGTGAGTCGGCGGAGAACTGCCCCGACGATTGCAATACCTGCGGTGACGAGACCTGCGCGGGCGACGAAGACGCCGAGAGCTGCGCGCTCGACTGCGGCTTCTGCGGTGACGGCACCTGCAGCGCCGAGGATCTGAGCCAGGGCTGTGACGACGACTGCAACGACGTGATCCAGTGCGGAGACAGCTTGTGCCAGGGCTTCGAGAACCGCACTAACTGCCCGACGGACTGCTCGCGCGCGGGCGACTGCGGTGACGGCTACTGCGGCGCGGGCGAGAGCGTGCAAAACTGCACGCGGGACTGCGTCAATGGCCTGTTTTGCGGCGACAGCGCCTGCACGGACGGGTTCGAGAACTCCTCCAACTGCGCCCTCGACTGCGGCAGCGAGTGTGGCGACGGGCAATGCCAGGGCTTCGCCGAGGCGCTGACCTGCCCCGAGGATTGCCCGACCACGTGTCGCGATGGCCTGTGCGAAGGGCTCGAGCCCATCGATTGTCCCGAGGATTGCCCCGACAATTGCGGGGATAATGTCTGTCAGATCCTACCGGAAGGGTTTACGTGCCCTTCGGATTGTCCTGACCTGCCTAATTTCTGAATCGGTATGGAGGATGCGGCCGCCCCCGACGATCTCGGCCATCTGCTATGTCCCGCTGCGCTTCCGGTCCTCACCGTAGAAACTACGGTTCCGGGCCGGTTCTCGCGGGACTACGCATCTGGCTCGAGCTTGTCGGGTGTTCGAGGGGGATGCGTTTGGCGTCAGTCGCCCTTTGGCTCGTCTGCGTCCCCAGGTGGCCATCGACGCGTTGGGGGACGCCGGCGTTATCATTTGACCTGAACGTATGAGCAGTTTAGGCTCTCGCGGGCTTGATTTCGGCTAGTTTTCAGTTGGTGGCGGGGGTGGGGGCGGTGCGGGAGCGGCGTCTTTGGGCGGCGGGGGCGGTGCGTTGGGGGGCTTACCGGCGCGAGCTGGTTCGGCTCTCGGAGGGTGTGCATGTCGAGCTCTCTGCGGCCATTGCCGAGGCGGGCGCGGCGTATGCGGCTCGGGACGTGGATCGTTTGGCGGCGCTGCTTCCGCAGGGGGAGCACTGGCGGCTGTTCCAGGAGTTTGGCGCCGACGCCGCGTACCTCGACATCGAGACGGGGGACGACGTCGTCGGCTGCGCGGGTATTTCGGCCATCGGCGTCTTGGATGGGCGGGGCCCGCGGCTCTTGCTCGCCGGTCGAGACCTGGAGCACTTTCCGGAGCTCGCCCGCGACTGGTCGATGCTCGTGACGTTCAACGGGCTCGCCTTTGACGTCCCCATCCTGCGTCGCGCCTTTCCCGAGTGGCGGCCGCCGGTGGCTCATGTCGACTTGCGGCACGTGCTCGGCCGCCTCGGCCACCACGGCAAGCTCAAGCAGCTCGAGCTGCGGCTGTCGGCGCTACACCTGGCGCGTCCCGACCACCTCGATGGCCTCGGGGGGTGGGACGCCTGCCGGCTCTTCCGCTCGGGCCGTCAAGGCGATCGGGACGCGCTGCGGCGGTTTGCGGAGTACAACCTGTATGACGTCATCAACCTGCGCACGTTGATGGCCTATGCGTATAACGGGCTCGTCGATCAGCTCGTGCTGCGCGCGCCGGCCTTGCGCGCCGCCGCTCCGCACGTGCGGGTGCCCGGGCGTGGAGACGTCCTGTACGACGTCTCGAAGATCTTGCTCGCGTTGTGACCTCAGCCGTCGGCGGGCAGCTCTGCCGAATTTCCGTTAGCGCGCGAGGTGATCATGCCGGAGATCAACGGCCTGGAGCTTGCCATCCTGCTGGGCAGCACGCGAGCCGATCTGCTGGTCGTGTTCACGTCCGGCTATGGCGCAGAGGAGCTGGTGGAGCGCGGGGTGCTCGACCCCGGCGTTCAGACTTTGGCCAAGCCGTTCGATGCCCAAGCCTTGTACGCACGGGTGAGGGAGCTGCTCGCTCAACGCGGCATCACTGAGCTGCGGTCGGGCTGAGGCCGCGCGCGCTCGGCGAGTCGTGCGCGCGTCAGGTCACGACCGGCCAGGACGCGCAGGGCTCGAGCCAGCCCCGGGGTTATCGAATAGGTATTGCGGAATATCCCGTTTTGCGGATGAGTAGAGGACGTCTATATTCTTCAGAAGTCATGAGCAGCTTGAGCCACGAAACCGTTCTCAGCGTGCGCCATTGGAACGACACGCTGTTTAGCTTCACGACCACGCGCAGCCGCGGCTTGCGCTTCAAGAACGGCCATTTTGTAATGGTCGGCCTAGAGGTCGAAGGTAAGCCACTGCTGCGTGCTTACAGCGTCGCGAGCCCCAATTACGAAGAACACCTCGAGTTCTACAGCATCAAGGTGCAGAACGGCCCGCTGACCTCTCGGCTGCAGCATCTCAAGGTCGGGGACCAAGTCTTGGTCGGCAACAAGCCCGTAGGCACGCTGGTGGTGAGCAACGTGATGCCGGGCAAGCGCTTGTACCTGCTCAGCACGGGCACGGGCCTCGCCCCGTTCATGAGCATCATTCGCGATCCGGACACGTACGAGCGCTTCGAGCACATCATCGTCGCGCACGGCGTGCGCCAGGTGAGCGACCTCGGCTACTCCGAGTACATCAAGAACGATCTGCCCGCGCACGAGTACATCGGTGAGCAGGTGAAGAACCAGCTCAAATACTACCCGACCGTCACGCGTGAGCCGTTCGAGAACCAGGGCCGGCTCACGACCTTGCTCGAGAGCGGCAAGCTGTGCGCCGACATCGGCCTGCCGCCGCTCGACCCGGAGCACGATCGCGTGCTCGTGTGCGGCGGCCCGCGCATGCTCGAAGACCTCGTGCAACTCCTCGAGGCGCGCGGCTTCAAAGAAGGCTCGAGCCACGAGCCAGCGCACTACACCATCGAACGCGCGTTCGTAGAGAAGTAGGCGCCGGGGCTTTCCACGACCTCCTGTGGAGCTCCGAATGCCGCCAGGGCGTCACAGGCACGCGCGGTGTTTTCACCCGTATCCTCCAGAAGCAGATCGAGATCTTTGGTCGCGCGTGGTCGGTCGTGAAAGCCGACCGCGTAGCCACCGATGACGAGGTAGCGAACCTCACGGCCGGTGTGGATTACCGAAGTTGGGCCCTCTCAGCCGAGCTCGACCAGCACCTTGTCGAGCGCCTGGTAGCTCTGCTCGAGACCCACCTCCATCCCTGACTGGAGCATGCCGTCTCGCTCCTCGGCGGTGTGGAACAGTGAGATGGTCGTGAGCTTCGTGCGGCCATCCCCCAGGTCCTCCAAGGTCATCGTCTCCACGGCGACGTGGCCCGGCATGCCGTCCCACTCGAAGGTCTGTACGACGCGCTCGGGCGGCGTCACCTCCCGATAGCGCCCCTCGAAGCCGTGCACGCCCTCGGGCCCGTGCTCCACGAAGCGCCAGTGGCCGCCGCGCTGTAGCTCCATGCGCTCGATCACGAGCCGGTTGCCGCGCCCCCACCACTGGGAGACGAGCGCCGGATCGGTCAGCGCCTTCCACACGCGCTCGCGGGGGGCGTTGAAGATGCGGTCGATGCGGATTTCGCGCTCGGAGGGTGTGACTTTGGCGCTCTGTTGATTGACAGCTCGGCTCATGGCGTGCCTTTTGTGCGTTCGAGGAAGTCCTCGAGGTGATCGAGCCGCTGCTCGAGCAGGGTCCGATACGAGGCAATCCACTTCGTCACGTTCTCGAGCCGCGTGGGGCCGAGCTTCACGTGCCGCACGCGCCCCACCTTCTTCGTGGTGACGAGCCCGGCGCCTTCCAGCACATGCACGTGCTTCTTCAAGCCCGTCAGCGTCATCTCAAACGCCGAAGCGAGCTCACTGATGGACGCCTCCGAGTGGCCGAGGCGCATCAGGATCGCGCGCCGCGTGGAGTCCGACAGTGCACCGAACGAACGGTCGAGAGCCAGCTTATACTGAACCATACAGTTCAGTATTTAGCACGCCCAGCACGAGTGTCAACCCCCCGAGCGCTCGAGGCGTGAGGAGACCGGCCTCGCTACGCGCGCTGCGTACCGCCTCGGTTCGGTGACCCCCTCGAGCGGGGCGAAGCTCAGGGCAGCAGAAACTCGATACGCGCTTCGGACGTCAACATGTCGACCACGGGCCAGTCTTCCCCGAGCATCACGAAGCGCGTGCAAGCGGCGACGCCGAACGACACCGCCGCCTCCTCCAACGTGTAGCGAACGCCCCAGCCCGACGCGACGACGCGCAGACGTAGCAAGTCTTCCCGCGGGCTCTCCGGCGTGAGCCAGGACACCTGTGGCCCGGCGCGGAGGTGCCGCGCCTCCATCACGTCGAAGTTCATGAACCCGCCGAGCTTACGATCGCGTACGCCTGGCAACCGCACATCGGGATCGACGGACGGCCTCGCCACAGAGAGAGGTGCTCGGACGAGCGGCTCCAAGGGCGTCGACACACACGGCAACGGCAACGCCCGCTCGCCCTTCAGGCGCCCGCAGGGCGGACCGGGCTGCAGCGCTTGCCAGGGGGCTTGGACGGCGAGCAGATGCGCGGACCAGATTGGCGCCACCGCCATCGAGCTGCCGAGAGAAGGCGCCCCCGCAGTGGCGGAGGCGAGCGACGCGAGCATCACCGTTTGAATGATCGGTACCAAAGGCCTCAGACAGACTAACGCGGCGCACGAGTGCGACGCCAACCTAAGCGTCGAGCCGCCAGGACGTTTCCATCTCCGGACAAAATGTAAACGAACGAGCCCGGTGTGCGCTGACCCGCCAGGTGCGATCTCGGCGCGCGCGATCCGTTGCTGGCGGCGAATTGCGTCAGATAGGGACGCGCTGCCCGCGTGCGAAACAGTGAGGATCTAGTACGCAGGGCGGCCAGCGAGCGCGAGGCGAGTTGACCCGGGCTCGTTAGGGGACTCTGATGGGAGTCGTGCCAGGACGTATCGAGGGCGCCGGCGCGTGCGCTCTGCGGGGGCGATGACGATGACCAGTCCACGCGCCGTGGGTGAGCGCCCGCTCGGCCTACGTCTGATCGTGGGCTACAAGCTGATCAAGGCGTTGGCGCAGGGCTTGCTCGCAGCGGCTCTGTTCAGCGCCGTGGGGGGCGAGCTCGTCGACCGCCTCGCTGCGTGGGGCCGATTGATGCTCGAGCATGGCACGCATGCCTGGAGCATCGCCTTGGCGAAGCTGGTCTGCGCGATCGTGGCGGCGGGTGACAAGTATCGCGCGTTCATCGAGCTCGCGCTGTGCGCGGACGCGCTGGTGAGTGGCCTCGAGGCTTGGGCGCTCTCACGCCGGTACGCCTGGGGGCCGTGGTTGGTCGTGATCACCACCGGTAGCCTGGTGCCCTTCGAGCTCGTCGCCCTGCTGCGAGACTTCAGCATCGGTCGCTTGCTGCTGATGGCCGTCAACACGCTGATCGTGCTGTATCTGCTCGCGACCCGCAAACAGAGCGTCCGTTCCACGCCGGTCGATTGACATGCTTGGGCTCAGAGCGGAGCAGGCAGCTCGCTCGCCCGTTTCAGCGCTTCGACCACTCGTTCGTCGAGCATGATGGCGCGCCCGTCCGCCTCTGCCAGTAGAGCCAATGTATAGAGCTCCTGCTGGGTGAGGGCATCGACGCCGGCTCGAGCCAGCGACTCGATCAGCTGGTCCTGATCGATATGCCATTGGCCATCACTGCCGAGCGTACGAACGACGCTGTACGGCACTCGATTCTCGCCGGCGGTCGCCGCTGATGCAGGCCGCGCGACGCTCTGTGAGAGCTCGGGCTGGCGCGGTTCATCGACCCCGGCGGTGGGGTGCCAGGTCATGTCCAGCCTGAGCGTCTCCCTGCGCTCGAGCTGATCGAGCCGTAGCTCGAACTCGACGACGCCTCCCGGTCGCAGATGAACTTCTTGATCCCCTTGCTGCAGATCGATACGGCCCGCTCTCAGCCCATCGACGAGCGCTTGAAGCTGCTCGATGCAAGCGTGCACGTCACGCTTGTCCGCATACTTTATTTTTCGCCTTTTCATCGGGCTCGCTCGGCCAGACCCACGTGGGCCTCGGCCTACATTCTGCACATTCTGCACATTCTGCACATTCTGCAAGCCCGGTGCCACTTGCACCGCGCGAGCCAGCGCGGCTATCGAGCGCCTCGAGCCGTGCTTCATCAGCCCAGATGTCACGACTGTGGCAGGCATGTAATACGCTGTAATGGCAGCGCGCTCCCGCACGGGATAGCCCTCTCGGATTCCAGGGCTGGAAGGCCCTTGAATAGGGAGGAGTTCCATGCAAGGCGCGTTGAAAACAGTCGAACCTCCCCGCGCAGCCCGTGCTGGCGGTGGACCTGGTGCGAGCGGCGGCTCCAGCCGAGGCCAAGGCTGCTTGACCGAGGAGCAGACCCTGGCGTTTATCGAGGGGCGGCTCAGTCGGCCCCGGATCGCGCGCATCGACGCCCATCTATGCGCGTGCGTCCTGTGCAACGCCGTGGTGCTCGAGGCCCTCCACCTGTGTGAGGCAGCGCCCTGCGCCAGCAGCAGCCTCGCGCGCCGCTCGCTCGCGTTCGAGGTGGGAACGAAAGTGGCCGGTCGCTACCTCATACGTCGCTCCTTGGGCCAGGGCGGCATGGGCGACGTGTACGAGGCGTTCGACCTCGATCGCCATCGGACAGTGGCCCTCAAGACCGTGAAGGCCACCGCCTGCGACAACCCCGAGGCGACGCGCCGCTTGCTGTCCGAGCTCGCGCTGGCTCGCAGGATCCGCCACCCCAACGTGTGCCGAGTCGATGACGTGGGCGTGCACGAAGACGTCCGTCCGAGGGGCGCCCAACTCAGCTTCATCACCATGGAGCTCATCCCTGGCGAGTCACTCGCCTGGCGCCTGCGCCTGGGCGCCCTCGCGCCAGCGGACGTCCAGGTGCTCGGGCGCGAGCTCCTGCTGGGCGTCGCCGCCATTCACCGCGCCGGCGTGATCCACCGCGACCTCAAGAGCGCCAACGTCATGCTGCGAGACGATCCCCACCAGCTGCGCGTGGCCATCATCGACTTCAGCCTCGCCGTCTCGATCGACCACGGCCAAAGCCCGCTCACTCCGGCGCCCAGCGAGCACCCCAGCTCATTCTCGTTCGAAGGCAGCCCGCGCTACATGGCTCCGGAGCAATTCCGCAATGTCCCCGTCACACCAGCAGCTGACGTCTTCGCAAGTGGCGTGGTGCTCTTCGAAGCCCTCACGGGCTCTCTCCCCTTCCGTTCCTGCCGAGGCAACGCTAGCGACTCCGTTCACCGCCAACCGGACGAGCCCCCCCTGCGCCCGAGTGACGTCACCTCCAACGTCTCCGCGTCCCTCGACGACTTCATCGCCCGCTGCCTCGATCCCAACCCGGCGAGGCGGTTTCCGGACGCGGGGGCGGCGCTGGACGCTTTGGCGAAACGCTGGTGAGGGACAGAGCTGGGTCGTACGACAGCGAATGCGCTGGCGTTGCGGCGTTTTGAGCTTGGCGCCTGGGCAGTCATTCAGTCTTGCTCACTCCGAGGCGCTCCTCCAACGTACGGAGCGGCGTGGGGCAGATGGGGTGACGAGCGTAGTTGGCCCATACAGGCTCCTAGAGGCGATCGGCGAGGGCGGCATGGGCGTGGTCTACCGCGCCCGCCACTCGGCGTCGGACCGTGCGGTCGCACTGAAGACGGTCAAAGCCCCCGCCGTGAGCCGGCTCGACGGCATTCGCCGAGAGATTCACGCGCTCACGCGAATCCGGCATCCAGGCATCGTGCGCATCCTGGATCACGGCGTTCACCTCGGCCTGCCCTGGTACGCCATGGATCTGTTGGAAGGCGAGAGCCTGCGCCAGTTCAATCAGCGGATCTGGAGCTCATATCAACCGCCATCTGCCCTCCCTTCGACCCTGGAACATTCGCTAGAACGGTTGAGCGAGACCGAGCTCTTGCCCGCCGAGTCCTCCTCTGCGCTGCCCACTCCACCGCTGCCGTTGCGTCGGCCCAGTGTCGACGGGCCGAGCCCTGCCGCAGCCGGCCAGCTCGAGGTGGTGCTGAAGCTCGTGCGCCGAGTGTGCGAGACCCTCGCCTACTTGCATGGCGAAGGCTTTGCGAACTGCGATCTGAAACCAGACAACGTCCTCTTGGTTGGCAATCAACCGATTGTCATCGACTTTGGCCTGGCGGCCCGTCACCCGGGCTTCGATAGCCGCGAGTCACTGGAGGCGCGACGAGCGCTCTCCGGAACCGTCCCCTACATGTCGCCTGAACAGGTTCGAGGCGAGCTCCTGGACGCGCGCAGCGATTTATACGCGGTCGGCTGCATGCTCTTCGAGCTACTCGTGGGGAGCTCGCCGTTCTTGGGCTCGCCGCGCGCGATCTTGAACCAGCACCTGTCCACGCCTCCCGTCGCTCCGTCGGGGCTCGTGAAGGGGCTGTCGCCGGAGCTGGAGAACATCGTCCTCAGGTTGCTGAGCAAGGATCCGAGTCAGCGCTTCGGTTATGCGGACGAGGTCGCGGGCTTGCTCGCGGACCTCGCCGGGGACGTGCATCGTTTGCCTAACTATCCGCCAGCGGGTCCCTACTTGTATCGCTCGAGGTTGGTGGGTCGCGGGCCAATTCTTGCGGACCTCACTCTCTGCATGCAGCAGGCGGCGCGCGGTAAGGGCTCCCTCGTGCTCTTGGGAGGAGAGAGCGGCGTCGGCAAGACACGAGTTGCCATGGAGCTTTTGCGTGCTGCGGCGGAGCTGGGCATGCAAGTCGTGACCGGCGAGGCCCCTGCCGTCGCGCTCGACAGCGCGGCGCCTGTCGGGCTGGCCCCGCTCCACACCCTGCGTCCGCTGCTTCAGGCCGTGGCGGACCGCTGCTTCGAAGGGGGCCCGGAGGTGACCGACTCGTTGCTCGGTGCCCGGCGCTCCGTGCTGGCGCAATACGAGCCTTTGCTGGCGCAAATACCCGCTCGCGACGCGCTGGTTCCACCCATGCCCGTCTCCGTGCGTGCCGCGCGCGACCGCTTGTTCAAGTACCTGGCAGAGACCCTGACGGCTCTGGCCGAACGCCAACCGCTGCTCCTCATGCTCGACGACATCGGCTGGGCTGACGAGCTGTCCGCGACGTTTCTGCGATCTCTCGACCAGCAGCATGTGCAATCCATGCCGGCCTTCATACTGTGCACCTACCGCAGTGAGGACCTGTCCGACGGGATCAGGGATCTGGCGCGCTCCGATGGAGCGACTTGGATCGAGCTGCCCCGTCTGGATGTATCCGCGGTCCGCTCGATGATCAGCGATATGCTAGCGATGCCAGCTCCTCCCGACGCTTTCGTCAGGTCGGTCGAACGCGAGACCGAGGGAAATCCATTCTTCGTGGCCGAGTACTTGCGTGCCGCCGTCAACGAACGTTTGCTGTTTCGCGACCAGAATAGCGCGTGGCGCGTGGCGTGGATCGGGGGCGCGGACGCGGAGCCCCGGCTCCCCCTGCCGGGCTCGGTGCGCGAGCTGGTTGCCCGCCGCTTGCAACGCTTGAGTCCCCAGGCCCAACACACCGCGTTGGCACTGGCCGTGGTGGATCGCGAGGTGGAGTCGGACGTTCTCTTGGAGGTCGCGGAGCTGTCCGACTCGGCGGGCATCGAAGTGCTGGATGAGCTCCTGCGCCGCCAAATCCTCGAAGAAGTCGGCGACTCCCATCTTCGCTTCGCGCACGACAAGTTGCGGGAGGTGAGCTACTCCGTGGCGTCCCCGGAGCGGAGGCGAGCGCTGCATGGGCGGGCGGCGTTCGCGCTCGAGGCGCGCCTGGCCGCGCGGCCCCTGCCCAGCCGGCATTGGGCGATTCTCGGTCACCATTTCGCTGCTGCGGGCCACTGTGAAGAGGCGGCTCGTTATCTCAAGCTCGCGGGTGATCACGCGCGGGCAACGCACGCCAACGCTGACGCCATCCTACGCTTCAGAGACGCCATCCAGCAAGTCGACCAGCTCCTGCTTCGCCTGAATAGTGAGGCGGAGCACTGGGAGGGCATTTGGCTGCAACTCAGCGAGTCCTTTGCGGACGTGCTCGCGCTCGTGGGCAGGCGTGACGAAGCCAGGTCTGCCTACGAAGGGGCGCTGGGTCGGTTCCCGATGGATGATTGCCTGCCTCGCGCCAGGGTCTACCGCAAGCTCGGGAAGACGTGGGAGACGCAGCACCAACATGAAAATGCGCTGCGGTCTTATCAGCTCGCGCAGCACGCAGCCGAGGCCGGTCCTGCACAGATGCCACCCGTCCTTCGGGACGAATGGCTGCACGTCCACATCGAGCAGCTCTGGGTCCACTACTGGCTGAACCGCGTCGAGGAGATGGATGAGCTCATCGCTGCCTTGCGGCCGGTGGTCGAGGCCCATGGCTCCTCCGAGCGTCGAGCGCAATTTTTTCAGAGCCAGATGCAGCTCAATCTGCGGCGTGATCGCTACGTAGTATCAGAGCAGACGCTCGCCTTCGCGCGCTCCGCCCTCGGCGCCTGCCAGGCAGCGGCCAGCTCCGAGGAGCTGCCGATGGCGCAATTCAACTACGGGTTCGCGCTGTTGTTCAACAACTCAATCGACGCTGCGGAGCAGGAGCTGCAAGCGGCGTTGGCGCTAGCCGTGCGCGCGGGTGACTCGGCGCAGCAGGCACGCTGCCTGACGTACCTGGCATTGACGGCGCGCATGTCAGACCGGATCGACGAGACCGCATCGCGTGCCGAGCGCCTCCTGTTAAGTGCCAGTGCTGCCGGAATGCGCGACTACCTCGGCGCTGCGCGGGCCAATCAAGCCTGGGTGTGCTTGCGCCGTGGTGATGACGAGGCAGCGCTTGTTCAGGCACAGCTGGCCCTGCAAACGTGGGGTGACCTTACCGGTTACGTCTATCCATTTCGCTGGATGGCGCTTTTGCCACTTTTGGAGCTCGCGCTGATGCGCGGAGACGTCGCGACCGGCGTCTCATATGTAGAGCCTTTGCTGAACCCGAGCCAACAGTACCTGCACGGTGGCGCGGCCGACGCCTTGGCCAACGCCTCGAGCCAATGGGCGCTCGGTCAGGTGGACACGGCCCGGTCTTCGTTGCAGGCGGCGCTCGAGCACCTGAACGGCACCGGCTATCGTTGAGCGCCGCCCCCACAACACCCGAGAGCTCCGCCTGAGCTCTCTCGATTCATCAACATCTGGAGGAATTGGTAATGGCCGAAGCTGCACCCCGAGTGACGAAGTTGACTGGTTATTTCATGCATGTCGAGCTGCTCGTCGCTGCAGCAGACGCGCCTGCGTTCGAAGCGAGGCTCGCGGCGTTCCTGAACGGGAGCCGGCGACCCTTCGCGCGCCTCGACAGCGCTGCAGACTATGAGCTCGTTCTGGCGTTAAAGACCACCGAGCCTTTCGCGTTCACCGCCAGCGGACACGGTCGCTTCACGTCGAGCGAGCGCGAAGCCGCGAGCGCGGACGCCGACCCCCCGGGTGCCAGCCGTTGCCGTGACGCGCGCCTGGGCGTTCCGATGTATCGCTATGTTCACCTATGGACCGTGCCGGACCAGGCCGACCTCGACCTGGCCAACATCATGATCCGTTCCGCCGATGATACGCCGTACATGCAGGTCGATGCCCTGGTGAGCAGCGAAAGTCAGGAGTTCGTTCGCCTCGTGCAACGTCCTGGGTACTCCTTACTTCCGACGAACACAGGCAAGTGCGTACGCATCATTCGTTGCTTTCCCTCCAAGCACCTCGGGGCCTACATCTTCCGGTCGGGGATCCTCCTGCCCGTGCTCACGCAGCAGGGGTGGGTTCCGTGCGGGCAATTTCAGAACGTCACCGGCAAGCTGAATACGGTCACGGAGTTCTGGCAAACCGAAAACAGCGCGCTCGACGCCAAGAGCATGTACGACGCACTGTCCGCCCCCGATGACGAGCTCAGGCGGCGCGTCGTGGACGACGTTCAGCATCGGTTGCCATTCTCCGAGCTGCGCGAGACCTTCGAGATTCCGGACTACTTCAAAGCGTTGGGGAAAGTCGCGGCATGACGAGCAGCGACCGCACGCTGGTGGTCGGCGCCACCGGACAGCTCGGCATGCAGATTGTCGACCGGCTGAAGAGCGTTGGCTGCCCTGTGCGGGCTATGCTGAGGGAGACAGCCGACGCGTTCTGTCGCGACTGGGTCCTCGGGCGGTCCAACGATGTCGTGCCAGGTGACCTGAAGGACCCGACCACGCTCGGCGCCGCGTGCCGCGGCGTCCGCACCGTGATCTCCACCGCGAGCTCGACCTTGTCACGGCAACCAGGGGACACGATTCCCTCGGTGGACGAGGACGGTCAACTCGCCTTGGTGGAGGCCGCCGAGCGGGAGCATGTCGAACACTTCGTGTTCGTCTCATTCTTGCCCATCGAGGCTGACTTCGCGCTGCAGCGTGCCAAGCGGCGCGTGGAAGAGCGGCTCAGAAGCAGCCGCATGTCACACACAATCTTGCAGCCCGTAAATTTCTCCGAGGTCTGGCTGAGCCCGCTGCTCGGCTTTGACCCAGCCCACGGCTCGGCGCGTGTCCTGGGCGACGGCACTCGTCCGGTGAGCTGGGTCTCGATCGTCGACGTCGCGCGCTTCGCAGTCGCAGCTCGTGCGGGCGGAGCCTGGGCCAATCGGGTGCTCCCCATCGGTGGGCCCGATCCGTTGAGCCCACTTCAGGTGCTCGCCATCTATCGGGAGCTGGGCGTCCGGGACGTCCGCGTCACGCATGTGCCGGAGGCGGACTTGGAGGCTCAGCTCGAGAACGCTCCGGACCCCGTGCAAGAGGCTTTTGCGGGGATCATGCTCGGCACGGCGCGTGGGCAAGTCGTCGACCCGCGTCCCATGCTGCAACTCTTGCCCGGGCGCCTCAGCACGGTGCGAGAGCACGCCACGCGCACCGTTCAGAATGCTCAAAACGAACCCTAGGAGATCGTCATGTCAGAACAGAAAATCAGCGGCCTGGATCCAGCAAAAACGTTGATCATCGTCGGGGAAAACGGAGTTTACAAGCTCACACAAGATCAGTGGCAGAAGCCCGAGTACTCGCTCGAGCACAACGCTGCCGCGCTGGGCGTGGTGAACGAGCTATCGAACTTCGGCTCCTACCTGGCCTTCGTGCCTGACTTGGCGGTCGGGTATGGGAGTGCCTGTACCATCGTCAACCTCAAGGCGATCCTGAAGAACTTTGCGCCGGCGCAGCCCAAGCCAAGCGCAGAGATTCGCGACGCGGCCGAGTAGACCAGAGCCGCTCGACGATGATGGAGTTTTCCACAGCGGCCCAAGGGGGGGGCGCTGCCCACGCCGGGTACTTGCAGGGCCAGGCGAGGACACTCGACGCGGCGGCTACCGTGGCTCGCGCGCGCAAGATTTTCGGCCCGCTCGGCATCACGCGGGTCGGCAACGTGACGGGCCTCGACTGCATCGGCATACCCGTGGTGATGGTGTGTCGTCCCAACGCCCGATCGCTCGCGGTGTCTCAAGGTAAGGGCGTCGACCTCGACGCCGCTCGTGCATCCGGCGTGATGGAGTCCATCGAGCTCTATCACGCTGAACGCATCACCCACCCCCTCAAGCTCGCGACCTTCAACGAGCTGCGTTTTTCGCATGCATTGGCCGATGTGGATCGGCTGCCTCGGCTCTCGATCAGCACGTATGGGCCGGACCGCCCATTGCTCTGGATAGAAGGTGTCGAGCTGCTCTCGTCTAGGCGCATGTGGCTGCCTTACGAGCTCGTGCATCAAAACTACACGTTGCCGCTGCCGAGCGGCACAGGCTGCTTCGTCTTGAGCTCCAACGGGCTCGCGTCCGGGAACCTGCTGAGCGAAGCCATTAACCATGGGCTTTGTGAGGTCATTGAGCGAGACGCCAAGGCGCTATGGCGCCTCGGCAGCCTGGCGTCCCAGGATCGCTCACACGTGGATCTGGGTACGGTCGACGATGCGCAGTGCGGGAAGCTGCTCGAGCTCTACGCAAACGCCGACGTAGCGGTCGGCGTCTGGGATATGACCTCGGACATCCGGGTGGCCGCCTTCACATGTGTGGTGGTGGATCGGCGTGCCGATCCCTTTCGAGGTATCGGGCCGGCAGAAGGCATGGGCTGCCACCCTCGGCGCGAGGTCGCCTTGAGCCGCGCCCTGACGGAAGCGGCGCAAGCTCGGCTCACCTTGATCGCCGGTTCTCGGGACGACAATGGCCGCCTGCGCTATCAGAGCGCGCGCGAGGCGCATCTGGCCGACTACACCCGTGAACGGCTCTCCCAACCCGGGCGGCGCAGCTTCCAGGAAGCTCCGAGCCAGTGGCACGCCGATCCTCGGGGTGACGCGAGCGTGCTGGTGGGGGCGCTGGAGCAGGTCGGTTGCGGTCAGGTGCTGGTCGTGGACCTGACGAAACTCGAGCTCGGCATCCCCGTGGCGCGGGTCATCGTGCCCGGCTTGGAGCCGTATCACCACGTGCCCGGCTACCAACCGGGCGCTCGCGCGCAGCGCGTGCTTCGCGAGCGAGCGGAGGCGTCGTGAAGGTGTTTGTCTTCGTCGGCCCCACCCTCTCCGTCGAGGAGGGGCTCGTCGAGCTGGACGCCGTCTACTTGCCACCGGCCGCGCAAGGTGACGTGTATCGGGCGTGTAAGGAGCGGCCCTTCGCGATCGGCATCATCGACGGCTACTTCGAGCGCGTGCCCGCAGTCTGGCACAAGGAAATATTGTGGGCGTTGACGCAGGGCATCCATGTATTTGGCGCGGCCAGCATGGGGGCGCTGCGGGCGGCCGAGCTTCACGCCTTCGGTATGCGAGGCGTCGGGGCCGTCTTCGACGGTTTCGCAAGTGGCGTGCTCGACGATGACGATGAGGTCGCCGTGGCCCACGGTGACGCCCGCTCGGGTTACGTCAAGGCATCCGAAGCGATGGTCAACATACGCGCCACCCTGGAGCACGCCGAGCGGCGCGGCAGGATTGGCTCCAGTCTGCGTCAGCTGCTCGAAAGGCTCGCCAAACAGACCTTCTACGCCGAGCGCTCGTACCCTCGGCTGCTCGCGCTGGCGGCGCAGCAGGGCGTCTCGGAAACAGATCTGGCGACCCTCCAGCAAGCGTTTACCTCTGAGCGGCAGGACCAGAAGCGGCGGGATGCGTTGGCGATGCTGCGTGCAGTTCGCGAGTGCCGCGAGCGCCGCGAGGTGCCCGGGCGCGCTACGTTCGCTTTCGCTCATACCGAGACCTGGAGCCAGGTGATTGACTGGGCGGAAACTCAGCCGCCGCTTGCCGGTCGCGCCGAGGCCATCCCTACCGAGGCGATCCCCGTCGAGGCGATCGCTGCCGAGCTGCGTTGTAGCGGGGCCGCGGGTCGCGCCCGAGCCGCGCGGGTCTGGAGCCGTGTATTTGCCGGGGCGCTTCGGCGCCTATCGGGGCGCGCGCCCGCTTCGGATGCCTCGCGCGCGGCGGATAGCCTTTCCCGCCAGGATCCCTTCGAGCGCTGGTTGACGGACAACGAGCTCGATGGCGACGCCTACCAGGCGCTGCTCGGTCGCGAAGCCGAGTTGCGAATGGCGCGGGCAAATCTGGCGTTCGACTTCGACTCGCATTTGCTCGACGAGTTGCGCGTGAGCGGGGGCTATCGGGAGCTCCGTGACCGTGCCCATGACAAGCACAAGGTCTTGTGCGCTCGGGGACTCGCGGCGCCCCGCCTGGACGACGCCGGCATGGACGCAGCGCAGCTCCGCCGCTGGTACTTTGAGGAGCGGCTCGCCCAGCCGTTGCCCGAGGACCTGCGTCAGCCTTGCTTGGAGCTCGGCTTGGCTGATCCGACGGCTTTGGATGACGAGGCCTTGCGAGAGTTGCTATACTGCCGGTTGAAACCTCCGATGGTATGACATGGGACAGGTCCGGCACGTCGGCACGCAGCGCACCCAGCTCCTGGAGCCCGAGTTCGTGGTTGGCCGCGCCCCCACCTGTGGGCTGCGCTTGCGCGAGCGCTACGTTTCCGCTCAGCACGCGCTCGTACGTTGGGGCATGTGCGGCTGGGAGCTGAAAGACCTGGGCAGCCGCAATGGCACCTTCCTGAACGGTAGCCGGCTCGAGGCCGGTCGAGAGTATCAACTCGTGCATGCGTCGAAGATCGCGTTCGGGAGGTCTGCGCAGGAATGGGAGTTGTTCGACACCTTGCCGCCGAGCGTGATGGCCGTTCCGGCAAATGGCGGCCCGCCCGTGCTGCTCGATGGCGAGCTCTTGGTGCTCCCATCAAATGAAGATCCACGGGTATCGATCTATCGAGATGTGGATGGCTGGGTGCTCGAGCAGCCCGATTCGATCCAACCGGTTGCCAACCAGCAAACGTTTGGCGTGGACGGCGTGACTTGGAAGTTCTGTTGTGTGGAGCAGATGCCCAAGACGTCATTCGAGGACATGCGTCGCGAGCTCGAGGTGCGCCAGCTGAGCCTGCTTTTTACCGTCTCTCGCGACGAAGAGCACGTCGAGCTCCAGGCGCAATGTGGCAGCACCACCATCAAGCTCGGTGCGCGCAGCCACAACTACTTGCTCCTGACGCTGGCTCGCCAACGCGTCTCAGACACGTCGCAAGGCCTAGCTGAAGAGAGCTGCGGCTGGGTGTACCTCGAGGACCTGGGACACGACCCGAGCATGGCACCCCCAAACCTCAACATCGACGTTTTCCGCGTGCGCAAGCACTTCGCCAGTGTCGGCGTGGTCGACGCCGCCAACATCGTGGAGCGGCGCCCGCGCACTAAGCAGATCCGGATCGGCACTGGAGCGCTCCGCATCAACTTGCGCTGAGCCTCGGTAGGGTCCAACCGACACAGCGCTCTGAGCCGCGTGGGAGGGGAGGCCACGTGAGTTACACGTGCAAACGACCAGAAAGCACATTGTGTCGGGTCATGGTTTCTGGGATCGACCCACCTGGGCGTTACGGGTCAACCTCCGGTAGTCGGCGCGTCCCCGACCAAATTGTTGCGACACGAGACTGATCACCACGTCCTTGCCGCACCTGCCACATCACTCGTGAGGGCCCGGGATTGGAACAGCTATTGTCGCACAAGGCTTTGCTAGCGGCTGTCGGTTGGCTCTTGGCGTTGAGCCTGGGCTGCGCGGGCTCACTGCAGGCTTACAGCCCATAACGGCTCCAATCGTTGGACCGAGATCGGCACGCCCCACTTCCTGATCAGCACCGACTTGCCGGAGGGGCGGGCGCGGTCGATCGCCACCTCGCTCGAGGAAATGCGCGCGGCCCTGCTGGCTCTGGCCTGGCCTGGCGCGAAGGATCCGAGCGAGCTCAATGCCCTGACGGTTCGCTTCCACGCCATCGGGGCGAGCCACACCAAAGCTCGCTCCGATGTCGCCGAGCGTGCCATCGCCGCTCACCCCGCGAGCGGCGGCGCCTGGCTTCTCAAAGCCTGGGCTGCGCCCGCCGGTGGCTCGAGGCGTGCAGCTCTGGATCGCGCGCTCGAGCTCGCGCCCGACCACCCCGGCGTGGCGTTGTTCCTCGCCCAGGACTTGCTGCGACGAGGTGAGGCCCAGGCCGCTCTGACGCACATCCGTCTGGCGCTGCGTCGTTCACCGCCGACGGCCGACTTGCTCGCGCTGCATGTTAGGGCCCTCGGCGGGGTCCAGCGTTGCGACGAGGCAGCGGCGCTGGCGACGAGCGCTAGCGGCCTGTTCGCGCCCGAGTGCCAGGTCCTGGTTGCGGAGAAGAACCAGGTGCTGGGCTGCGCAGTTTTCGTGCAGCAGGCCTACGCCGCGCTCGGTTCGGCGTGTCCGGCGTCGAAGGGCTGAGTTTCTGGCGCCGCTCGGGCCGATGCCCAACGAGCCAACGGATCACGGCGCCACGCGCCGCGTGTAGATGCGTAGCTCCTCGCGCACCGCGGGCGGGTGAAAGGTGGAGCTCAGGGTTTCGGGCAGCTCCGGCGCGCAACGGGGGTCGACGATGATGAAGCCCGCGTCGGCGATGGCATCGCCGAGCTTCAGGCGCTCATTTTCTTGGCGCTTTGGACGCCGCCCCGGGGGCACGTTGAGCCGCTTCAGGCGATACCAACCCCGGGCGATGGGCCAGCCGCAGGAGAACACCGCGACGCGGTCATTGATGCTGTCCGGCGGCGAGCTCGCGGGCATTACCGATAGCGCGAGGGTACCGAAGGCCTGGGGTGCTTGCGCGTAGTTCTGGGCGAAGTTCCAGAACGCGAGGTCGTTGGCGAGGGAGCTCCAGCCGCTGCTGTAGCTCGGCTCCCACATGAGGTGGGTGACGTCTAGGCTCTGCAGCTCAGCGTAGATCGCGGCGGGAGTGCGCAGCCGGCCATAGCTGATGCGGCCCTGCCATAAATCCTGCACGGAGCGCGCGTTGATGCCCAAGTGCAGCGGTGAGTCGTGGACCAGCACGTTGGCGCTTGGGGGCAAGGCTTCGCCGAGCTCACCGTAAGGCCCATACGGGCGCAACCGATGCAGCGTCTTGGTGTAGCCGGAGGCGGCCAGGGCGAGCGAGAGGGTGTAAGGGCTCGTGTTGATCAAGTTGTGGGTGGGGAAGAACGGGACGTCCGCGCACCAGACGAGCTGCGCACCCACGAGCAGCGCCAGCGCTCCGCGCAGGGCACGCCGCCCCGTGCGCCAGATCATGACGATCGACGCCACAGTGCACGCTGCCATCCAGGGTACGAACGCCTGCAGGTAGCGGTCCGCATGGTGCGGCAGGTACCAGAGGATCACCGCGCAGAGCGCCGCCGCGTACGCCACCCACAGCTCGGCTCGGGCGCGCAGGAAAGGCAAACAAAAGGCGGTCAGGGTGAACAGCGAGCCGAAGACGGGCAGCACCCCGTGGAAGACCTCCCAGTCGTTCGGGATGAACGAGAACGTCACGGCGGCCAGCAGGGCGTCCCGCAAGCCGTCGAGCCCGGGACGCGCTGCCCAGATCATGTCGGTGAAGACGCGCCATGAGCCTTCGGCGTCCGGGTTCCACGGGTGCACCGTGAAGACGTGACGCAACATCGGGTAGAAGGGATCCCCGTACCAGACCCAGTTCTTCAGCCAATGGGGGGTGGTCAGCACCAGCCCAGCGACGAGCAGCCCACCGAGCGATCGGGCCACCTGGGCGCGCGGCAGCGTCGCTTTCGCCGTCGCCGTCGCCGTCGCTTTCGCCTGGGGGCGCGCGATCAGCCAGAGCCCTCGCAGGGTGAGCATCGCGATGGGGAAGGGCAACGCGGCCCAGGCAGAGTACTTGGTGAGCACGACGCCTGCCGCGAAGACGGCAAACAGGGCACACGTTCCGCGGTCCCACTCGTCCCACAACTCGAGGCAGGCGAGCGCCAGCGGTACCATCCACAGGGCTGCGAAATGGTCTGCGCCCGCGCACAGGTTGCCGTCGTAGAGAAACACGCCCGGGAAGAGCAGTATGCCGACCCAGCCATAACGAGCCCGCTCGGCGCGGACCAGGCGCCGCACCAGGGCGGGGATGCTGAGGGCAGTGGCCGCGAAGACCACGAACTCCAGGTGGATGCACAGCTCGAGACGGTCGAAGAGCACGCTGAACGGCAAGAGGAACGACCAGGTTTGCACGTAGCTGGCCAGGTGCGGATACGCGGCCAGCCACCAGCCTTCCGGAAAGGCGCGCACGGCCCCTTGCCGAGCGTACTGCTCGGCGATGGGCAGGTGATACCAGCGCGCGTCGTAGCTAAACGCTTCGGGCGACAGGATCTGCAAATAGAGCAGAGCCAGCCCGCCGAGCCCAAACAGAAGCAGCGGCAGCTCGCGCCGCGTCACCACCTCGGAGATGCCGAGCACGTGCGCCCAGAAACGCTTCAGGTGGCGGATGCCGCTGGCCAGGAACAGCAGCGGGACGAGCACGAACGTCACCGAGCCCAAGAGGCCGAGCAGCCCCAGGACGAAGATCGCCAGGTGGAACGCGAAGACACCCAGAGGAAAGGCGAAGACCCAGGCATCCCCGGGGTGAGCCAGCTCTCGCGGGTGCAAGCGCGCCAGCAGGACGCTACCGAGAGAGAGACAGGCGCCCGCCCAGGTCAGGCTCAGCATCCAGTAGCCCGCGTAGCGCCAGATCAACCAGCGCCGAATCGCGTAGTGCGCGTCGACGTTGACCAGGAACACGGCCGCGCCAGCCAGCAGCACGACCAGGAGCAGCGCGCTGCGCACCCGCTCGCGATTGTATGCCGGGGCCCACATGGGTGGCGCTTGTAACTCAGTTCGCAGCGTCTCGCGACCACAGCATCGCTCTCACTCTCGTGGCCTGCCGCGCGGCGCAGCTTTCGGGGCTCCGCACGCCCTTGACAGCGGTGCTAGAGACCCGCTAGAGCGGCGCGGGATCAAGCACCGCCGTCTGACGAAACCTCGAAGTAACGCGCTGGATCGAGGCCGTCAGGGGCAGATGCGCTGCGTGATCGCTCCCTCGGGAGATGTTGGAGACGACGGCGCCCCCTGACCCTCATGGCGAACAGTAGCAGCCACGTGGCGGTGCCACAGACGAAGAGGCCCTGGCCACGTTGCAGCTCGCGGGCTGCCGCATGCGCGCGAGAGCTGCGAAAACTGAGGCAGGCCGTTGGCAAGTCTCGCCGTTGACCCTAGAGGAACCCCCGGAAGTGGTCGCTCCACGCGACACGTCGCACAGAAACTTGGCGTTCAAAGGCAGGCATCATGAAGTATCTCGGTCTTGGTTTGGCAATGGCACTGGGGATTTCGCTGGCGAGCGCGTGCTCGAGTGACGACGCGGTGACCGTCGTGCCGGAGGGGCCGGAGGCGTTGGGCGGCACGGAGGCAGCGCTCACCTTCTATGGGGACGTGGCGCCTGTGTTCAGCGCCAAATGTGTGGCTTGCCATCAGGCCGGCGGTATCGCGCCGTTCTCGCTGCTCGACTACGAAGCTGCTCGCGCTCGTGCCTCTCAGATCGCCGCCTACACCGCCGATCGGGTCATGCCGCCGTTCTTGATCGAGACCGGCGGTGAGTGCGGCTCATTTGATGAAAGCCAGACGCTCACGCAAGAGGAGATCGACCTCATCGGCGCCTGGGCGCGCGGCGGCGCAGCCGAAGGCACGCCCGTATCGCTCGAGGCCCCGCCGGTGCCCACGCTGGAGGGCGGGATCGACTTTGCCACTCCAGAGTTCACGCCCCAGATCACGGGCGGCGATCTGGCACAGTTCGACGAGTATCGGTGTTTTCCAGTCCAGACGGGCCTCGCCGCAGACGCCTTCATCACCGGTTATGACGTGCTCCCCGGCAACCCCAAACTGGTGCATCACGTGCTCGCCCTCGTCGTCGATCCGAGCCGTGTGGTCGCGGGAGGCAGGACCAACGCCGAGGTCATGCAAGGCCTGCACGACGCCGACGTGGACCCGAGCCGCGACGGCTGGCAGTGTTTTGGCCTGGCGGGTGAGGGCGTGGACGTGGAGAGCGTGCCGGTGATCTGGGCTCCGGGTGAGGGGGTCGTGAGCTACCCGAACGGCATGGGTGTGCCGCTCAAACGCGATCAGGTGCTGGTGCTTCAGGTCCACTACAACATGGCGGATGGTGCAGCGTCGGTGCCCGACACCACCAAGGTGCGCTTGCGCCTCGCAGATAGGGTCGAGCGCCAGGGACTTTTCCTGTTCGACGACAAGCTGCTGGAGAGCCTGGGCGCGCCCGTTCCCACCACCCTCGCGCCCGGGAAAGCCTCGATCAAGTACACCTGGGAGCGGCAGGGGCGGGAGATGGGCATCCCGGACGGGCTGCCTCTGGAGATAGTCGCCATGTGGCCGCACATGCACCAGCGCGGCAACAAGCTCACGTTCGAGGTCGGCAAGAACGGAGACTTCACCTGCCAGGGGCGGGTGAATCGCTGGGACTTCAACTGGCAACGCATCTACAATTACAGCACCCCGCTCGCCTTCGACTCCGATTCCAGCGTTCGCGTCACGTGTGACTACGACACGAGCGCCGAGACGCAGCCCGTCCTCCCCGGATGGGGCACGCGTAACGAAATGTGTTTCATGATGATGATGGTCACGATGCCACCGGGATTCGGGCTGTAGCGCGGGGCGAAGGGCGTTCTTCTACGCCTCGCGCGGGGAGGAACGCTTGACAAGGATCCGCTCCTTGCTAAAACAAGGAAATGTCTAAGGTCACGTCGAAGTTGCAGGTGACCATTCCCAAAGCCATCGCCGAACGCTATTCGATCTCGCCTGGCGACGAGTTGGAATGGCTCCCAGGGGCAGATTCGGTCCGCATCGTTCCGGCGAAAACGCAGAAACCGTTCTCCAGCAGCGCCTCCCGGGTCAGGCTGTTTGATGCGGCGATGAAGCGGCAGCGCGAGCGGGAAGCTGGAGAGGCGCGCCCGGCATCTCTGGACCGGGGTTGGACACGACAGGAGTTGTACGAGCGTGGCCGCTCTGGTTGATACGAACGTCCTCGTGTACGCTTTCGATCCACGGGACGCACGCAAGCGAGACGTCGCCGAAGCGCTGCTGCGAGACGGCATTCAGCGAGACTCGATCCGTATCCCGCACCAGGCAATCATCGAGTTCGTGGCGGCGTGTACCAAGAACCTCCCGGGTGGGCCCCTGCTGTCGGTCGGGGACGCCCGCCGCGAGGCTGAAGAGCTGCTGTCGATGTTCGAGGTTTTGTATCCGAACGAGCATATCGTGCGGACTGCTCTGCGGGGCGCCGCTGCGTACCAACTCTCATGGTTTGATGCTCACCTTTGGGCCTACGCAGAACATTACGGGCTCCACGAGCTGTACTCCGAGGATTTCCAACATGACCGACTCTACGGGTCGGTTCGCGTCATTAATCCATTCGCTGTCGACGAATGAAAGCTGTCGACCCGGCTCGGTAGGGTGTGCCGCTCGGTCTCCAAAGATGAAGTGAGCCGACCTTCGGCGTAGGCTCACTCAGGCCATCGAAGCTCGGCGATGCGCCAAGAATTGCCGGCGCGAGTGACCGCGTAGAAGGCCCCCTGCCAGCAGCGCCGCGTGCCGCCCTAGAAGCCGCTCACCCCACCCAACCGCATTGCATGAAACGCAGGCTGTAGATCGCGAGGAAGAAGGAGAAGGCGAAGATGAGCCAGCGTTCGAGCTCGGGCCGGCGTTGGCAGAGCTGCGCGAGGAAGATGAAGGTGGGGAACAGCCCGAGCGCGTAGCGGTTCATACCGCCGAGCGCGTAGGTGGAGAGCGGCAGCAACATGCCGAGCAGCACGAAGGACCAGAGCGCCACGCGCTGTTTTTTTATGGCCATGGCGACGCCGGCGGCCAAAAAGCACAGCGCGCCGAAGGCATCCAGGAAGCGCTGCGTCTTGTGGAAGTTGGGGGCGAACGTGTAGTCGGTGTGCAGCAGCGCGTGGACCACGCTCTCCCACGGCCAGGCGCGGTGGCGGCCCCAGTGCTTCAACGTCTTGGTGAACGCGAGGGCGTCACCCACCTGCTGATGTTGCATCAGCATGAACAGACCTAGCCCCACCGGGATCAGGAGCAGAGCCAGCATGCGCCAAGACAGCTTCTGCTGGCGGCGATACAGCCGCCAGGCGAGATCCAAGCCCAGCGCCACGAACAGCACGAGCCCTGTCGAGCGTGCGAGCATCGCCAACAGGCCGAGCACGCCGCACCAGACATACTGCCCGCGAAAGTAGTAGAACATCGAGCCGGCAGCCAGGCAGACGAACAAACCTTCTGTGTAGAACGCCGACAAGAACAGCGACGTGGGGAACACCAAGAGCAAGACGCTCGCGAGCTTGCCTACCGCGTCCCCGTACAAGAGCGCGCCGAGGCGGCGCAGATAGTAGATCGCGCCGACGGTGGCGGCGTTTGACAGGATCAACCCGGCGACGGCGATGTTGCCGGTGAGCAGGCCCAAGTAGCGCGCGAGGTACGGCAGCAGCGGATAGAACGCGACCGAGCTCGATTTGTCGGCGTCGAACCTATAGCCGCGCGTGGCAATGTTCATGTACCAGGCGGAGTCCCAACGAAACAAGCCGTTGAGGAGCTCGTGGCCCTTCCCGAACACCTGCCATTGCTTGCGGCACTTCTCGACGGGGGGGAAGAGGCTCAGCCCGAGCAGGTCGAAGAGCAAGAGCGAGCCGCGCCAGATCACGAAGGAGAGCAGAGCCGCTCCGAGTAGCCGCCACCAGCGCTCGTTCCCGCCTGCGGGCGGCGCCGGAGCTTCTGAGGGGGTGTTGGGGCTGGGCTCTGCCGGGCCCGGCGGGGGCGCGGGGGACGGATCTGACATGGCGCCGCCATGCTCACACATTGGCTGGACAAATACTCGGGCGGATCCACCCGCAACGAGGCCTTGCCGTGCGGGGGCGGACGGCGCGTCGCGGAAGCAGACGCATGGAACGCGGCCGCTCCCGCGGGCCCGCGAAGGGCGCAGGAGCTACGGCAGCCGCGAGGCGCGACCGGCCGGGGTGCTCCTTTACGCGACGACGTTCAAGCGCCCACCCACGTCGCCGGAGGCATTGCGGCCTTCGCTAGATGCACGGGCTCTTGCGGCAGCGGGTGGAAGATCTCGCCGGTAAGGCGCAGGCGGCCTGGGCGCGAGTCGAGCGGGGTTATACCCCCGCGGAGCGCTGGCACATCACGTTCGCGGATGGGTCGACGGCCTTTGCCACCGGCTCCCGCAGTGGGCCGATCGCATCGCGATCGGCGACGTGCTCACCTGGCAAGCGCCGCGGCGCTTCGATCTGGTGCACACCGCGCTCGACCACGCCTCCGCCCGCCGCCGCCGCGAGTCTGTCGAACGCGCGTTGCGGGAGCTCGCGACGCCCAACGGCCGCGTCGTTTTGCTCGCCGAGCGCGTCCGCGCCGGTGAACCAGATTTGGTGCAACAGGTCAGCGCCCTCGGTTTAAAGATTGGCGGCGTGCTGGAAAGCATCCATCCGACGCCGGGAGAGCTCAGGCGGAGCGTCTGGATCGGGGCGGGTGGGGGGTGATCTAGGGCCGGTGCGAGCGCGATCCAAAGGAGCGGCGGCGTGGCCGAGATTCGGCGCGCGGGCGAGTAAGGTGGGCTCTCAGCGGTGGCTCCGCTATGCTGCGGAGGTCATGACGTTTTCAGGTTCGATCTCGGGGTGCATCGCGAGCATGGGTTTGCTCATGGGTTGTAGCGCTGGCAGCGGCGACGCCGATCCGGCGCCTTTCCCGCAGCCATTTGGCAATTCGGGATCGGGCGGGGCCTCGGCAGGCAGCATGGGCAACCCGGCGGCTCCTGGTGGAGCCGGCACGAGCAACGCGCCGGTCGGAGCAGGGCGGGGCGGGGCGCAGAACACCGGCATCACACCCGGCGCGACCGCGGGTGCAGCGGGCGAGGGCAACACGAACGTGACGCCAATCACTCCTGGCGCGGGCGGCTCCGGCAACACGGGGGCGAATGGCGGCTCCGGCAACGCGGGCACGAACGGCGGCGCCCAGGGTAACGTCGATCCGCCCGGCGGGGACGGTGGCTTCGTCAGCCTGGACGTGAACGGCGGGCCCTCGGCCGCCTTCGTTTGCCCGGAAGGGGTGACGTTTGGCAACCCGCTGACGGGCATGGGGGCCGTGACGAGTGTGGCAGCGCCCCAGGGCAGCTTCTTCGCGTTCATCGAAGGGCCCGTCTGGGTGGGCAGCGTAAACAAGCTCTTCTTCTCCGACAACGCCTCGGGCCCCGAGCGCATCTGGCAAATCAGCCCGCCCTTCACCACGCCGTCGATCTTCATGCCCGATAGCGGCAGCAACGGGCTCGCCATCGACAACGATGATCAGCTGCTGCTCGCCGATCAGAGCGACAACCGCATCACGCGCGTGACCAACACCGCGCCGGCGACGGTCAGCGGCACGCTCCTGCCGACCGGTGCTCCCAGGCCGAACGATCTGATCATGCGCAGCGACGATAACGTGTACTTCACGGACCCGGATACCGGCGGTCGCGGCCTGTACCGCCTCTCGCCGACGGGTCAGCTCTCGGGTCCGTTCATCCAGGCCAACACGATGAACGCCCCCGGCGCTCCGAACGGCGTGGTGCTGTCGCCGGATGAAAACACGCTCTACGTGGGCGACGTGCAACAGAATTTCGTGGCCAGCTTCGAGCTGCTCGAGGACGGCAGCATCGACACGGCCTCAGGTCAGAGGTTCACGGAAACGCGCGGTAACACCGTGGACGGCATGGCCGTCGATTGCGCGGGCAACCTGTACGTCGGGGTCAACAACGGCGTCGAGGTGTACGCGCCGGACAAGACCTTCATCGGCACGGTCCCGGTCGGTGAGGCCTCGAACGCCACGTTTGGTGGCGCCGACCGGCGCACCCTCTTCGTCACCTCACGCTCCGTGCTCAAATTCGTCACCCTCGCCGTCCCCGGCCTCCCCGACTGAGCCCCAACGGGGACGCTGACCCAGAGCGCGGTAACGTCGCGCAACCTCAGCGGGCCTGCAACCTGAGTCTGTCTCGCGCCGTTGCGACCTCCTATCGGCGATGGAGCGGACCCCGTGCTCGACGGCCGCACCTACGATACTGCGCGGACACGCCCCGCTGGGTAACGACCTTGGCCATGCGGCGCTGCCACCCGCGCCATCGCCGATACTCCAGGCGTCCCTCGACCCGCTCGTCGGCGTATGGCCGGTCCGGAGGACACATCCGCCGGTCGAAAGGACATGCCCGCTCCGAAGCGAAGCCGATTTCGTCGTTTCAGGCCTGTTCTCGAGCCCCGCAGGAGTTGGCCCGCTCCGTGCTCTCAAGCCCGGGCATGCGAACAACGAATTCGACTTTGGGTATTTTGATGGGCGTGGCTGGCGTAGCGGTGAGCGTTTTGTCCGCCTGCGGCAATGACAGCGTTAGTCCCGGTGCGTCGACAGGTGGCGGGGCCACCGCAGGCGGGGCTACCCCGAGCGCAGCCGGAGCGGGCGGCGGCGGTACTGGGGCTCAGGTTGGAGAAGTCGGTGCTGCAGAGGGCGGTGCTGCAGAAGTCGGTGCTGCCCAAGGGGGCGCTGCAGAGGGCGGTGCCGAGAGCGGTGAGTTGGCCGCTTGCCATGCCGTGAGCGTGGACGTGTCGGTGTGCGACCCCGCCGTTGCTACTTTCTCGTTGGCCTCTACCAATCCCTACTACCCGTTGATCGTTGGCTCGGTCGTGGAGCTCGCCGGCGAGGGCGAGGGTGACGAAGCCGGCATCCACATCACTGTGAAGAGAGAGGTGCTCGACGAGACTCGCACTATCATG
>JAYTOL010000130.1:0-137284 GCA_043747815.1 Deltaproteobacteria bacterium
CTCCACCGGCACTCGTGTCAGGCTACAACACCGCTCGCCTGCACCCCTGCCGACGGTCAAGCTTGCGGAGGCCGCCTGACGCGGTCGGATCTGCACCCAAGTCACTCAGTGACTCACACGCGCGAGTCGGGCAGTGGTGCTGTCTTCGAGGTAGCCCAGACGATTGAGGGCGCGCAGAATCTTTTCCGCACTTTTGTCGGGCCCTTCGACCAGCGTGTCAACGGTAATCTCCGGGTCCACGGGCTCTTCATACGGGTCATCGACCCCAGTGAACGTCGGAATCACGCCAGCTCGCGCTCGGGCGTACATGCCTTTGACGTCGCGTCTTTCACACTCTCGCAGACTGCACTGGACGTAGACCTCGACGTATTCACCTATCTGTTGCCGTGCCTGTAACCGCGCCTCGGCGTACGGGCTGACGGCGGCCACCACGACGACAACGCCATTGCGACTGAGGAGTTGCGCAACGAACCCGATTCGCGAGAGGTTGATGATCCTGTCCTCACGGCTAAAGCCGAGGCCTCGCGAGAGTTGCGTGCGAATGACATCTCCGTCCAACACTTCCACACGATCGCCGCATTCCCGGAGGAAGTCCTGCAGTTTCGCTGCGATCGTTGTCTTTCCCGAGCAAGGAAGGCCTGTCAACCAGACCGTAAAGCCCCGATTGGATCGCAACATGCTCGCCCTCCTGAACGCTCGGCAATTCCCACCGTCTCTTGAGAGACAGGGTCCTCCACCCGTTGTTTATAAACTAGATAGGTGTTGGTGAATGACGACGCAAGTAGTGAATGCGCGGTTCTCTACTCGAAAACGCCATCGTAGTCCATGTGTTGATGCCAGCGTGGGAAACACGCCAACGCGCAATTGCCACCGTTGTTGAAGAATCACTGGCGATGGCCCTGAAGAACTCCCAGCGGGCCCTGCCTAGGGATCGAAGAATGCGCGCAGCTTGCCGAGCAAAGTGTCGATCTCACCATCCGTGCCGACGGTGATGCGCCAGGCGTCGTCGAGCAGAGGTCGATCGAAGTATCTCACCAATATGCCTTCGCGCCGAAAAAACTCGATTCCACGCTTCGCCATTTGGGCAGAAGGAAGCCGCACGAGCACAAAGTTAGCCTGGCTTGGCAACACGTCTAGCCCCATCTCTCGTAGTACCTGCGAGAGACGGCTGCGCGTGCGCTTAATCCTTTCGACGTTCTCGCGCATCCAAGCGTCATCATTGAGCGCTGCCTCAGCCGCCACGAGGGCGAGCCGATCTACATTGTAACTGTCTTTGACCTTGGTCAGGCCTTCTACGATCGCCTCGGACCCCAACAGAAGCCCAACGCGCATGCCCGCGAGGCTGTAGCTCTTGGATAAAGTTCGTAACACTACCACATTGGGCAACTCGCGAACGAGTTGGAGCGCGCTCGACTCCGCGAAATCCGCGTACGCTTCGTCCACCACGAGAACGCCGCGAGGCAGGCTGTGCGCCAGCCTGCGCAGGTCGTCCAACGCGTACGCGGTTCCCGACGGCGCGTTGGGGTTGACGACGAATACGAGACGTGCAGGCGAGCCAAACAGCTCCGCGGGCAGCCGGAACGCCGAGTCAAACGGCACACAGTCGATGCTCGCGCCGAACCCGCACGCCAGTGTCTCGTAGAGAGAATACGTGGGGTAGGCGAATGCAACCCGGTCTCCCGTATCGACCATCGCGCGAAACAGCATGCTCAAAAGCTCGTCTGAGCCATTTCCTTGCAATATTTGGCCAACCGGCAAACCGAATGCACGACTTGCCGCCCGGCGGAGGGCCAGGGCGCTCGGATCGCTGTAGAGTCGCAAGCTTCCGGCATCTCCCCCGAGCTCATTGAGAATTGCCTCCCTGACCCGCGGGCTCGGGGGGTATGGGTTCTCGTTCGTGTTCAGCTTGATGACGACTTCGCCCGCCGCCGGCTGCTCGCCGGGTACGTAGCCCACCATCGTCTCGACATTCGCGCGGAAATAGCTCACGTGCCTTCATACTAAAAAGATCGCCAGCGTTCGAGCGTCCCAGCAGGCGCAAACGCAGTTGGCATGATGACGAGCCGAGCGGGTTACCCACCCCCGATAGCAGCGCGCCACTACCGCATGGACGCGATGTCCGAACGGTAGCGCAGCGTCTCGACTTCCCGACCGACCTTGACCAGCTGTTGGATGATGCGGAGAACACGGTCGTTCTCGTCCATCGACGCAGCCGCCAACGGCAGCTGGCAGAGGCTCTTCGCCAGGCAGCCTGCCCTTTGCAGCCGCCACGAGAGCTTCGCACGTTCGAGCTCTCCGGCGTCGGGCCGGAAACGCGTGTACACCGAGCCCGCGCCAAGCTGCAACGCCCGGCGATACAGCGACATCTTGGAGATGCGCGCCGATTCGATGCGATGCTCCACGCGAACCTTCGGCGAATACACGGGTTCAAACCCCTTGGCGCGAAGCCGCAGCAAGAACTCCGTCTCTCCGCCGAGCTTGCGCTTCGTCGGATGAGGCCCGAGACCATTGGCGAAGCGCATCCCCTCGATGGCGGAGCGCCGCACCCAGTAGTTTGGACCGAACGGCGTCACGTTCTTCGGGTATTCGCGCTCGATGTCGCTGATCACATGCCGGGCAAACGCGAAGCTCTGCACGTAGTCATCATGGGCCCATGTCGGCGGCAAGACTCCGGTCGGCCATGTCGGGTCAACTCGTCCGCCGAACACCGAGTGATTTGGCCAGCGCTCGCACACACCCGCGACCTCATCGAACCAACTTTCGTCCGGCGTCACGTCGTCGTCCGTGAACAGGATGATGTCGCCCAGCGCCTCAGTGTCGAGGGCCGCGTTCAACGCGTGCGACTTGCCGGCGGGCCCCACCCACAGCGACCTGATCGGCAGCTTGGACTCAAACTGACGCACGACGTTGCGTGTATCGTCGACGCTGCCGTTGTCGACAACGATGAACTCCACGGAGTTCGTGGCGCGGCGCACTCGCGCCATCGCATCCAGCGTGGTCTCCAGAACGCGGCGTCGATTTCGGGTGGGAATTACTACGGAAATTTTCTGCGTCATGCCTGTCTCCCGCGCAGACCAGAGCGTGTGGCCCGGAGGCGCCTTCCCTGATACACACATGATGAAGTTCTCTGACCTGCTCATTTACTGCGGCAGCGACGTGGGGAAAGAACCTGGGCGTTTTCTCCAGGCAAAGAGCCGGGCCAACCGCGCCTCGTCGGCCTGAGTCAGATTCATGTCCGCCCCAAACCCCCTCTTGGCACCCTCCCAGAACGGGAACTCGTGGCGGGCAAAATATTCGTGAAGCGGGGCCTTGTAGTAGCGGTTTTTGAGCTCCGGAGCGAGCCACAAAAACTCCTGAACGAGCTCCGTATCGAGGAACGGATACCTCGTCTCGATACCGTGGCAACCCCCTACATACTCCTCCTTGGTCAAGTACGCTCGCTGGCATCCTCCATAGAAATTCTTCCAGGGCGCGAGCTGCACCGGGAAGCGCCCATGCAATGAGCTAACCTTCGGCGTCAGAGCGTAATCTGACAGAATCTCGTCTGCCCCCTGCCCGGAAAGATACACTTTCTGCCCTTTAGCCCGAGCGCGCGCGAAGATGAATGAAGACCCGATGGCTCCGGGGTCATCGAAGAGATCATCACAATGCAACTCCATCTGGGCTTCCGCTAGAAAGCTCGCCGGCTCGCAGTGCCGGCGAAGAAAGTTCACCTCATTCTCATAGTCGTCTACCGACAGCTCCAGGAGCGCGCTGTTTGCCCGCTCCACGCGCGCTTCCAGCACGTCCTGCCGCTCGTTCCCGCGAATACTGTAAGCTCCAAAAGGCATGCCTTGCTCGAGGAGCTCACACGCGATCGCCCCGCTATCGTAGCCGCTGCTCAAGCCGATGAAGCAGTCGGACGTGCTGCGCTTCTTCACTGCCCCAGAGAAGGCGGTCAGCCAGCGATCATACGAGCGCTCGCTCTGGTTGCCAAAATCGAACGCAACATTGACAAATGCTTGTTCCTTCGCCCCGTCGAACTGCCGTACGAGTGTCGTATTCGGAGGCACCGCCATGCCGGGCAGTGCACTCCGATAGCTGGCTGCTTCCACTCCGCGAATGAACAGCGGCTTCGTGCCAAACGCGTCGGTCGCAAACACCGCTACGCGCCGCTCGAAATCGTAAAGCGCAATTGCGAATTCACCGTCTAGGTGCCTGGCAAACTCGACCCCATGCTTCACATACAACGGAATGATGACCTCACCATCGCTCCGCTGGAACGGATGATTGTAGATCTCTCCGTTGAAGACGCATACCACGTGACCCTTCTCGAAGGGCTGAAGTGTGCGTTCACCGGTGACGTGCAACAGGTAATGATAAAACTCGAACCCTTCGCGCGTGAGGCAACCCCGACCGTCGGGGCCCCGCCTCTGCACGCGTGACTCGTCAACGGGCGTACCGGTCTTCACGACTACGAAACCACACATGATGACATCCTATCCTGCCCGTGATCGGCGCTCAAGCCCACTCGAGGGGGCGCCCGGGGCGAGAGTGACGCTTCGAGGCCCTACCGGTCTCTCTGCGACGCAATGCAGCTCAACCTTCAGGTCGCCATGTGCTCCCCGTGGGGGCGCCACGGTGATTTACATGTCGCGCCTCCCGCAACGCCTCGCCCTCGACGATATCCCTGCCGTGCTCAAGGCGAGCTGCGCCGTATTGCTAGGCGGTCCAACAAAGTGTGTCAAGGTTCCTCGTCCATACGCTCTCGACGAGAGTGTTGGTGAAACAGTTGTGTGCGTGCAAGCGATCCGCTGCACGTGTTTCCATGCGGCAACACCAACGTGGTGTCGATTATGCCACTTCCGCCTCAAGCGCCGACTATTCCACAATTGAACAGTCGATCTCTCATCGAAAGGGCGCGCCCGAGTATGTCAGGCCGGTGAACTGCTAGAGATGGCTCTCGATGACATCCGCGCCGAGCTGCTCGCCGCGGTAGTGGCGCGCACGAAGCGTGGTGGCCCAACGTGTCGCGCTCTCCTGGCAAACGGAATTGCTGACCAGCCTCGAAATCTCCTCGTGGAGCATCTGCGAGTCGATCGCACGAGGATCCAGCCAGCCGCCGATGCCGAGCGCGGACAGTTGCCGCGCATTGTGCTCGCGCTCCGAGTGCGTCGGAAGAACCAACGTTCGGGTTCCGTACACGAGCGACGCGAGACAGCTGCCATGGCCACCGTGATGAATGATGAGATCGCTGTCATACAGTTCCGGGCCGGGAACCCAGGACGTGAACACCACACGCTCACTCGAGCGTCGCCGCACCTCGGGCGGTACGTCGTCCAGGCCACCCGTGGCGATGACGACGCTGTAGTCGCGCTCGTCGCTCAGCCTCGACAGCAGGCCCACCAGCAAGGCCCCGGCGTCCGAAGACACGAGATCTGCCATTCGTCCGGTGTAAACCGTGACCAGTTTGCCCTCTAGCGCACGCAGGCGGCGAACGACAGTCGCACCCTGCTCCAGATTCCCACCGTATCCGTCCCAGAGTATCGGGCCGGTGTACACGACGGCGTCATCGGGTGCCGGATCGAGCTCCGGTATGCTGGTGTAGATCGTCGAATGCCCCACGAAGAGCTCCTCGACGCGCCGGACGTCGCTCGCGACGCCATGCTCACGCAGCAGCGCGTTGAGGTTGCCCACGACGGCTTCGTTCTCCGGGTGGTGATCCTCCCAGAAGCGCAGTGATCGCTGCGGATGAAATGCGGATTGCGAGATCACCACCAACGGGAGGCCCAAGACCTTCGCGGCGAGCACGGCCTCGAGGTTGCAATCAGAAACGATCGCCTGGAGCCGCAACGGCTCAAGCGCCTGCAGCCAACTCGCCAGCTTCCTGCGCACAAACACAGGGTCGGTGTAGCCGAGGAAGCCGTAATACGTGCTCAGGTTCGGGTACGTCGTCGTGCGGGTCGGCAGCGTGGCGATCTCCAGCACTGCCGTCGTCGCGACCGGCACGAACGCATGCCCGAACGACTCCATGTAAACCCTCGCCTTATCGATGGCACAGAAATGGACCCGATGCTTGCGATTGCCCAGAACGTTGGCGATCGGGAGACAACGGCTCAACGGCCCCAGGCCTGCACTGAACGCAAACAGGATATCGCTCATATCGCTCTCTCCTCACGGCGGGATTCAAGCCTGGACCCGAGCGAGCCTCGCCTACGCAGTTCCATGCTTCGGGTATCCCGCTTCATCGACGGAATGACTGCGACGGTTGGGGCATTGTCGGGCCAGCGCGCGTCAAGCTAGTCTCCGCCCCTCCAATGCGCAACCTTTGGCTTCCCAACGTCCCGTCACTCTCGGGCCCTCACCGGCTGCGGCTCTACTGCTTCCCACACGCTGGGGGAAGCGCGGCAGCGTACTCCGATTGGCACATGCCGCGAGCGGCCATCTGCGCTATCGAACCTCCGGGCAGAGGTCGTCATTTTGCCGCAGCACCGCATCGTCGAATGAGTACGCTGGTCGCTGCCACCCAACGTGCGCTGGAGCCCCATCTCGCCGCGCCATTCGCATTCTTCGGCCACAGTCTCGGTGCCATCGTCGCGCTCGAAATCACGCGCTGTCTCCAGATGCAGGGATTTCGCCCGAAGGCCCTGTTCCTCTCCAGCCCGACCTTGCGCCGGCCACCTGGGCCGCTGCTACACCAGCTCGATGACGACGCACTGATCGCGTGCCTTGCCGAGCGTCACTGGCTCGACCCGGCGACTCTGGCAAGCCCGGAGCTGCTGGCTTGGTCTCTGCCGTATCTCCGAGCCGATCTCGAGGTCGCTGAGACACACGTACCAGCGAGAGCCGAGCCCATCGACGTGCCGTTGGCGGTGTTCGGAGGGGACGCCGACCCGAGCGTCCCCTCGAGCGAACTCGCATGCTGGGCAACCGAAACGACCGCAGCGTTCAGCGTGCACGTTCTCCCGGGTAATCACTTCTACCTGCGTGACTCCAGGAGCTCCTTGCTAGAGCACCTCGAAGCGCTGCTGGCGAGATGATTTCTGCGGCACTCGTCAAAGCAATCGAAAGTGCGCCAGAATCTCCGATTGTAGCGCTGCAAAATCGCGCGGCTTGCTGCTCGGGGCAAATAGCCCGTCGCGCTCCCAGTTTTCGGGAGACAGGCTGATGGCGCGGACGTTGATCCACTTCTTCTCTTCGAGCATCTGCCGGTGCTGTGGAAGCACATTCTCGACGGCGAAGAGGAAGATGATGTGCGCGACCTCCTCGACGCGGTTCACTGCCTCTCGCACGTAGTCGAGGATCGCCCTGAAATCTTTCATCTTCGGAGGAAGGACTCGAGTGTGCAGCGACTTGAGCGTCGGCTGGCCGTCGACATAGTCGACGAAATTGAACGTGAACTTGGATCGAACCCCGAGCGCCGCCCAGTCTTCGAAGAGCCGAATCACGCGCGCCTGCGTGATGATTGCCAGTGAAATGAGCGCGCTGTACGCCCGGCTTTGCTCGGGATCGAGGTATATCTCGTGGTAGAGCTGAGGGTCCGTCGTCGTCCAGCCGACGTAGTAGTCCCACAGCGTCTTCAGTGACATGATGACGCCGTTGTTCAAAAACGGGTAGGCGCGGTGGATCGTGTCGGTGAGCGCATCGTTCGTGGTCAAGAAGTAGCGGTTGGCATAGGCCACGTAGTCTTCGGTGAGCTTGCCAGAGAGATCCAGCTCCAGGAATTGGCGCGTAAAGCCGTTGGCAAAGGCGATCATGTTCGAGCCGACAGAGTAGTACGGGTCGGCGAATGCAGCAGCCTCGCCGACGCACGCCCAGCGATCGCTCGAAAAGACTTGGTTCGAGGTGTAACTGTAGTTTCGGAGCACCAGAAAGTCCATCAGCGGATACTTTGGCACGTGCTCCGCTACCAGCGGCTCGTGTCGGCGCAACCACTGCATGGCCTTCTCAAACGTGTTGTATTCCAGGAACGGATGGATCGCATCGGCAGCAACGATGCCGACGCTCGTGTTCCCCCCCGACAGCGGGATGAGCCACACCCAGTAGCCCGGGCCCATCAAATGATTGGTTGATTGCCAGCGATCGTCCTGAACCCGATCATGCCATTCCCGGTGCTCCTTCCCGACGAAGTCGAGCACCGATAGCTTGCCGGCTACGCGAAACCAGGCAGAGTTCACGACGCGATTCTGCGGCTTGCCAAGCTTGAGCTTGTTTTGGATCAGCCGCCGTCGGCCCGTCGCGTCGACAACCCATCGGGTTCGGACCTGGCGCGTGACGCCAGCGGCATCGTAGGAGACCGTGTGCGGACCCTGAGGGTTCAGGTCAATCTCCTTGATGTTCACCCCCTCTTCCAGAGTCGCGCGCGATCGCCCGACCAGCTCCCGAAGGTGCGTCTCGAACTTGCCGCGGTCGAGCTGATAGGACTTTGCCGGCAGGAACTTGCGCACGCCGAACTCCGGTCGATCCTCGAAGCGACCGGTGGGGGATTCGTAGAAGTAGCGCAGCCCGTTCTTCTCCAGGTGCTCCGTCTCGAGATATTCGCGCAGCTGCAGCGTTGCCCAATAGTAGAACGCCCCAGCCTCGATGGTCGACTCGCCGACCTTGAATGCCCCATCGGGCAGGGGCCGCTTCGTCCGCTCTAGCACGAGCGTAGAAACGTTGGGCCCGTGTAGCTCGAGATGCCGCGCGAGGCACAAACCCGCGAGGCCACCACCACAGATCACGACGTCATAGTCGACGTCCGAACCGAACATGTTTTTCATGGCACCGTTCCACCTTCTCTTCGCGCCGTTTCCCGAGAACCCAAGCACGCCGCTAGCCCTTTGACCGTCGGATGTGTGTAGACGTCTTGCAAGCCGACCTCCAAGGCCAGCCGGACGCGGATGCGCGTCACGAGATCCATGATCTTCAGCGAGCTGGCACCGAGGTCGAACAGATCCTCGGACGAGCCTAGATCGGGCCGTTTGAAGAGCTCCGCGCACACGTTGAGCAGATCGCCTTCGAGTGCCGCTGCCGGCAGGTCTGGGACGGCGCTGAGCCTCGGCGGGGGGGCATCGTTGATGTTTCTGAGCTGGTTCAGATCGAGTTTGCCGTTTCGGTTGATCGGCAGCCGTTCCAACCGGACCAGCACATCCGGTGTCATGTAGAACGGCATGCGCTGACTCAGATGGACGCTCAACGATTGCGTGTCCATGCCACGGTCCAGCACCACATAGGCGGCGAGATACGGCTCGCCATCGGCCCATGTCTTGCGCAACGCGGCAGCGTCTCGCACGCTCGGGTGCGCTTTCAGCACCTGCTCGACGTGTCCGAGCTCGATGCGATAGCCTCGGATCTTCACCTGCCCATCGGCCCTGCCGAAGAACTCGAGCTCGCCGTCTAACGACCACGCGCCGAGATCGCCCGTCTTGTAGAATCTGCGCAGAGCGCCCGTTGGCACCGCGCTCTCTGGAAAGCGCTCGCGTGTCAGCTGCGGCTGCCCCACATAGCCTCGCGCCAAACCCGCTCCCGACAGGTAAATCTCACCGATCGCTCCGGGGGGCAGCGGTCGGAGTAGCCCGTCGAGAATCAACACCTGCACATTCGTGATCGGGCGTCCGATCGGCACGGTGTCGCACCCGGGATCGAGTCGCGCTGCGGTCGAGCACACCGCGTTCTCCGTTGGGCCGTACTCGTTGTACAACGGGACACCCGGCAATCGGGCGTAGTGCTGGCGAACGAGCTCGGTGCTCGTCCTTTCCCCGGCGACCGTCACCGAACTCACCGGGTGGGTCGGCGCGAGCGCCTCGAGCAAGGCTCGATAGTACGCCGGCGTGATCGTCCAGCGCGATGCGCGCACCTCGTCGATCAGCGCAGTGAGGTATTTCGCGTCCAGCGTCAGGTCGCCCTCCGGCACCGCGACAGCTCCTCCCGCCGCCAGCGTCGCCCAGATGTCGAGCACCGAGCTATCGAAGGCAAACGACGGTAGAAGCAGCGTCACATCCCTCGGCACCAACGAGTAGTGCTCGATGCGCCATAGCACGCTGTTGACGATGGCTCGGTGCTCGACGGCGACGCCCTTGGGAGCGCCAGACGACCCTGACGTGTGGATGACGTAGGCCAGGGCAGTGTCGTCGACCCGCTCGCCCTCGGGCTGTGGGTCGCTGGGCAGTGCGTCGAGCTCCACATCCAGCACGAACAACGGGCCTTCGAAGGGTTGAACGAGCGCCAGCGCGTCGGTGTCGACGATGAGGGCAGAAACGCCGGCAGTCTGCAGCATCTGGTGGATGACCCACCAGGGCTGCCGTGCGTCGATCGGAACATACGCAGCCCCGCATTCGAGCACTCCCAGCATCGCAATGATAGGCTTCTCGGAGCGGCCGGCAATGATGCCGACGAGCTGGCCAGGCTGAACGATCGAGCGCTGCCTCAGGTAGGCAGCCATCGCGCTCGCTTTGCGCACCAGCGCGCCGTACGTCGTACGCCTCTTCCGAAAGATGATTGCAGTCGCATCAGGCTGAACGGCGGCCTGATGCGCCACCAATTGGTGCAACGTCATGCGCGCCCGCTCGATGCGCTTGGCCTGAAAGGCGTCGAGCACTCGCTCCAGATCAGTCGCATCACCGACGCTGAGCTCAGCGAGGGTCAGCGCTCCCCCCTGAGCCAATGTTCGGACGAGCGAGACATAGTGCCGCGCCAGCTGTGCCACCAGGCGGCTGGAGAGGACCTGCCCGTCGTATGTGAACTCTGCGAGCAGCGCGCTCGCCGTCGGCCTCAACCGCACGAAGAACGGTACCTCGAAGGGCAATGGTGCAGCACCCTCTTCGTCCAGCGCGTAGCCTACTTGGCAGAGCGAACGGCTTGCTTCGGTCAATGACCACCCGAGGTCACGACAGAGCGCCTCGAACGGATAGCCGCGCTGCGCTCCGCAGGCGGCCAGCTCGTCTCTCGTCTGTTCGAGAAACGCAGCGCAGGTGGTGGTGCCATCGGCTATCCAACGGTGCAACAGCACCGAGCCGTCGGCGCTCGGCCGTGCAACGACGAGTTGATGTTTGGGCCAGTACTTCCACAGCAGCACGAGCAGTCCAGAAAGGCCAACGAGCTCTGCCTCCCGCACCGACGGCAATGAGACCGACAGCGTGCCCCGCGCTGCACCCAGCTCGCCCACAAAGGCGGGGAAGATCGGCTCTGAATGCCCCATTTCTCGTAGTTTGAGGCTCCAATACTCGCCACCGTTCGGGACGGTCATTCGAAACTCATCAGCCATCTCGGCTCCTTTGGATGATTCACGCCCCCCTGCTGACGGGTCGTGTGTCGCAATAGCGTTGTATCCTGGTCGCTGCCCTGACTGGCACCGACGTCATTTCATCGAGCGTCGCTGGTGAAGCGCGCGACCGCGCGCGAGTTGAGCGCTCGGATCGTCCCTGCCGCCATCGCTCGGCCCGATCGCTGCTCAAGCATGATGACGCGCTCGGCCCCTGGGGGCAGATCAAAGTAGTTGTCGGCCGGGACGAAGTCGTCGGATTGGATCGCCACAGCGCACGCCAGGCGACGGGTGTGTAGCACCAACCGGCCTTGGTCGGACCCGACGAGCTCGAGCCGTGCCGACAGCCCGACGTCGAGCTCGCGAATGCGGTTCCTTCCGAGCGGGTAGTAGATGGCCTCGGCCCACAACTCGCCCGAAGCGACGTCTCGCAAGCTGACGATCACGGTGTCATGACCGGGAGGACCGAACCGATAAGCATAGGATACATCGCAGAATCCACCGAGCACATCGCCGACGCCGAGCCGGGTGACGCTCCTCGGCGGGAGGGACGCTTCCGTGCTCGCGCTCGATACGACGGTAGCGCCGTCTCGAAGCAGGCGGACCTCGACGACGGCACGGAGCTCGCTCGCCCCGTCATTGACCAAATGGGCATCCAGTCCGTCGCATGCCTCGTCTGTCAGGAGCAAGTTTGGGCTCCGCATGACTCGCTTCAGCGCAAAGTAGGCGGCTTTGGGGTCGCCGTCGGAGTCGAGCACGCCCCATCCAGCGCCGGGCCAAAGGTCCTTCAGCATCCAGAGAATGGCTCCCGTGCAGCGCGCGCCGGCGCGCCGCCACTCGCTCAGCACCGCCGTCATCACGTCTCCCGTGACGACCCGACTCAGATCGAGATAGCGCTCGATGTCCTGGCGCCGCAAGTCCACCGGGTCAACACCGTAGAGAAGCTTCAAGTAGTGGTCGCGAACGTCATCGAAATCGTGACCGGGACCGATATCTCTCGGCACACGGGCCTTCCACGCCGGGTGGTGGGGCGGCAGCTGCCCGGCGCAGAGGAACTGCGAGAACTTTGAGTCGTCGGGCAGGTTGGCGAAGCCGAGGCACTCTGTTGCAAAGACAGGCTCTGAGCGGCGAGCCTCGTCGAGCGGCCGCATGAAGTTGCCGACGGCATACCAGTGGGCGGTGCCCGTCCGCGATGAGAACGGGAGCGCGCCACCGTGAGGCGTAGACGGCCAGTAAGGAACGTCGGGCAAGGCCTCGTGACACCACTCGCGCACCTGCTCCTCAAAGAACCGAGAGCTCCACGTCGAGCTCGGCAGTCCCATCATTGCTGCTTGCTGTTCGACCTCACTATTGCCGCAGACCATCACGATGCAGGGGTGCGCGCGGAGCTCCGCCGCTGTCTGACGCACCTCGCGTTCGACGTTGCTCGCGAAAGACGGATCCTCGGTCGGATAGTCCATGCTCGAGAACATCAGATCCTGCCAAACGAGGATTCCCAGCTCGTCGCAGGCGGCGTAAAACTCTCGTGATTCATACAGCGTCGCCCCGCTGACACGCAGCATGTTCATACCCGCGGCCTTGACGCGATCGAGCGTCCGCCGCAATGCGCCGGGCTCATTGACCATGCTCCACAGGTCTATCGGCATCCAACAGGCACCACGGCAGAATACCTGCACGCCGTTGATTTCGATGGCGAACGCATCCGCACCAGCGACTCGCACGCTTCGGAATGCGAGCGGATCGAGGTCAATCACGGACTCGCCCTTCGAAGTCTGGAGCGCGATGCAGGCCGGGTAACGTGGCTGGCGGCCGTGGGTATGCGGCCACCACGGCTCCACCGCCGGCAGCTTCAGGCTGCCCCGCACTTCGAACTCTCCGTCGCCGTTTAGCTGATGCTCGAGCGGGCTCGAGTGGGCTCCGACACGCAGCACGGCCCCGAATACCGAAGCGTCGCCCAGAATTCGCGCCGCCACCTCCACGTGTACCCAGCCGACGGACCCATGAAGCTTCGTGTCGACGCTGACGCGACGCAACGACAACAGCGATCGACGTTCGAGGACCACTGGATCGAGCACGCCGATCATCGGGACGGGCGGTGTCCACCCCCGCATGTGCCCGAGGAGCGGGGCGCGTACGAATCGCATGCCCTGATGATCCACCATCGGCGTCTTCCAGCGCGGTCGCGGTCGCCGCTGGGCGAGCAAAGAGGCCCAGCTCCGACAGACGATCGTCAGTGGCTCTCCCTTCTCGGGAGGCGCCTCGAGCAGCACAGCGTGGCGCAGGAACGCGTTCTCCGACCTCAGGAGGAGGCGATCGCCCAGGTAGACGTCCGCCACGGGTACGAGCCGGCCTATGTGCAACCAGCACTCGGCTGGCCCCTCCCGGCGCACCTCGGGAAGGGCACATCGATACACCCAATCGCGTGACTCGAGCTCCTGACTTTTGCGCTCGGCATCGGCCCAATCCCGACAGATCGCAGACACGACCGTGCCGGGTACCGTCACTGCGCACCATTGGGGCGAGCCTTCAGCCGGGCGCTCGCCGCCGGGGGCGCTCGATGCCAGGCGCCAGCCGTCGGACAACGTCAAGTGACCATCCCCGCCGAGCAGTACGTCCTTCGACACGTCTTCTTCCGCCTCTCAGGCCAGTCGCCGCGCGACGATGGTTGCCGCATCTGCCCACGAGGACTGCATCGCTTCGACCAACCCCACGAGTCGCCGCTTCTTCTCATCCAGCTGGGCCGTCGAGCGGGCGGAGAGAACCCGTGCGAAGGTCATCATCAGGCCTTTCGTCTTCATCGATATGTCCGAAAAACCCTCGCGCGCCCCCGTGAGACCATCGACGCCTCCCCGAGCCAACCAATCGAGATAGATCGACGCGAGCTCGAAGCTCGCTCCGAACTGACGCATGGTCGCGAAGGCGTATCGATGAAATGCCTCGATCCCGGCCGCGCATAGCGCGTCGAGCTCGGCCTCCAAGTGAGCGCGATACGCCGCGAACGGGTTGCTCACCGGCATCCGACGCGCGTGCAGGCGCGCGCGCTCGACGGCGAGCTCGAAGAGGAGCGGCGCCTCCCTGCGCTCGATGCGACCGAGCTTCGCCATCTCCACGTAAGGGGGCAGTCGGCCTTCCGCCATTGCGAAGATTCCCGCAAAGTCGTCGCCCGAGAGCCGGTGGTAGTTCCCGCTGTGGAAATAGCCGAGAGCGCCGGCATCGACATCGACATCGACGATGGCAATGGCCGTCTTGGTGTGATTCCTTCCGTACGCTGTAGCCGCGTCATCGGGAAGATGAAACGCATCCGTTTCGGGGATCAACACGTTGCCTCGCTGGCACGCCGCCGCGACGTGCTTCAGCAGATCGTCCCACACGTTGAGCTCGACCACCTCGATACCGAAGAGGACTCGCAGGTCTTCATGGGCGGGCTTGATGAACGTCCATTGATCGCCTTCGAAATCGGCGCACAGCGAGAACCCGAGCATGGCGACGGGATCGAATCCGAGGACGTGCAAGAGCTCTATCCAAACATCCACATAGCAGTTGGTTTGCGGCCATATCCGATCTCCAGCGTGTAGCGGGTGCTGCCGATAACTGTTCACATCCAAGTCGATCGCCCGTAGCTGCATGAAGCCTTCACCGTCAGAGCGCGAGCTGTTGACGCACCGACTCGGGCCAGCGCTTTGTCGACATGCCGTGCGTCAAGAGCAGCGCCAGCACGAGCCGATCAATGCCGAAGCCCAAGCATGCGGTGTGAGCCGTGTTTCCCGATGCGTCCTTGATGGCGAATACACGCCCAAAATGGTCCTGGTGGTAGTTGAAAGAGACGAGCGCGGTGACGGACTCCTTCGCCCCCATTGGGAAAAGCAGCTCGAACTTGAGCGACATGTCACGCTGACCATCCGCCATCATTCGCGCAAAACGCCCGAAGAACGGATCTGAAGCGACCTGGACGTGACCGTCGATACCCAATTGATGCGCCAGGCGCGAGGTGCGTTCGACCAAGTCTTTGCGCCATGCAAGCACCGTCTCGGCATCGGCGATCCGCACGTATTCGCGCATTCGGAAGCTCTGCATGCGCGACACATCGTCCGAAGGCTCACGACGAAAGCAGTAGGCCTCGACGTCGAACACCCGCCCCGACTTCGGCAGCTGGCCCGTCGCCAGTGGATACACGGGATAACAAGCCGCGGGAGCCAGCACGAGGTCCGTCATCTTCTGGAACTGGCTCCAGTCCCGCTGCTGCTCCAGCGCTTGGACCAGCTGCACGTGCTCCGCGTCCATACCCTCAAACGCGGACACGGTCCCGGCGAGGTGCGGAAACGACTGGAGGAACTCGCTCTGTTCCAGGACTTTTCGGCTGAGCACGGGAGGAAACCGCACCACCTCCGCAGACAGGTCTGCACCGAGCGCGGTGATCTGACCGCCGAGCCCCGTCACCACCGCCTCGTACTCACCACCCCGCCCGAATACTCCGAGCACTCCGGATGGCAATACGTGGCCATGTTGACACAGACACTCGAAGAACTCTTCGTTGGTCGTTTGCTTGTTCATTGCACGCTCCTTATGCACGTCATCACCGCGTTCGCCGCTACTCCGCGGACACACGCCCGACCTGCTCGAGGGCAGCCCCAATAGAGGCGATGCTCCCAAACACACCTCGCGTCAAGAGCGAGTCCGGAAACTCGCTACCGAAAGCCTGCTCGAGCGCAATCACCACGCTCATCGTCGCATGCGATGTCAGCCCGCTCGCGTGCAGATCAGCATCGAGCGACAGGGCGTCGACCTCTACACCCAGCCGCCCATGCTCCTTCAGGACGCTCCTGATCTTCTCCTCTACCTTCTCATCAAGCATATCGTTCCCTTTTTGACATTCACCCAGATGCGACGCTTCGAACTTGGGATGCCCGCTACGACGCCGAGCGCAGCAAGCGTTCTGTAGGCAGACGATAGGATCGCCCGCTCGGGGGTGCGTCGCACTTGCCGACGCGAAACATGACGCTGAGCGCCCGACCCCTTAACCCCGGCACCAGCTCGTGCAGCGCCGGCATGATGCCTTCCATCCGCTGGCGGTGCTCCGAAGTAAATGTGTCGGGGGCCAGCGCCAAGCGTGTCAAGAACTGAGGCAAGCCCCCGATCGGCTGAAAGGCAAACCCTCGTTCCGTTGCCCGCAACCATACCCTCTGGAATGCACGCCCTGCTTCTATCCAAGCTGCCGGCGTGGCGGTCGGCACGGACAGGATGCCGACAGCGCCTGCTTTGACGGCGCCAGTGGCACCGCCACGGGCCAGCTCTCGACTGAAACCCTTCTCGTTGGCCGCCTCACAAGTAGCGTAGTCGCTCATCGCCTGCAGCATGGGGACTTCACTCTCCGGGATCTCCAGACTGGCCAAGCTCAGCCCGTCGCCTCGGCGCCGCGCCTCTTCCTCCGAGAGCCGCAGGATCGCGAACAACTCTTCATGAAACGGGCGGTATTCGAGGCGAGTACGATCACAGCTCGCCATCAGGTCGGCAAAGATTTGCCGCTCCGATTTCTCGCGCACCCAATGCACACCCACTCCGGTACCCGCCGCACGCGCCAGTATGGAGAGCTCGGACTGCGCGAGAGGCTCGTCATCGTAGGGCCGCCGGTTGCTGACCCGCCGCTCGATCCAGTTGACGAGCGCATCCGGCGTGGCGCCGCTGAAGAAGCTCAAGCTGGCCGCCAACACGTCACCGTTCGCAGCCACGGCGCCCTCGCCGCGTGGCAAGTCGACCTCGGTGCCTTGCTCGCGCTTCGAGACGCTGAGTACGATGTTCTCCACCGCCGCTCCGACGGCAATCCACGAGAACATGTTGGCCACATCCGTGGGGAGCATTCGCTCCCGGCTGATGTAGACTTGCATCCCAGCGCCCATGCGTTCGAACGACCAGGGCTGTGTGTTGTCGGCGGAGGGCGCAAGCCGCGCGCTCGCGACGACCTCGGCAAAAACCTGTGACGACATCTCGAACGATACGCTCATCGGCAAACCTTTCACTTTTGCGCTGACTGCGTTGGCCGCACCAGCTGCTCCCACGTCCGCGCGACTTGATTCGACAATTCAACGAGGTGCGGCTCACGCATCATCGTGTAGTGGTCGCCAGCGACCCGGCGCAGCTCGAGTGCGGGCACGTGCTCGACCCAACCAAGCCCGGCGCTGAGGTACGAGGGGGTGTCCGCGAGCATGGGCGCCACTTCCCCCGCCTGCAACATGACGGCGAGGCAGCGAAGCGCTCCGGGGCGATAACGATGGTATGCCTCTATGCTGAGCGTGCACGATCGCAGCAACCTCGCGACGTCCGCTTCGAGCATGTCGGCAGGCAATACGCCGTGCTCTCGGGCGATGGCCAGCAGTGCGGACAACCTCTGGCCCTCCGGAACGCTCCGGAGCCCGGGTTCAATGGTTTGGACCCGCCTACCTTGCTGTAGAATGCTCAGCTCGCCATAGAAGAAATCCATGAGCTGCGGCTCGTCTCGCGTCACGACCGCCCCCGACGGGAGCGCGCTGTCGATCAGGATGAGTCCAGCCGAGCTTTGCCCCCGGCGCTCGTACTCGCGAGCGACGGCGTGCGCCACCACGCCTCCCGCACAGTAGCCGGCAAACACGAATGGCTCTTCCAACCCACGCGTCGGCATCGCGTCGACGTAGCTGGAAGCCAGCTGCTCGAATGAGCTGAAAGCGAAGTCGCTATCGTATACCGCAGGGCATTGCACGGCGACGATCTTCGGACCTCCAGGCATCGAGGCAGCCAGCGGAACGTAGCAGAGGACGTTTCCGCCGATGGGGTGAAACAGTAGCAGCGTTCCCTGCCCGGCGTTGCGCAGCGTCACGAACGGGCTGGAGAGCGCCAGCCCTTGACGCAAAGCACGAGCGAGCTGGCGAACGGTTCTATGCTCGGCGAGTGCAGCCAACCCGAGCTCGATACCGTGCGCCTTGCGCAGGTTGGCCGCCAGGTGAACGGCTCGCAGCGAATCACCGCCGATCGAGAAGAAGTCGTCGTCCAGGGTGACATCGGGCAAGCCGACCGTGGCGCTCATCTGCGCGGCCAGAGCGAGCTCCAGCGCGTCTCGCGCCCCGACTCTCTCGCCGCGATCCTCCCGTGGGACGGCCCGTGTTCGCAGCGCGGATCGATCCACCTTTCCGTTTGCCCCTCGTGGCAGCTGCTTCATGATCTCGAAGGCTTGTGGGATCATGTAGTCGGGCAAGACGGCGCGCAGCCGTCGCCGCAACTGGTCAAAGTCACAGGCTGACTCGGCGCTCGGGACGACCGTCGCCACCAACACTCGCACCTCTGCAGACGGCTCGCGAACGGTCACTGCGAGCTCGCGAAACGAACCCGCCTTTTGCAGGGCTGCTTCGACATCGCCGGGCTCCAGACGGAAGCCGCGCAGCTTGACCTGCTCGTCGATGCGTCCGAGGAACTCGAGCGAGCCGTCCGCGTGACGCCGTACCAGATCGCCGGTACGGAACATCGTGCGCCCCGGTGTGGCGGCGAAAGGGTCCGGCACGAAAGAGAGCCGGCTCAGCTCCTTTTGATGGAGGTAGCCCGAACCTACGGCATCACCTGCGATGCACAGCTCTCCGGGAGCTCCGACCGGAACCAAGTTCCCCTCCCTGCTCAGCACGTACACGCGCGTGTTGAGCGCAGGACTGCCGATGCTGGGCACGCCGATCGCGCCCGGTGTCAGCACCCCGGCCGTTGCCCAGACCGTCGCTTCGGTCGGGCCATAGCAATTGATCACGCGAAACGGCAGGCGGGGTGATGGGTATGAGCCGAGCCGCTCACCCCCGATCAGCATCCGCGACAACGCCACCGGCTCCGGCCAGTGGAGCCCGAACAACAACACAGCCATCGGCGTCGGCACAATCGCGAGGCTGACGCGCTGCTGGATCAGCCAAGCTTGGATCTGGGCCGGATCACGGCGTATGGCCGTGGGGGCGATATGGATGCTCGCCCCTGTGCATAGCGCGGGCCAGATCTCCTCCACGGCGGGGTCGAACGCGACACTGGTCAGCTGTGCGACGCGGTCCCCCGAATGCAGTCCCGAGACTTCGCGATGCGAATAGATCAGGTTGCGGAGAGCGCGGTGTGAAATGACCACCCCTTTGGGTGTGCCGGTACTGCCGGACGTATAGATGACATACGCAGCGTCCTCCGGCGTGGGCGGCTCGAAGTGCGAATCCGGGCGCTGCCTGCTGAGAGCCTGCGAGTCGCTACCGTCGACGCGAACTGTCCGACACCCGAGCAGTGGGGTGTCACCGTCGTGCACCACCGCCTGCGCTCGGGCGTCTGCGACGATGACGCGCAGACGCTCGACGGGATGTTCCACTTCGAGGGGAAGATACGCGGCCCTGACCAGGAGAACCGCCAGGGTGGCCTCGACATACGCGACACTCCGTCGCACATGCACGGCAACGACACTGCCTGGACCAACCCCGAGCGCCCTCAGATCCGTGGCGATGCGCAGCGCCCTGAGCCATAACTCCCCATAGTCGAGATGCTCCACGCCATCGCTGACGGCCGGCGCCCTCGGCGTCTCGCGGCAGCGCATCGCCACGAGCTCAGGAACGGACGCGCTCGGAAGGGTGCGAGCGGTCGAGTTCCAAGTGACGAGCATCCGTTCCTCCTCTGCGGCGGAAACCAAGCGTAGCCGAGCAATGGCTGCATCGGGCTGCGTCACGACCTGCTGAATCACCTGCACGAAGGAACGGAGAAAGCGCTCCGCTGTCGCGCGCCTCAACACCTCGGCGTCGAACTCCAGGATGAAGTGCAGCTCAGCATCACGCTCTAGCGCCATCAGCTTCATATCGAAGGCGGCGTGGCCCGAGCGCACGGGCAAGGCTTCGAAGCGAACGCCCGGTCCTGACAGGGCGGCATACGCCGTCGCCATCTCGAACCCGACGGAATGCCCAGCGCGCCGGGTTTCGAGCGATGCCCTCACAGAAGCAATCGGAATGGCCTGATGGGAAAGCGCCTCGAGCATCGTGAGACGCGTGGCAGCGAGCGTCTGTGTGAAGGTGCTCTCGGCTTTCGTGGCGAACCGAATGGGCAGAGGGTTGGCGGCGAATCCGATCATGACGTCGCTGCCCGCAATGGTACGGTTCGCGGCGCCGAGACCCACGAGCCCGCTGTCCTGCCTGGACCACCGCGCTAGGGTGATCAGGTAGGCGGTGAAGAGCGCCGACGCGAGGCTCGCGTCGTGTTGCCGCGCGAGGTCGCGAAGCGCCCAGGTGGCTCCGACGTCGCACTCCGCCGTGGCCCAATCCCCCCGGAACTGCCGCGGCTCCGATCGTGGCTGGTCCAGAGCCATCTCGATCTGGCCCACGCCAGATTCGAAGACCTCGCGCCAATAGGTTCGGCTGCGTTCGAGCGAGCCATCCATCGCACGCTCGAGTTGTCGTTCTATGTAGGTGCCGAAAGCCAACGGTTCGCGCAACCCGGAAGGCTGCCCCGTCAGGATGCTCGAATAGGACGCGGCGAGCTCGCGCTGAAACAGAGCGAACGACTCGCCGTCAATGATGATGTGATTCGCCGCAAGAGCGACGAGGCAGCTCCCGTCGACGAGCGCCAAGAAATAGAGGCGATGGAGGGGCCCACGCTCCAGATCGAACGGCTGCGCCCGCACCGAGCTCAACGCCTCGAGAGCATCGTCGAGGCTCGGGGGCGACGCAACCGCGGGCCACTCGCACCAATTGGCCTTCGCTTCCGGATCTACCCTTTGCTGCGCGCCGCCGGCCTCGAAGAGCGTTCGAAGCGCTGGATGGCGCGAAACCACGGCTTCGACGCTCTCACGCAACGCGCGGACGCTCACCTGCCCCGTCACATGCCAAGCCACGCACTCGTTGTAGGCGAGCTGACCGCGCGGGTTCATCTTGGCAAGGCCAAACAGCTCCTGTTGCGACGCGCTCGTCGGCCAGCAGACACGCGCTCCCGGTGCGGAGCGATCGGGCTCGGCGCCCGCAGCGTCGGGCTCACCACGCCACTCGTGCAGGAATGTCGTCAGCGCGTCGAGCGAGGAGTGCTCACCGAAGACCAGGATCGAGATATCAACCCCGAACTCGGCCTCGAGACGCTCCAGCAGGTCCATCGCCATCATGGAGGTGCCACCGAGCTCGAAGAACTTACCCTGCCGGAGCGAAGCGCTCGCGCACGGTGACAAGACGCCGTCCCAGATTCCGGCGACCCGGCGATACGTATTATGCCAACTGGGCGTGATGACTTCTGCGCTCGTCACGATTGAACTCCAACCTTTGTCTACTTCACAGCGCTGCGGAGCTCGCCGTGCCGAAGGAACTCCACTAGCAAGCTGCCCGTCCGCTCGGGCGCTTCGTAATGCTGGTAGTGGGTGCCTTCCGGCAACTCGATGAGCACGGCTCCCCTGGCCTTCGCCGATGCCCAGCGCGCGGCTTCCAAATTCACGACATCGTCCAGCGCCCCCGCAACGACCAAGGAGCGAGGCAGCTCCGACCAGCGCACGCATTCGGTGCGCCTGAAAGAGTCGAGCGCCACGCGCGAGTATCGAAAGAGCGTCTCTGGAGACCTGAAGGGCGCGCTGGTAGCATACCCCACGACGGCATCTCGTGTCGACGTCAGCGAGGCGTACCGCGCTGCTCCCGCACCGAGGGCTTGCTCGTTCTCCACTCCGTAGATCATCTCGCAGAACTGGTGGCATGATTCGCGCCTACCTTGAACGCGACCGAGAATCGAACGCAGGCGGCGCTGCCACGCAGAGAGACGCCCCTGGTCGTATGCGAAGGTGCCGTTGAGTAGCACTAAGCGGCGTACGCGCTCGGGATGAGTGGACGCCAGTTCGAGGGCGAGTTGCGCGCCGGTGCACCAGCCCACCACATCGACCTCGCCGGCTCCCAATCCTTCCAGGACCTCGGCCACGTCACGAGTTTGCCGGTCGAATTTCAGCGCCTCGTCCGACTCGAGTTCGTCCACCGCGGGTACGTCTCGCGACTGGCATACGATCACGCGATATGTCGCCGCCAGATACTGCGCGAGAGACTCGACCAAGGTTATGGTCATCCCGAGAGCGTTGATGAGCAGGAGCACCGGTGCATCGATGCGGCCCCACTCGTACACGCAAATCCGGGCGCCGTCGGACATCGCCGCCGCCCAGGTTCGCGATGGCTGGGAAACATCGCGAGCTTCCAGAGCCAGGTCGAGGTGTGCCTCCTGCACGATGGATGGACCGAGACCTTCCGTTCGCCAGGAGCCTTCCTGTGGGAGCAGGAACGGGGCGAGATGCCGCAGCCGACGCATCAACGGCGATTGCGCACGACCCCGCTCACTCCATGCCCCGTCGGTCGGTGTCGTGTCAGGAAGGCCGGCATGCTTGGCGACCAGGCTCAACACGGCACCGAGTCGAACTCCGCGAGTGGCGGACAACACCACGACCCCGTCCGCGTGCTCGTGCTCTGCTCCGAGGCGCAACAGATCGAGTGTGACGACGTCGAGCGGCACGATGTCGAGCGCCGCTCCGGGTGGACAGAGCAGCGCAGCCGTCTTCAGGCCCGGTGCCCCCTGCGTCCGAACACCTCGCTCACGCAGGCTCGCCAGCGGCAGGTAGCGGGCAATGCCTGCTGGATGTGCCAAACGGAGCGACGGCAAGACGAGCGGCAACCGCACCGTTCGAGCGTTCAGCCCGAGCCGCCGTGCCCGGATGACGAAGTCTTCCTCCGCCGCACGCAGGCGCTCGGCGTGCCGGAGCTGGCGCGAATCCATGGCCGCTCTCGCCACGCTTCCGACAGGCACGGCCGGCGGAGATGCGCTGGCAGCCGCGGTGGATGTAATCAGTACGAAGGAACACGCTCCGAGCTGCCGAGCCAGCTCAGCCACCTCGCCCGCCTGCTCGATGTGGAGCGACGAACGGGCTGAGCGCACCACCCAATCGACGTCGGCAAAATGGGCTACCTCTATCCGCCCTTCCGTGCGTTGGCCGAGCACGCCGCTCTTGTCGTGCACGCTGACACCGCGCATGAAGGAACTCTCGTCCCAAGGGATACTCCAGGCGCGCGCGACGCTCGCAAAGTGCGCAGCCACCGCTGCCGAAGCGCTCGACCCCAATCTCGCCTCGAGCAGCGTCACGTGCTTGCCTGCCAAGGCCAGCCAGAAAGCGAGCTCACGTGCCACGAGCGAATGCATCGCGCCCGCGATAATCACGCGATGCGCTTGATACTGCCGAGCCGCCCGCCTCAGCTCGACCGCAGACGGTTCGACGCATGGTACCGCCGTTCGCACGACAGGTGGGCATGTCACTCTTGGAGGCTGAGATGTCAAGCAGACCACCATTCGTGAGTTCTCCGGGAGCACCCCGACGTGCCACGACGAGCGTTCATGACGCCGTCGCCGCAGCGAGCTGGCCCCGATGCATCCACGTCAGGATTGGAGAAGTAGCAAAGGTCGTGACCAGCGTCATCACGATCAGCATCGCGAACAAGGTCGGCGACAACACGCCCATCTCCAGACCCGCGTTCAACACGATCAGTTCCATCAGCCCTCGGGTATTCATCAACACGCCGAGCGCGAACGCATCTGCGTGCGACTGCCCGCTGTACCGGGCAGCGACGTAGCTCCCGGCAATCTTGCCAAGGGATGCCACGGCGATAATCAGCACACAAACCGCCACGTCCGCCGTGCTACTCACGAGGCCCAAGCGCGTACGAAGCCCCATAAAGGCGAAGAATACCGGCAAGAGAAGCACGATCACGAGATCGTGCAGGCGCGCCCTGAGCTGCGCCGCCATCCGACCGTCGTGTGGCAGGCAGACGCCAAAGGCGAATGCACCAAACAGCGCGTGGACGCCGACGGCCTCAGTGACCGCCGCGCTGAGGAACAAGCCGGCAAGTGTAAACGCGAAGGGCACGAGTGATTCGCCCTTCGAACGCTCCACGGAGGCCGCCAGCCGCTTGCCGATTGGCTGCACGACTCGCCACATGACGATCACGAAAGCCACGGTGAGGGCGATGGTTCTCAGTGCTTCACCGAGCCTGGCGCTCGCGACGCTGGAGACGAGGGCCAACAGACACCAGGCCGTTGCATCGTTCACCGCTGCGCAGCTGATCGCCGTGACTCCCAGTCGGGTCGCTTGCAACCCCCGGTCGGCAAGAATGCGCACGAGGACGGGAAATGCCGTGACGGACAGCGACGTACCGACAAATAGCGCGAACACCGTGAAAGGCACGCCGTGGTGCGAATACCTCGGATACAAAAGGAGCGACAGCAGAGCGCCCAAGCTGAAGGGCACCAGGATGCTCGCGTGTGCTACGGCGAGCGTCGCCCGCGCTTTTCCGCGCAGCACGCTGACGTCGAGTTCGAGGCCGACCAAGAACATGAACAGGACGATGCCGATGCTGGCGACCATCCTGAGGTGTTCCAGGATGTTGGCAGGAAACAGTATTGACGCGAGGTCCGGGGCGACGGCGCCCAAACATGAGGGCCCCAGCAGGATCCCCGCCGCGCTTTCACCGACGACGGCGGGTTGATGCAGGAAGCGCTGGAAGGCGTATCCCGTCACCCGCGCGCACAGCGCGACGATGGCGATAGCGAGCAACAGCCGTGGCAGCGTCCCCGATCCCGCGGCTGACACCGTTGGGCCGGGGAGCGGCAATGCATGCAGCACTTCCAGGTCGCTTCCCCAAGCTCGCACCGCGCAGAAGAGCGCTATCGCACCACCGAGAAGTACGATGTAAGCGACCCAGGCCGCCATCGTTCCAGGTGTTCGAAAGCCCGCGGCCGCGTCGGGTGTATCAAAGCCTTCTCCGCCGGAATTCTTGACGTTCGACTGAAGCATTGTCGTTACTCGTCACGTGTAAAGCCATCCGTGATGGCAGCTGGCGAGTGGCGCGCATTAGATCGGCCGCTCCACCCTTCCCCCCATGGCCCAGTCGACCCACCCAACACTCGCAGCTCGGGTCGTTTTCGACCTTTTGCTACCCAGCACGGTCTCAACCCCTGATGCCTGCGGCGCCTCGTCGCCGAAAGGGGCGCGGCGCCCCACGCAAGGTCCCTCTCTAGTCTCTCTTCAGTTCCTTTGCAAAGTGCAACGAGACGATCTGCATTCCCTCTCTGAAATAGAACTTGTGCGCGCGGTGCCTCTGCGTCCCCGAGTCGAGCGTCAACACCCAGCAGCCCGCGCTGCGGGCGACCTCATCGAGATGAGACAGCAACGCCTGCCCCACACCCGTCGAACGTTCCGATGATTCGGTCACGAGATCATCGACGAACAGCTGTCGCCCGCCCATCGTGTCCTCGAAAACGCGATAGACGGCAACCCCGAGGACCACCTCCGAACGGGCAGCAACGCACATACGTCCGCCGTCGGAAAATACTCTCCGCATCTTGTCTGAATAGTCCGGCGGCAGCGCGCTGCGGAGCTGCCGGTGAACAGCTTCGGCTCTCGCGAGCCACTCGACCTCGACGACCCGCCCCTCGGAGTTCGTTATCGACACGATCTGCACGCAGTAGACCTTTTTGCCTTCGGTTCAATGGTTCTTCAGAACGAGCAACAATGAGCCGTTGATCGCATGAATTCGATCGTTGCTCACCATCAATGCGGCTGAGTGCGCATCCCGCAAGTGGCGTCCAATGCTGAATTTGGTGTCGTTCGCGTATCCGGCGATGCCGCAGATCCGCAGCGACTGGGATACGATGGTGACGACCAGCTCCGATGCGCTGAGCTTCAAGTTGTTCATCTTGAGGGCGAAACCTACCGAGGAAAGGGCTGCGGTACTCGCGGCGGCCGCACTGTCGTCCCTCGCAACGAGCTGATCGCACTCCGTCGCCACCTCCGACACGTGGGCACGCATCGTCTGCAGCAAGCTCGCCAGCTCCGAGAGTCGCAGCGCAGACGGGTGGCTTTGACCGGGCTGATTGCGGGCGCGAGCGCGGGCATAGCCGCGTGCACGCGCCGCCGCCGCCGTCGCGATACCCAACCAGCAGTTGGCCCAGAGCACGTGTGAGAATGGCACCATGCTATGGCTTGAGATGTCCGCAAACGGCTGTGGCAGTATCTGTTCGGAGCTCCCGCTGGTGGTGACGCGATACGCTGGGCTACACGTGCCTCGCATACCGAGCGTATCCCAGCTGCCGGTGCGCTCGACACGGTTCTCTGCCTTTCGTCCCAATACGAGCGTTTGATCGCTCGGCGCAGCGTCCGGGTGACGGCGGGCGGTGATGAGAAGATCGTCGGCCTCTGCGCCGTAGGACACGGTGGTGGCGTCTTTCTGCAACTCGAAGCGCCCGGCGCGCTCGACGACGGCGCATTGGCTCGTCCTCATTTCGCCTCCGACCCCCACCTCGGAGGTTACGGACGCAATTAACAACTGACTCGCCGCAAGCTCTCGCAGATACCGCTGAAAATATGCCTCCGCCAGCCCATGTCGAACGATGCAAGCGACCTGGATCTGGTGCATCGCAAAGATCATCGCGCTCGACGCACAGTGTTGGCCGAGTACGTCACACATGCCTGCGAGTTCCAGCATGCCGCAGCTGAGGCCGCCCAATTCTCGTGGCACGAATGCGCCGAGGAGGTTGGCTTCGCGCAAGGCCGTGATCGTCTCGCTGGGAAACCGGGCGTCTCGATCGACCTCGACCGCGTGGGGCTCAGCGATTCCTTCTGCGATGCGGCGAACGGTATCTACGTACGCAGTGCTGTTCCGCATAGTTTTCTCCTGTACGCAACGCCCGGTAGCGATTTGTCGAGTCACCGAGCCGAATGGTTTCGCCCGGCGTCGGGACGAACAGTGTCTCCCCCTCGGGCCGCATCGATGCCTAACAGCTTGACCAGTTCTCGTCTCGCGAGTCGTTGCCCCACACCCTCAATCTCGCATGTTTCGCTTGGACTTGGGCGGTGGAAGATATGAAATGGTCGCGCGCTCGTCGGTCGGTGGCGTCGTATCCTGGCTGAGAGCCAAGGGGGCGAAGCGTCGATCGGATGTTGCCGCGTGAGAACACCGTTCACTCGATCGGCCACCTTTATTGGTAAGCTCGTACCTGCAAGGCATATAGCTCCGCATACAGCCCTTCCTGCCACATCAAATCATCGTGGGTGCCCACCTGGCTCACGCCTTTACCCGCCACCACGATGATCTGGTCCGCCATGCGAACTGTCGAGAACCGGTGAGACACCAGGACAGTAATTGCGCCCGTCTGCCGTCCTAGACGTTTGGCGTTCTCCGCGAACCGTTCAAAAAGAGAATTCTCGGCCTGTGCATCGAGCGCCGATGTGGGCTCGTCCAGCACCAATAGCAACGGGTCCGGTCGCATCATCGCGCGACCTAGCGCGAGCTTCTGCCATTGCCCTCCAGACAGCTCGACTCCGTTTGCATTCGACCTGCCGAGTTCCGTTTGTAGACCGTGCTCGAGGCGGTCGATGACGTCCTCGCCCTTCGCGAGCCGCAAAGCAGCCCGCACCGCCGAGTCTGACGCGATATGCGGCAGGTGCCCGATGCCGACGACTTCGCGAGCCAAGAACTCGAACTTCACGAAGTCTTGAAAGCCGGCGGAGATGCGCGCACGCCATGCGGGCAACCGAATACGCTGGAGATCGACCCCGTCGACTTCGATGCGCCCGGCGCTGGCGGCGTAGAAGCCGCACAGCAGCTTGACCAACGTGCTCTTGCCGGCGCCGTTCTCCCCGACCAGCACCACGGTTGACCCCGCAGGCAGACGCAGATTGAGATGCTCGAGGATATTTCGATCGGCGCCAGGATAGCCGAACGAGACGTCGTGAAAGGTGATGCCGCTGACCATCGAATCCGGCGGAACGTCGAGGCGCTCGGTGCTATTTTGCTGAGCGACCAACGCCCGAACCCAATCCATGTCGTCCATCATCCCCGCAACGCGCAGCAACTCCTGATGCAGAGTGACCGCAGCCGTCAACTGCTGATTGACCTGAGCGGCTAGTATGATGACCAGGACGATGTCGCCAATGCTGCGTCGCCCGGCCACCGCATCCACGACGATGAGAAGAGTGGCGGCGACATACGCGATCGCGAACACCAACTGCCCAGCGACCCGCAAGCGGACGGCTCGCATTTCCCCTCGCCAAAGAATTTCGGAGGCCTCTGCCCAGCTGCTGGAGTGACGTCGCCGGATCTCCTGCTCCAGGCCACACGACCTGAGTTCCTTGGCGGGCGCTGCGTCGGTGGCCAAGGAGAACAGATGCCGAGCGAGGCGGTTGGGTCGAGCCGCTCTTTCACGGGCATTGGCGAGGACCTTCTCCGCCCGCCGCCCAAGGAGCAGAGGAGGTATGGCCGCGAGCGGCAAGAGCAGCAGGAGTGCGTTGAGCATTCCAAGCAAGATGACGGTGATCAGAATCGCCAAAGAGAGCCCGAGGCTACCGAGGACCGCCCCGAGCACGTTCGAACCTGCTCGATCCAGCTCTTCACGCAACACTTGCAGCTTGTCCGCACAGTCCGGACGTTCGTGGTGCTCGATTCCGGCGGAGTCGTTCGACAGGCTGATGAGTTCGCATTGCAAGTGCAGAACGATCAGGTCACTCAGCTCGAAGTAGAAGATGTGCGCAAAATGACCGGCGGTGAGCGCTGCGATGACGAGCGTCGCTGCCACGATCGCCGCGATGCTGGCGCCTGCAGTATCCCCCGCGAGCGCGGCGTTGGTCAGCGTGCCGAGGACGCTCCCCGAAAGTGGCAGCGCTGCGGACTGAAGCAGCATGAGCAGGAACGATATGGTGAGGCGCGTTCGATCCTTGCGCCAAGCGAGGACCAACAACCCGATGATGCGGAGAGCGCTGCTCACCTCGCAGGAACCACTGGGGTCGAACCAACCCGATGTCCCTCGGCATCCATACCCGACGCGAAGCGTTCGGCCTGAAGCCTGAACAAGCTTGCGTACTGCCCTCCAAACGCCATCAGGTCGGCGTGACTGCCTTGTTCGACCACCGAGCCTTGGTCGATGACGACGATGTGATCGGCGCGACGGACGCTGGAGAACCGGTGCGATATCAAGAGCGACGTCAGGCCCCGGGTGAGCTCGACGAACCGATCGAAGAAAGCCGCTTCGGCTCGGATGTCCAGCGCCGACGTTGGCTCGTCCATTATCAATATCCGGGCGCCAGCGCGCAGCGCGTATAGTGACCGAGCGATCGCGACGCGCTGCCATTGCCCGCCGGACAGATCGACCCCATCCTGATAAGCCCTTGCCAGCGGCGTTTGCAGGCCCAGCCGTAGCGCAGACAGTGACTCGAGGATTCCCGCTTGCTCCGCGGCCCATTCGACGTTTCGCTGATCGCGCGGTACGTGCGGAGCGCCAAAGGCGATATTATCCGCCGCGGAGAGCTCATAGCGAATGAAGTCCTGAAAGATGACGCTGACCTGCCGTCGCCACGCCATGGGATTGAACGCCGCAATATCAATGCCATCGGCGCGAATGGTCCCCCCGGTGGGTTCGTACAGCCGCGTCAGCAGCTTAACGAGCGTGGTCTTCCCGGCCCCGTTTATTCCGACAATGGCCGTGCTCTTGCCCGCGCGAAGCTCGAACGTCGGGCCGCTCAGCACCATGCGGCTGGCTCCGGGGTATCGGAACGACACGCGGTCGAACATGAGCGACTCTGTAGGCAGGAGCGGCAGGACCGGCAAACCTCGAGCGCTCGAGGGCTGAAACCTACGCACTCGCCGCTGAACCTCGTCCAATGCAGCCACGGTTTGCATGCCATACTGAGTCGGCACGTCTGATTCAGCATAAAACTCACCGAGAAGCAGCGCCATCGTGACCGCCTGGAGCCCCACGACGACCTCGCTCAACGATATCAATCCCAGCGACGCTCTTCGCGCCAAGAGCGCCATGACCCAAGCGCCGACCGCCAGGCCGATCGGCGTATAGGCGAGATAGGGTTTCAAGTAGATCTCGCGGCGGCGAACCGCAACCCTCTCGTAGGCTTCGAAGAAACAAGCCGTGTACCGCTGAATCAGCCAGTCAACGGCGCCGAAGATGCGCAACTCTTTCGCCGCGAAACCTCCCATCGCGAGGTGGCGCAAGTACCGCACGCGGCGGTTAACCCCAGCCACCTGACGCCACACCCCGAAATACTTGCGAAGGCCACCGCGATTCCCGATGCGGAAGAGCAGAACAGCGCCGCCGAGAGAAGCCGCGGCTGGCCAGGTGGCGACGTTCGCGACGACGAGCAGAATAGCCACCAATCTCACATAGCGCGCGATGAGAGCGAGCAATCCGGCACACGCCATCCCCGGCGTGTTCACGCTGCCATCGAACAAGCGCGTTGCTTCGCTGAGTGCACTCAGCGTTTCGTCATCCTCCATCGGACCGATGCTCGTGCTCTGCATGACTGTATTCACCGCCTGGTCGCGCAAACGCCCGTCGACGCGCCGCTTGATGCGCTCGCCGAGCGCCATTTGAATAGGCACGAGCATCTGCTGTCCGGCAAAGGACCCCGCGGCACAGAGGAAGGCCACGACGAGATCACCAAAGGCAGCTGAGTCGGAACCATTCGCGACCGCCGCCGGCACACGTCCGACGACCGCGCTCGTCGAAAGAATGAATGCAACCGGCAACAGGCCGAGGACGACATTGATGACAACCAGGCTGCTGCCGAGACCCCGACCGGCCGTCGGCAGCAGCCTCGCAATTTTCAGGCGTGGGATGATTGCCGATTCAACCCATCGCTGAACATGCCGCGCGAGCGAGTTTTTGAGAACACCTAAACCAGCGTCTGCGAGCGGCTTCTCAGTCCCTCCTTCTGTCACCCCAGCCTCTCCGCCACATCATGGCTGGGCTTCGCGGCGCTGGCCATCGCCTGCCGAAGGGCCGTGGACAAGTGGTCTAGCCAGAGCTGCGTCTCTTCCATGAGAACTAAGCTACGTCCGAGCTCCTCCGATGAGAGGGCTCCTGCTGTTGCGATGACATCGCGGTGGATCTGGAGGCATTTCCGAACACTCTTCAAGCTCTTGGTGAAAAGCGGCTCTGCGCGCCGCCCACCGGCGCCAAGTCGCACGGATTTCTCTCGAAGCACCTCTTGCTGCAACATCCTCACGGTTAACCGTTGCGCGTTCGCCGTGGCGAGCAGACGCTCTTGAATGGCAGACGGCAAGCCGAGCACCACCCGCAGATGACTGGCCCCTAGGTGTGTCCAACGCGCTGCCGCATTCAACCGATCGCAGAGCTCGAACAGCGCGACGCAACGGTACAGGAAACCCGCGCTGAGAGGGAGCTCCGGGTGTTGCGACAAGCGTCGAAACGACGCTGTCTTCGGACCACGAGATCGCCACGCCTCGGCGTCGCCGTGATAAAAATGATGGATGATTACCGCGCCGACCCGCAGCGCAAACTCCAGATTGGCGGTTCGAGTGAGCCGCTTGAGCTGGGCGACGACGATGTCGATTTCCTCATCGACTCTATCAGCATCGCGCGCACTTATCTCCCCGACATCTCCACCGTCCGTATCTAATTCGAAAGACCCGCTAGCCTCACCGTCATCGACACGACCGTCCATAAATTGCCGTGGGAGTCCCTCTCGTTCCCTCTAGTCAGCTTCACCTGCTCCATCGAGCATCGATGCAACGTAACGTACATCGACTTACTAGGCACTCATTCACTATGTCAATGGGCGGTCGCGCAGCGTGCTCGCATTTACCCGATGCTCGTGCTCTCACGGCCTGCATCAAGACATCGCTGCACCATCTCACCAACTGGGGTTGAGTGCGCGTAGTCAGACCAAAGCGGTTGGCGAGGCCGCAACTTTATAAAATTAGCGTAGTGCAGTTGTGCGTACTCCTCGTGCGCCCCGAGCGGCCACCAGAGCCGGCGTGACCAATTTGAAAGCGCACCAGTCGCGGCTGCTCGGTTGGCAGAACGGATCGAATTCGGGTCTACACGTCTACACGGTCAGCGCGTCAGCTATCCGGTCAGTCCTGAGACCGCGCCGCGCGATGGGTGGGAGGTCGGCGTGAAGGCCGCGAGGCGCTCGTCGAGATCGGGCAAGCCAACGAGGATGAAGGTAAGCCGCGATTGGGTGTACCGACGTGACGTATATCCCGATGGCGCACGGTTTCGTCTACCTGGTAGCGATCATGGACTGTATTCCAGGCGTGTGCTGTCATGGAGAGTGTCGAACACGCTCGACCCGGCATTCTGTGTCGAGGCCCTACAGGAGGCACTGTCGAGCTTTGGAACGCCCGAGATATTCAACACGGATCAAACCGCCCAATTCACCGCCGAAGCCTTTACCGCTGTGCTCCACGAGCACGGCGTCAAGATCGGCATGGACGGCAAGGGGTGCTACATCGACAACGTCTTCATCGAACGGCTCTGGCGCTCGGTCAAACACGAGGAGGTCTACCTGCATGCCTACGAGAGCGTACAAGAAGCGCGCATCGGGCTCGGCCGATACTTCGACTTCTAACAATCTAGAGCGCCCTCCACAGGCCTTTAGGCTACCAGACGCCAGATGCGTTTCATCGCGGTCTGAAGATCACCCCGTTCGCCTCCCAGTGCAGGCCCGCCCCCGATGCTCGGGCCACCATCTTGCTCGCGGCTTACGCCGACCGCGAGGGCCGTCCGACGCACGCTCTCGCCGAGCGTCCAACTCAATCTCAAAACCTCTCGTGTCCTGCTCATGGGCAGTCGCCTTGTCGCCATCTCCGCAGCGTGCCTGGCTGCTCGGATGCACAGCTACAACGCCTGCGTTACCCTCGCCCCCGGCTGTCCACGATGGCCCGATCTAGGCGTCCACCAAAGTGATCCCGGTGTCCACGATGGCCTGATCTAGGAGAAAGCGAAAATTGAGGCCGATCTAGCTCAGCACCGTTTCATGATGGTCGATCCCGGCAACCGACTCGTGGCCGATACGATCGAAGCAAACTGGAACGACAAGCTTCGCGCACTGGCGAAGGCACGCGACGAACGAGAGGGTGCACGGCGTGAGGACCAGCTCGTCATTGATGGAGCGGTCCGTGCGCGACTCGTTTCCATGACGACGGACTTCAAGCAACTCTGGTCCGATCCATCGACGGCGAACCGCGACCGGAAACGAATGCTCGCTTACGTGATCGAGGACGCGACCCTGTTGAAGCCTTCCGCACGAGGGGGCGACGACGATCCATGTCCGATTCCGTGGCGGTCATACCGAAACGCTGACAACCCAGAATCCGAAGGCCTCGTGGCAGAACGTAAAGACACCGCCGCACATAGTGGAGCTCGTCGCTCGGCTGCTCGATGACCACCTCTATGCCGCGATTGCCGATATCCTAAACGAGCGAGGGCTCCGCTCAGAAGGCTCTGCTTGGCCCGGCAGGCACGCCGCGCGATTCACGGCTCTTCGAGTGCAATATCTCGTCCACACATACGGTATCCGCTCGCGTTTCGACCGACTGCGTGTCAGAGGTCTGCTGACCAAGGACGAACTCGCCCAAAGACTCGGCATCCACGCGCACACGTTGACGCTTTGGGCTCAGCACGGCATCGGCCGGTCGCACGCATACAATGGTCACGCCTGGCTCTATGAGGATCCCGGCCCCAATCCGCCTATCAAGCAATGCAGCCGCTGGAACCCATTGGTCGATCGGGTCGCCGCGGCGAAAATCGAAGAAAGCTCAAAGTGCTCGGATCAAATCTGAGGGAGGTGTAGTGTGAGGAAGGTTGGTTCTTCATCAGATTGAAGCCATTGCGATCCCAGAAGAGCCACTGCGCGATATGACCGCGTCGGTTGATGAACGCGAACAAGTGACCGCTCAGCGGCTCGAGGCCAAACTCCGACTGCACCAGCGCCGACAGCCCATCGAAGCTCTTGCGCGCATCGATCGGCGTGGCCGCCACGTAGATCTTCACGCTAGACGGCAGCGTCAGCATGCGCCTCACCCTCCAACGCATCCAGCAACTGACCCAGCTGGTCGAGTCTGAGCTCGCCCGACAACCGAACCCGGCGACCGCTCATCAAAATGACCTCTGCAGCAAGCCGCGGAGAGTCATCGACACGACCCCATGGCGACGGCGCCACCACCCGCACCGGGATAAAGCGGGCCGCCTCGGCCTTCCTGCTGCCGCTCTGCCGTACCCGCTGCGCGCCTTTGGCGAGCCGGCTCGCCAAGCCCATCAGCGTACCCGCGTGCACACCCTGCGCCCTCGCGTACTCGCGCGCGTGAGCCCGCTCGCTACCTCTGCCTGCCACTCCGCGGCGCTTCGCCGTGCTCGACGGCTTGCGCGCGGTAACTCGACCGTTTTCGCCATGGGGCCATCATAGGCCGTCGCTTGCCGCCTGCACTTAGTCTTCCCGTAAGAGCATATCGCTGGCCGTGACGAAGCGCACGGTATGGCCGCGGCTGAGCGCTTGCAGGGCGACGGCCTTCAGATCATCGCGTGCCGGCAACGTCGCGCGCGACATGGCAACGCCGGCACGCCTGAGCGCGATGTCCGTGCGGCGTGGGCGACGGGTTAGCAAAGAAAGGCCCAGCACGACCCAGCGAAAGGTCGAGCCCCAAAGCTCCTCGGCCTTCGCGGCCCGAACGACGGAGCGACGCGATGGCAGTCCCTTCGCGAGCACGGAGTGCCGCATGCACGACGATTTCGAGGACCGTGCAGCGCGCGCTCAGGGCCCATCGTTTACGCCTGTTGGGGGGCGTGGTTCCGAGTCCGCCACGCCCGGGGCGGTGCGCGCGCACCGCTGAAAAACTGGCTCGGAGGGCTCACGACGGCATCAGAGTTTCTCCACCAACCACTGGCGGATCTGCTCGCGCATGGCAGGCGTCTCAAGATGCCCGCCGTCGTAGCGCAAGAGCTGCCAGTTTTGCGGGTGGCCCGCTGAGGCGTAAACCTCGCGGAGCTCTCGATCGATTTTGTCGAGACCCGCGACTGGTGTGAGCAGGTCTTGGTTGCCCGCGAGCGACAAATGCGCTCGCGGTGCGATCAGGGCGTTCATCTGCGCAGTGGTGAATTGGTTCAGCAGATCGGGCACGTAATAGTAGATTCCGTGGTGCTGCAGGCCTTTGATTTCGACCAAGGTGTGCCAATCGGTCAGGCAGCAGATGTCGACGATCACTTTCAGCCGAGGTTCCAGCGCGCCGACCCACTGCGCGGCAGAACTTCCCATCGACATGCCCAGGGTGCCCAATCTCTGCGCGTCGACGTCAGGCCGTTTGGCCAGATAGTCAACGGCTTTGAGCGAGTCGTGAATCATCATTCCCCACAGCACGCGCCCCTGCCAAAGCATGTCCTTGAAGGTGTCGAGTTCCGACCGCGTGGCACGCTCGCCGAACATCCAGGTATCGAAGCACAGCGCGTTGTAGCCCAGCGAAGTGAGAAACTCCGCGTAGGGCGGTCTGCTCATGTACTGGCGACCCTCAATGAATTCGGTCTTGCCGATGGTGTAGCCGCCACCATGCGAGTGATTGAATAGCACGGTGGGAAGGCGGCCCGTTCTGCCTTTCGGCTTGGCGAAGTAAGCCACCGCGGGCTCCACCCCATTCAGATCGAGAACCAGCTTCTCCAGCGTGTACGATCGACGATCTTCGGTGGACACGAGCCGAGCGCTCACCTGCCGCGTACGCTCAGGCAGCCTTCCCAGAAGGCCATACAACTGTTCGCGTCGACCCTTGGCGGCAGCTTTCGCGCGAGAAGCAAACATCACTGATGGAAGGATCGTAGCACCGACTCCGGCCTGTAGCAGCGTTCGTCTCTTCACCTTCGCTTTATGCAATCGTGACTTTCGTCGCTCCTCGATTGCATTATGTCTGAAGGAACGAGCCCATGACGTTCAGTAAAACCCTGGTGGTCCTGGCTCAGCCGCATCTTGCCTCGATACTGGCGGGCGATGAGGGTGACGTAGACCAGGGCGAGCACGAAGGCGTTGGCCACCCGATGAGCGCGAGGTCCAGGCTGAAGTGGTTCGCGGGGGCTCCTTCGGCGCTGAGGGAGAACTGAGGGCGAGAGTCGAGTGAATGACGGGATAAATGCCGACAGCGACCGCCGCGAGCAGCCCGACGATCAGGGCAGCTGAGCCGGCGAAGGCGCGCTCCTTCGTTCCAGGGACGGCACGACGCACTGCGTCCTTCGAGGCTATATTGTACTTATTAAAGTGTTGACGCGGACAGATCGCTCGGAATTTCCTGGGACTGGAGGTGCTCGACGGTTCCGGCGAGACGTCACGCAGGTCGGTGAGGCGCTTGGCGAGCAGACGCAGAGCGACACTCTTGCCGGTGCCGGGGTCGCCAGTGATCAGGATATAGCCGACGTCGGCAGTAACGAGCTCGACTCGGCGCAGGAAGGCATTGACGGCGGGTGTGGTGTGCAGCGCCTCGACGGGGACATCGGGGCGGAACCGGTTAAATTTCAGGCTGTAGAGTGATTGCAGTTTGGGATTAATGGCGAAGGCTCCTTGTCATCATCGATGTCAGTGCGAACGAGGGAGGTGTCGTGCGGCACGTACGCCGGCGGCAGTCCGGTGGCGGCGTACTCGGCCGTGTGGCGAAGCACGGGTGCAGTGCCGGATGGCGGTCGAGGGGGCGCCGCAACAGAAGCCGCCGTCGCATCGGCGATCGCCCGACGTCGGCTATCGGCGTTGCGCTGCTTGTCGAGGGGCAACAGCGTGTAAGCCCCTTACGGACGGGCTGAGTGTAAGCGGCAATCGACGCCTATGATGGCCCATGGCGAAAACGGTCAAGTTACCGCGCGCAAGCCGTCGAGCACGGCGATGCGCCGCGGAGTGGCAGGCAGAGGTAGCGGGCTGCCAGCGAGCGGGCTCACGGCGCAGGAGTAGGCGGAGTCGCAGGGTGTTCACGCCGCACGTTGATGGGCTGGGCGAGCTGGCTCGCCAAGAGCCCGATGCGTTCACGGCCTAGCGGGAGCAGGGAGGCCGAGGCGGCCCACTTCATCCCGGTGCGGGTGGTGGCGCCGTTTCCAGCGGGTCGAAGCGATGACTCTTCCCGGCTCGCTGCAGAGGTGTTTCTCTCACGCTCTGCCCCCGGCAATTTCTCGGGCTCCGTCGTGATGGCGAGGTGGTGGTTTCTCGGAATGCAGCGTAGGCATCTGACGCGGAGAGCAGCGCCAGAAAGCGGCAAGCCCGGCGGGGACGAGTGTCCGCGCCGGGCTAAGCCATGCGTTTCGACAGGGGGTGGGCGCCCGACCGTTCAGGTGACTTCTGGCAAAGCCGCCTGGACGTGGTCGGTGGTAAGTACCCGTTCGGCTGAGGGCGTTCTGTTCGCCAGGGCACGAACCGTGGTTGAATCCCGTCGGGGCGTGGTGTGCGCGCGATGTGCCATCATCCAGTCCCCATGGGGCGCCACTGTCACGCCCGCTCCTGATCCCGCCCAGGCCTCCGACGGCTCACCCCCAACCTCACGCGCTCGAGCGGCATAGGCGCCCTGGACCCGGCACCCTGCGGGCGTCGGCGCAGGCGGCGCCCGACAAAATCACTTCGAGCAACTCAAGCAGTGGTCGAGCACGCTCGGCGCGCAGGCGTGTGCGCTCGGGCATGGGAATGAGCACGCACTCGCGTTCGAGCTCGAAGAGATCAATACGGACCTGTACTTTCCTCCAGAAGATAGTCGACTCGAAGTAGCTCACATGATCGATGCCGAGCTGCGCATTCTCGATTCCCGATGGGGGCACGTCGCGGGCGGGCCCGATAGAAACTCGGTCGATACTGCGTTCGTCGAGGTGGCGATCAGGGACTTGCTCGAAGACGGATAGGCTGCGTGGCGGCGGCTGCAGCGTCGGAAGTCGTCGGTGATGAGCTCAAGGAGATTCGCTGAGCCGCATGACCACCTCTGGCGTATCGCCGCCGGTCAACAACCAACCGCGGAGCGGCTGGCCAGGTTCGAGCTCGTACGTGAGCCGCCGCGCGGGGGGAGTGCCCGAGCGTATGGCGAGCTCCAACCCCAGGGCATTGGGATCGGCGAGGCCGGTGCCCGCCAGGTCATCCGACGAGAGCGCGGAGAGCTCCGTCACCCAGGTCCCATAAATCCCTGGTTCGGCGCTGGTCAGAGCGACCGTGACGCTGAGGCGCAGCACCGCCCTGCACTCGCCGCCAGATCCGGGCGTCGGTTGCTGGACGAGGCCGACGTCCGGCCCCGCGCTGAACGCGAGCGCGGCGCGCACTGGATCCGAGCCCGCCCAGCGCAGCCATACGTCGCGTGCGCTCAAGCGGTCCATGACATCGCTGCCTGAAAAGCCGAGCGGCGTCTGGCTCGCGAGGTCATACTCCGCCAGCGCGCCGATCCGACACACAGGGATGGACTCGCGGACGTCCGAGCCCGTTTGTCCGCCGATCAAGCGCAGAGCGTGAGGGGATGGGCCCGCCGCGGCGGCGCTGGATGCGGTGTCGTCCGCGGCAGCGCCCCCCGGAGCTCCCCGGCGCCGAGCAAGCGCCGCTGAGCGGCAACCACCCCGCCAGGAACCACTCCCGCGACCGGGTAGCGGGCGTCTGCCTCGGGGCGCGCGGAAGGTTTCGATGAGCGGAGCAGACGGGGGGCACGTGGGCAGAATACCCCGAGTCGCTCGTCTTGCGACTTGCGCTGAGGTCAGATTCGCACAATTGTTATTCAGTTGCGCACCCAGCTGAGTGAATCTGATGATGCGGCTCCTCCGGCAGCGGTGGACCGGTCGGAGTGGGACTACGAGCAGCTCGGCGTCGAGTTGATTCGAGCCTGGCGCGGTCAGCGCAGCCTGGCAGCGTTCAGTCGCCGCCTCGGTTCCAGCTCCAACATGGTCGCGAGCTGGGAAGCCAAGCGGCGCTGGCCCACGGCAGCGCGCGCTCTCTGGGCTGCCGAGCGCTCGGGCGTCGATGTCTGCCAGGCGCTGGTGCAGTTTTATGGCCAACCGCCACGCTGGCTCGGTCGTGTCGCGGCGTCCACCCCTGAAGGCATAGTCGCGCTGCTCGGCGATTGGGTCGGCAACACGCCGTTGAAAGAGATCGTGGAGCGCACGGGGCGAAGCCGGTATGCCGTTTCTCGCTGGCTCAAAGGGCAAGCGCTGGACCTCTACCACGAGCTTGGCCGCGAGCAACCCAACGAGAATTTCTTCTACTCGCCGTACAGCATCTCCACGGCCATGGCGATGGCCTATGTCGGAGCTCGCACACAGACGAAAGCGGCCATCGCGTCCACCCTGCGCTTCTCGTTGCCCGACGACACCTTGCACCAGGGCTTCAACGCCCTCGATCGCAGCCTCCAGGCCCGTGAGCGGCCGGCGACGGAGAGTCGCCTCGGCGTCAATCTAGGCACCGCCAATGACATCTGGGCCTCCGAGCTCCTGAGCGAGCGCCCCACACCCGAGTACGTCGACGCTCTCGCGCTCGACTATCGTGCCGGGGTCAACCTGGTGAGCTTCGGGGATGAAGCGGCGTCGCGCGCCACAATCAACGGAGAGATCAGCTGTCAGACGCAAGGCAGGATCGAGGAGCTGATCGCGCCGGGCATCATCCAGCCCGGCATCACCACCATGCTCTTGACCAACACCGTCTACTTCAAGGCGGGCTGGGCAGAGCCCTTCCTACAGTTCAATACTCAGCCGGCGAGCTTCTACAACCTCGGGGGTGGCCCGAGCACGGTGCAGATGATGAACGCCACCAGCGCCTTCGAGTACGCGGAGTCGGACACCTTACAGGCCATCCGCCTACCGTACGAAGACGGCGAGACGGCGCTGGTGGTGCTGCTCCCCAAGGCCGACTTCGTCGCCGTCGAGAGCGGCTTCGATCTGGCGCAGTGGAGCGCTGTCCGCGCGCGCTTGCAAAGCACGATCGTCCACGTGCGGCTACCGGTCTTTTCGATGCGTTCGGCGCTCGAGTTAAAAGATGCCTTGCAGAGCCTGGGCATGTACGCCGGATTCGAAGACAGCGCGAGCTAAGATTTTTCCGGCATCGGACCCGGCATCGAGTTCATCAGCGACGTCCTGCACGAGGCGTTCATCACAGTGAATGAAGTCGGCACCGAAGCCGGCGCCGCCACGGCTGTCGTCTTCGGACGCGAGTCCGCGGGCCCGCTGGCGGAAGTCGAGCTCATCGCAGACCGGCCCTTCATCGTGGCGCTCGAGGACATACCCACGGGCAGCGTATTGTTTGCAGGCCGCTACATCAAAGCGGAGTAGAGCAAGGGGTTCGCCCTTCATCCTGACCGCGCGAGATCGTTGGAGTGGGCAACCCGTCATGCGCTCGACTCGATCGGGCACATGCGACGATGACCAATGCCCAGGGTATCTATCGACCTCTACGCTGAGACGCAAATGTAGAGCGCAGTCCGGAATAGAGCCTGCGCTGATTACTCGGGAACCGATGTTTAAATCGTGGGCCATGAGCTTGCGCCATTGCGATCGATGGGTATGTTCAAGCATTCGATAGCGTGTCTGCGCCGTGGGTGAGCACGGCTGTTTTGCGCGGTATCGTGTCGAGGCACCGTTTCGGTGTCACGTATTGAATGCTCGAGGGTATCGCGCGGGGCGGACGCGATACTTTCTCGTCGCTGATGGCACGCCAAGTTGTGTGCTCACAGGCGTGGGCTGAGCTGGGCTCGAGCTCAAGAGGCGAGCGCCCCTTATTACTGCTTACTGCCCGGGCAGTTCCTGCTGCTCATGAAGAGGTTTCCCAATGCTTCGATCGAATTCCATTCGGCAGTTGGCGCGGATGGCCCTACTCCCCGGCTTGATGACCTGGCCCACCGCGTGCGAGCTCGACAGTAGGACCGGCAGGGTCGCCATGGGTAACGAGGCGGATGCAGTAGCCACGACGGTCGCGGAGCGTGGCAATGGCGCGGGCGGCGCTGTAGGCGCCGACGAAACGTTGGGCGCGGGTGCTCGACTTCCCACCCGCAACTCGGCCGGGTCTGGGAGTGCGAGCCGTCCTGGGAGCGCGGGCGATGACGACGGCTCCGCTGATGAAACGGCGACCGGCTCGGGCTCAGGTAGCACTGGCTCGGGCGAGGCAGCGACGAGCTCGGGCTCCGCAGGCTTTGGCAGCGCCGGCTCCGGCGCCGCCGGCTCTAGCAACACGAGCATGCCGGACACACCCGACGATCCATCCGATCCGTCGGTGACGGGCGCCGCGGCCGGGCCCGCGCCGGTGTTCCTGGGCGAGGCCGGCACGTATGCCATTCTGGCGCAATCGGCGATCACCAACGTGCCGCTCTCGGCCATCACGGGCAACCTCGGGATCAGCCCAGCGGCGGCCAGCTCTATCACGGGCTTTGCTTTGACGCGAATCGGCCCCTTATTGTTGGCGCCTGAGGTAGCCGGCGAGATCTTCGCGGCGGATAGCGCTGCGCCGACCCCGAGCGATCTGATCACCGCCATCTCGGACATGCAGGCCGCGTACGACGACGCTGCGGGCCGCGTCACACCTGACTTTACCGAGCTCGGTGACGGCTCTATCGGAGGGTTAACGCTGGCGCCGGGCCTCTACAAGTGGACCTCGGTCGTGAGCATCCCCTCGGACGTGACGATCTCGGGTGCGCCCGACGATACGTGGATCTTTCAGATTGCTGGCGATCTCACGCTCGCCTCTGGCACGCGCGTGGTCCTCAGCGGGGGCGCCCAGGCGAGGAACATCGTCTGGCAGGTCGCGGGCGCCGTGACCCTGGGGACGACGTCGCACGCCGAGGGCATCGTGTTGTCGAAGACGGCAATCCATCTGCAGACGGGAGCGTCGATTGATGGACGGCTCCTGGCACAAACGGCGGTGACCCTCGCCATGGCCAGCGTCACCGCGCCCTGAGGGCGTCGAGATTAGGTCGACTCGGGCCCTACGGTCACTCGCGCCGCAGGGCTTCGACCACCTGGAGCTTTGCCGCGCGCAGCGCCGGGTACAATCCGAAGGCCACGCCGCTCGACACGCTCGCGCCGACGCCGGCGAGGACGGCCCACAGCTCGATATACAGCGGCCACTCTCCGACGAAGCGCCGGAGCACGAGGGCGGCAGCCCAACAAAAACCGGAGCCAAACAGCACGCCGAGCAAGCCACCCACGCCCGTCAGCGTGGCGGCTTCGAAGAGAAATTGGCTGCGGATCGCGCGGGGTGACGCGCCGAGCGCGCGCCGAATGCCGATCTCTCGCGTGCGCTCCGCCACGCTGACGAGCATCACGTTCATCACGTTGATGCCGCCGACGAACAAGGACACGAGCACGGTCCCGAACAAGAGGACGTACAGAATGGCGCCAATCAGCTCGCCCTGCTCCTCACCTTTTTTGGCGTCGAGGTCAAAGTTCCTCACCCCGTAGTGAAGGCGGAGCAGGCTCGCTCGTGTGATAGCGCGCAGTGTATCGAGCGGGGTCACGAACTCTGCGGGCGCCGGGCGTACGAACAGCTGCGCGGCGGCGCGGCCCACGTTGTACGTGAGATCGTAGGAGGTCTCCGGCAAGATGACTTTGCGGTTCCAGACGTTAGTATCGGGGGCGCCGCTGAAGTTTGGCTTATTCTCCAGCACGCCGACGACCTACCAGACGTCGCCGTCGATCGATAGCTGGTGGTCGAGCGAATGATCGCCACCCAGGAGCTCGAGCCAGACCTCGTGCCCAATGACGCACGTGCGGCGCCGCTCGCTCAGGTCCTCTGCATTGATGAAACGGCCGCGAGCCAGCTCGAGCCGGTACAATGCAAGCGCCTGGGGCGCCGCGCTCACCACACTGACGCGCTTGCGCTTACCCAGGGCCTCCGCCCAGGCCGTGCGGCTCTGTTCCGTGCCGACCCACGCGCCCCCCATGGCGGGCGAGCCGGAGAGTACCGCGCCGTCGCCGCGCGACAAGCTGCGCCGTGTGCGGTGCTGCTGCTCGCTCGGGACCGCACTGCTCTTCACCACCAGCAGGTCGCTTTCACTCGCGTTCTGCTGCGCCTGCATCAGGACATCTTTGCCTCCGCGTATCAACCCGGCCAGGAGCACGAGCGAGCTCGTCCCGATGATGATGCCGAGCAACGCCAGCACGGCGCGGGTGCGCTGCGCGAGCAGTGAATGGACGGCGCGGAGGAGCTCGACACCGATCATCCTCGCATCGCCTCCACCGGATCGAGCAAGCTCGCGCGGCGTGCCGGAAACCAGCCAAAAAATACGCCGATGGCGAGCGTGCTCCCGGCCGCCACCAGCACCGAGAGCCACGAGATGACGCCGACCCAGGACGCGAGGAAATGCACGATCACGAGCGAGACAGCGCCGGCCAGCGCGACTCCGAGCACCACGCCGAGCAGGCCACCGGCGGACGACAGCAACGCCGCCTCCGTCAAGAATTGATCACGGATCTGGCGTGGCCGGGCCCCGAGCGCTTTGCGGATACCGATCTCGCGCACGCGCTCGGAGACGTTGACCAACATCATGTTCATGATGCCGATGCCCCCGATCACCAGGGCCACTGAGGACAGGCCACCCGCGATCAGTTGCATCACGGTAAACACCGCGTAAAATTTGCCGAGCAGGCCGGAGAAATCGATGAAGCTGAAGTCGTCGACGCCGTGATGCCGGTCGGAGAGGCGCACGTTGGCGATGCGCTTCACCACGTCGTTGTGGGCGGGGTCGTCGGTCTTCACCGCAATCAATGAGCTTTGACGCACCTCGTGCAGGTGGTCGGCGGCGGTCTGGCGCGGCACCACCACGAGCTCGTTCCAGTCGAAGCCGACGTTGATGCCCAGCCGTTCGTTGTCTGAAAGCTCACCCACGACCTGGCAGTGCAGGCCCGCGACCAGCAGCCGCCGGCCGAGCGGATCGAGCCCGGGCCAGAGCTTTTGCGCCGTGGCTCGGCCTACCCAACACAGGCGCGCGTGCTGCGCGTCATCCGCCGCGTCCAGGCGCCGACCGCGCGCCAGGCGCAACTTGTAGAAATCGAGAAAGCGGCTGTCGGCCGCGACCAGATCCGCCCTGGCTCCGCTGCCCGTATTCGCCAGCACGTCGCGTTTGCCGAGCCCCGCGTACAGGGAGTAGCCCTCGACGTGCGGCACGCCGCCGAGCACGCTGTCGCAGTCGGCCTGGGTCAGGCCGCGCTCGTACGACAGCGAGCGAGAGAGCTCGCGCTCCGGCGGCTTGGGGATGACGAACAAGAGGCGCGCGCCGCCGAGCTCCTCGATGCCTCGCTTCAAGGTCGTAAACCCGCTCTCGGCCAGCGACGAGACGAAGACGATGGCGAACGCGCCGATGGTGATGCTCGAGACGGTGAGGAGCGAGCGGGCCTTGTGCGCCCACAGGGCTCGGGCCGCCAGAAGGACGCTGCTCATGGGACTCTAGTAGGAGAAACCCGAAGTCCGCGCCGGGTTTCGACCATTTAGGGCATGAGGCACTAGAGCACGGTCTCGTTGACCGCCGCGGAGGCGGGGTTGATCAGCACACGGTCACCGTCGTTCAACCCGGAGAGCACCTCGAGCTCGCGATCGTTCTTGATACCGAGCTCAATCGCTACCTGCTCCGTACGTTCTTTGCCGTTTTCGAGGCTCACGACCCGCGTGACCGAGGCCTTGCCTTTGTCCGTGCGCACGGCCTCGATGGGCAGCGAGAGCACGTTGGGCTTCTCCTCCAGATGGATGGTCACGTCCGCGCTCATGCCCGGCTTGATCGCGCTGTCAGTTTCCTCTAGCTCCACCTCGACGGGGAAGAGCTCCGCGTCCTTGCCGGCGGGCTTGATCGACGCGGCCGCGATGCGCGTCACGCGCGCCCTGAGCTTCTTGCCGGGGAGTGCGTCCAGGGTGACGCTGGCGACTGCTCCGACTCGCACCTTCGCGACGTCGATCTGGTTCAGATCGACCTTCACCAGCAGCGTCGACAGGTCCGCGATCGTCAAGAGTGGCTTGCCCTCGAACGTGGCCTGCACCCCAGGCGTGACCACCTCTCCGATCTCGATGCCGCGCAGGATCACGGTGCCGTCGATGGGCGACAGCATCCGAGTGTAACGCACCCGGTCTTGCGCCGCGCTCATCGCTACTCGCGCCGTCAAGAGCGCCGCTTGACCCGAGCGCAGCTGGTGCTCGGCGGCGTCGAGCTCGGCGGCGGGCAACACGTTCTCGGCGATGCCGCGCTGCGCCCGCGTGAGGCTCTGACGCGCAAAGTCCGTCGTGGCCGTGGCCTGCGCGATCTCCGCCTCCGCCCGCGCGACATCACGCTGGTAGTCCGTCGGATCGAGCACGAGGAGCAGCTGCGATCGCTGCACGCGATCGCCCTCTTCGACCAGCACCTCGACCACTTGCCCGGCGACCTTGGATTTCAGCTCCACGCGCTCTCGTGGCTCGATCCGCCCTGTCTCCAAGATGCCGATGGCGAACGTGCCGCGCCGGGCGCTGACCACCAGCGCCCCGTCGATCGGCGCGGACCCCGCCCGCCGCTGGCTCCAGAGCGCGAGGCCCACGAGGACGACGCCGACCGCTCCGAACAGCCACCAGCTGCGAAAGCTACGCCGCTGGCGGGTCACCCGCGGGCCCCGTAAATGGGCTCGCGCCGCGGCGGCCTCAACCCAGCTTCGGCTAACGCATCGGTTGACTCAGCGCCGCTCTGCACGTCGCTCTGCACCACACCGTCATTGAAGGTCACGACCCGACTCGCATACGCGGCCACCGCCGCGTCGTGCGTGACGATCACGATCGTGATCCGCTCTCGATGCAGCTCGGAGAAAAGCTCCATGACCTGGCGACTCGTGTTCGAATCCAGCGCCCCCGTCGGCTCATCTGCGAGTAGCAGCAGCGGCTCATTCACCAGAGCGCGGGCCAGGCTGACGCGTTGCTGCTGACCCCCCGAGAGCTGGTTGGGCAGGTGATGCGCCCGATCGGCGAGCCCGACCCGCGCGAGCACGTGCAGCGCGCGCTCCCGCCGGAGCGAGGCACGCACGCCCGCATACAGCATCGGCAGCTCCACGTTCGCGAGCGCCGTCTCCCGCGGCAGCAGATTGAAAGCCTGGAACACGAAGCCTATCTTGCGACTTCGTAGCAGCGACAGCTCCTCCTCATCGAGGTCCTCGACCGCTTCCCCGTCGAGGAAGTAGCGCCCCGACGTCGGCCGATCGAGCGTGCCGAGAATGTTGAGCAGGCTCGACTTACCCGAGCCCGACGGACCCATCACCGCCAGCATCTCTCCCGCCTCGATCGAGAGCGAAACCGAGCGCAGAGCGTGCAGCTCCACCGAGCCCAAGCGATAGATTTTCGACACTACCTCCGTCCGGACGATAGCTCTCGACATGTTCGCCTCGGATCAAGTCTTCCCCGAGGTCACCGCGGAAAGCCAGCACAAATGGTGATCGCTACGCGAGCGTCGCCGTGTCGAGCGCCAAAGAATGCGATGAAAGAACGGCTCTACCCGCTTGACGCGGCAAAAGCCTGGCATACGAGCCCGGCCTTGCGTGCGCGTCGCGCAAGTAGCAGAACCGTTCCATGTCGTGGTTCGTGCTGGGGTCATTTGCTGCCTGGTGGGTCGTGGTTCTGCTCGCGGTCTCGCTGCGGTCGCGCGCGTACGCCATGTTCAGGGGCGTTCAGCTCGCGGTGCACACGCTGATCGCGATCGCCATAGTGCCGGCTTTTGGAGCCTTGTTTCCGCTGTTTTTGTACTTGCACGGGCTGGTCTACTTTCAAGCCATCGCCCTCGTCCGGCCGAAGCTGAGGCCGCTGTGGTACCGCGCGCTGTTCAGCATCCCGGCGGCCTTCTTTGGTGCCGGCACGTTGCTCGCGTTGCCCTGGGCGGTAGCGGCGCGGCTGGGGTGGTCTTTGCCGCTGGTCTGGCTGCCCTACGTGGTGGCCTTGCTGGGCGTCATTCAGTCGCTGACCGTGCGCGAGGAACAGGTGGATGTCGTCGTCGCCGACGGCAATGTCCAGGGGCTGCGCCGGCACGTGTCGGGCGCCGAGCGCGTGGCCCGGCCGCTGCGTATCGTGCAGCTCACAGATCCTCACCTCGGTCCCTTCATGTCGGTGGAGCGGCTGCGCTCCATCGCCCTGTCCGCGGTGCGGCGCCGCCCGGATCTCGTGTTATTGACCGGCGACTTCTTGACGATGGAGTCGCAGGCGGACCCGCTCGAGCTCGGGGCCGCCCTGGAGCCGTTGCGAGCGCTCCCCGGCCGTGTGTTTGCGTGCCTGGGCAATCACGACCATGAGGCACCCGAAACGGTGCGGCGTGCGCTCGAACACGCCGGCGTGAAGTTGTTGGTCGACGCCGCCGCCGTCGTGCAGACAGAGGCCGGCGCCGTACAGCTGGTGGGCGCCAATTTCGTGTTCCGAGGGCGAGCAGAGCACCTGCAGCGGCTGTGCGCTGCAGAGCCGCGCGTCGCCGGCGCGTTGCGCTTGCTGCTGCTGCACGATCCGAGCGCCTTTCGCCACGTGCCCGAGGGTGAGGCCGACCTGGTCCTCTCAGGCCACACCCACGGCGGCCAGGTCGGCCTCGTGAGCCTCGGCCTGCCGTGGACTCTGATGCGTCTGTTCGTCAACGCGCCCGATCACGGGCTGTGGGCGCGCGGCTACGATCGCCTGTACGTTCACCGCGGGACCGGGCACTACGGCTTCCCGTTGCGCATCGGCGTGCCCGCGGAGAACAGCTTGTTGTGCGTGCACGCGCCGACCTGCGCGCCGTCGAGCACGGCGCCGAGGTGATCGTGACGGATCCATCGCGCGCATCGTGCCGCTTGCCGGAGCGGCCGGTGACGGCACCTTGCTCGTGCCCCCGCAGGTCCCGTTCACGACGGTTCGCGGTCGCAGGTGGCGAGCTGCGGGATGGAAGGTCCTCTCGGAGGGGAGCTTCTCGCGGAGGAGCGTGGCGATCGGTGAAAGCTTACGTCGACACGTCCGTGCTACTGCGGGTCATCCTGGGGGAGCCAGGCTGCTGCTCGATCGTGACGAGCTGCTCGAGCCCGTTCTTTCGCACGTTCTCTCGCGCTTCGCTCGGATGCGGGCTGCGCGGGCAGAGCTCGAGGCCGATGGCGACGCGCTCGCCTCTTCACGACCGCTTTTGCAGCTGATGACCAGCAGCACCACGAGCAGCGAGCGCGGGGCCAGCCTGTGCACGGGCGAGAACCTCCTCGGAAGGTCTTGCGCCGTGCCACCCGCCCTCACCAACTGTTTCGCAACTCCCTGAGCTTCACGAACACGGTCTTCGTGTCGGGCGCGTCGCCGAGCTCCGGGAACTTGTCGCGGAGGCGGGCGATCACGCCGGGGCTCTGCAGCCTGAAGAAGGTGTTGATCTGTTTTTCGAGCTCGAGGGTGGAGACGAGCGGCCGCTCTAGATCCTGGCCGGCGATTTGCTCGAGCAGGGCTCGCGCCTTGGTGTTGTCGGGCTCGCGATCGAGAGTAAACCGCAGGTTGTTCTCGATGTAGTCGTGGCCCGGGTAAACCTGCGTCTGCGCGGGCAAGGTGGCGAGCTGGCGCACGAAGGTTTCATACAGCTCTACGGGGTGGCCGCCGTTGTGGCAATTGCCAGCGCCGGCGTTGAACAGGGTGTCGCCGCAGAACAGGGCGGGCACCTCGGTGTGGGAGAGCAGGCAGACGTGCGCCAGCGTATGGCCCGGCGTGTCGAGCGCCTCGAGCTCGACGGTGTTGCCCACCTTGATCACGTCCCCCGCCGTCAATCCACGATCCATGTTGGGGATGGCCCGCGCGGCGGCCGCATGCGCCAGTAGCTTCGCCCCCGTGGCGAGGACCAGCGGGGCGTTGCCGCCGATGTGGTCGTGGTGCTCGTGGGTGTTGACGATCTGCGTGATCTCGAAGCCGCGCAGCTTGGCGCGGGCCTGGCACTTCTCGTAGTCCAGCGGATCGACGGCCAACGCTTGCCCCGTTTCTGCGCAAGCGATCAGGTAGTTGAAATTCCGATACTTATTGCCGGTCCAAATCTGCTCCACGATCATGCTTGGCCCTCCTGGGTCAGGCGGCAATCTAGTACGCTTTGCAGCCGGCGCGCTCTGATGTTTCGCACCGGCTTCGCCGCAGCCTGCACAGAGCCGCGGCGAAGCCGGCCGAGTGGGCCCGCCGCCGCATTACATCGACGCGAGGGCGCGCTCGATGTCGTCGTGCGCCTGGCCGTCGAGCTCGCGCACGAGGCTGAGCAGCTCGATCTCCTGTGCGCGTACCTCGGGCGCCCACGTGTCGACCTTCTTCTGTTTGACGAAGCCAAACATCGGGCTCGAGGTATCCCACTTGCCTAGCCGCTCGCGCAGCTCGTCGTAGCGTCGTGCCGCGTCTTCGATGGCCCCGCGCGACGTTACCGGCAAGCATTCGGCGTGAGCGCGCAGGTACTTCGCCGCGTGCTGCGAGCGAGCTCCGTACAGCGAGCTGTAGGTCCAACCGTTCAGGAAGAACAGGTTGCCGCGCTGCTCGTCGCTCAGCGACTCGACGCGCTCGAGGTCCAGGATCCACTTGTCGTATCCGGCCTGGCCGTAATGATACGTCGCGCCCGTGCTCGAGTCCTGGACCACCCCTTCGCGCCAGCGCCGCAGCGCGAGCTCGAGCCCGGCGCGCACCGCCGCGGCGCGAGGCAGCGGGGGGTCGATACGTTGCATGAACAGGCCCACCGACTTGGCGTCGTTCGTCGACATGACGGACGGCTCTTCGCTGGCCCAGTAGTCCGACAGGAGCAAGCGCTCGCCCTGGGCTTCGTAACCGAAGATCACCGCCATGTCGTGCTTGGCGCCAAAGCCCAGGATGGGCCAGCCGCGGTCGATGTGCTCCACGATGCGTTGCACGTGCTCGGGGGACACGGGGGCACCGCGCTCCGGCTCTTGCCAGGCGAAGACGTAGCCGGTCGCGGCGTTGAGCGCGGCGACCTCCTCGGGCCATTCGCCGCACGGGCCCGAGCCGCACCAGGCCTGACCGTGATCCCGCGTCGCCCAACGCAAGCGGAAGGCCAGACCCGAATCGCCCATCAGGGTGGTCAAGTCGAGCGGGCGCTCGCCGGCGCGAAAAGCGGCCTCCAGCGCGCCGAGGTAGGTCGGCTCGGGGCTCGCACCCCAGCGCAGGCGCGGCACGCCATCGATCCAGACGCGCCCCTCTCGACGCAGCACACGCGCCGACGGCTGTCGCCCCTCGACGTGCTCCACGAGCTTGGGCCAACTCGGCAGGCCGTACTCTCGCGCGAGCACGAACTGTGCGTCATGCAGCTTCAGCGGCGACGGGGCGTTCTCTAGAACGGCCGTGACGCGCCGAAGCGCGTCGGGCTCGCCATTACGATGCTGCTTCTGAAGCGCCTTCGCCTGATTGCGCAGATTCTCGAGCGACGCCTGGGCAGGCAGCAGCTTAGAAGCAGTGCCAGAACCCTGTCCGAGCTCATTACCGGAACGTTTGCCGGCGCGAACGCCGACTTTTTGGGCAGCCATTGATACACCTTTCTTCCATGTTTGCCTGTTGTCCGCTCCTTCAGGCAGGAAGTTAGGTGGTATGTCGACCAGAGGCTCGGTGGGCTTAGCCCTTCCCGCGGACGTGGGGGCGTCCCTGACACCCGTGCTCATGAGCTTAGAGTCGCAGCCAACGACCCTCAAGTGAAAAGTACGCCGGCAGGAAAGAGCGCCGCAGCGTCTTCGCACCTGCCATTTGAATCGACGTCGCCAGCGGCCGGAGAAGTCACTTGCAAAAACGCTGACCCCGCGACCAAATGGCGCATGACCGAGCGCAAACGCACGAGCGGGCAGACTTCTACGGACGAGCCGCGTGTGCCTCCCGGGCAGAGCGTCATGGGCAGGCCGCTCGAGCCGTGCAGCCACCGCCCCAAGACCGGGTTCTTTCGAGATGGCTTCTGCAACACTCATGAGACAGACCTCGGGGCGCACGTCGTGTGCGCGCGCGTCACCCAGAAGTTCTTGGAGTTCAGCGCCGCGCGCGGCAACGACCTGCGAGCTCCCGCACCCCAGGCGGGGTTTCCAGGGCTTTCGCCGGGCGACCGCTGGTGCATGTGCGCCGAACGCTGGAAAGAAGCGTTGGAGGCCGGTTGTGCTCCGCCGGTCATCTTGGCGAGCACGCATGAACGCGTGCTCCAATACGTGTCACTCGCAGAGCTCAGCGCCCACGCCCTCGATCTGAATTGATAAGCCCGAGCCGCAACCTGGCCTCAAGCTCTGCGGGCGACGCAAGCTGCGCTCGGTTTCGGTCGTTACATCGCTGCACGGCTTTCGAGCTTCGTTCCGAAAGGGAGCAGTCTGATGCAGCAGAGACAGGGGATCCGAATCATAGGGGCGCGCGGCCGCTCTTTGTGGCCGCTCTTCGGCGCGGTCGTGTGGGCCTGTTCCGACGCCGGTGGGGGGGACACTCCCCCGCCCTCACCCGTCGGCAGCGCGGGCACCGCCTCACAGTCGGCGAACGGCGGCGCCGGCAGCGTTGGCGGCGTTGGCGCTCCGGGTGGCAGCGGCGGGGAGCCGAATAACCCCAACACGCTCCTCGGCACGCCCGTGGGTTTCGTCAACGATCCCCCCGCCGAAGAGCCGCCTCCGCCGCCGATGCTCTTCCCCGAATCGCCTTCTTGCGTGTACGGCGAGCCCGACGAGTGTGAAGGCGCGAGTTGTTGCGCTCGCGAGGGCGTCCCCACGGGCGAGATCATGCTGGTTGCGCCGAATACTGGCGTCTCGCTCTCGTCCTATGGCCTCGACAAGTTCGAAGTGACGGTGGCCCGCTTCAGAGCCTTCCTCGGCGAATACAACGCTTGGCGTGACTCGGGTAACCCCGCGGCGGGCTCAGGCGCGCATCCTTTCACCCCAGGGAGCGGTTGGGATCAAGACCCCACGTGGGAGGGAGCGCTCGCCGGCTCCGCTGCCGTGCTGCGAGTCGGCCTCGCGTGCAATCCGACCCAGCAGACCTGGACGGATGAGCCCGGCGTCAACGATCTGCGACCCATCAACTGCGTGAGCTGGTTCGAAGCGTTCGCCTTCTGCGTGTGGGACGAGGGCCGCTTGCCCACCGAAGCCGAATGGCAATACGCCGCCGTCGGCGGGGGCCAGGGTCGCCAGTTCGCGTGGGGAAACACGGGACTGATGCCGTCCTTTGCTGTGTACGGGTGCCTCTTCGCCGGCACGGGCGCCACCTGCTCGGTCGATGACATCCCACCCGTCGGTTCGAAACCGGACGGGCGCGGCCGCTTTGGTCACAGCGACCTCGCGGGCTCCGTCTACGAGTGGACGCTCGACTGGTTTGCGCCCTACCCCGAGGCCCTGCGCGACAACTACGCGAAGACCGACGCAGGCCAGGGCCGCGTGCTGCGCGGTGGCGGCTGGGACTCCACCTCCACGCAAGCCCTGCTCTCCACCGGTCGCCTCAACCACCCGGCGCCCACCTTCCGCTCGATCAACAGCGGCATCCGTTGCGCTCGCGACGTCGAGGACATGCTGAGATAGCTAGACCGCTGCGAAAAATGCCGGATTGGGCTCGGAGGCGGAGGCGGAGGCGGAGAATACCGCGGCTGCGGGCGGGCGCCCATCGGGCCGACGAGCGTGCCACAGACCCCAGAAGCGCAGCGCTGCCGCGCGAAGCTCGTTTGCACCCCAAACGACGGACGCTCTCTCCGTGAGGGGGGTGCCGCGCTTCAGGGAGTTGTTTGCACCCCAAACGACGGTTGTACCCGTCCGTTGCGCTCGCGGGAGCGCCGAGGCCCAAGCATCCATGGCTGAGTTTCAGGCGCACGCGGCCAAGACTCGACGAGCCATCACCAGCAGGTTGCACGCCGGAACGCTGCAATGCATGTCGGCGCGCCAGGAAGGGAAGCCGCGCCAAGAAGGGAAGCCGCGCCAGGAAGGGAAGCCGCGCCAGTGCAGCGCTTGTGCGCCTTTTTCGCCGCGATCTAGCTAGCGAGCCTTGGGCCAAGGGTTGATGAAATCGCTGTCGCGCGGCGCCTTGGGTGCCACGTGAGGCTGCGCGCCCAGAGGACGAGCCGTTCGCGCAACAGGGGCGCTCGCGCGTGGAGCGCTCAGGGGCGGCGGCGCCGCGGCCTCGGGGGTCGGCGGGGGTGGTGACGTGACAGCGCGTGGCGCGACGACCTCTAGCGACGCGGGCTGCTCGGTTGGGTTTGGGCCTCGGCTGTGTGGTGGCGAGCTGGAGAGCGGCAGGGGCGCTACCTGGGGCGCTTGGCGCAGCGTCACCGGCGCTTCGGGCAGCGCGGCAGAGACCGAAGCCGATGCTGGGACCGAAGCCGATGCTGGGACCGAAGCCGATGCTAGGGCTGGGGCTGGGGCTGGGACCGAAGCCGATGCTGGGACCGAAGCCGATGCTAGGGCTAGGGCTGGGGCTGGGGCAAATGCAGCTGCGGAGGCGGGCCGAGCCTCGTCGTGAGCTGCGACGAAGCTCCAGGCGGCCGTCATGCCGGTGAGGAACACGGCGAGCCAACTGAGACGGCGCGCGCTGCCCTTCACCTGAGGCGGGACGAGCGCTGGCTCGATCGGCGGCAGGACCAAGGTGGCAGGCCGCTCGGAGGCAGCGCTCGCCTCCGCGACGTCCGGAGGCGCGATGAGGAGGGTGCTGACGTGGGTGGCGGGGGCGGGGGCGGGGGCGGCCGTCGAGGCCCCGCGCGGGGGAACCGCCGCCAGCTCCGCCCGCAGCTCGGCCATGTTGGCGTAGCGCTGCTCGGGTGCTTTGGCCAGGCATCTGGCGATGATGCTCGCGAGCTCAGGAGTCACGGCGAGCTCTGCGGCGAACGCTGGGGGCTCGGTGTGCAGGTGCTGGTTGAGGACCGCGAGGTAGTGGGGGCCGTCAAACGGCACTCGCCCGGCGAGCAGCTCGTACATGATCACTCCGAGCGCATAGATATCGCAGCGGTGGTCGACGTCTTTAGCTGCGGCTTGTTCCGGCGACATGTAGTGCGGAGTCCCGACGATGGTGCCCGCCTGGGTCAGCCTGTTGTCCTCGGCACGGGCCGTCTGCGCCACGCCAAAATCGAGTATCTTGACGAAGTCTTCGCCCTTCCGCTCGGAGACGAACAAATTGTCGGGCTTCAAATCGCGATGCACGATGCCCGCGGCGTGTGCGGCGCCGAGGCCCTCGGCGATCTGGCTGGCGATGGCGATGATCCGACGGATGCTGAGCCGTGTCGCTCGCTTGGAGAGCTCGGAGAGCGGCAGCCCCATGAGCAGCTCCATGACGAGGTACGCCGACCCGTCTGGAAGCGCGCCAAAGTCGATGATGTCGACGATGTGCTCGTTGCCGATCGCGGAAGCTGCTTTGGCCTCGAGCAAGAAGCGCTGCGGCGCCTCCGGGTTCTGCGCCACGTCACCGCGGATGGTCTTGATCGCCAGCTGCTTGCCGAGGATGCGGTGATGGCAGCGATAGACGACGCCCATCCCGCCCTGCGCCAGCAGCCGCTCCACCACGTAGCGGTGGTCCACCACCAGGCCAAGGTAGGGATCCGCGGGCTCGACGCGATCGGCGAGCGACGGGTCCGCTAACGGCGAATCAGACGGCGACGCCGGCTCGTCGAGCGCCTCATCCAAGAGGGACTCGAGCTCGCGCGTGGCGAGCCGCGCCGCCTCGCGCTTGGCCCGCGGCTCCGAGTCGGGGCCGTGGGGCTCCTGTTCGGATTTGATCATCAGTATACAAGCATAGACTCGAGCAGAGCCTCCTACGAGCAGGCTCGTGACGGTGCAAGCCGCGAGCCACGGGCGTTGGCCCAATTCGGTTCACGATGCGGCGGCCGTGACCTTGGACCCGACCCATTCCGCCCACGGCGTCAGGCGGAACGGCCATTCGCCTGAGCTTGAGCCTGGGTGTTTCATCATGTTGCACTGGGCGGCGGCGAGCGGCGCGCCTGGATCTCAGCGCGGATGGCCGCGCGGGGTCGACGCGCTCAGCCGCGCGGGTCGACGCGCTCAGCCGCGCGGGGGCGCCCTTCGGCGGCCCAAGAGCTTCGCCAGCGCTCTCAAGGGCCAGGCGTCGAAGCGGCGGCCAAAGACCACCGAAGCGAAGATGCACGGCTCCCGCTCGTCGACCCGAAAGGCGTGCCCCGTGCCCGGCGCCCACTCTCTGAGCTCTCCCGCGCGATGCTCGAGGCCGTTGCTGTCCTTGTAGCTCCCCTCGAGCACGAGCACGCGCTCGAGCCCCGTGTGGCGATGCCTCGGGAAGTACACCCCCGGGGCGAAGCGCACGAACAGCGTCTCCGCAGCGGCGACGCGCGGCCCTCCCACCACGGGCGCGTGGTGAACACCGGGCAAGCCGGCAAAACGCCAGACGTTCGGCTGTTTGAGCGCCTCGAGCTCGAGAGCCACGGCCTCTTCCGGTAGATCGAAGAGCTGCGCTGCGCGAGCGAAGAACGGCGCGTAACGGAGCGGGGGCTGGCTGATCGCCGCCTCCAGCCGCGCGAAGCTCGGGGCGCTCGAGGCCTCACCGCTCGCCGACCAACCCGCTTCGAGCAAGGCGCCCAGGGTGCGCTCAGCCTCTGCCACGTCGGCGTCGAGCTCCGCCTCCCTGGAGCCTTCTCCCTCGAGCGCATCACGAACGAATTGCGGTAAAGCAGCTCGGTCATTCATTGTGAATTCCTAACACGTCTCGCAAAGTGATCAGGGCCGCGCGCGTGCGGCTCTTCACGGTACCCGCGGGGATGCCCAAACGCTCCGCGATCTCGACGGTGCTCAGACCTTCGAAATAGCCGAGCACAATCACCTCTTGCTGCGCCTCGGGCATACGCGACAAGATCGCTCGCAGGCGGTGCTGGTCACCCACGCTGCTCGGGAGCGGCGCGGACTGCGCCGCTTCACCCAGCTGCGGCGGGGGCCTACGCCCTGCCGATTTCAGTCGATCGAGCGCGCGGCTGCGCACGCGGACCAGCAGCCAGCCGCGCACGTTACCGCGCTCGGGCGAGTAGTCCGCCGCGCGGCGCCAAGCCTCCAGAAAAACGTCGTGAATCAGGTCTTCGGACTCCTGCCGGTTGCGTAGCAGGCTCTGACCGAAGCCGAGCAAGGCGCTCGCGTGGCGCGCATACAGTAGAGCAACCGCCGACCGATCCCCTTGGGCCATGCGCGCGACCAGCGCGACATCGGAAGGGTCCTCGCGCTGCTCGTTGGGCTGACCCACCACGGCACGATAGTGCCAAACCCCGGGCCCCGCTAGACGAGCCTGAGCTAGGCGTCTGTTTTCAAGCGCCGGGCCACCATGAAAGCAACCAGGGTCGGGGCCATTCCAAAGAACAGGAAGCCGAGCACCAGGTTGAGCGCGGACGCGAGGCAAACGCCGAGCAACAGGGCCCGCTCATCGGCCGTGGAGGAGGCGTCCACCCAGGCCGCCCACGCAAACCGGCCGAGCGAGATCAAGAGCGCCGAGAGCAGCAGCCCGCCATAGCCGAGCGCCAGGCGGATCGCCCAGCGGCAGCGCAGCGCGAGCGAAGCGTCATTGGCGCGGCGACTGCCCCAGCCGAGGGCGACCGAAGCCAGACTGACTGCGATCCCGAGCAGCATGATGAGATTCCAGGACACCACGACCGGAGCGTCGCGCGTTACTCGAGCGGCCGCAAGGCCCTCGCCCTCCTCGCGCCACGTCCTCAGCGCTGGGCGGCGAACTGGGGCATGAGCGTGCCGACGGTGACCCAGCCGGTGCGCACCAGGATTGACTCGAGGCCGACCAGCTCCGAGGTATCAGCCCGAAAGCCCCTCACCACGACCAGGCCGGGCAACACGTTGGCGAAGCCGGCGGTGCCCTCTGCGGTCGTGGTGTCTTGAAAGGCGATGGGCAAGCCGTCGACGAACGCGAAGGGCACCGCGGACGCGTTGAGCTCGAGCCGCACGCCGGCGGCGTTGGGGCCAGCGCAGTCATAGGCGTTCATCGAGACGATGCCCGCCTCCGGATTGAGATCGAGCTGAGAGCTTTGGCCGAACGCGATCAGCGCCTGGAAGGGCAAGAGGGCGATCGGCACGGGCCCGACCGTCGCCGCCAGCTCCAGCGTGAGCGCGCCCGGGAACACGAACAGGGTCGGCACCATGTCGTCGCTCTCGATCTCGAGGAAGCCATTGAAGCCGAGCGACAGCGGCAAGGTGACGATGCCCTCCGAATCTGGAGCCACCGCTTCCGTCGCGGGTCGGTTGCAGGAGATATCGCCGCGATAACAAGCGCGGATGCGCAGATTGGGTGGCGTCATCCCGCTCAAAAAGTCGACCGCCATCACGGCGTAGTCGAGCGGCGGCCCGTTGGAGGGCATGATCGGATTGCCGTCCACTTGATCGGAGACGCAGCTCCAGTCCTGACCCGACGGGCGCAGCTCCGTCGCGACTTCTCCCTCCACGGTGTCCCACTCGTTGGCGAATTTGGTGCAGGCAGAGGGCCCGAGCAAACATAGGCCGATGCCCCCGGCGAGAAACCGCGACGAGAGCTCGTATCGGCAAGGCATGCTCATGCTAATTCTCTGTCAAAATGAGCCAAAACAGCTCGCGCTCGCAAAGCCGAGCCCGCAACCCGCGGCCCTTGCGGCGCCGTGGTCGCCCGTCTCCTGCTCGAGGAGATAGCTGGTGATAGCGCCACCGAAGAGCAGCCCCGCGGCGACGCTGGTCATGACCGCGGTGCGCTCGGCGGAGCGGCCCGCGTCGAGCTCGCTCGCGCAGACCTGGCCGCGGGTGCGACCCGGGAGCAGGCAGTCAGCGCTGTTCCAACGCGAGGCGTGCTTCTCGCGGATGGCGAAGGTGACGCCAGACGTGAAGGCGGCACCGGCACCCAGGCCAGCGAGCGTCCACGTCAGCCAGCGGGGGCTGCCCGGCGAAGTATCGAGCCCTGGCGCTCCAGGCTCACGCGACACGATCCAGTCAGGGGCAGGCGCCTCCTCGCCGCCAAGCTCGACCGACTCCCGAAGCAGGCCGCGACTGGCGATGGAGATCGGACGGGTCACCGCGAAGTAACCTACTTTACGCACCTCGAGCACGTACGAGCCAACGGGCACGCGGGCGGGCGCTGAGAACGGCAACTCTCCGAGGCGGCGTCCGCTCAAAAATACCTCCGCTCCGGCGGGCCCTCCCACCACGTCCAGGCTGCCCAGGCGTCGGCCCACGAAATCATACGCCTTCTCCAGCGTGGGGCGGTGGCGGCGGATGTACGGGTCGTCGGCTTCGCGGAGCACGAGGCTCAAGTTCTGCTCTGCTTCGAGCCATTGCCCGAGCGCCTGGTGGGTGGCCGCGAGGTGCACGCGCACGCGAGTCGAGGTCGGCGTTCGTTCCAGTGCCGTCTGAAACACCTCCAGCGCTTCGCCGTCCCTGCCGGCCCGGCGCAGCTCGATGCCGCGTTGCACTAGTGGATCATCGTCGGCGTCGGCCTGCATGACCGCCGATTGTGCATGTGCCACGCCGAGCGGAGCACCCATCACCAAGGAAAACAGCAGCAAAGATGCGTAACTTCTGCTCGACACTTTCCCCCCATGCTTTCAGTCCAGGATCGGAGACTCGTTGGCACCCACGAACTCGTTGCTCGGCCCTGGCCTCGACGACCTTGGTGGCACCGCGCTGCCGGGCAGCGCGAACAGCTCACGCATCTCGTCGGCGCGAGAGTCCGGCGCAAGCGCTACGCCTGCAGGCTCGCGCGTGGCACGCGGATCGGGCAAGGCAGGCACGCGGCGCCCGCCGCGCTCCGCGCCAGCAGCGCGTTTGTTGCGCTTATTGGCCAGCCTCGAGCGCTCGTCCGATTCCTCGTTCCCCGACGCCGTCGCATCGCTTCGGGCCACGGCGTTGGACGCGTCGGCGCTCGCCGGCTCTGCGCCGCTAGCGCCCCCGGCCAGAGCCGCAGCTGTCGGCAACGGATCACGCATGGACCGCGGCGGTGTCAACGCGGCCTCGCGCCGTTCGAGGGGTGGCGCGAGCGTGGCTGAGCCGGAAGCAGTCTCAAACGTGGACCTGGAGGCCCACAAGCTCGGGACGAGAACCGCAGCGAGCGCCAGCGCGCCGATGATGAGGCTCCGCGCGCCGCGTTTGCGCTCGCGTCCCCGTGCGCCCTCCAGATCGAGTAACGTCACGGGCGCCGAGCTTCGAGGCTGGGGTGCTTCAGTCAGCTCCGGGCGCCCGAAGGAGCGCCCCCACAGCATCTGCGTGCGCATGGTAGCGACGTCCAGCAGCGCCCGACCGAGATCGCGCACGTGGTCGAAGCGGCGCGCCGGATCGGATTCCATGGCTCGCATGATGGCGCGTTCGACGGTGACCGAAATGTCGCCCCTGAGCGAGCTCGGCCGCGGGAAGTCGCCCGCCGAGATGGCGGTGAGCAGAGACAGGAGCGAGTCACCCGCGAACGGCGACTTGCCGGTGATGCACTCATACAGGACGACTCCGAGCGAATATTGATCTGACTTCGCCGTGAGGTCGCGGCCGCCGCGAACGGCTTCGGGCGGGAGATAGAGCGGCGAGCCCATCAGCTGATTAAACGGGGTCGCTTCGAAGTCCTTGCTCGAAACGCTCTCGGCCAGCTTGGAAATGCCGAAGTCCAAGACCTTCGGGATGACCTCGCCGTCCGCGCCGATGGACAGGAAGATGTTGCTGGGCTTCAGGTCCCGATGCACGACGCCCGAGTCGTGCGCCGCGGCCAGCGCCGCCACGATGGGGATGACCAGGCTGGTGACCTCGGCCTCACTGAGCTGCTTCTTCTGCTCGAGGTAGCTCGCCAGGTCTTCACCCTCGAGCAGCTCCATGACCAGGTAAGGGACGTCGTCGCACACGCCCACGTCCGCGATGTCCACGACGTTAGGGTGTTTGATCGCCGCCGCGGCCTGGCCTTCGCGCAGAAACCTCTGCCGCGCGTCCGCGCTGGCGAGCAGCGAAACGTCCATGACCTTGAGCGCCACCGGCTTTCGGAGCAAGGCGTGCTCAGCACGATACACGCTGCCCATCGCGCCTTGGCCGATGCACTCGCGTACTATGTAGTTGCCGAACGTCGCGCCTGCCGGCAAGAGCACGAGCTCGGGGATGCCCTGAAGATCAGCGGATTCGGCCATGGACGATTGCCTCGCATCGGTGGTTGCTGCCTGGTTTTGCCCGGGCCCTTCGCCGCGAGAGCTCGAATCGCGGGAGTGTCGTTTGATGGTGTCCACTGCGAACGCCTGGTGTGCCCCTCGGCGACTGAGGAGCGAACGTGAAGCAGCCGCCCCTGACGAGCACTGGACGACCGCCGGCGCGCGTCTCGAAAGGGTGGCATGCAAATTTTTGGGTGCGGGCCCTTGCGCTCGCCTGAAACGAGCACGGTGTTGAGGGAACTGGCCCAAATTTGCCATATCCCCGGCCCGACCGGAACAAAACGAAACAAGCGCGGACGGGTGAGGGTGCTGCGCGCTCAGGTCGAGAGCAGCGCCTTAATGGCCTCGGCGACGCCGCCGCCCGCGTGCGAGGTGGCAGTGAGCACATGCGTGGCCGCGGCACGCACGACGGGGGGAGCGTGACCCATGGCAAAGGAGCGCCCTGCGTACTCGAACATACCGAGATCGTTTAGCCAGTCCCCGACGACGGCCACCCGCTCCCGCGGCAAAGCCATCCGCCGAGCCAGGGACGCCAACATCTGCCCCTTATCGCACCCGCGCCGCAGTGAACGGACCCCCCAGACGCTCGATCCTCCGAGCGTGAAATGAACCGTATCGAGCTCGTCGCCGTGCTGCACCGAGAGCTGCTCCGCGGCGCGTGCCACCGTCCCTTCATCGCCGATGCCGAGCGTGACGGCGACGCCTTCCGGCTGCTGCCACAGGCTCGCTCCCACGAGTGATGCGTGCACGACCATTTCCCGCGTCCACGTGTCGACGAACGCCCGCTGACGCTCGCCAGCCGCCTCGCAATGGATCGCGTCGGCCATGAAGACATAGGGCGTGAGCCCGTGCTCGAACAGGGTGAGCACGGCGCGCTCCGCATGCTCGCGCCGAATGCTCCGCTGCTCGAGGTAAGCCCCCGTCGAAACATCCACCAACACGCTACCGTCGGCGCAAATCAACGGGGTCGAGAGCCCGAGCTCCCGCGCGGTGGGCAGGGCGCCCGTCGTGAGCCGACCTGTCGAGAGCGTCACGGCGATATCCCGGCTCGCCGCCAGACGAATGGCGTCGACGTCCTCCCCCGCGATCGTCTTGTCGTCTCGCAGCAACGTCCCGTCCATGTCAATCGCCAACAGTAAACGCGCCACGCAGGCAGCCTAGAGGAGGCCCCGTGCCCCCGCAACCGCTCAGTTTGGGCTCGAAAGCCAGGCTGTGACAGTGAATTCGCATGCACGGGTCCGGATGTGGTTAGACTCGGCTCCCAAGCTCATGCGGCGCTCACTCGGTCGGTTCGACATCACTTGCCTGGGCCTGAACGCGATCGTCGGCTCCGGCATTTTCCTCCTGCCCGACGATTTGTTTCGGGAGCTCGGCGTGTTGTCCCCGCTCGCCTTCCTGTGCTGCGCGGTGGGGCTATTGCCGATCGCGCTCTGCTACGCTCGGGCGGCGAGCTCCATCGACAAGAGCGGCGGGCCGTACGTGTACGCGAGCGATGCCTTCGGGCCGCGCGTAGGCTTCGCGGTGGGGTGGATGTGCTTCGCCAATTCGGTGTTCTCGTTCGCCGCCGTCTCCGCCGCTGCGGCAGCCTATGCGGCTCGGCTGCTGCCTGCGTTGGGTCAACCCGGCATCGGCAAGCTCGTCTCCGTGGCGGTGATCGTGCTGTTCGCTGCGCTCAATTATCGCGGCGCGCGGCCTGGAGCCGTCGCCGTCGACGTGTTCACCGCGGGCAAGTTCCTGGTCCTCCTCGTGCTCATCGCGGCGCTGATACCGCGCGTGGACGGCGCGCATTTGGCCGGGCCGCTGTCGACCGACCTCGGCCATCTCGGCACGGCGACGTTCATCGCGTTGTTCGCCGCCCAGGGCTTCGAGGTCGTGCCGGTGCCCGCCGGAGAGACGCGCGCGCCCAAGCGCGACGTGCCGTTCGCTGTCGTGAGCTCACTGCTCGTGGCTTCTCTCCTGTACGTGGTCGTGCAATCGGTCCTGGTCGGCAGCGGCGCAGACTTGTCGGGCGCGAGCGACGCGCCACTCGCGGACGCGGCCCTGGCGGTCGCACCGGTCTTGGGCGTGGTGATCGCGGTGGGCGGCCTGATCTCGACGCTGGGCTTCGTCTCGGGGAGCGCGCTCGGCACGCCGCGTTACCTGTATGCGGTGGCGCTCGCGGGTCAGTTGCCGAAGCAGCTGGCCGCCATCCACCCGCTCTACCAATCGCCCCACGTGGCCATCGTCGGCACGGCAGTGCTGGCCATCGGCTGCGTCTTACCCTTCGACTATCGCGCGCTGATTGGCATGTCGAACGTGGCCGTGGCGGTGCAATACCTCGCGACCTGCCTCGCCGTCTCCAAGCTCGACCGCACGCTGCCGTGGCGCCCGCGCGCCCTGGTGCCCTGGGTCGGGGCCGCGGTCAGCGTTTGGATCTTCACCGAAGCATCTCGGACCGAGCTCGTCTGGGCAGCGGCGTCGCTGTGCGTCGGCGCCATCTTCGTGTCGCTGACGGCGTATCTCGCGCGTCGTGCCGCGCCGTCCGCAGGGGCGGGTGAGAGTTAGCGCGGCTGTTCGATGTCGCAGTGGCTGTTGCAGCCGTCACCGCTGAGCAGGTTGCCGTCGTCGCAGACTTCGTTGCTTTGACGGATGGCGTCGCCGCAGCGGTCGGCGCGCTGGCAGTCGGCGGTGCAACCCCCGTAGCTCGCGTCGTTGACGCCGTCGTCGCACTCTTCGCCGAAGACGCCGTTGATGTTACCGTCTCCGCAGGTGGCGGGCAAGGCGCAGCCCGGGGCGCAACCCGCGCCGTATCCGCTGAGGTTCATGCCGTCATCGCAGGCTTCGCCGGCGGCGCTCTGTGGTGCGCCGTCCCCGCAATAGGGCCCGCGCGACCTGCAGTCGAGGCCGCAGTGGCCGTACGCGCCGTCGTTGCCGCCGGGGCCGTCGTCACACAGCTCGTCGCTCGCCACGACGCCGTCGCCGCACTCTGACTGGCACACGCTCTTGGGTTTGTTGAAGTCTTTGAGCGTGACCTTGAAGTTTGAGCCGCATTCGTTGCGCTCGGCGTGGAAGATCGCGATCTCGTAGACGCCGCCGGGGTTGAGGCCCAGACCGAGGTCGGCGGTGTTGATGTGGGCGTTATTGTTGACGATCAGCTCAACGTCGGCGGTGCCGTCTGCGGTGTCGGCAGCCTGGTCGGCATCCGTGTCCGCATCCAAGACGAAGCGCCCGGTTTGGGGGGTGTGCAAGCCACCGAGATCGATAGCGAGCTTGCCGTTGACGAACACCCACAGGTCATCGTCCCCGATGAACTCGAACTGCTCGCCACCTTGATACTCGAACCAGAAGTGCGTCTCCGAGGTGAAGGAGACGTTGTGCGGGCAATAGTTGTCTCCCGCCGTCAGATTTGCCAAGGACTCATCACCGGAGCCGACCCAGCCCGCGTTGTCCAGGGGATAAAAGGCGCCGTTCGCGTTGTAGACGTACGTGCCCGGGTCGGTGCCGCGAGCCAACGTGAGGCTCTGCAGCACCTCGAACTTGTTCGGGCTGCTCGAGTCGTACCACTCGGCGAATGACGCAGCGCCGTTGAAGTTTGGGCGCGAGCCGTTGACCACCAGGTGACCCGGGTTCGCGTTGCAGTTGCCCCCGGGGCAGCTGTAGACGGGTCGGCCGTCGCTGCCGAGCTGGGTCTCGACCACGTTGCGGACGCCGCTGCCGCCGAGGCCGTTGAAGTCGATGTGGAAACATGGAGGCTGATTCGTTGGCGCCGGCACCTGCGTGATGGGCACGTAACTGAGTGGATTGTAACAGCTGCCGGAGGAGCGCAGGCTGTTGCCTTCGCCGATAAAGTCGCGATAGATGATAGGGAGCGCGATCGTCTCCGGCGGAACGCTGGCCTGGACGTCGCAGGCGTACCCCGCCTCCACGCTGCACGTCGCCGAACAACCATCGCCGTCGCGGCTATTGCCGTCGTCGCAGTCTTCGCCGTTGAAGCGCTGGCCGTCTCCGCACACCGCCACACATACGCCGTCGTCGCAGACGGGCTCGCGCCGGCACTGGTAACAGCCGTCGAAAGGCAGGTCATTGCCGCCGTCGTCACATTGCTCGCCGCGTTCGACCTCGGCGTTGCCGCACACCGTCGGCGCACAGCTCGCCGAGCCGCAGTCCATGCCATCGTCGATCTTGCACGCGGTGCAGCCCGCAGTCGGCGTGACCAAGTCACACTCTTCGAAGCCCCTGACGAAGCCATCACCGCAGGCGGCCGCCTCACAACGCAAGCCCGGGACCACACAGGACCAGCCCGGCTCGACCTGGCGGCAGTCCGCGCTGCAGCCATCATTGCCGGTCTGGTTACGGTCATCGCACAGCTCCGCGCCGCCGACGACGCCGTCGCCGCACGTCACGCTCGACACACAGTCTGCGCCAGGCACCGGGCACGCGAAGTCTTGCTCGAGCTCCGCGCAGGTGGCCGAGCAGCCATCGCTCGAGAGGCCGTTACCGTCGTCACAGGCCTCGCCGTTTTGCACGATGCCGTCACCACAGCCCTCGATGTTGGGGAGGCCGCCGTCAGCGCCGCCGGGGCCTGCATCGGGAAAGTCGTCCAGCCCGCCAAAATTGATGCCGAAAGCTCCGCCGACTGCAGGGCCTCCCGCGCCACCGCCCTCGCCGCCCTCGCCGCCCTCGGCGTCCGGCCTGGCGGATTTCGAACCGCAGTGCAAAGCAAACAGGGGCACCAAGGCGGCGCCTAGGAAAGAAAGACTCGATCGGCGTAACATGTAGATCTCCGCGCTCGGCAGCTCATCCCCGTGCCGCTAACGCAGATTAAGAATGACGCATCGTGGGCGTCCCGCACGTGCGACGTGTATTTTTCTACATCAAACGTTCGGCGCACATGTGGCTGGTGCGAGCAGACGTGCGCCATGGTTCGAGACGGTTCACTGAGCCCGGCGTCAATCTCCGATGCAACACCAGGCCCTTCTCGGTGGCTTACGATCATAACTTCGAGCGCACCTGCTCAAACAACTCGTAGAGCTCCGCGCGCACGGGGTCCCGCGCGGCTTGCTCGGCAAACACTCGAGCGAGCTCTTCGAGCCGCTCGGGCTGCGCGTAGGGGCTGTGCTTCAGGATCTCGGCGAACACCGCCACGGCGCTCGCCCAGCGCAGATCGGCGTCCGCAGCGCCGAAGTCGGTGGCGATCTGCTCAGGTGAGAGGCTCGACGACACCTCGAGCGCCGCGTCCGTCGCCCCAGCGTCCACCGCTTTGTAGCGGAGCTTGACGCGCGCGAGCTCGCCCGCCCCGATCTCACGCTCGCCAGCGTAAGCTTCACCGTTGCTGGGCGGGGGAGCGCCGCGCACCTCGGGGAGGCTGCCGCCGCTGAGGATGAGCTCGTACACGGCCGTGACCTGATGGCCCGCACCGATCTCGCCCGCGTCGACCACGTCGTTCCTAAAATCGCGATCGGCGATGGCGCGGTTTTCATAGCCGAGCAACCGATAGGCGAGCACCAGCTCCGGGTTGAGCTCGACCTGAACCTTCACGTCTTTGGCGATCAAGCTCAGGGTGGACAATAGCCGCTCTCGCACGTAATCCGCCGCCTGCCCCTCGCTACTGATGACTCCGTAGAAGCCGTTGCCGGCGTTGCTCACCGCTTCGAGCATGCCGTCATTGAGGTTGCCCGAGCCGAAGCCGAGCGCGGTCATGGTGATACCGGTGCGCCGCTTCGCCACGATCAGCTCCACGAGGGCCTGGTTGCTGCTGGCGCCCACGTTGAAGTCACCATCCGTGCACAAGATGACGTGGTTCAGCCCGCCCTGGATGAAGCCCTGGCTGGCCTGGGCGTAGGCGAGCTCGATGCCGCTTGCCCCTGCCGTGCTGCCCCCCGCGCCCAGCGCGTCGATCGCCGAGATGATGCTGCGCCGCTCGGAGACGCGGGTCGGAGCCAGCCGCACGCGCGTGTCGGAGGCGTAGCTGACGATCGAGACGAGGTCCTCGGGTGCCAAAAGGTCCAGGCTCTGCCGTAGCAGTTGCTGCACGAGCGGCAGCCGGTCCGGGCCCTGCATGCTGCCTGACACGTCCACCAAGTAGACGAGGTTTGCCGGCTTCTTTTCGGAGGCAGGCGCCTGCTTCCCGCTGATGCCCACCCTATACAGCAGCGTTTGAGCGTCGAACGGGCTCGGTGCGGCGGCGAGCGCGACCGAGAACGGCACGTCCGAGTCCGGGGGCGCCGCCGGGTAGTCGTAGTCGAAGTAATTGACGTAGTCTTCGAGGCGTACGCTGTCTGGGTCCGGCAGCCCTCCCGCGTTGGCGTAGCGCACGAAGAGGTCGTAGCTTGCCGTATCGGCGTCGGTCGCAAACGTCGACACGGGGTCGTGGGCCACCATCACGAACGGATTGGTACCCACCGCGGCGTAGCGATCGCCGTCTCTCACGGGCGGCTCTTCGTCGATGATCGATGGCGTCACCGTCGGGGGCGCGCCCACGAAGACGGCGGAGAGGCTAGCATCATCGGAGGCGTCCATCGAGCACGAGCACAGCGCCATGCCGGCACCAAGACCGATGAGCCACCGAACGCGCGATGACCTTGGCCGAAGGCGACGAAGCGACGGTTCTGCAGGACGAGGATTGAGATTTTTCAACGGGGCCTCCTGATTGACGAGAGAGTTGGCAAGAGATCGAACAGAGGCGTCGCCGCCCTCCGCTCGGGGGGTGCGGGTGGGCGCTGAGTCACCGCTCCCGTCGAACAGGGAGCGGCGCGGATACTGCCCGGGGGGTGCTTGGTAGCTCGCGACTAGAGGCGAGCGCGGAACCGGCGCCGGCGTAACGCCGAAAGCACGAGGCCGACACTGACGAACAGCGCGGCGCAAAAGCCAGAGCTGGGCTGCGACCTGGAAGCCAGCGCGCAGCCCGCCTCCGATGTCGAGGCCGATGCGTCGTCAAAGCTGCCCCGAGACGCTGCGGTGGTCAGCGCCGAGTCAGCGCAAGATACATCGAAATTCAGAGCCAGCGGCTCGGACCCGAACGCCTCCCCCGCTATGTCGGCGCGCAAGCGCAGGGCATGCGGACCCGACGCGAGGCAGCTCGAGGCCCCGCAACGCGGCAGCTCGAGCACGCTCCGCCCCGCGTCGAGCTCCAGCGCGCCAAAGTCGATGAAGAGCTGCTCTTCCCCAGCGTCGATGCGCAGCATGAGCCGCAACAGCGGCGCGTACGCGAGCGCGCCCGAGTCGAGCGTCAGCTCAAACCTCAAATCCTCTGGGCAGTCCTCGGCCTCGGGCAGGGCGCGCAACGCTCCGAGCAGGCCTGGCAGCGGCGACGCCTCGGCTCCCACTGCCAGCGTGCTCGTGGCGCCCGGCAACATCAACTCGTACGCGCCCGCCTTCAGACTTTGATCCGCACGCACGAGGTACGCGCCAGAATCGCCGAGCCGCTCCAGCGAGAGGCCCACCACGCGATCGTCCGGACCTGTCAGCACCACCCTGCCGTCCGTGACGGCCTCCGGGCAATCTGACGCATACAGCACCGCCAGCGCGTCACCGACCGGCACGGCTTGCCCCGAGGCGCTCAGCGGAGCCAGGCCGCAGCGGGGCACGAGTGACCCCGTTTGCCCGCCGAGCCTGTAGCCGTCGGGCCCCACGGAGACCGCGGCGCTGTCGGCGTCGCTCTGCATGCCGCACGCCGACAGGGCGCTCGCCACGAGCAGCGCGCTCGCGACCCTCGCCATGCTCCACCACCCGCGCTGCCTCATCTCGAAACTATGCCCGACCTGGGCGCGTACAACCAGACCAGCTCCTGACATTTCGTGCCGCAGGACCGGTCCAGCATGTACGATACTGGCATATATGGACTATGAAACGCTGGCAAAACAGCTGGTGCGCGCTCTACGGGGCAAACGCTCCCAGGTCGCATTGAGCCGCCGCCTGCAGTGCCGGAGCAACGTGCTTTACAGCTGGGAAAGCGGCCGGCGCTGGCCGACGGCAGCCACCTTCTTTCGGCTCGCGCAGGTCGTGCGCGTGCCCTTGGAGCAAGGCCTGGCGTCATTTCTGGGCGGCTTGCCCCCGAGTCTGGTGGGGGCGAAGTGGAGTGAGCCCGAGGCCTCGGCCCATCTGCTCGAGCACCTGCGCGGCGGCACGACGGTGGTGGAGCTCGCGCGTCGCGTCGGCACGCATCGGGTCAGCGTGGCGCGCTGGCTCAAGGGCAGCGCGGAGCCTCGCCTGCCCGACTTCCTGGCGATGATCGAGGCCACCTCCGTGCGCCTGCTCGATTTCGTCGCCGTGTTTCTCTCGCCCGCGGAGCTCGCGGCCACGCGCGACGCCTGGCAAGTGCTCGAGGCCCAACGCCGGGTCGCGTATGAGCTACCGTGGAGCCACGCGGTGATGCGCGTGCTCGAGCTTGCGCAATACCGCGCTCAGCCCGCGCATCAACCCGGGTGGATCGCGGCACGTTTAGGCGTGAGCCAGGCAGAAGAAGAGCGCTGCATCGAGGCCCTGGCGGAGTCGAAGCTGATCAAGAAGCACCGACGGCGCTGGGAGGTCTCGAACGTGCTCACCGTGGATACACGGCGCAACCCCGAGGCGGGGCGGCGCCTCAAGCAGCACTGGGCCGAGGTCGCCAACAGCCGCTTGCCCGAGCTCGAGCCCGCAGGAGAGGACCTGTTCTCCTACAACCTGTTTACCATCTCCGAGCGCGAGTGGGAGAGCTTCCGCGAGCTGCACATCGCCTACTATCAGGAGCTGCGGCGGCTCGTCGAAGGGTCAAAATGCGCCGAGCGCGTGGTGCTAGTAAACTTGCAACTGCTCCGGTTGGATGAGCGCCGGTAGAACGCTTCTCGGATGCGGCCACACAGGCGAAGCCCTACCCGCCACAAGCACCCCGCTGACTCGAGCGTGGCGGGCGGGTTCCCGATCAAGGGATGGGCAGCTCGAAGGCCACCGCGTAGTTGGGCTGTGCGCGGCCGGAGCTCGATCCGACGAAGGGATCCGAGTCCCGCAGCTGGCCCCAGCGCAGCGTGCCGCCGGGGCGCAGTACCCCGTCGCTCGTCGCCGCATAGCCCACGCTGACGCCGCTGCCGATGTCCTCCGCGCACGTGAGGGTCACCGTGTCGCCCGCGATCGCCACCGACTGGATCACGACCCGCCGATTGCCTTGCCAGACCTCGAAGCCCCTGCCCTGCGCCCACTCCGTCTGGTTCACCTGATGCGGCAGAGGTAGCCCCGCGTCGAATTGCAGCGGCGCAACAGGCACGTGGAAGCGCACGCTCACGGCGCGCCCGTTGCGCGCGGCGGACAGCGGCTGGAGCGGCTGCCAGTCGCGGCCGGCGACGACGCGCTCGAAGTACACCTGCCCGTATTTTTCACCCAGCATCTCGTAGCCGAGCGTGACCAGGTGCACGCCATCCCCGGCGTAAGCGTATTGATATTTGGGCCCGGTACACACCAGATCGCCCGGGCGCTCGACCCCCACGCGCCATTGCGCGAGCGTCGACGCGGAGCGCGACCCGACCCCGCCCGGCACGGCATGCTGTTGCGAGATGAGCAGCGGAATGCTCTCGGACTGGCCCGTCACGGCGCGCAGATCCTGATTGTAATCCGACCAGAGCTGCATCAAGTCGCGCCCGTAGTTGGCGTTCCCCGCGTCCGCTTCGCCGTGCGTGATAATGACCGCCCCCACGCCGTAGGTGAGGCCCTGGCCGCGCGCCAAGCGCGTGATGGCCGCAGCTTCGAACAGGGTGGCCGCGTAGGCTCGCCCCATCGACATCTCGCCGGTCACGACTTCGGCCGCGCCTTTTCTGAGCACGCTCATCGGCTGGCCATTTTCGCCGATGACGGTGTGAGCGCTGACGTAGCGTTGGCCCAGCTCCGCCTGGGCCAGCGTCGAAATCTGATTGGCCATCGCCGTATGCGGTGTTTCACCGGCGATGTTGCGGGGATACGCACTTGGGTACGTGGTCGAAAACGCTCGTATCGGCTCCACCAGCGGCACCATCGCTAGGCCCGCTGCGTCGGGGTTCTGCGGCCATCCGTTTTGGGGCAGCGCGAGCTTCAGGTTGGCATACGGCTGCTGCGTGCTGGCGACGGCCCGGGCCTGCTCGCCCACCGACAAGCTCTGCCCAGTTCCGACGATGCCAGCCCAGTCCCACGACAATGAAGGCAGCGGCGGCCTGGGCGCGCCCGCCTCACTCGAACCCGCTGCCGCGTCGGGTACGTCCCCTGGCGAGGCATCCGGCATTCCGTTGCTGCCGATAGCCCCTCCGGTCCCAGCCATCGCGAGCGGTAGGTCCGGCACGCCCTCGCCCGTCCGACCCCCTGCGCTCGGAGCAGCGCCCGCTCCCGACCCGCCGGGCGCTGGCCCTGAGCCCGACGCGGCGCCGCCGGCCGACGGCGCTGGGTCCAGGTCGTTCTGGATGCCAGACAGCGGCTCATCACCCCCACAGCCCAGCATACCCAAACAGACAGTGAACACGGCCCGCCGAACACCAGGCGACGCCAGGACAATGAAGCTCGACACGGGCGCAATCTAGCTCGGATGCCGCGCGGGCGATGCGTCAAATCAGGTCAACGACTCGCGCGGCGCCCGGCTCCGCTGCGCCTTCGTAGCCCTAGCGTGCAGCTTTACACGTGGACGCGAACTCTCTGGTCGAAACGTCGACTAGGCACACATCGGCACCCACGCGCCCCCGCTCGCTCGACCTGTCGCGCCCGCCGAAAACGCGGTTCAGAGTGAGATTGTTGACTACTTTATCGAGGGGCGAACCACTATCCTGACAGGTGCTCTGGGCTGCTCCACCGAATGACTCCGGTGCCGTATCGGCGAGCGGAATGCAGCGTCGTATGCCCCTAGCCTGCCAGCGTCCAGATCCGACACAAGCTCGAGCGACCCGAGAAAGTCATCATGAATCAACTCGATGAGAACACGCCGCGCTCGGCGCCCCAGCAAACGTGGGCCGCCGCGCTGCTGAGCGATCCGAACGCGGCCCTCTTGGCGAGCCTGACACCCGCGCCGGAACGGACGCTCGAGAGCCTGTTCCGCGGGCGAGTCAGCGCGCTTTCGCTCGAGGCCCTGGCCAAGGGTCTACATCGCGGGCTGCCCTCACAGTTCAGGTCGCGCAAAGCAGCCGAACGCGGGATCCTCGGCGCCATCGTGGGCGTCGGCGTCGCCATCGGAGCCCTGATTTATCTCGGTGCAACATCGATGTCCACGCGCGGAGCGGTCGCCTCCGCTCCTGCGCTGTCCGAGCGCATGGGGTCGACCTTGGCCGGTCCGGAGGTGCTCTCACGAGAACCTGCCTTGGTGCAACACGCTGGGCACGGCCCACGGAGCGCGCAGGGCAACCAGGCCGCAAACGACGTGCGGCTCACAGACGTCGCTCAGAACGCGGGTCGAGAGTCCTTCAACACCGCGCTCCATCCGCAGCAACTCCACCCCCAGCAACTCGATCGCCAGCAACTAGATCCCCAGCAAGTCGCTCCCGAACAAGGCGTGGCCTCGCTCGAGCCGAGCCCGCCCGCGCGCTCGCCCAAGGCCAAGCGCGCTGCGTGGAAGAAGAAGTCGAAGGCCGCGGCGCGCCGCGCCGCACAGAAGCGCAAGCGTGCGCGCCTCGCGTCGCAGTGAGCCGAGCGCTGTGAGCCGAGGCGCCTGACGGCGCGCTAGCCGGCAGGGCACCACACGACCAGGGAACAGCGAGAGCGGGCGTTCGATGCGTTCGATGCTGGGCAGATCGAAGTGGTTGACTGTCGTCCAGGATGACGAGCGGGTGCGTGCCGGGCCAAACCGAGCTCGAGCAAACCTTCAGCAGCTCTCCGGGGACCACGCGGGCGACGCCAGAACGGCATCGGGGTCACTGCGAGGGCCACGCGTGACGCATCGGTGGCGCGGGGGCCGCGCCGGCGGGAACGTGGCACCCATCAACGCGATGCCAACCCCGGCGCTACGATTTCCTTCCCAACGCCGCGGCCACGTCGCAGGATGGCGCGCATGGAATACAGGCAACTTGGTGGTTCGGGCTTCAAGGTCCCGGTGCTCAGCCTCGGGACGGGTACCTTCGGCGGCTCGAACGAGTTCTTCAAGGGCTTCGGTACGAGCGGCGTACAGGAGGCGACGCGGATCGTCGACGTCGCGCTCGAGGCGGGCCTCAACATGTTCGACTCCGCTGACATCTACTCGAACGGCCTGGCCGAAGAGATCCTGGGCAAGGCCATCAGCGGCCGCCGCGAACGCGTCATCATCTCCACCAAAGCGACCTTCCGCGCAGGGCCGGGCCCCAACGATGTCGGCTCTTCCCGCCATCACTTGACGCGTTCGGTAGACGCGGCGCTGAAGCGCCTCGGCACAGACTACATCGACCTGTTTCAGCTGCATGGCTTCGACGCGCTCACGCCGCCCCTCGAGACGTTGAATACGCTCGGCGACCTGGTGCGAGCGGGCAAGCTCCGCTACGTCGGCTGCTCCAACTTCTCCGGCTGGCACCTGATGAAGTCCCTCGCCGCCGCCGACACCCACAACTTGCCGCGCTACGTCGCGCATCAAGCCTACTACTCGCTCGTCGGGCGCGACTACGAGTGGGAGCTCATGCCCCTCGGCATCGACCAGAAGGTGAGCGCCGTCGTCTGGAGCCCCCTCGGTTGGGCGCGCCTCACCGGCAAGCTGCGCCGCGGCCAGCCCTTACCCGAGCAGAGCCGCCTGCGCAACAAAGTCACCGCCGCGGGGGGGCCTCACGTCGAGGACGACTACCTATACAGGGTGGTGGACGCGCTCGACGAGGTCGCCCACGAAACCGGCAAGACCGTGCCGCAGATCGCGCTCAATTGGGTGCTCACTCGTCCCACCGTCGCCAACGTCATCATCGGCGCGCGCAACGAAGAGCAGCTCGAGCAAAACCTCGGGGCCCTCGGCTGGGCGCTCACCTCGGAGCAAATCGCCAAGCTGGACGCGGCCAGCGCCACGCCGCTGGCTTACCCCTACTGGCACCAGGGAGACTTTGCTGAACGCAACCCCCCGCCGGTTTGAGGCCCCCACGGCGGCCGCGCCAGGCCCTGGCACAGCGTGACACAAGCCGGCGCTCATCGAGCCGCGAGCGTCGGAGCGGGCCAACGCTCTGAAAATGAAGGCGCGTCGCAAAGATTCGGCAGCGAAACGGCAGTGGCACAAGGGTTGCTCTGTCAGCAGCAGCGCGCCACGTGCGAGGGGCAGTGCGCCAAGGAGATGACGATGAAAATCGGACGACAAGGCTCAAAGCGGAAGCTCGCGTGGCTCGGTTGCAGCGTGTTGGCGGTGTCGAGCGTTGCCTGCGGAGGGAGCGACGACAACGCCTCCTTGGACGCCTTATCCGCCGCCGTGCCGCGGGAAACTTGCAGTGACAATCCCCTGCTCGCGGGCTGCTCGTTGCCGAGCAACGCGAGCGCGCTGCCCATTTCGTCCGTGGGCGACTCGAACGGGGGCGCCTACGCGCAGGCCTCGAGCGAGGCGGACGTTCCAAGCGGCGATCGCTACGACGCGCCGGGGACGAACCCGTTCGTCATGGTCGCTTACGATCCCCTCTCCACCTTCGCCGTCGACGTCGACACCGCGAGCTACGACCTGTTCCGGCGGGATGTGGAAGACGGCAGGTTGCCCGACCCCGCGAGCGTGCGCCTCGAAGAGTACGTCAACTACTTCGGGTATGACTACGCCGCCGCTGACTTCGACTCCGACGTGCCTTTTTCGATCAGCCTGGCTGCCGCCCCGAGCTCACTCGACGCCGAGCGCACGCTGCTCCGTGTGGGCATCGCGGGCAAGCTGCCGCCGGCGGACGCGGGCAAGCGCCCCACCAATCTGGTGTTCCTGGTCGACGTGTCCGGCAGCATGAACGCGAGCGACAGGTTGCCCCTGGCTCAGCAGGTGCTGACGCAGAGCTTGGACCTCTTGGGCGACATGGACACCGTATCCATCGTCACCTATGCATCGGATACGAGCGTACGCCTCCCCCCCACCCCCATCGCCCAGCGCGCGGACATCGCACGCGAGATCGCCGAGCTCAGCTCAGGCGGCAGCACGGCGGGCGCAAGCGGGATCAACCTGGCGTATGCCCAGGCGCAGGCCGGCTTCATTCAGGGCGGCATCAACCACGTGATCCTGTGCACGGACGGTGACTTCAACGTGGGGGTGAGCAGCACGGAACAGCTGCTCGCGCTGATCAAGGAAAAGCGCCAGACCGGCGTCACCTTCACTGCCCTGGGGTTCGGCAGCGGCAACTTGAATGACGCCATGCTGGAGGCCATCAGCAACGCCGGGAACGGCTTCTATGGCGTCATCAGCAGCGAAGAACAAGCGGCGACGTACGTGGACGAACGCCTGCTCTCGACCTTGAGCTTGATCGCGCGCGACATGAAGGTGCAGGTCGAGTTCAACCCTGACCTGGTCCTCGCCTACCGCTTGCTCGGCTACGAAAACCGCGCCCTCGCCGACCAAGACTTTCGTGACGACATCGTCGACGCCGGCGAGATCGGGGCCGGCCACCGCGTCACGGCCTTGTACGAGCTGGTCCGGGCGGGCGCCGAGCTACCGGCCACCCCCGGCGCGCCACAGGCAATGACGGGGGCCGCATACGCCGGCGCTCGCGCAGTCCCGAGCTCAGACCTGGTTGCGGTCAAAGTCCGCTACAAGCATCCAGACGCGGGCACGACGGACGCCGCGCTCGAAGTCTCCTCGACGCTCGCGCCAAGCGCCGTCGCCCAGAGCCTCGCCCAAGCCGACGCCGACCTCGCATGGCAGAGCTCCGTCGCCGCCTTCTCCGAAATCTTGAAGGGCAGCCCCTACGCCAACGCCGCCGACCTCGACGCCCTCGGTGCCGTCTTCGAGGCGCAGAGCGCCGGAGACGCGGACCGCGCCGAGTTCTACGAGCTGTTCACGCTAGCGCGCGAGCTGCTCTAGCATCTAGCTCTGGGCACCCTGTCCCGCATCGACTTGGGGTTGCTGATCTCGAGCACACGCCGCTTCGCTCGCAGCCCGAACGCCAACCGCTCGTAGCTCGCGCCCGTGGACCAGCGCCACCGCTTCGGGCATCCGGTCCAACAGGTCACTCATCACTGCCAGTTCCTTGGCGTGAACGTGGTCAATGGTGGCTGGCGCGAGAGGCAGCTGATCGAGTCGATTCTTGCGCATCGGGCGAGGTTTCGCAGCATCACGGTCGCTACGACTCCTCGTCATCGGCGCGAACACCGACGGATGGAGTCGACGACGGGTGCCGTACTCCGCGCTGGCGCGGCGGAGGGTAGACGTCCTGCTGGCGCGGGCTCGGTGCGGCGTGGAGGCTTGGGCGGAGCCCCCGCATCGTGGCTCTCCCCCGGGAGGTTATGTCCCGAGCGATGTCGACGAGCCAAAGTGTCTAGCGGTCGGCTACGTGGCATCACCCGTGACCGACGTTAGGTTCTCGAGTTACACGCTCACACGCCCCTCGCTCCGCGCCGGAGCGGAACGAGGCGAGGGAGCCGGCTCACCGCGCTTCTTCCGCTGCATGAAGGCTCGACCGAAGTCGAGCTCGGCGGCGAGATCGTTGTGAGCACGGCAGCGTAACCTGATATTGTCGGGGTCCGCGGCGCCGCCGTGGGCATGCGCGAGCTCATGATGGAACTCGAGGCGCGCCGTTTCACGGCACCGCACGCCGCGCGAGTCGACGTAGCTGCAGCGATGCCCGTCGCGCTCGGCCACGCGGCGTCTGAGCCCGGCGGGCAAGTGACGGCTCGCAGCGCTCCGCGGGGTGGGCTCACTGTAACCCGGCGGCGTCGACTCGAGCGTCGTTGACAGTGGCGGCGTTGACGCTGGCGGCGTTGACGCTGGCGGCGTCGCCGGCGGCGTCTCGACCGTGAGCTGGGGCGTCGTCCTCCCCTCGGGCGTCCCCTCCGGCTTCATCCCCTCCTCCGGCGGCGTCCTCTCGAACGACGCGGTCGCGCGGGTCGTCACCGATGCGTCCGTCCTGCGCGACGGCTCTTCCGATGCACATGGCTTCTCGGCAGGTCCGCACGCACGCCGCTCATGGCCATTGGTGGCCCCGTACTTTCGCGCGTTGAGCTTGTCGAGCAAGGCTTCGATGGCCAAACGCTGGACCGTGGGGAGATCACGGTCCGGCACCTGGTGTTCGAGCAAGTCGCGCGCTTGCTCGAGCAGGTCGACGTACACCTGGTCGGCCGTGAACTGGATCTTGTAACGCATCGCCGCCGGCCGCGCCGGAGCTGAGAGGGGTTCGGGCGCCGGAGGCACGGAGCCGCCTTCCGACGCCGCCATATTCGGCGACGAGTCATCTACTTCCGTGGCGTTGTCGTCCTGGCCTCCGTCCGACGTGGCCTCGAGCCAGCCGGGTGGCGCGCTCGGCGCTTGGCTGCGTTCATCGCCGGGCACGAGCTCTCGCACGTAACCTGCGAGGCCATGCACGAACGAGCTCCAGCTGCTCGGCGCGGGAACCCGGAATCCGTCGGGCGCAGGCCCGAGCGGTTCGATCAAGGTGGGCACGTCCGAGCGGGGCGCGATCTCGGCCACCAGCTTTTCGATCTCGCGTTTGGTCCGGTAGCGCGCTCGCGCCAGCAGCTCCGCGTGGTTGTCCTCCGTCAAGTGCGGTGCGAGCAGCACGATGCCCGTGAGGTGGATGGAGGCGTCGGCCAGCATCTCGAACAAGATTGGAAACTTTCGCGCGATCCGGGCAGCGCGACAACGCCGCTGCGCTTCATCTTCGGAGAGCCTCAGCTCGTACACGCAATAGCTCACGAGGGTGGCGCACGCCCATTGCCGATAGGCGCCGCGCGCGTCGATCTCCGCCAGGTGGGCCAACATGAGCGCCGTGATCTGGTTCTCGGTCCCGACGCAGCGCTTGAGGTTGCTGAGTAGCGCTTCGTCACTCAGCTGGGTGAGTCGATACTTTGGATTCATGCCCGCAGCATAGCGCCTGTTTTCGGAGTGCCCTGGGAGCCGCGCGGCGGAGCTTTCGGGTCAGTCGACGAGTTTGACGTCACTCGCAGCATCGACCCCGCGAAGCGAGCGCGCGGAACGCAAGCGATCGGCTTTTTAGCATGGGGTATCGAGATCGCGCGTCTCCGCATTCGGAACGATGTCAAGAGGATAACTCTTGGAGCTGAGTCTTCTCGGTGAGAGGCAACTGCTATGCCTGCGGTTCGGATAGATCCATCAGGAACATCGCAGCGAGACACACGTGTTCGACGGGTTCCGATTGGGCCACGACGGTGCGCAGCTCGTTGAAATAGGCCGCTTGCAGTGCCCGCAGTCGATCCAGATCCGAAGTTGAAACACCAAACAAATTGTAGACCATACCCCGGCCGCCGCCTGCAGCACGGTCGAGGGCGACGTGGCCCCACCACGACTTCAGGCGCAACGCTGCCTCTGGATCCTTTCGCATGTCGAGCGTGCGAACGTTGCTTGCAACCCATCTGCCATCAACCCACCGGACCTGGCCTGACTGCTTCAACAGCTGCAAGCATTCGTCCTCGATCTCGCGCGTCACGCCGACGCGCTTGGCGATCCACCCCGACTGATGCCGGCGAGCTTGGTAGGCGCGCAGCTCGAGTGCGCGCAAGACTGCTTGCGTCCAGGGTGCATCATACGCTAACCGCCGCGCCGATTGGAGTGCCTTCCAAGCTTGACGGATGGATGGCAACGCATCGGGAGCGACCATGCACTCCAAAAAGTCGAGCAGCCGCAGTGAGCAGCACTCCACGAGTCGGAGGAAATCTGGCAGTCTAGGTTCGGTTTGCCCCTTCAGCCAGCGAGCGACGGCAAACCGGCTCTTCTCACTGGCTTTCGCGACATCGACAACGCTGGTGCCGCCCCGGATATCGTTCAAGAACGCAGCAACGCCTTCGCGGCTGGCGGGATCGACATGATCGAACCAGCGCGGGGGCCGGCCGTAAAACCGTTCAAACACTCCATGGATCGAAACACCGGCTCGCCTCGCAGCCTTGAGCGCAATGGAAGCTGTCGGGAAGCCACGTCCCGACTCCCAAGTGTAGATGACGTTGCTTTCGTAACCTAGGCGCCGGCTCAAAGCGGGTTGCGAGCGCTTACCGCGCAACGCACGGACCAGCTCTGAAGCGGCTCTCTCGTAGTTCATATCTGTTAGTTTTGCACTTCAGGGCGCAGAACTGGCCCATTAAATGTGCAGACTGGCCCTCGACGGATCCGGAGTTCGTCGTAGAGTGTACGACTGTATCTACTTTGAGGCTGTCATCATGTCGGTCCGTTCTGAGACGCACAAACACCGGCGCGGCGCCATCCGCGCCATCGCCCTGATTGGGCTATCGACGTGCGTGGGTGGCCAAACAGGGGACGGCGCCGAGGGTGGCGGAGATTGCGCGTATCGCACTCTGCCCGTCGATAATTTGGATGAGGCCAACGAATTTGGGTTTAGCGCGCAGGACGTGCTCAACTTTATTACCGTTCCTCGGACGAGCTCATTCGCTTGGCGAGCTTCTCCTTTTCTCGAGTTCGATCGAGGCTCGCTCGACAATACCTTCGAACTGGAGCTGACCCATGTTGGCGGCGCGCGCATTCGCCGGCCCGTCTCCCGATCAATAGCGCACTACTGCCCGCCAGCTCTCGAGCTGGACACCTCGATCAGCCTCGAGTCTTCGGCGAGAACCTTTGCGGGCGAGTTTCCGGTGGTAGTAGTTTCTACCTCTCCCGATGCGGCATCATTTCGCGAGACGATCGATGCCGAGGGCTTGGGCAACGGATTTGAGATTCTAGGCACGACTCCCAGCGGCGGCGTGCTCGAGCAGTTCACGCTGGATGGTGTCGTCACCCCGCTTGGCACCTATGGCGACTTGGATGTGGTTCTTTCGTACGGGGAGGCTACGAGCCAGCGGGCGCGCATCGTTAGTTGGCCGGACACCTCGGCGTGCCTGGTCGATGAGTATTTCCGCGGGCTCGTGGTGGCGGAGCTGACCGATTTAGGCGGTTACACGCCGATGGATGCATTGAGCTTGGTCAACGGCGAGTCGCCTGCGACGCTCACTTGGGACGACGGCTCTCGCACAGAGGTCAAATTTTCGGTGGTCGCCGCAGGCGCACCCTGCGCAACGGTCCGTGATGGATGGGATCTGCGCTACGGTGTTACTGTTACAATTGCGAGCGCCGACGGACGTTGGCAAGGAAGCTACTCGGGCGGCGTCAGTGCGCTGCCCTACGAGGGGGTGCTCAATGTCAACCTGCAAGTCGTGATCTCCGATGTACCGGCGGCGCAGTTTGCGGCCAAGGCCGGCCTACCCGAGATGGCCTTCGCTGACGATGAATCACCGATTCTCGAGCTCAATCTGGGCCTCGACGTCGTGACGGGTTTGAGCACTGGAGAGATACGGGTCGATGCCAGGCGTGTTGCCGACTGCGTCCGCAATCCGCTCGAGCCGGAGTATGGTGAGGACGGTCGTGCCGTATCAACTCCTCCTTGCGAGGGCACCGCGTCTCGACCGCTGCTCTCTGGCTCGTTTTAACGGACCTATTTCTCGAGTCGCGCTCACTTCCCCCTGAGCCCGTTGCGGGCGATTTGGGGGAAGCCACCCGCCCAGAGCGCGCTGCGCGCGAGGACGGATGGGTTGGGGGCATCTAGCTCGCGTGAGCGTCGACTCTTTTGGCCTGCTTTCGCTGGGCGGCCTCGATATCAACCCGCGATCGCTTCAGGCCTGACGCGGAGGGCGGAGAGGGGGCGGCGGGCGGTGCGGTTGACCCAGTAGAGGAGCGCGGCGGCGACGAGGGTGAGGCCGAGCGCGAGGGCGAGCCAGATGCCCATGAGGCCTTGCCCATAGAAGAAGCACAGGACGTATCCGAGGGGCAAGGCGACGACGTAGTAGCCGAAGAGGTTGACGAGCGCGCCGGCGTCGGGGCGGCCCATGCCGCGCAGCACGCCGCCGGCGACGACCTGTGTGCCGTCAGAGAGCTGAAAGGCGGCGGCGAGGGGGAAGATCTGGGCGGCCAGCGCGATCACCTTGGGATCGTCCGTGAACAGGTCTGCCAGCTCGAAGCGCAGCAGGCTGAAGCTGCCCGCGGAGACGACCATGACGGAAGCGCCGAGCAAAAGGGCTGCTTTGACGGCGTGGCGCATGCCTTGTACGTCTCCAGCGCCGATCAGATTGCCGACGCGCGTGGCGGCGCCCTGGGAGATGCCGAGCGGCACCATGAAAGCGAGCGCCGCCAGGTTGAGCACGATCTGGTGGCTCGCCAGCGCCTCTCGACCGAGCCAGCCCGCCATCCACGTGCCGATGGAGAAGGCGGAAGCCTCGAGGGACATGGTGAGGCCCACCGGCACGCCGAGGCGAGCTGCCTGTAGCAGCCCAGCACGAGCGAACGAGGCGCGATCCCAGGCGCGCCAGGCTCCCTCGTGCAACCGAAAGCCACGTACCCAGAGCGCGACGCCGAGCACCAAGAAGAGTGTGGTGATGGAGCTCGCGATGGCGGCACCTTCGATACCGAGCGCGGGACCGCCCCAATGTCCGAAGATCAGCGCCCAGTTGAGCACGACGTGCAGGCCGTTGCCGATCCACATGACCCAGGTTGCCGGCCCCATCAGGGCCCTCCCTTGGAGGTATTGCCGGAGCGCCGAGTAGACCAGGAAACCCGGGACCGTGGGCAACTTGAGGAGGTTATAACGCCCGGCGAGCGCGGCCACCTCCGGCTCCTGATGGAGCAAGAGCAAGCCCGCCTGAGTGGAATGGATACAGATGCAGATGGGAATGCTCGCGAGCAGCGCCAGCACGATGCCTCGCTGCAACGCCAGGGCGGTGCCCGGGCCATCGCCGCGGCCATGCGCCTGGCTGATCAGGGGATCGATGCCCATCACCAGGCCGACGCCGAGCGACAAGAAGGTCCATTGCCAGGCATTGCCGAGCGCGCTGGCCGCGAGCTCTGCCACTCCAACCCGGCTCAGCATGAGCGTGTCCACGACGCCGATAGTCATCAGGCCGAGCTGCGCGAGCGCGACGGGAGCGGACAAGCGCGCCATCTTGACGAGCTCTCGGCGGAACGAAGCCATGTGTGTGATCTTCCTGACCCGGCAGAGCCGAGGCCATCGAGGCCGCGACCAAGGAGGGGGGCGTCATGGGGCGGCGCGTCTCAATTGTCAAATGGCGGGCTGCAACAGGACGGAATGTGCTTGCGCCTGAGCGCACGAGGAGGCTGACTTCCCGCCCCAATTCTCCCGAAAGCATCGCCCATGACCTTGGCCCACCCAGTGCAAAGCTCCGAGCCCGCACAGCTCGTGATATTCCGTGCCCCAGAGTTCCCCACGGTCGACGCACCCGTCATCTCCGACGCGGCGCTCGACGTGGCGTTCTCCGGGCTACCCGTGAGCAGGGCGCGCACGGCGGCGGAGCTCAGCGCGCTCTTGTCGGCACCTGGTGTGCGTGTGCTCGTGCTGCCTTATGGGAGCGCGTTTCCGCTCGAGGCGTGGCCCGCGATCCGACAATTTCTTCGCCAGGGTGGCGGCCTGGTCGTGCTCGGTGGCGCTCCCTTTCACCAGCCGGTACGAGCCAACCGCAGCCAGGCTTCCGACCACGCCTGGGTGCTGTGTCCCCGGCAACCGACGTACGCGCGCGATCTGTTGATGGGGCCGGCGGAGGCGTGGCAGCGCGACACTCGCGCTAAATACACGACGACGGCGCTGGCGCGGACCGGTTGGGGCGAAGCATTTCCGGAAGCCGAGACGGTCTGGGCGTTGACCTTCCGGTTCGCCACCAAGAAGGATACTCCGGATGAGGACGGCACCGCCGGCCCGCGCGATGCGCTGGTTCGCCCACTGGTGCACGTGCTCGATGCGGCGGGTCTGCCGCGCGGGTGCCCCTTGCTCGAAGTCGATCGGCTGCGCGGCGACGACGCGGGCGCGCGGTGGGTGCTGGCACCGTGCAATGCCGAGCTCCAGCCGCCCGTGATCCGGGCCATGGTGTTGCGTGCGCTGGCGGGAGCGGCCGAGATTTACGCGGTCCCGGTGCGCGCCACGGTAGAGCCGGGAGACACAGTGACGTTGCGCGTGACCCGTCGGCGCCCGCGCGTCACGGCGGATGAAGCGCCCGCCGAGAAGGCTCGCGTGGTCGTGACGGATGCGGCGGGCCACGCCGTGTTCGAGGCTGAGGTCCAGCTCGCGGGCCCCGCGCAGACGCGAACGGGGCTGCTCTCGATCAAGGCGGAGGGCACGCTCGCGCCGGGCGCGTACCACGTTGAAATTCACTTCGCGGAGCCAGCGACCGAGCCGCGGCACCTGGACACGGGTTTTTGGGTGCGGGACGCTCGCCTGCTCGCCTCCGCCCCGGTGCTCTCCGCCTCGCGCGACTGGTTGCGCAAGGACGGCGTCGTCTTCCCGATCGTGGGCACGACCTACATGGCCTCCGACGTGCATCGCAAGTTCCTGTTCGAGCCCAATCCACACGTGTGGGATCGAGACTTCACCGAGATGGCGAAGCGCGGTGTGAACTTCGTCCGCACGGGGCTGTGGACGGCGTGGGGTCGGGCCATGCTCGACCCGGGCGCGATCGACGAGGGTGTCCTGCTCGCGCTCGACGCCTACGTCCTCACTGCTGCGAAGCACGGCATCCTGATCTGCTTCAACTTCTTCGCCTTCTTGCCGCCGGCGTATTCGGGTGACAATCCCTATCTGGATCCGCGCGCGCTCGAGGGGCAGCGCGAGCTCTTGACGTTGTTCGCGAGCCGCTATGCCGGCGTGGGCTGGGTGCACTGGGATCTGATCAACGAGCCCTCGTACGCTCCGCGCGCAGACCTGTGGCGCACGCGCCCCATCGGCGACGCCCACGAACGGCGCGCCTTCGCCGCCTGGGTGCAGAAGCGGCATGGGAGCGATCCCCTGGTCGTCGCCGAGCGTTGGCGCGATACAGAAATCGGAGAGGCGGCGCTCGGCACGCCGCCCCGCGCCGACGAGTTCGGGCATTTGGTGATCCGCGATGGTCGGCGGCCGCGCAAAGTGCGCGATTTTCGCGAGTACACCCAGGACGCCGTGGCGGGCTGGGCGGCGGGGCTCCGAGACGTGCTGCGCGCCGCCGGCGGCAACCCGCTCGTGACGTTGGGCCAAGACGAAGGCGGCACGGGCGATCGCCCGGCGCAGCTCTTGATGGGTGATGGGCTCGACTACACGGCAGTGCACACCTGGTGGAACAACGACGACCTGTTGTGGGACGGCGTGGTCACGAAGTTGCCCCATCGAGCCAGCGTCCACCAGGAGACGGGCCTGATGCGCCTCGAAGACGTGGACGGCACGCCGTGGCGCTCGCCCGCGATGGCAGCGCTGGTGCTCGAGCGTAAGTTCGCGTATGCGTTTGCCGCGCGCGGCGCGGGCGTGATCGAGTGGGCGTGGAACATCAATCCGTACCAACCCATCGACAATGAATCCGTGATCGGCCTGTGGCGACCCGACGGCACGGCGAAGCCCGAGCTCGCGGCCCTGAGCGAGGCGGCGGAGTTCTTTGCCATGGCAGCGCCGTGGCTGGACGACTTCGAGCCCGATCCAGTGGTCATGCTGATCCCGCACGCGCGTATGTTTCTCGGGCGGCCCCACGGCATCGACGCGACGAAGGTCGTCGTACGGGTGCTGGCCGAGCGTTTCGGCATCGTCCCCACAGCGCTCAGCGATCTACGGCTCTCAGCCAAACAACTCGCGGGCGCGAAGCTCGTGCTCGTGCCCGCGGCGGAGGTGCTGGACGAGCCCGCCGGACGCGCGCTGCTCGACGCGATGCACGCCGGCAGCAAGGTGCTGGTGACCGGCGCGATCGACGGCGACTCGTATGGCTTGCCCGCGCCGTCGCTAGTAGCGCTCGGGCTGCTCGGGCCGAGCCGCCCGCTCGCCTTTCACGAGCCGTCGCGTTTTAGCCCCGAGGGCCCCGTGAGCTTCGAGGGCCTGATGATCGAAAACGTGCGGCGCAGCCTGAAACCAGAGCTTTCGGGCTTTGATGGCTCGGTCTGGCATGAGCCGCTGCCGCTCGAGCTCGCGCGGCAGCGTGAGCCGCTGACCCGTCTACTGGAGGGAGCGCTGCAGGCAGCGGGGGTGAGCACCCAGCCCTCGCTCCTGCCGATCGCGGCGCGCGTGCTCCTGGCGCCCAAGGCCGCGCTCGTCGTCTGCGTCAATGAAACGGCAGAGGATGCGCGTCGCCGGGTCCAGGTCGACGGCGCGAGCTTCGACGTGCCGGTGCGGGCGCACGGCGCGCGGATGCTGCTCGTGGAGCGAGCCTCGAGCCAGGTCCTCGGCGCGACGCCGGGGGAGCAGGTGGTGCGCGTGTGACGCCTCGATCGAGATTGCAGCTTGCCGCGTCGCCTTGACAGCTATATGTCAGGTATTGTATGCGCCGCACGGAAAGGCTTTTTGCCCTCGCGGAGTACCTGCGCGGTCGTCGCACGGGGGTCACGGCCGAGACGCTGGCGGAGCGCTTCGAAGTCACCGTGCGGACCATCTACCGCGACCTCGACGCGCTGCGCGCCGCGTCCCTGCCGCTCGGTGCCGAGCGCGGCCCGGGCGGTGGTTACGCCCTCGACCGCAGCTACAGCTTGCCGCCGGTCAACTTCACCGCGCGCGAGGCGGCGCTGTTGGTCGCGCTCGGCATGCAAGCCAGCAGCATGCGCCTGCTGCCCTTCACCGAGACGCTCGGGTCCGCGCTCGACAAGGTGCGCTCCGCGCTCTCGACCTCCGCCCAACGCGAGCTGCTCGAGCGCCTGGCAGAGCTCCAGTTCATCGACGTGCCCGCGCTGCCCATCAAAAAATCGGTTCGCGCCGCCGTCGAACGCGCCTGGTTCGAACGCCAGCCCCTCTCCATCACCTACGTCGACGGCAACCTGATCGAGAGCACGCGCCGCGTCCGCATGCTCTCCGTCCTGATGCATCGCCGCGAGACCCGCATCGACGCGGTCGACCTTGATACGGAGGAACGCAGGCACTTCCGGCTGGACAGGATAGAACGGGCGGAGGTGATCGGGGTGAAGCCATAGGCTGCCGCCGCGAACGCCGGGTGCCTCTCCCGGCGTCTACCCCTGCGTGCTCACTTCAGCGGTTTGCGAAACACATAGAAGCCGAAGCCCATCGTGCTTCGACCCCAGCGCAGGTACCCATCGCGCCACCGACGGCTCCGTTCGAGCTCTTCCCGGGCTCGAGCTGTGTCGGCGCCGCGGGTGGCGTCTTGGTGGCGGCGCCAATGAGCCCATTCGAAGTCGGCCCATTCGTCGTCGCTGCTCACGCTAGCATAGACCGGGACGAGGCCCTTCCGCTCGGCGAAGAGGACGTTCTCGACGTGGTCACGGTAAACTCCGACGGGCTCGCCGAGCAACGACAGGTACTCGGGCGCGGGGGGCTGTTGCCAGTACGGCTCGCCCACGAGGATCAGACCGCCGGGCGCTACCAGCCGCATCAGGCCAGCGATCGCGTGTTCGTAGGCACCTTCACCCAGACCAAAAGCGTGGGTCGAGCCCACGTCTCCTTGATCAAGCGATCCACACGCGCAGGACTGACAGGGCTATTCATGAACACGAGCCCGGCGTAGCACGCCAATGACAACTCAGCCACGCTGCCCACAGCGGGTTGCGTGCGTGCGCAAATGCGACAATCGTAGCTGTTACCGCAACACGACCATATGACGGATACAACCATTCCAAACGGAGCGCGCCCGGCGGCACGCGTCTGCTTCCGGTCCACAACTGGGTTTGGACGCGCCGCCACATTTTCAACTGGCAGGGCCGTCAGCACGATCAGTACGAGCGCTACTTCGTCGCTCGGGTGGAGAACCCTCGCGTCATGCCCGTGAGCGCAGACGGGTACGTAGTGGGCCATAGGTGGTGGGAAGTCGGAGAAATCCGAGACTCCGATGAGGAGTTTGCTCCGCGTCGTCTGGGAGATCTTTTGCCCGCGATCATTCGAGGTGATTACGCGGATTCAGCGATTGATTGCGGCGTGTGACACCTCCACCGTTCACGCTACGAAGGGCTCGCCAGCCGCAACGCTTCGAGCGAAAGCGCCGCCGCCAACGGCCTGCTCCCCCGAGCTTCGCGAGCACGCTTTCGTTGGCGCGTTGAGATAGGCGCGGCATGACTCCCGCCTCGAGAGAGGCCAGCCAACGTGATGAGAAAATGAGCGTCGTCCGAACGATTTTGCTAGCCAGATTTTTCTAGGCGCTGCCGGACTCGAGCGAGAGTCTCCCGCCACTGAGCTCAGCGTGCCACGCTGCAGCCTCGTCGTTGCGCCTTCTTCGCTGAACCGGAGCGCACGCGATCCGTGCGACAAATGCCGCTCAAGCGCGCGTTCTGGGGCACCGAAATCAGCATGGTAGCCTGGCGCTCATGATGGTGAGCAATGCAACTAGAGTCAAAGAAGCCGAAAGCGATTGGGTGCGCGCCCACGAAGCGCTGTCGCGGCTAGCTCGCGAGCGCGCTGCAGCGGACGCGGAAGAGGGGCGCTGGCTCCTGGCCGCGCTCCGCTCGGCCGTTCATGTGCACGTCGGCTTCGGCAGCTTTGGAGAATATGTAGAGCGCCTGTTTGGATACAAACCGCGCTCCACGCAAGAGAAGTTGAGGGTTGCCGAAGCACTGGAAGAGCTGCCTAACCTCGCCCACGCCCTCTCGACCGGCTCCCTCGGCTGGTCTGCGGTGCGTGAGCTGACGCGCGTGGCCGTGGCGGACACCGAGCAGGCGTGGCTCGAGCTCGCCCGAGGCAAGACGGTGCGCCAACTGGAGGAGCTCGTGGCGAGCAAGAACCCGGGCGACGAACCGTCCGCACCCAGCCCGGCTCCCGTGCGACCTCGCGTGCTGCGCTTCGAGGTCGCGCCGGAGACGTTCGCGCTGTTTCGCGAGGCGATCCTCTCGCTCCGGCGGCGCAGCCCGGACCGCCTGGATGATGACGCGGCGTTGCTCTCGATGGCGCGCCACGTCCTCGGAGAGCGCCGAGAGGAGGGGCGAGCGAGTTACCAGATAGCCCTCACCGTTTGCTCCGCATGCGGCACGGGCCAGCAGCAAGCGGGCGGTGAGCTCGTCGCCGTCGGCGCCGACGTCGTCGCGATGGCCCATTGCGATGCACAGCACCTCGGCCAGTTCACTCTGGCCGCGAACGAGAACGCGTTGCCAGACCGCGCGCAAACAGACGCAATCACCAGCGCCGATGAGCACACCGGGGATGCCCCTACGCACGAGATGAGCAGAGACGAACGCGCCCACGCGGGGGCGCGGACAGAGAGCGTCGATTCGGGTGCCTCCGAAGCAAACCCCAGCGCCCGGCTTCCCCGCCCGGACGCCCGCGTGGGCGCTCGCGCGACGCAAACGATCCCGCCCGCCTTGCGCCGGGCCGCGCTCGTGCGCGATCAGCACTGCTGTCGAGTGCCGGGGTGCAAGAACGCCGCGTATCTCGACCTGCATCACATCGTGCCGCGTTCCGAGGGCGGTCGGAATGTCCTGATAAACATCATTACCCTTTGTGGAGCGCATCACCGTGCGGTGCATCGTGGAGCGCTCAGCATCGAAATGGACGCGGCGCTTGGGTTTCGCTTCCGCCATGGCGACGGCACCGCATACGGTCAGGTCCTCGAGCCGCAGGCGCTCGACGTGCAAGCGAAGATCTTCTCGGCGCTCCGCCGCCTGGGTTTCGGAGAGGGCGAGGTCCACGCGGTGCTGAGAGAGCTGCGCCTGGATGAGAACCTGCGAGAGTGTCGCATCGAGCACCTCTTGCGCGAAGCCCTGCGCCGGATGCGTGTGCGCGCTCGAGCGCGGTGAGCCGCTGAGTTGCTTTGATGAAGGCGATTTCCAAAGCCATCGACTCGCACGTCAGGTTTGATACTCTGCCCTTCCCCATGTCTCAGCTCGAAGCATCCGCCAGGTTCCGCTCCGCGTATCTCAACTATGCCGAGCTCACGGCTCAGCTTCAGGCGTGGGCTTCCGCTCATCCGAGCGTGTGCCGGCTGAGCAGCATCGGGACGACGCCCGAGGGGCGCTCACAGTGGCTCTTGACGATCGGCCCTGAGCCAGATCGCATCCGCCCCGCGGTCTGGGTGGACGGCAATTTGCACGCGGTCGAGCTGGCGGGCTCGAGCGTGGCGCTCTCGATCGCCGAGGACATGCTGCGTTTGCACCTGGAGGGCCAGCTGCATGATTTGCCGGCGAGCGTGCTTGCGCGCCTGCGCGAGGTTTTGTTCTACGTGGTGCCGCGGATTTCTCCGGACGGCTCCGAGCACGTGCTCGACACCGGTCGGTTTGTGCGCTCGGTGCCGCGTGACCAGCGGCCCGACAAGAATCGGCCGCGCTGGGTTTCGCGAGACGTGGATGGCGATGGGCTGAGCCTCTCCATGCGGGTCCTGGACGCGGGCGGAGACTTCGTGGAGTCGAGGGATTTCCCGGGCGTGATGCTCGAGCGGCGGATCGACGACGATGGGCCTTTCTACAAGATCTACCCCGAGGGCGTAATCGAGCACTTCGACGGGCATCACGTGCCCGCTCCAAAATTTCTCGACGACAACCCCATCGACCTCAATCGCAACTTTCCGTGGTCCTGGGCTCCCGCTCACGAGCAGATGGGCGCGGGGCCCTTCGCCACGAGTGAGCCCGAATCACGCAACGTCGTACAGTTCGCGACCGCTCATCCCGAAATCTTCGCGTGGCTCAACTTGCACACGTATGGGGGCGTCGCCATTCGCCCTCTCGGCCACGCTCCCGATAGCAAGATGGCGCCGAGCGATCTCGCGTTGTTTCGCCAGATCGAAGCCTGGATCCTCGAATACACCGGCTACCCCACGGTGTCGGGCTTCGAAGAGTTCTTGTACGAGCCCGACAAGCCCTTGCACGGCGACCTCAGCGACTACGCCTACCACCAGCGCGGGGCCATCGCTTACGTCATCGAGCTGTGGGACCTATTTGTGCGTCTGGGGCTACCCCGACCCAAACGCTTCGTGGAGTACTATCAAAAGCTCGGTCCGAAAGAGCTGGTGGCGCTCGCTCGCTGGGATCGTGACGAGAACGAGGGGCGGATCTTTCGAGAGTGGCGCAAGGTCCACCACCCGCAGCTCGGTGACGTGGAAGTCGGAGGCCTCGACCCGCGTATCGGGATCTGGAATCCATCACTCCGCGAGCTCTCGAAAGTGTGCACCCAGCAGAGCCAGGCGTTTTTGCGCGTCGCCGCGCTGGCGCCGTCGCTTGGCATCGACGTTCTGGCGGTGGCACCGCTCGGCGAGGGGCTCTGCCGCGTCGAGGTGTCGCTCACCAATCTGGGCTACTTGCCCACGATGATCTTGGCGTCCGCGGAACCGCTCGACATCAACGAGCCGCTCTCGATCGACGCCGAGCTCGAGGGGCTCGAGCTGATCGACCCAGCTCAAAAGCATGTTGTGGTCGGGCACCTCAGCGGCTGGGGGCGCGGCTTACATGCCGGGGCGGCCCACGCTCCGCGCTCCTCGGGGACCGGGCATCGAGCTCACGTGAGCTACGTCCTGCGTGGGCGCGGCCAGCTGCGGCTGAGGGCGGGCTCGTGTCGGGTCGGTTGGACCCAGAAGGTGATCGACCTCCCCTCAGGTTCGTGACCGGGCTCTAGCTGGGTTTGTGCCGGGTCGTCTGCACGGTTGGGCGACAGTGCCGAGCCGCCGAGCTGGGCGGCATCGATGATACGACTAGAATGGCATCGTGACTTCTTCGGTCGCCCGCTGACAGCCAGGACAGCCTGGCCCGTTGATCTCGTCGCTTGAATATTCCGGTCGCAACGTCGTGCTCGTCAGTGCCGCATCATCCCGATACACGATCAGAGACACCTCCGCTGCCGCGGGCAGCCTGAGGCCCGTTATGGGAGCCGCAGCCGATTTCGGTACAGCCGTGGTCGCAGCATCCAGCAGCGTCAGTGCAACTATGAGTGTGCACGCGATTGAGGCGTACGTCATTGTGCCAGGCATAGCCCCGGGGCGCGCCACTTGCGGTCCCGATCCGGAGAATCATGTCCTCGTCGATGTCGCACCGCGCGAGCGGTTTCCTGGTATCTCTCCTGCTCTCATTCGCAGCCGCTCACGCGCTCGCCGATGAAGGTGCCCAGGCGGCGCTCGATGAGCGCGAAACCGGAGCCCGCGTTTGGCAATACGGCTGGGGAGCGCTGGGCTACAGCATGGCGGTGGGCTTCGGCGCACTGGCGGTGACCACGGACGACGACGATGCGCGAGTTGCCTTCGGGTTCGCCGCGGGCGGCGTCTTCGTCGACACGACCATTCACATGCTGGACTCGATCCATCCGAACGCCGCCGCGCGGGCTCGCGAGCAGCCAGGCCAAGCCATGAACCAATGGCGCATCGTGGCCGAGGCCGAACAGCGTCGCCAATCCCTCCTGTTGGGGCACCTCTTGCCGGCGGGTGCTGCGGCGACCGGTGGCCTGGTGCTGTGGCTCGGGTTTGGCAACCTGCAGGGCGGCATCGCCGCCACCGTAGCGGCCGTCGTGACCAATGAGCTGCGCAGCTTGACGCAGCCGACCTCTGCGCTGGAGGCCTGGCATGCGCACCAGCGGGGGCAGAGCCCAGCGGAGGCCTCACGGCGCCGTCAGGCGCCTGCACCCACCTGGTCGCTGGTCTTCACGGGCGCAGGTGGTGCAGTGCGCGGCACGTTCTGAAGGCTCGCGTTTGCAGAGCGCCCTAAGGACGCAGTGCTCGGTGGCCTCCCGAGCCATCCTGGCGGGCACCCGCCGACCTGCCCCGTGAGTTCGCGACTGGGTCCGCGAGTGGCTGCCGCGAGTACTTGTCGGCGAGCTGGTCCAGAAGGCGGCATCGGCGGTCATGGGTTCCTCGTTGGTGGAGCGCTGGGCGCTCCTTAGATGGACACCCGAGCTCGAACCGCGGTGTGATCAAGGCAGCGCGATAACGAGGCAGCGCGATAACGAGGCAGCGCGGGAGACCTCTGCGCGGCTATATGCCGAGTTGGCATATAGCTCCGAGGCTATGTCCTCTGCGCGAGGGGTACTGCCCACACCAAACGTGGATCGGTCGTCCTCTGAGTAGCATCGTCAGTGGCCTGACCTACTGACGTGCCCGCGGCGGCCCCGCGGAGTGCATCCGCCGCCAGGTCGGGCTGCGAACCGGTACCGCGGCTACCGGCTGGTGGGCAAGCTGCGCTCGTGTTCGACGCGCGCCTAACTCCCGCCCACGAGCTCAGAGCCATCTCAGACGTCTAGCGCGAGCGCCATGACGACTCGGTCTCGCCCCTCGCCTTTTGCTCGATACAGCGCCTGGTCGGCGTTGCGCATGAGCACGTCACGATCGCTGCCGTGGTCGGGATAGGCGGCGACGCCGATTGAAACGCTGACGGGACCCAGCACCTTGCCCTGGTACGAGAGCCCGAGCCCGTGGAACCCTTGCCGGATGTGGTCGGCGCGCTTGCGCCCTTCTTCCGCGGGTGACTCTGGGAGGATCAGCACGAACTCAGTAGGTAGTCTCCCGCGTCATGCCCGTAGGTGTCATTGAATCGTTTGAAATGGTCGACATCGAGCACCATGAACACCACCGGTCTTTGATGGCTGGCTCCGAGCTGCCCGCGTCGGCGTCGCAGGAGAGGCCGAAGCGCGACGCGACCTCGAGCAGACTGCGCGACGCGTTGATCACGTGGATCACGCCGCGGGATTCGGGCAGGAGCGAGGGCACGACCCCCTCTGTCACCTCGAACGCCTCTTCGACGGTGCCACAGGCTTGGGGGAGCTCGCTCACCCGGCGCAGACCGGCGGCTTCCAGCGTGCGTCCCTGCACCTGATCCGCCATGGCGTTGAACGACCGCGCCAGCCGGCCGATCTCGTCGTCGCCGGCGGACGGCGCCCGCTGATCGAAGTCGCCCCTGGCGAGCGCCTCCGTCGCATCTTCGAGATCGCTGAGCCGTCGCCTCAGCCTCATCGCGAACAGGACGCTGGCGCTTACGGCAACGCCCATCATGAGCGCGACCACGCCGATCGTCCAGCGCGTCGCTACAGCGCGAACGCGCCCGATCTCCAGGGTCTGATCGAGCACCAGCGTCCCCTGGCCTTCGGTGATGCGCCGCGCGAGCTCATGAATGTCTTCACTCAGCTTGCGCCCTGTGCTCGCGACAGCTTGCTGGCGATGGACGTTCGGATCATGAGCTCACCGGCGGTCGGTGCTCGGCAGGACGGCCAGGTCCAAGCTCCGTTAAGGCCGCCCGTCCATGAAGCGGCCGGCTCTCTCCCGGCAAAGCCGCGGCCGCCCCGATCCAGGCGCTGTTGCGCTACGCGCGGGCGCAAGCGTGGTCGCGGTGGCTCACGAGCAGCGCGGGGCTTACGGCGTTACTCACTCGCCCGACACCGCGTCGACCCATGCGAGGATGCAGCCTTCGTCTTCGGCGCTCAGGGCGCCTGGCATCGCGAACGGCATGGGAGCGCCGCACTCCGGTGGAGAGCCTGTGATCTTGTCGACCAAGAAGCTGTCGTCGGCGCCGATGTAAGGGCGCCCGTTGCACAGAGACGGGACGTCGAGCAAGCGCTCCGCTGGATTGGGCGACGTGAGATCGGGGCTCGTATTTCCCGGGATGTGACAGCCCGCTCCCTGGCAACCGCCCTGTTGCAGCGGACGCTTGAAGAGCAGCGTGATGTCCTCGGGGCAGCCGCTCGCCGACACCTCGACCGGCGCCGCGCTCGAGCCGCTCAACCCCTGACCGCTACGATTGGGGTATCCGGTATCATCAAACTCTGGAAACCTCTCCCGCTCGATGGCGTTCGGCATTCCGCACGAGACGACCGCCAAGATGCAGAGCGCAAGCGGGCGAGAGAAATCGTGCATCGCTTTCCACTACAGGCACGACGACGGCCCTGCAATGACCGAAGCGACTGTGGCGCGATGGCGGCGACATGCACGCGCTGGGCGCCCGCGTGTTGTGCGCTGCTAGACATGCTTGCGTCCGATGACGCCGCGCGACGAGCTCGAAGTGCGATAGTCAGAAATGAAACCTGCGGCTCGGTAGCACTTTCAATTATCACGAAGCGCCGAACGCGCATTGCGTCGGCACAGCCGCGGTACCAGAGTGAGCGGGCTCGCTCGGGCGGAGGCGTCGGATGGCCCGTGATCCTAGGAGTCACGCGCCGGCAGGAGCACCGCGATGATGCTGGCTCAGCGCGCGCGACTCCCATGATGCGGCGCAGGTCGTCCTGGCATAGCAGGTACGCGGTGACCGCGAGGGAGCCTCTCCCGCGCCAGCGAGTCAGTCGGCAGCGCGCCTGCCGCGTGAGCGATGCGTGTCGAGTCTCCGAACGGAGCCTAGAGGTATTGGGCTCCGGCACGTGACGGCGCGAGGTTTTGGTGCGACGGGTGACGGCTCGCCGCGTCTAGTTCGCGGGGGACAAACCTTGCGCGAGGGGCCCCTGATTCGCGTTTACTTCGCTGTCTCGTGAGCGAGGGCGGGTGCCTCGTGCGTTTCAGAAAACGGCCGCTCCCGTGCGCGTGTCGGGTCCCACACGCGGGTCAGCTGAGGGTTCTCGCAGAATGATCGCCGATTCGACAACGTTTTTGCGCGCCTGGCGCGGCTTGATCGAGGGCGCAGCCGGTGTCGTCCGGCCTCGACCGCGCACGGCGTTCATCTCCCACGCGCACGAGCAGAGGCACATGGCGGAAGCAATCGCCGTCAGACTGCGGGCAAGGGGATACAACGCATTCTTGGATCGCGATACGCTCGCGCCTGCCTCAGCGTTCGACGCCGAGCTCAGGCAAGCCGTGATGGGTTGTGACCTGTTCCTGTTCCTGGTCAGTCCAGACTCCGTCGCAGCAACGCGGTACACGTTGACCGAGCTGCAGGCGGCCCAAAGGCGCTGGCCCAATCCCGTCGGGCGTGTCCTTCCCGTCATGGCGGCGGAAACGCCGACGCTGAGCATTCCGCCCTACCTCGCGCAGCTCAACATTTTGAGGACGCGTGCGGAGCCCGTCGAGGAGGTGGCTCGAGCGGCTGCGGCAATGCTGGGAGCATTGCGCTCTAGCGCTGTGCCCAGGGCCGTGCTCTTCGGGCTGGCACTGTTGTCGATGCTAGTGGCTCTCGGCCTGCCAACATGGCGAGATCGAGAGCCGATGAGCGGGCAAGGCCCGGATGGCGTCGATCGATCAGGAGCTGCAGGGGTAACAGCTCCCGCCGCGAGCGGCGAGCAGGCACCGGGAGCGGGCGCTGCGCCGGTGCGGCGTGAAGAGCCGGCGCAAAAGACCCAAATGCGCCAGCCCGTGGCTGCAGGAGAGGGGGCCAGTTCAATGCATGGCGAGCAGGTCGTTGCGCCGCGGCTTGCCCACGCCCGCGTCGAATCCGCGAGTGGGCGTTCAGTGCGTTCGAAACTTTCGAAGCGCGTGGTCGCGGGCGATCCCCCCAAGGGCAACCAGGTCTCCGTCAGCAACGTCTCCGCGAAAAACCTGGCCGTCTCGGGAGGTGACATGACGAACACAGCGCTCGGCGATGAGCCGACGCCGAGACGCCGCAACCGCGCATCCGACGTGGATGGTGGGGGGTAATGTGTCGATCAAAGGGCTATCTCTCTTGGCAAGCGTGTCGGTGGTGATGCTCATGGCGAGCGTTGCCTCGGCTCAGAACGTCGTGACATGCGAGAAGCTGAAGGCGCTGGGTAACCAATCATCCATCCTGTGTGCGGGCGGCTCGATCCATGTGACGATCAACCGCGAGGGAGATCGATACGAGCAGGCGGTCCCCTGGGAGACGGTCGACGCCCTGGTGCGAGAAGTGCGCGCTGAACGCGCCAGTGACGAGAGCTGGCGGCTCGAGAGCTCGAGCTTCAGGCGTCGCCTCGAAACACGCCTGGAGCAGTGGGCGGCCGATCACCTCGACCAAGCTCAGCGCCTGCGCAGCGTAGCGTGGGTGAGCGCCGTGGCAGGTGCCGCGGTCCTGCTCAGCGGTATCGTCTTCGCTGCCGTCGCGAACGCGGCCAACCAGCGGTCCGCGCAGCACTGCACGGGGAACTCGTGCGATGCGCGCGGGCAAGACGAGCGCAATAGCGCCCTCAGCAAGGCCAGCGCCGCGGACGCACTGTTTATATCGGGCCTCGCGATCGGCGTCGCTGGAGGTATCGGGCTGTACATCTTTGATCTCGGCGAAGTCAGCGCCGACGCGGGGAGTGTGCGCGGTCCAGGGCCCGAGGCGCTCGCTGTCACAATCGGAGGCACGTGGTAAAGGCCAGGGCGCTCGCTCTCTCATTGCTGGGCGCCGGCTGCACCGCGGAGCTGCTGGGCATTGAGGAGCCATTGCCAGCAATACCGCTGCGAGCGGGCGCCGCCTGCGGTGAGTCGGATGGGCCGCGGTGCGAGGCGGATAGGCCATTGGTTTGCAACGCCCGCGGCGAATGGGAGCAGCAAGACCCATGCCCCTACGTGTGCCTTAGCGGGACCTGCGTTGGGCGCTGCCGCACGGGTGAACGGCGTTGTGGCGCCGAGCAACACATCGACGAGTGTGATGAGTCTGGTGAATGGCAGCCGTTGATGCGCTGCGAGAACGCCTGCAGCGGCGATGGCGAGTGCACCGGGGAGTGCTCTCCCGGAACGCGTGCTTGCGAAGGCACCACACAGGTCAAAGAGTGTACCCTCGGGGGGCATTGGGACACGTACTCTTGTGACGGCAAGGCCTGCGTACGCGGGCAGTGCCTGGGCCAATGCGTCCCGGAGCAGACGCGCTGCGCCGAGGGCGATCGGGCTCTCGAACGCTGCGACGGGGAAGGCGAGTGGAAGGGCGGTACGAGCTGCGAGTTCGTCTGCCTGCCGGCGGGGGCTTGCGGGGGCAGGTGCGTTCCCGGCAGCGTTGCATGCCAGAGCACGACCGAGCTCGGGACGTGTGACGAGGTGGGGGAATGGCGCCCGACGGCCTGTGTGGACCAAGCGTGCGTCGATGGTGCCTGCACAGGCAGTTGCGCTCCAGGCGCGCAACGTTGTGAACGAGGGGACGTGAAGGAGTGCTTGGATGTGGGCGAATGGGCGACGCTCGTTTGCGCAGCTCCTGACACGATCTGCGGCAGCTTGGGCGAGGGGCTCAGTTGTGTCCCCAACGAGCCATATCTCCTTGGCATTTCGGGCGCCGGCGAGCAAGGCGTGGCCACCTTTGACAGCAGGACGATCTACCTGATGTCGATCGATACGCAGGCGGACAGCGTCGAGGTCACCGCGTTTGGTCTCGTGGCGCCGAGTGGTGATGCGCTGGTTGCGCAGATGGGGATCTACCGAGCTCGTGAGGATGCGCCGTCGTCCCCCGGGGCGCTCGAATGGTTGACGGAGCTCCCGTTTGTCGTTCCGCCGGGTGTGTCCGAGGTGCCCTCGCAGGGCTGCCTGTTACTCGCTGGCTCCGCGCGCTACTGGCTGGCCATTCGCTGGCTGGGCCTACCGGTCTCGTGGAGCAGCGTGGCCCTGCCCGGAACGAGCCTTTGGCGGGTCCCGGAGGAGCCCGACACCGGGAACTTCCCTCTGATTGTCGACCCAAGCGTCCCCGCCGTGGAGGGCATTGGGCTGAGCATCTTCATCAAGGTGCGCACGCGTTTCTCCTGCGAATAGTTGCACCGAAAGGAAGCTACCATGGAGCATCAGTTTCGAAATATCCTGCTTCTTTGCACGACGGTGCTTTGCCTCACCCCTCCCCGCGAAGCGCGTGCACAGGCCGCTCAGATTTGCATTCCGGCTCCGATCGCGCTGCCCGGCTTCGCCAATCCTCCGGAGCCCCCAGACTGGGAGCCCAATAGCGCACCGGTGTGCAGCGCCGGCCCATGTACGGATAGCTTGGATCCGCGCTGGGCGGCGGCGCCATTGTATCCACTCCAGAGCGGCCTCACCCATGTTGCATTCCGCGTGCTCGCGGCCGACCCGGGCAACCTGTATCTGCAGGTGCGCTGCATGTTGGGCGGCAGTGGGACGCGCACCTGCTCACTCGGCTCGGACAGGCTGTTCTTGGCGCTCGGGTCGGATCGCCCGGTCATCCTCGAGGTCGCGCTGCCGGCGTCAAGCTGTGGGATCAATCTGCCGTGCCCGATCCCACTCACGCAGTTCATCGAGTACAAAGCTTTGGGACTCGGCTTCACAGCACTTCCCACCGAACCCAGCTCGGGCAGTCAGGTCGTCATCGCCAAGGCCCACGTTTGGGAGAAGGACAATGGCTGGGTCGCGAGCTTCCACCTGCAGCCACGCGCCCCGCTCACCCAGCTCGCGATGGGAGCCAGGCTCGTGAGTGGACCTAACGCGGCCTCGTATCGCTGGCCTCCGTGTGCGGGTTGCCCCCCGTGTACCAACGGGACGTGCGTGGGGGGGCTGATCCGTAACGAAACCAGCTCTTGGGCTCGAGTGCTCGATCCGTGCGACGGAGCCCTGGTCGTCGACATTGCGAGCTCGAACATCGGCACGCGCCCGACTGCGGGTGGGCCGCTGGGAACGTCGATAGACTACCGCAGCGGAGCCACGAATATCTTCGTGGCCCGCCCGGAGATGGGGAGCAATAGTTGGCTGTTACCAGACCTCGTGCTCGGCAACTTTCGGGTCGCTGATTGGGGAACTACCGTTGGCGCGCAGGGCCCCTGGTCGACGGTGACCACGGGGCGATCGAGAATCAAGACCGGGGAGCTCGAGCAAACCTGCGTTCGGGGCAGCTGCCCGCTGCCCCTGGGGACGCTCGCCGACCAATGTATGCTGGTCGAGTTGAGCGCGGGCGCCGCCTATCCAGGCGTAGGGCCTCTGCTCTTCTCGAGCGCCGCCGCATTTCGCAGCAGCGACTTCGTCGAAGCATCGACCGTCCAGCGCAGAGCGCGCGTGGACCTCAGGGGGCTCGAGCGCTCCTTCGGCTTGCCCGCCGAGCCCGAGGTGATATTTCGGGTGCAGACGCGTAATTTGCCTCCGCGCCAACCCCAACCGTTCGTCTTACCGCTCGCGGAGATGGACGCCGTGCGAGACGAGGTCGACCGCGGCGCTACACCCTTCCTGCCGCCCGAGTATGCACAACCCGAAAGCGGATCGGGCGTGTATCGCGTCGACCCCTTAGAGGAGCGGCTGGCGAGCGTTTGGCCGAGCCTCGTGATCCATCCCTTCTTCAACACCGGGGAGATCGTGGAAGTCGACGGCGACCCTCGCGCCCTGTTCGAGCCCATGTTGCCTTTTGGCCTTTACGTTCGGCACGAAGGCCCATTGTTGGGCTTCGAATTCAGCTTGACCGATTCGTTCGGCACAAACCTGCTCGACGAGCCATTGCGGACATTTGAAGAATCCAGCGCGGTCGTCAACCTTACCGTCACCGCCATCGAGCCTGAGCTTTTGCCCCCGCCCTTCGACCCCATTCTGTTTGACCCGCAGCTATCCGGCGCCGGTACATTGCGCCCCCCTCCCGCCGTCAGCTGCTCTCTTTCGCCGACATACCGCGGCATCGAGGCGCTCTACGCTTGGGCCGCATGCGTCCTCATCCTCGGCTCGATGAGCTGGCGCCGCCAAGGTCACGGTAGCATGCGAAAGACCAGTCCTTGGCACCGGGGCAGGACACCGCGAGCTTTCGAGCGTTTCAATCCACGCAGATGCGACGCAGCCGAGCCATGGTAGAAAGCGGCTTCATGTCGTGGTTTGGTTCGTTCATTGAAGGACGCTTGGTTGCCACGATGGGCCTCTGCGTGCAGCAGGGCGTGGGTCGCTGCCAGGCGGTCGCCACCTTGCCTGCCTATCGATGCGAGCCCGCCGCGGCGCCTGGCTTCCGCACCATGAGCCAGTAGGTGGGCCAACCCACTCGCTCCACCACGTGAGCCACCTCAAAGCCGTGGCGGCGACTCCCTCTCCCAAGCGCGCAAGCACGCTGCGCGCAGCGCACGAATCTGGGAGAGCGGCGCGCGCCAGCGCGAGGCGTGGGGAGCATCTCAAGCGGACGGCGGGATTCGACTATGAGGCGGGCAAGAGTTCAACCGGTTTGAAGGCTTTTTTCTTCGTTGGGCCTTGTTGGACTTTGGTCGGATGGTTTTTGGCATGGAGATCTCCGTGCAACCACGCGGGTCGCGTTGATGAGCACCGGCGAGAGCGAAACGTACGAGCTGGGTTCGATCGACTATTCGCGTTGATCGGGTCCTGGCTGGTTTGCCTGAAGGTTGACCCGCACGCACTTGGGGATACGAAGAGGCAGTGGAGGCGCATTCTAACCCACGGGCTCACCAAGCCGTGGCCTGGTGGTCATCGAATCCCTCGCGCTCATCCACAACCGTACTGACCGCTCCAAGCATCGCGCTCAACAGACGCTATATGTGGAGAGGGTTAATTACATCGTCGCCACCTCGGCAGCGGATCGTGATCGACGGTTGAAAGGGCGCTTGCGCGCAGCTCGCTCGAGGGCTCCCGCGCGGACTTCGAGCGTCTGAGCGGCGCGCCGCACTCCTCTCGCTTGGCTGATAGCCAACGGCGCTGGGTCGTAGACAGTACCATCGCGCCACATGGCCCAAAGGACACCAGCGAGGCGGCGTGCAAGAGCGATCACGGCAACCCGTTTGCCGCGACGTTGGGCGACGGCGTCAGTCCATTGGCGCAGAGGATCCCCGGGATCAGCCGTGCGCCAGAGCGACCAAGCAGCTTGGACGAGCAACGCCCGAAGATAGCGGTTGCCCTCTTTGCTGATCGCGCCGAGTTTACGGTGACCGCCGGTGGTGTCTTCGCTCGGCACCAGCCCGAGGTACGACTCGACCTCGTGAGCGGAACGAAAGCGGTGCGCTTCGTCAATGACACTGACGAAACTGGCAGCCACCGTCAGGGCGACGCCAGGGGCCGTGCTCAGAAGCTGGACTGTGGGCTCATTGGCGCACAACTGGATTAGCTCGTTCTCGACCCGATCGAGCTCCGGTGTAGTCGCTTCGAGCATCCTGAGCCCCGGTTCAAGCAGCCTTTTGAGCTCCGGCGGAAGGCTCGCCTTGCGGACATTCTGCGTGAAGTTTTCCACGGAACAGCTCGCCAACTTCCAACCGTGCTCGCGCCCCAATCCGCGCAAGGTCGTTACGAGATGCGCGCGCGCTTCGACCAGCGAGCGCCTCAGACCCAACCAACGGCGCAGTTGCCGACGATGTGGCGAAAGGACGTGCGCCAAGGGGATACCACCGCGTTCAACGGCTCTGGCCATCACCTCCGCATCGATCCTGTCGTTCTTGCGACCGTGGCGTCCAATCCCGAGTTCTTTGCTGCGAGTCGTATCGACCACCAGGACTTCGTTGCCCCAACTCACGAGCAAGTCATGAACATGCCACGCCTCGCGGCAGGCCTCGATGGCAACCCGAGCGGGTTCCTGATCCGGACCGAGCAGCGGTCGCAGGGACTGGACATCGCTGACCGTCGCGCGCTTGACAACTTGCCCGGCAGCAACCTCGCAGAACGTCGTCTTTGAAACGCCTAAATCCAATGCTACTTTCCTCACGGCTGATCTCTCCTTGGCTCCCGGATCAATTGCGCCTTCTGAGCGCGTGGGAGTGCCGCTAGGTTTTCCTACCGGCGAGAGATCGGCCATCTCTTTCCCAGGCCGACGCCTGGCGCGCCGCTCGGCGGTCGGGACGTTTGATCGATCGCGAGATGCGAGCGGCGTGACGGGCGTCGAAGAACTGCGTCCGCGAACGCCCTTTTGGGCGGATTTGGTTGGCATGACGGCGGCGGGTTCCGAGCCCGCCTCATCCCATCTAACCCGGGCGCGATGCTCGCCATGTGTCTGGTAATTTGTATTTGTTTAGCGGTCTACCAGGGTTTCTACATCTACCCCTCTTTGCAGGTCGCATCGGTGACCGGTGACAGTCGATGAGAGCTTGCTGGGCGAAGCGTCGTGGGTGTCCGTCGCGCCGCAAGCGGTGGTCGGCTGGCAATGGGATTGGCGGCCTTTGACCGTGCGGGTCGGCTTGGGCGCCGCATACTACATTGGCTCGGTTGCTGAGGGCTATCGTACGGATCTGGATGGCTTCCGCGTCGTGTTCGACGGCACGGTGGGCTTGACGTTCGGCAGTTGATAGCGTGGACCAGCAAGGCGCGACAACCCGCATACAGACAGGGTCGCTGCGTTCTCGCGCCTTGACGCCCCGCTCTCGAGCGAAGGCGGGGTTCGCCAACGATACCGTCTCCGTCCGTCGGCTCGCCGCCGGGGTCCACCGGAACATCGTCGCCTGGAACGCATACTTGGGCGGCTGAAATCCCAGCGTTGCGGGCGTCGAAGTCGACGGACGGGCTTGCCGGGTCACCCGTCACTGAGGCTTAATGTCGTCGTGTCGAAAGCGCTCGAACGCCAGGTCGTGCGCAAGGTGGCGTTTCGGCTGATGCCGTTGCTCTGCGCTTGTTTCGTCGCCGCGTTCATCGATCGGGTGAACGTTGGCTTCGCCAAGCTGCAGATGCTGCCGGCGCTCGGGCTCACCCAGTCCGAGTATGCCTTTGGCGCGGGCATCTTCTTCGTCGGATATTTCCTGTTCGAGGTTCCCTCGAACCTGCTGCTCGTGCGCTTCGGCGCGCGCCGTTGGATCGCGCGCATCATGCTGCTGTGGGGCGTCGTCTCCGCGTGCATGGCCCTGGTGACGGGTCCTCGTTCTTTCCACGCGCTGCGTTTCCTGCTCGGCGCGGCGGAGGCGGGCTTCTTTCCCGGCGTCATCTATTATCTGACGTCGTGGTTCCCCCGCGTGTATCGCGCCCGCGCCGTCTCGTCGTTCATGATGGCAGCGGTCTTCTCCTTCGTCATCGGCAGCCCCCTCTCCGGCTGGCTGCTGGACCATCCACAATTCGGGCTTGCCGGTTGGCAGTGGCTCTTCGTCGTCGAGGCTTTACCCTCGCTCGTGCTCGGGGCGGTAGTGCTCATGCGCTTACCCGATGGCCCGGCTGACGCCCGCTGGCTCGCCGCCGACGAAAAGGCCTGGCTCCTCGAGCGCCTCGCGCGCGAACGCTCAGAGCAGGACCAGCGCGATTCGCTATCCCTCGGCAAGGCGCTGGGCGACCGCCGCATCCTCCTGTTCAGCCTCATCTACTTCCTCAACGTTGTTGGCGGTTACGGCCTCGACTTCTTCGCGCCGACCTTGCTTTCGCGCGCTTACCCCAGCCTCGGTCCCTCCGAGCTCGGCTGGCTCGCCGCCGTGCCGCCGCTGATCGCGCTGCCGGTGATGGTCTTCTACGGGCGCCGTGCCGACGCCACCCGCGATTACGCAGGTCACGTCGCTGCTGCCGCGTTCGCCTTCGCGGTCGGTCTCGCCGCCCTGTCCCTACCGCTGCCGGGTGCGGCGGTCGTGGCGAGCATGACCGTGTGCGTGGCCGCCCGTTGGTGCATGATCGGACCCTTCTGGAGCTTGCCCACGGCCCTGCTGACAGGCGCCGCCGCTGCCGGGGGCATCGCGTGGATCAACTCGCTTGGCAACCTCGGGGGCCAGCTCGGGCCCGTGATCCTCGACGTATTCACGGCGCCGGGCGGGTCGTTCTCTAACGGCTTGCTCGTGCTCTCCGCGCTGCTCGTCGCATGCGGAGTCTGCGCCGTGTTCATCCGCGCCCGGCGTTGGGTCGCGACCGAGCGCGTCGGCTCAGAGCCGCTCGATGCGGGCGAGCAAAATTTGGGCTGACTTCCACCGGCCCGTTATCGGCACCCACCAGCAACTGGTCTCGCTTCGCCAACCATTCGGCCGCCGCGATAACGATACCCGGCGAGGTCTTGGAGTAGCGGGCGTTGTCGACGTTCCAGAGCCTGCCCCAGCCGGTGTGGATGAGCACGGCATCGCCCGGCTTCAGGATCTGCTTCTGCCGCCCCAGCGCCTTCTCGAGATCCTGCGGCGTGACCTCATAACTGTCGGGCAGCATCGGCAGGCCCTTCAGCGCCGCCACGTCGATCAGCACGCCGCGCGCAATCAATGAGCCGACGTGCTCGATGCCCAGCTTGCCGAAGCCGGTGCGCGAGTCGTTCCCGACGATCGGCACGCAGTTGTAGAAGTGCCAGCGAGCGGCATCGTGCCCTCGAGCACGCGCCCGAGCTCGATGATCTGGCCCGTCTTGACCAGTTGCAGCGCGGCCAGCACGGATGCCGGCTGCACGTGGTTCGCCGAACCACGCGTGTCGGCTGCACCCCACCTCGACGGGCAGCGCTGCGACTCGGTCGGAGCGTTCCAGCCTTGCGCACGCGCGGGCGTGGCGGTGGCCAGAAAAATCGACAGAACGGCGAACGGGAATGGGATGCGCCAAACAGCGGCCTCCTGGATGGCGAGTCCGGCGAGGCTAGCACATGCCCGCCGCTTCGGCGCGCACGAGTGTTTGACGGACGGCCTGCCGTCGGGTATGACTAAAGTATGAAAGCGGCAAAAGTGGCAGTGAGTATCCCCAAAGACGTACTCGAACGAGCCAAGGCAGAAGTTGCCAGCGGACGCGCCAAAAATCTGAGCGCGCTCGTCAGTGAAACACTCGAGGAACGTCTTGACCGCGACGAATTGGACGCGATCCTAAAGGCCATGGACGCTGAATATGGACCGCCTAGCAAGGAGGCGAAAGCATGGGCAAAGCGCGTCCTCGGAACGTAAGGTCACCACCACGACCGGTGGTCCTGGATTCGGGCGCACTCATTGCCTTCGAGCGTGGTGACGAACGGATGCGCGCCCTGCTCGTGGAAGCACGCAAGGCGGGAGCGCGACTAGTCATTCCGGCAGGAGTCCTCGGCCAAGTCTGGCGTGAGCCTACCAGGCAAGTTGCAATCGTAAGCCTGCTCAAGGCGGCCGAAACGACCGTCCCACCCCTCGACAAAGTCCTGGCCGAAGCCGCCGGCATCCTCTGCGGTCAACGGCAGGCCTCCGATGTGATCGACGCCTCGGTCGTACTCGTCGCGCGCCGCGAGGGTCCGCGGACCGTGGTGGTCACGAGCGATATCGCCGACCTCCGACATCTCGACAAGAGCATCGAGCTGCATCGCATCTGAAATTCTGTCGGGTCGGCGACTCCCTCTCCCAAGCGCGCAGGCAAGCTGAGCGCAGAGCACCAATCTGGGAGCGTCGGCGCGCGCCAGCGCGAGGCGTGGGGAGCGTCTAAAGCGGAGGGCGGGATTCGAACCCGGGCGCGTGACGGCGAGGAGACCCTTCGTCGCGAACAGAGTGGAAGGCGGGTATTGCCAAGGCCGTTCCGGTCGAAGAAGCGCTCGCCCAAAGTACACTGCTCCGCGTGCCGCTGTCACGCGGCGGGAAGGTCAGGTGGCGCGCAGCCGGGCGCACGGTCCGGCGGCTACGGCGGAACCCCGCGCTTCATCGACCCAATCGGCGAGCGCGCGCGAGACAACGGCGGTGGCTGCTCGGGCAGGTTTCGACAGCGGAGCTCGCTACGCGCCCGGGCGACGTCTTCGTTCACTTCGACGAAGCGCAACGCCGCCAGGTCTCGCACACGGCACACGCGAAGGCATGGGCGTGCAGGCCGAACTCGAGGCATCGGCGGAGCTCGTTCTCGACGTACTTTGGCAGGCGCTTGCCCGAGTCGTCGTGCACGTGCAGGAGAATGCTCTCCGGTTGGATGACACGGTAGCGGACGTCTTTTCGGGGCGGGGCTGCCGGTAGGTTCTCGGTTCGTCTCGCGGCACCGTGCTCGGGCGTCAGCGACGATCCCGCGGACTCCGATGTGCTGGCGGGTGCTCAGTGCGAGCTTGATGCGGCTGCAGATGGCGATTGTGGCCGTCGCCACGCTGCTCAGCACCTGCGCAGTAGTACACGCGGGCAAGAGTGGCCTCGACTCGACGGGCTCGGCTTCCCCTATGACCCCGTGCTCGAGCCGACCAGCCTCGACAACTTCGCGCTCTGGATCACCGTCGGCGAGCAGCGCTTCCCCCTCGAAGCCACGTTTATGCGCGATGATGCGGGTGACTACACCCGGTTCCGCTCGCGCATCGCCGTCGCCCAGCGACCGCCGCCGATCGCTGCCGCCCCCTGAGCCACGCTCGAGCGCGCGCCTATCGCGTTCGAGCTCGACGCGAAAACTCCGCGGGTCACGAGCTTGACGGGCCGCTCGATCGAGCAGAGCATGGCCGGCGTGCAACATGTCCTCGTCGTTGGTGCGTCGCGCGGTCTCGGTTTCGAGCTCACCCGGGTGGCTCTGAGCGCGTCGACGCGGGTCACCGCCGTCGCGCGGCCGCCGGCTCCAGCGCTGCAAGAGCTGCGGGCGCAGCATGAGGCGGCGCTGACGATCGCCTTCGCCGACGTTTGCTCTGACGCGGAGCTGCAGGCGGCAGCCGAGGGGCTCGGCGACGCGCGCTTCGACGCGATCGTTTACAACGCCGCCATCCACCGCGGAGGGGATGACATCCTGGAGGCGTCGGCGGACGACATGTTGTCGACGCTCGACGTCAACGCGGTCGGCGCGGCCCGCGTGGTGCGTTACTTTCGGCCCCGCCTGGCCGACGGAGGCTTGCTCGCTCTCATTTCTTCGGAGGCGGGCAGCATCGGCGGCTCGGGCCGCCAGAGCGAGTACGGCTACTGCATGTCGAAGGCGGCGCTGAACATGCTGGCGCGGCTGCTCGGCAATCGCGAGAAGCAGCTCCGCTCCGGCGTGCACGTCGTGGCCATTCAACCAGGCTGGATTCGCACGGACATGGGTGGGCCGCGTGCTGATCTCGCTCCCGACGAGGCTGCGCGAGACCTCTGGCGCCTGCTCGAGAAGCGAGCCATCACGGCGGGTCCGCCCTTCGTGGACCGTCTGAACGAGCCGCTCGCCTGGTGAGGTGCGCCGAACCACCGCCGGAGCGCGGTCGGGAGATCGCCTGGACCCGCGCCGGACGTCCAGGCTCGACAGTCTGGACCCCAGCCGACCATCCCGTCGCCCCCGTTCTCCGGCCTCCTCCGACCCTGTGGACGAGGAGTCCGCGATCACCTCTCGCAGCGCCGCAGCGTGGGCCGACGGAGTCATCAGCACCGTCTGCGCCCGGGTGTGGAGGAGCACGCGGGCGCCGGCAGGGTGCCCATGCAGGTACAACCCATGCAGGTCGCAAGCAGGTGCACGCAACGAGGTTGAGCAAAATCGCGTACGACATCACTGAGAGCTTTTGCGCGCGGCCGCAGGCTATCGTCCGGGCTGGCATCATCGGTCTCGCTGCGCTCCTGGGCGCATGCTCGGACGCATCCGCCGAGACGTCGGCTGAGCCACCGGCAGACGCCTTCGAGCAGGCACTCTTCGATAGCGGCGACATCCGCGTCACCGCTGGCTCGGCGATGGTCGTTGCCTACGAGCGCACCCTGGCTGATGGCATAGACCGGCGGCGCTGAGCACCACCACGGCCGCCGCCACAGCGCGCAGCGTCGTGGCGTCAGACGACGGTTGGTTGGTCGCGATGGACCGAGGCGAGTTCGGCGCGGGGCTGTATTGGGTCGAGCGCGGCTCGTTGCAAACCCAGCGGCTCGACGCCTCGCTGCGCCACCCGGTGCGCTGGCTCGGCACCACCGAGCTCGGGGTCGTTGGCGGCCACGGGCTCGAGCCTCCACTCGCGCTGGACCGAGCGAGATGCTCGCGCCGCAGAACTGCGGTAGGCGCGACGTCTCGGGACTGCCTGCCTGCCTGCCTGCATAGATGCCTTTGCATGCTCTGGAGAGACGCTCTCCGCACGTACATTCCGAAAGCGAATATAGCTCCGAGGCTATGTCCATGCGTGAACTACTACTGCCGGCTGAGCATTCTCGCCGCTCGGGAGGCACTGGCCGGCGCCTTTGCCTTCCTGCAGCAGACCGACGCTCTGATCATCGATAATCGCAGCAACTTCGGCGGCAGCCCAGCCACCGTGGCGCATTACGTGAGCTACCTGAGTGAAGGCCCGCCCGCGCTCGTCAGCACCCTACACGAGCGCGCCGATCGCCGTATCCTCGAGTTCTACACCGAAGATCTGGGTGAGCGGAGCTACGGCGCGTCACGTCCCATCTTCGTGCTCACCTCCGCGGCCACCTTCTCGGGCGGCGAAGCGCTCACCTACGATCTGCAGGCCCTGGGCCGCGCTCTCGTCATCGGGGAGGTCACCGGCGGCGGCGCCCATCCCGTCACGCCCCCATCCTCTGGGCGACCACCTGATCGCCGTCATCCCCTTCGCCCAGACCATCAGTCCCATCACAGGCACCAACTGGGAGGGCATCGGCGTCCAGCCTGACATCCTCATCGCCGCCGACCAGGCCGTCGACGAAGCCCGCGCCCGCGCCCACGACCAGCTCTTCGCGGATCCCGAGTACCTCGCCAGTCTGAGCATGCCCCAGCGGCCCGCCATCAGCGCACGCCGCGCCGACCCCCGCTCCTCGAGCTCGCCCAACCCCATCTTCAACGGCGACTTCTCTCTCGGCATCGAGGCCTGGGGTGTCACCGACTGGCAAGGCCCCGCGCCAGTCGGCGAGCATCCCTACGGCCTCGTTGGCGACCGGCTGTGCTTCACGATTCTACCTCGGCAGCGCGTCCTCATCGGTTGGCCCCCCGGAGAGAGCTCGTACGCTATTGCGGTGACGCGCGGCGCTCGACACCAGCTCTCCCTCCGGGCCTCCAGCTCGGGACCTCTCCCCATCATCGCTGACGTCAGCGTGGGCCACCGCCTCCCCCCCTATGGCTCGATCGCCGCCGCGCGACTCCCGCTCGATCACACCTTCCAGTCGTTCACCTTCGATTTCGAGCCAGACGTCAGCGACGACCAGACCGGGTTCTCGATCCACCTGGCGGCGGTCGGTGACAGCGGCGAAACGCAGGTGTGCTTCGACGACTTCCTGATCACGACGGACGTCGCCGCTTGCAGCGCGCCGTAGGGAACGCGCGACGCTGTAGAGGATGGGATGCACGAGCAGCCAGCGCAGCGCGCGCAGTCGACCTCTGGCTCCCGTGCCGCTCGGCGGTACCGTGGGGCTATATGGCGGACAACATCCCAACCGCTCAGCAGCTAGCCTGAGCGTCTCGATTGAATTTCCTTCGTGCCCGGCGACGGACCAGACTATGTTGGCCCGAGGAGGGAATTTCCCCTTGGAAAGGTGTTTGTTGGCAATGTCAAAGCGCGGTGGCGGCAAGTGCGTTGGGCTAGGGATCGCGGCGATGAGCCTCTGCTGCTGGCTCGGTGGAGCCGTCGGGTGCGGGGGTCCAGAGAAGCCCAAGGATGCGCTCCAGGCGGAGGTGGCTGGGTTGCCGAAGTGGGCCTTGGGCAACTGCCAGGAGGCTCTGAAGAACGAGAGCGCGATCTGCGGCAGCGGCAGCGTTCAGGGGATGAGCAATGTCGGCTTGGCGCGCACGGCCGCCGAAGGCCGAGCCCGAACGGAGCTCGCCCGTAGCCTGCAGGTGCGCGTGAAATCGATGTTGAAGGACTACCAGGCCGCTACCCATGGCGGAGGGGCCGAGGCGACGGCCAGCGAACAACATATCGAGGACACTTCCAAGCAAGTCACGGATCTCACGCTGTCGGGCAGCCGCATCGAGGACACGTTCATTTCGGACACGGGGACTTTCTGGGCGCTCGTCGTCCTCGACGCCGAGGCGTTCAAGGCAGCGCTGGACTCCAAGCAGCTGGACGAGGGGACGCGCCGAGCGATCCTGGAGCGGGCGGACAAATCCTTCCGTGCGCTGGACGCAGCAACCGGTCATTAGCGTTACTCTGCTATTGGTGCATTCGCCGGAGAGTGGCTACTTACACCCGAGCGAGTAGATGGTGCGCCCGCCGCCGGACGCACGCTGCAATTCTCCTCGACCCCAGAACTCGAAGCTCCAGACGCGCGCGTCGCCGGCGCACAAGCGGGCCTTGGGCAGAGTCTTGTGCAGCACGTACTTGTCGCCTATGCGCACGAAGGACTTTTCCAGATCCGAGAGCACCAGATCCGGTCGGATCGCGACCCTGACGTCAGCCTCCGAACGCCCCGCGAAGGCCAGCAGCGCGAGCGTGGCTCCCTGCTTGACGCACTCAAACCAAGAGGCCTCCAGCTCACCCTTCACGGTCAGCGTTCCGTCCCGCTCCAGGCGCGTCGTGAGCGAGCCTCGGTATTGCGTGCCGCACGCGGGGCAGGGAACGTCGATCGCTGCCGATTGCTGCGCGAGGGGGGCCAGGGAGCCAGCAGCGCTGATCGAGACCCGCACCGGTACGAGCTCGCTCAGCCGCTCTTCTCCGGGCACGCCAGTGAGCTTGCGCTCGGCGCTGGGTTGGGGCGTTCGCCCGTCACAGACGGCGTTGGGGAACAGCCTGGCTTCGAGCTTGTGGGAAGGCTCGCGCGTGCTCCTGTCGAGGCCCAGCTCTTCCGTCTTGATGGGGGTCCCAAGAGGACCTTTGCCGGCGAACCATTGGACTCGGACCTTGTCGTTCGGACGGGCCGCGCACGCGACCCAACCCGAGGCGTAGTAGCTGCGAAAGACCACCACCCGGTCCCGCAGAAACAGGCGAGGCGGCTTACCGGGATCCTTCCAGACGCACGGCTCGCCCGCCTGAACCTGCCAGGGAATGGCGACGGCGAGCGCCGCCGCGATCAGTGGGGTCGAACGCAGGGTAGCCATTGAGCGAGAGCATAGTCGTACAAGTCGGACTTGTTTACCAAGATGCGCGTGCCCTCGGCGGCGAGTGGGCCCGTCAGACATGCGCAGATGGCGTCCGCAACGGGAGCGAGCGGCACGCCGCGCCTGGTCAAGAGCGCCAGCTTGTCGGCGAGCCCGATGCAGTAGCTCTCGGGGACGCTCGCACCCGGCGCGGGCTGCAGCGCGACGGCCAAAATGGGCAGGAGCCGCTGCACGCCGTCGAGGTCGTCGGCGTCGTCTGCCTGCTCGACACGCTCGAGAAGGAATTTCCAATCTAGGGCCGGTTGCAGCTCCGCGGGCAGGGTAGCCCGCGCGTGCATCAGGAAGTCGGTTTCGGCGGGTATCAGCGCCGCTGCCGTCCGCCTGCGCTCCTCCACGCTCTTTGCATTCGCTTTGTCGAGATCCAGCACGGCGTTGAAGCGCGCTTCCCGCACTCCCGCGCCGCCGTGATCGGGAGTGCGCAGTAGCTGTTGCAGACAGACCACACAGGGGTGCGCGCGGTGCAGGTCGAAGATGTAGGCCCAATCAGCCTCGTCCACTAGCCTATCCTTGGTCATCAGCGCAGCGAGTGGAATGCCGTGGTTCCAGTACAAGGACTGTGGCGGATAGGAGCGGCGATAGAACTCGTTGATGGGGTTGATGTCCGCCGCGAGGTCGCGCAGCGTGTGCAAACAATAGAAATGCACGTCGCCGGTGCCGTATTGCACGCCGGGTGGCGCGGCCTCTAGTGCCGCCAAGAGCCGCGCGATGCCGCGCGCCGAGTCGAGGTCCTCGGCGCCGGTGGCTTCGATGACGTCAAACACCAGGGCGCGATTGTAGACGTAGTCGCGCACCAGCTGGATTCGGGCGACCAGGGTTTTCGTCTCTCGAAACTCTTGCTGCAAGAGTCCGTAGGTCGTGAGATAGAAATCCGTTGCTTCCCGATGCTCCATCATGTCGGTACGCGATTTGTACCAGGTGGTGTCGAAGAAGGGCTCTTCAGTGCGAGCCTGCTGCAGCTCGGGCGTGAACTCGAAGACCGTCATCCCGACCCGCAGCTTCTCCTGCAACGCATCGAGCAGCGGGGTGGGGCGAACGTCGATGCCGGCACAAGCCCCGAGCGCCGCATCCAGCAGTTGGGTGCGCGTGCGCAGGCTCGTCGCGGTGCGCCCTACGCTCCTACGGAACTCCTCGATCAGCCGTTCACACTCGCCCGAGTCCGCAAAGTGCTCCGAGCTGTAGGCGGTGCACTCGGCTTTCTCCTGCTCCTTCGTGAAGCTGACTCCGAGCCAAGCGCTGCAGCCGTTCGGCCCACAATCGGTGCTCTTGTGCTCTACGGCCAGCGGGGTCTTGCGGAACTGGCGGCAGCGCTCGACGACCTTGCGCTGCATCGAGACGCCTTTGAGGGTCTCTGTCGTCTGTACCACCGACTCGACCTCCACACCGCAGAGCCGACAGACCTTGTCGTTGCAGATCCCCTGTGCGGTCGTCAGCGCTTCTTCCTCGGTCGAGCCCTCCCCCTGACAGACGAATGTGCTGCCGTGAGCATCGGCTCGATCCCCGCTGGCGATCCAGCCGGGACCGCCGCTACGGGGACCCGCGCCGCCCGTCGCCGAGAGGGTGTTACCCCTACACGCGACGGCAGCGAGGGCCAGGGCCAACCTCTGGAGGGTTCTGTTCATGGCGGCGCGTCCTCGGCCAGCGTGAGTGCGTCGACCAGCGGGCGCGGGTCGATGCGAGCGGACAGCGTGGAGCGGAGCGCGCTCTCCAGCGAGTCGCGCGGCACGTCGAGGCGAGCCCAGATGCGCAGGATGACCTGACCATCGCGCGCAATTCGGGCCCAACCGTGCGGCAACGGCGCCCCTCGGGCGAGCACGCCGGCGACGGCCTCCGAAGTTTCGACGACCAGCGAGCGACGGCGCGGGTCGGAGCTGTCCACGCTGGTCACGACCTCAGAGACGCGGACCTCGATTGCCTTGAGCAGCTCGGAGCGAGTGATCGCGTCCACTCCGGCCAGCGCGACTTGGAGGCGCGAATCGGCAGGTACCTCGCTGACCCCCCAGACGCTCACCTGGCTCGCCGTCACCTGCATGGCCCGTTCCTTGGGAGCATCCGCCAACTCCCCGCCGCGAGCGAGGACCTGCTCTGTATAGCTCGTCCCCGCCGCCGAGTGAGCGCAGCCCAGAGCGACGAGCGCGCTGAGGGCCAGCGCCTCAAGAGCAGGCGCCGACACGGCAGCACTCGAGAAACTCAGCCTGGAAGCCATTCGGTACCCGGGCCCCGGGTCTCTCCTACTAGTCTGCGGAACCTCGCGCGTCCAGCGGGTTAGCGCTTACCGATTGAGTCCTAGACGAGATCGCGGAGAAAAAAGAGCCGCTCAAAGGCTGGCTGACGTTTTCGCTCGAGAGCTCGCCGCGGAGGTGGGAGGCGCAAGCATCGGCGGCTTCGATCGCGAGCTGGCGCGTCACGGGTTGTGAGCGTACCGGTGCGGCAAGCCCTGCGCGGACGCGCGCTGCGCGAGGTGGTGGCGCCGTGCGGGCAGGCGCTACTCGCCCAACCCGCGCGGAGCACGCAGCCGGCGCTCGCGTCCGACCTGCGCGGCTCGTGCTGAGGCCAGAAGACGCCGGCGAGCAGGGACTGCCTTGCTGGCTGGGGCTTCGCCAGCACGGTGGAGAGGTTCAGTCTGGAAGTGGTGGCAGTGCGAGACGGGTGGCTCGTCCTGCGGTTAGAGATCGCCCCAGGCGCTCCGGGACCACCGATGCACTATCACCGCTCGTTCCGAGAAGTGTTCACCGTGGAGTCGGGGACGCTCCATCTGGAGCTGCCAGAGGGTGCCGTCCTGCTCGAGCCAGGGCAGGAACATCGCGTCGCTCGGCTCTACGGAATCTCGAACAGCACGCTGCCCCGGTATTGCCCGTCGGCGTTCGCGGGCAGGGCGGCGGGGCCCGAGTCGGCGGGCGGCTTGCACTTCGAACCCATGCCGGCGATGGCATGCAGGAACGAGATGACCCAGTAGTCCCCCCCGCGCTCGGCGCGCTCGGTCAGAGATGACGTCGTCATCGACGGCGGAGGCAAGGTCACCTTGAGCGGCCGGGGCCAAAACCGCATCTTGTACATGAACACCTGCGACGGCGAGCAGCATTGGACTACCGACCACTGCGACAACCAGGAGACGCCGCGCCTCACGGTGCAAAATCTGACCTTCGCCGATGGCAACTCCGACAGCGAAGAAGAGTACGCTGGCGGCGGCGCCGTCTGGGTGGGCGGCGGACAGTTCAAGGTCCTGAACTCGCGCTTCTTCAACAACGAGTGTGCCGCTCGAGGTCCGGACGTGGGAGGCGCCGGCCTGCGCGTGTTCAGCCAGTATAACGGCCAGCCCGTTTACGTCGTCAACTCCACCTTCGGCGGCGCAGCGGGCCTCGGCAACAGCTGCTCCAACGGAGGCGGCATCAGCAGCATCGACGTCTCCTGGTCAATCATCAACAGCCTGTTCTCCCACAACAGTGCGCTAGGAGAGGGCGGCAACCCCGCCGCGCACGGTACCCCCGGTGGCGGCAGTGGCGGCGCCATCTATAACGACGGCGAGACGATGACGCTCTCGGTGTGCGGCACCCTGATCGAGCGGAACGACGTCAACGCCTACGGCAGCGCCATCTTCTTCGTCAGCAACAACCACGCAGGCAGCCTGCGCGTCGAAGACTCGGTGATCCGTGGCAACACCGGCGGCGGCTGGAACGTGCTCCCGGGCATCTCCATGCACGAAGACACTGAGCAGAGCAGCGTCAACTCCACGATCGAATGACCAGCGCGAGGGCTAGCTCTCTACCTCCGGAGCCACCCGGACCCGGCGCGGGCGGCTCTCCGGGCGCCCGCTCCGTCACTCGTCTTCGGGTGGCTCGCGCGGCTTGGTCACCACCGGCGTCGACACGAGCCGTCGCCTAAACGCGATGAGCCCGCTGTCGATTTGCGCGACATGCTGATCGGCTTCGCGCAGGGCGGCCTCCCAGTGTGGAGAGAACCCCGGCGCGTTCGCCAAGAGCTGATGCAGCGAGTAGTCGTAGACCTGGAGCATGAGCAGCTCTCGGCGATCGGGCTTCTGTTGCCAGGCCTTCAGCGCACAACTGCAGCAGGCTACTGGTGGCACCGTCGACGTAGACCAGCAGGGTGCATCGAGGGGCTCACGCCTCGAACCACTCGTGGTCGCAGCCGTCGATCTGAATCAGCTCGCCCAGGCAGGTCGTGCGGTTTCTAGATTGGTGCACGCGCTCACGCCGGCGCGCGTGGGGCACTCACAGGCCATCCTCGGTCATCCACTTGCGCAGCGTCTCCCGCGACACTCGGAGCCCGTGGCACTCGACGAGCTTCTCATTGATGGTCACGCCGCCGGCCTTCTCCATCTCCGCGACCGTCAGCTCCTTCACCTTCTTGCCGGAGAAGAAGCAGCTCGCCTTCACGGGGCGGGTCGCGCTCGGGTTGTCATCCGTGGGTTAACGCCCGCGAAATTGCGCGAGCTATCAAGTGGAGCGGCTCTGTCAACGCTATCGTACGGCGGTGCCAGCGTCTTTGGCGTCGCGCCGACGTGCCGCGCGAGCGATCACCAATTGCCGGTATCGCTCACGAGCGATCATTCTGGAGGTCGTGCGAGGCCGCTACGCCGACTTCCGACCGACACTAGCCCGTAGAGCTCGCTCTCATCGCATCGGCTCCACGTGCTCGCGGCGCCCGCCCCCGATCTCGACCAAACCCTCGCCGCGCTGGCGGACCCTTACCGTCGGCGCGTCGTGAACTTACTGCGGGAGCGGCCGCGCGCCGCCGGGTGAGCTCGCGCTGCCTGCGCCGCCATGAGCCGGCACCTGCGCGTGCTGCGTCGCTCGGGTCTCGTCGACGAGATGCGGCCCAACAGGGCAGGCACAACGCTAGGCCAGGCGATGATCCCCACGGATGACGCTCATTGCGCGGGCCCGCGGCGGCGGATCAGGCGGGAATCGTTCACGGCCCCGTCGAGCGCGCCGCCCCTGCTACGAGCAGATAGGAAGTTCATTCGCGCCGACTATGGCCCAAAGGGCAGCCCTGTCGCCTCCGCGTCCGCGTGCAGGTGACGCCCGTTGAGCGGGGCAACCCGCCGAGCCGCGCCGGCACCTGGCTCGCACAGCATGAGCTCCCAAGGGGTCATCGGGCTCGAGCAGCCGACGGCTTAGCCCTCGGATCCCACGCTGCGCTCTCGATGTGGGCCCGCCGCGGCGCCTGGCTTCCGCACCATCAGCCATAAGGTGGGCCAGCCCGCTCGCTCCACCACGTGAGCCACCTCAAAGCCGTGGCGGTTGTAAAAGGGCAGGTTCTCGACGCGGGAGGTCTCGAGGAAAGCGCGTGTTTGCTCCTGATCGCACCGAGCCAGCACCGGCCCGAGCAGCATACCTCCCAGCCCTCGCCGCTGCTCGCTCGGCTCGACTCCGAGCACGAACAGGTAGAAGTGCGGCTCGGGCACGAGGCGCTCGTGCGCCTTCTCCATGTGGTCGAGCAGCTTCAGAAAGCGCGGGATCCGGGCCCCACCCAGAGCGCGCGCAAACGCGGGCAAGAGCCGCAGCTGCGTGAGGAGCGGCAGCTTGAACTGTCCCGGGCTCTTCCAGATCGCGCAGGCGCTGAGCTCGCTGTTGGTGTAGGTCTCGTTCAGCTCACTGGATAGCTGGCGCAGCATCACCTCGAACGTCCAGCGCATGCCTTCCGCCCGGCGCGCGTCTTGTCGCACCAGCCAGTTGATGAACGGGTCGTCATCAAACGCTCGCACGAGCACGCCCGTGAGAACCTCCACGTCGGCAGGTACGGCCCGTCGCGGTGGCATCCGCCCAGCGCCGCCGCTCGATGGCCGAGAACCGCCCCGCTGCCCGCCGTCATCAATCACGCTCTGCATACCGAAAGGATGCCGGCCTTGGCTCGCCCTGACCATTCGTTTTCGCTCTCCGTCGCAGCTCGGCGGCCCGCGGCCGACGGCGGAGTCAAATTCGAGCCTTCGCGCGTCAAAGCACCGAAGACGAGCCGCGCCGAACGGGTTCGCCATTAACGTTTGGTTCGCCTTTCCCGCACCTGCACGTCTCAACCAAAGCAGCGACTGACGCTCAGACGCGCGTGCTCGCGGACGTCGTCGAGCGTGCTGGCGTAGGCGAAGGCTGCGGTCGGGAGGTGGTCCACCTCCCCATCGAGGATCGCACGCGTGCCGTGCAGCGTGTCCGCGAGCGGCACGCTGCTCCCCGGCCACCCCGTGAGCTCCTGCGCCGTATGGAACGGCTGCGACAGGAACAGCTGCAGCTTGCGGGCACGCTCGAACGCGGGTTGATCCGCAGCGTTCACCACGGGTTGAAAGGCTTGGCTCCGCCGGTGCGCGGCGGCAGGTGCGCGGCGCGCCAAGAGCTCGAGCGCAACCGGGTCCGCGTAGGACCACTTGGCCCACACCAGTGCGGCTCTAGCGCGCTCGGCCAGCGCGCGATGCTCGGTGCCGACGAGCCCGTGGCGCAGCGATCGAGACCATGAATACTCCGGGTCGATCGCGGGGTAAAGGCCCTGGAGCGCTAACAGTGGGCTCATGTGCAGGATCGCGTCGCAGGCGTCGAGCCCGGTGTGACTGGGATCCGCTCCGTCAGAAGACAGCGCCCAGTAGCACTTCAGCTGGCCAGCGCTCTCCCGCCAGCTGGCTTCCTCCCAGTCGCGGTAGGGCCCCGGTTCGCTCGGATGCACCAAGCACAGCATGCTGGAGGGCCGTGGCTCACGCTCGAGCCGCGCGCGGAGCTCGTCCAGAAGCACCATGCGGCCTACGCCTCCCGTGCCCACCTGAGCCACGAAGCCGCCGGCTGGAAACGGGCACAAGAGGTCGACGGCCTTGATCCCCGTCTCGAGCAGCCGTGCCTCGGCGGGTGCCTGCGAGCTGAGAATGCGGATCGCCAATTCCAGGTTGCCCGCGGTAACACTGGGCACACCGCCGTAGGGCGTCAACCCGAGGCCGACGCTGCACGTGTTCAAGACCGAAGCACCCATATGGATGGGCTCGTCCCCTCGCGTGACGATACAGAGCGCTAGACCGTTGTCCAGACGCTGACAGACCTTCATGCGTTCCACCTAGCTGCCGTCGCCGTTCAGCATGACCAGGGCATCGAACAGGTCGAGGGGCGCGTTGGGGTCGAAGCGCGTGTGGACCAGCGGACCATTGACGGCCACCACGGTGCCGACCCGAGATGCTCTCTCGGGCTCCGTCGCCTGGGCTTCTAGTCTCGACGTGTGCGTCTGGTTTCCCCATTTCTTCAAGCGCTGCCGCGCCTGATGTAAGCGGTTGTTGACGCTACCGACCGAGACCCGCAAGAACGCCGCAATCTCGCGCTGCGAGCACTCCTTCAAATAGAACAGCACGATAACCTCGCGCTCCTGGCGGGGCAGCTCCTTGATCAGACCCCTCACCCGCGCTAGCCGTTCCCGAAGATCATCGGTGGCCGCCTCTGCTGGCCCCGGGAAGGCATCCACGTCTTCGCCGTGCGAAACGAGCAGGAAATCGCGACGCCGCACGGCGCAGGCAATGATGGCGAACGATGCCCCGCAGCCATCCGGGCAGGGCGCGCGGGTCCTCGAGCGCGTGTAAGAGCCTGGAGGCCTCCGCAAACGCCTCTTGAGTACAGTCCTCGGCTTCTGCAGGGTCGTGCAGGATGCGCTGTGCCTGGCTGAGCACGGCGGCGTAATGCTCGTGCACGATTCGGGTGAACGCGTTCGTTTCTCCGTCGGCGTCGAACTGCTTTTCGGCGGCGCGTGCTTGGGGGTCTCGACGGGGCTCCTGCATGACCTGCAACATGAGGTGCCATCAAGGCGCCACGAGCTTTGTAAAAAAACGTCGGTGCGCATGGCTTTTTCTTTGGCTGAAATGGAACAACGTGAACCTGTGCGTCGCATGCCTGCGCCGATTGACAATGTAGCCTCATGACGCTACATTTTCTAGGTGATCCGCAGCGTCAACATTCGTGCCTTGAAAGACGGCCTTTCTGCATACTTACGCGACGTCCGGCGGGGTGACATCGTGCTCGTCACCGATCGTGGCCAGGTCATTGCCGAGCTGCGCCAGCCGACGCTTCACGCGCTGGCGATGGATACGGCGACGTCACGGCTCTCGCAATTGGCAGAGAGCGGCAGGGTTCGCCTGGGCTTGCCGAACTCGCCCGGTGCTTATGGCGAGCCGCGCTTGCGGCTGCCAGCCCAATCGGTTCGCGAGGCCCTCGATTGGGCGCGCGGAGAAGATGCGTGAGCATGCTCTACGCCGAATCGAGCGCAGTGCTCGAATGGTTGCTCGGCACCGCGCGTGGCGCGAGCGTCCGCGTGGCGCTAGCGGCCGCTCGCGGCGTGGTAGCGTCCGACCTGACGACTGCCGAGGTAGCTCGGACGTTGCGCCGCCTGACCGCCACCGGGCAGCTCACGCCAGAGCAACGAACGGAGATCTACGGGCTATACATGGCCGCCGCTGCGCACTGGATCTTCTGGGGGGTGGACAACGCCATATTGTCGAGGGCGGGCGAAGCATTCGGGGTCGAACCCGTGCGGACCCTCGATGCAATTCATCTCGCGACCGCGGTGGCTTTCGGTGTCGAGGTGGAAGCGGTTGTCGTCTGCTCCTTGGACCATCGTGTTCGCCTCAACGCCAAGGCCCTTGGGCTCGCGGTGGCGCCCGCTGATTAGCGACCAAGGAGGGCATAGCCCACGACAAGGCGAGCGGGTTCCAGGTCATGCACCTCGATCGCGCCCTCGACATCGACGCTGCCCTCTGGAACATGACGCTGAACACCAGCGGGCTCTTCTTCGAATTCTACGAACGGAACGCCTGGCTGACGCGCAAGCAAGCACAGCTCAACGCGGGCTCCGTCCTCGACCCGCGCCCTGCCGTGGCTTGCGATCCAGGTACCCCCAACCATGCGTCTGCGACGGCAAAGTCGGGTGTGGCCTGGAATGCGCTGTTGCTCGCCCGAGCCGCAGAGTTCTCCGTCGCTCGGCTGGGAGACACGGCGTCGCGCGCACGCCACGAGGCCACTACGCCTGGACGAGCTCGGCGACAAACGCCGACGCCGGGCGCGACGCGAGCTCCGCCCAGCTACCCGTCTGCACGATGCGGCCCGCCTCGAGCACGACAATGCGTGCCGCGAGCGCGCACGCCCTGTAGGCTCATGGCCCAAACTCGCGCCGGCATTAACTCTCTGACATTCGCTCGTTGTCAGAGAGCGGAGCGCCCACTAACCTCGCGGCCCATGTTCTCCCGTCGCCTCGTGGTTTGTGTCGCCGCGTTTGCCTGGCTCGCCTGCGGCTCGAGCGCTAACCCTGCGCTCCAAGCGAGCATCGACAAGCGCGTGTTGTCCTTCAATCAGTTCAGCGACAACGTCTACGCTGCACCACAGTCAACCGAGCCCCTGCCGCTGGCCGTGGGGCAGTGGACTCGCTACAAGCTGATGGACAAAGAGGGAAAGCCTGCGCTGATGACCTTTAAGGTGGTGGGCGAGGATGCCGGCGCCTTCTGGCTCGAGACGGTGCGCGAGACGTACACCGAAAAGCAGGTGACGCTGTTGCTCGTCGCACTTGGCAGCGGGCGCAACCTCGACGAGGTCGAGGTGCGAGCCATGAAGCAGAAGCTCGACGACGACGCGCCGATGGAGTTTCCGGCAGCCATGTTGGGTCTGATGACGTCGCTCTGGAAGCCGATGCTCGAAAACATGGTGGTGGACTGGCAGAACAAAGATCAAGACGACGCGCGGGTCCCTGCCGGCGTCTTCAGCAAGTGTTACCAGGCGTACTCCACCGTGAGCTTGCTCGGCTCGACCGAGAAGACGCGCAGCTGGTCGCACCCGGTCGTGCCGCTCGGCGGCAACGTGCGCTCGCAGAGCGTCGACTCGACCATGTCGATGGTGCTGCTCGAGTTTGGGCTCACGGGGGCCACCAGCGAAATCGGGATCTAACGCTGCGGTCCCTCACCGGCCCACCCCGCCCGAGGGCAAGGCACGAGGTAACCGGGAGACCGCAAGCGAGCGCCCTGCACGCTGGGGCCCGATCAGACGTGCAACGCCGACCCGGCGGTGTCGGCGCTGTGGGGTGGCTGCACGGAGCTCGGCGTCTGCGAGTGCCGCACGGGGTTCGAGCTCCATCCGCGCGCCAGTTGCCAGCCTGTTCAGTGAGCGTTACAGCTTCGTCGATGGCGGACGAAGGCAACGTCGAGGCGCTCTTGGACTCATGGTCCATCGGTCGCCGCGTGTCGGTGACGCCCGCGTTAGGCGGTGCCACGAATCTGGTCTATCGAGTCGAGGCGAGCTCGGGGGTCAGCTTCCTGCGCATCTATCGGCGTGCGGATCGCCGGACGGCGCTGCGCGAGCATGCCTTGATCGCGCAGGTCCGCGGGCGCGGGTTTCCGGCGCCGCTGCCGCTCGTATCGACAGCGGGTGAGACGCTGGTGGAGCGTGAGGGGCAGCTGTGCGCGTTGTATGAGCCTGCCCGAGGCGTGCAAGTCGCGGTCGGCGACCTGTCCGCCGCGCAGGTGAGCTCGGCGGGAGCGGCGTTGGCGCGCCTGCACGAGGGGACACGGGAGCTGGCAGACGTCGGCTATGTGCGCTGGGATCTGGCGTGGGACGGCCCGGCGTGGGTCGAACGGCTCGTACGCGTAGAACAGGCGCTACTCGCGGCTGGTGTCGCGGGCGAGACGGACGAGTGGGCGTTGCGGCGCCTGCGCGAGCAGCGGCGCTGGCTGCAAGACCCGGCGTGCGCACACGCGTATGCCCCTAGCTTTCCGCGTCAAGTCACGCACGGGGACTTCCAGCCCGCCAATTGGTTCTTCGAGGGTGCGGCGTTCAGCGGCGTGTGGGCGCTCGAAGAAGCCTATCTAAACGGCAACGCAGCGGCGCGGCGCTACATTCCGCATCGACCCTTTCGGCCGTTCTCAGCGATTTGGAGCGAAATCCAGTCATGAAGGACCCAGAAAGTGATCGACCTCGCCTGCGGTTCGTGACCGGGCTTTAGCTGGGTTTGTGCCGGGTCGTCTGCACGGTGTGGGCGATAGTACCGAGCCGTGCCTTATCGGCACACTGACGAGACGGGGAGAGCCGTGGTGATCCCGCTGCGCAGCGATAGACCTCCGGCGCCGCTCGAAGCGCACCAGCTGCTGCTCGACCGGATTCGCGCCGCCGTCGGCAGCGTGATCGTGGGCAAGCCGGAGGCGGTCGACCTGCTCTTGATCGCGATCCTGGCGGGCGGCCACGTGCTCGTCGAGGACGTGCCCGGGGTCGGCAAGACGACGCTCGCGAAGGCCCTGGCGCGCGTATTCCAGGTGCCCTTCTCGCGCGTGCAGTTCACGCCCGATCTGCTGCCCACCGACATCATCGGCTCGCTCGTGCTCGATCCGAGGCTCGGCTCGTTCTCGTTTCACAAGGGGCCGATCTTCACTTCCGTCTTGCTCGCCGACGAGATCAACCGCGCGTCACCTCGAACGCAATCTGCCTTGCTCGAGGCGATGAGCGAGGCGCAGGTCACGGTGGACGGCACGACGTATCGGCTGGAGCCTCCGTTCTTCGTTTTTGCCACCCAAAACCCGCATGAGTTCTCCGGAACGTATCCGCTGCCAGAAGCTCAGCTCGACCGTTTTTTGGTGCGGCTCGCGCTCGGTTACCCGGCGGAGGCTGCCGAGCTGTCGATGCTCTATGCGCGCCAGCACGAGGACCCGCTCGAGCAACTCGGGCAGCTGGCCACGCGAGCAGAGCTGCTCGCCATTCAAGGGCGAGTCCGCGACGTCGAGGTCAAACCCGCCGTCGCTCGTTATTTGCTCTCGGTGGTGACGGCGACGCGCGGCCACAAGGACGTGGTCCTGGGCGCGAGCCCCCGCGGGACGCTCTCCTTGTTTCGCGCTGCACAGGCCCGCGCGTACGCGAGCGGGCGCTCATACGTCAGCCCAGAGGACGTGCAAGCCCTGGCGGCGCCCGTGCTCGGTCACCGCATCGCGCTTACCCCGGAGGCACGCTACGGAGGGCGCGGCGCGGCAGGTGTGCTGGAGGATGTCCTGCGGAGCCTGCGTGTGCCCACTTGAAGGCGCGGCTCGCTCGGCTCAACCACTTTCTGATACCGACGACCCGATCGGAGCGGGACCGCTATCGCAATTCGGGCCTGGCGCGGCGGCTGCGGCCGCTCTTGTGGGTCTTTGGACGGCTGTCGCGCGAGGGCCGAGCCCTGTCGAGCATGGCCAGCGTGGCCATGGTGTTTGGGGCCGACCTGGGTCGCAGCGAGTCACACGTGCTGGTGCTCGCGACGTTCTCGCTGATCGCGGGCGCTCTGTTGTTTACGCGCGCCTATGCGCTCTCGGGGGTCAGCGTGGAGCTCAGCCTGCCCCGGCGCGTGACCGTTGGAGAACAGATCAGCATCGGCATCGCGCTCTTTAACGCCGGCCCTCGAGCGCATCACCGAATCCGCACCGAGCCGCCCCTGTTGCCCTGGGATGGTCGTTTTACGGAGCTGCCCGCCGACATCGAGTCGCTCGAGAGCGGGGCTCGCAAGAGCACGCACGCCAGGGCGAGGTTCGTGGAGCGCGGCGCGCATCAGCTCGATCCCTTCCGCGCGGCGGCGCTCATTCCGCTCGGCTTGTCTCGCGGCGCGGCGCTGAGCACGCCGAGCGCCTGCTTCGTGGTGGTGCCGAAGGTGGCGCGGGTGGTCACGCTGACGATCCCACAAAACCGCAGGCATCAACCCGGCGGCGTGACGCGCGCCTCGCGCACGGGCGACGCGACGGACCTGCTCGGGGTGCGGCCGTACCGCGCGGGAGATCCGCTGCGGGATTTGCACGCGCGCTCCTGGGCACGCCACGGAGCGCCGATGGTGCGCGAGTATCAAGAAGAGTACTTCACCCGCATCGGCGTCGTGGTCGACATCGATGCGAGCGTGAGCAGCCCGGCGCACGTGGAGGGGGCGCTGTCGCTCGCGGCGGGCGTCGTGGCCCACCTGTGCCGCGGGGAGGCCCTGGTGGACGTGCTGGTCACGGGTGAGCACGTGGAGCGGCTGTCGCTCGGGCGGAGCCTCGGTTCCTTGGATCAGGCGCTCGACGTGCTCGCCGCAGTGCGCTCCAGACCCGGTTTCATGGCGGACCGCCTGCTCGGGCTGCTCGGCCCGCACCTGGAGCGCTTGTCGGCGGTGGTGCTCGTGGCGCTGACCTGGGACGCCGTGCGCTCGGATTTCGTCGCCGCGATCGAGGCGCGCGGCGTCAGCGCCGTGGTGTTTGTCGTGGCGGACCACGGCGCAAAGAGCGCCCGCGTCACGACGCTACCGCTCGCCGCCATCGCCGGCGGTCAGGAGCTCCACTTGTGATGGGGCGCGCTCTCGGTCTGCTGCCTCTCTTGGTGGCCGCTGGCGCGCTCGGCAACGCGACTCGCGCCTGGCCGCTCACGCTCGTGCTGGTGCTGATGCTGACGCTGCTCGCGGGCGTCGGGCCCCGCTTTGAGCTCGACTCCGGCCGGCAAATGCTGACCAGCGCCATCGGTGCGGGAGTGGGGTACGTGAGCGCCTCGCTCGGGTATGAGCCCGAGCCGGGCCAGCTCGGCGAAGGCTGGACGAAGCTCGGCACCGCGCTGCTCCTGGCCGCCGCGGCGCGTGCTCTGATCCTGACGCCGAGGGGAGGCTACGTGCCCACCCTAGGGTTAGCCTTCGGCAGCCTGGTCGCGGCGGGCAAGACGCAGAGCCAAGCCTACGTGATCTTCGTCGTGCTGCTGCTTCTGACCGGCACGTGGGCGCTTGCCGGGCCACCCGCTCGAGGCGCCGGACCCACCGGGCGTCGCATCTGGATGGGCGCTGCAGTGCTCGTCGTCGCCGCGTTGCTCGGACTGGGCACGACGTCGGGTCTGCGCCGGCTGCACGCCTGGGCGCAAAACCGCGCCCGCTACAGCGCGTATACGTGGCAACCTCAGGTGGGCTTCTCGGACCGGATGGATCTCGGGGCGCTCGAGGGGCTGCTCGACTCCGACAAGCGCGTACTGCGCGTGCGCGGAGCGCGCGTGGATTATTTGCGAGGCGCTTCGCTCGACCTGTACGAGGGCGGCCGCTGGCTCAGATCCGAGCCGGCAGAGGTGGAGGTCAACGAGAGCTTCACCGGGGACCTGCGAGAGGCCGGCGGCGTCGAGATCACCACGCTCGCGGAGCGGAGCCGGCGCTTCTTCATCCCGCTCGAGGCGCGGCACATCGTGACCTCGCCGAGCGCCGTCTCCATCGATGGCATGGGCGCGGTGAAGGCACAGGCGAAACGCGAGATCGAGAGCGTGCGCTTCGTGCCAGGCGCGCGCGATCGGGCAGCTCTCGCCCCGCCTCGAGCCGCTGATCTGCAGCTGCCGCGGCGCTTGCGGCCGCGCCTGGAAGCCCTGGCTCGCGCTTGGTCGGCGGGGGCTGCGACGCCGCTCGAGCAGCTGCGCGCCCTCGAGGCCCGTCTCGTGACTGAGTACAGCTACGCACGCGCCTTCGAACGACCACATGGCACTGACCCCGTGCTCGACTTCTTGTTTTCACACAAGCTGGGTCACTGCGAGTACTTCGCGACGGCGCTGGCGCTCTTGGCGCGCACGCTCGGTATCCCCACGCGGCTCACGATGGGCTATCGAGTGGGAGAAAAGAGCCCCTTCGGGTACTACGTGGTGCGGCAGCGCAACGCCCACGCCTGGGTCGAGGCCTGGCTGCCCGGCGCGGGCTGGTCGACGCGCGACGCGACCCCCGACGACGGTCTGCTCCAGAACCGCGAGCATCAGGCGGGCTACCTCGCGTCCAGCTTGGACGCGCTCGGTGTCGCCTATGACGAGGTCACCGATTGGCTCGGTCGCCTGACGTTGGCAGAGACCAGCCTGGCGTGGCTCACGGGCTCGGTGGTGCTGGCGGCGATCGTAGCGCGCGGCGCGCGGCAGAGGTCACGTCGAGCACGCCCACCCGACGACGAGGCCGCGCTGCCCTTCATGCTGCCTCTGCTCACCCGGCTCGCCAAAGCAGGTCACGCTCGGCGGCCCGACGAAGCGCTGGAAGATTGGGCACAGCGCCTGCCCGATCCCGAGCCCGCGCGACTGATCCGGCGCTATACGGCGCTTCGTTACGGCAGCGAGGGCGATCCGCGAGAGCTCGCCAGCGACGTCGCCGCGTGCGCGAAATCGCTCCGTCGCCGCGCCTGAAGGGATATGCTGCGCGGCGCGCATGATCCGCTTCGAAAACGTCACGCATCGGTACGCTTCGAAACAGGCCGTGCTGGCGGACACGAGCTTTACGGTGCAACCTCGAGAGCTCGTCGCGCTGGTGGGCCCCTCGGGCTCGGGCAAGACGACGACGCTCAAGCTGATCAACCGTCTGCTCGAGCCGAGCAGCGGTCGGATCTCGATCGACGGCAAGGACACCAGCCAGCTCGACCCCATCCAGCTGCGTCGCGGCATCGGCTACGTGTTGCAACGTTTTGGGCTCTTCCCCCACATGACCCTGGCGGAGAACGTGGCGGTGGGGCCGCGCCTGGCAGGTTGGCCCGCATCTGAGATCAGCGCGCGGACGGACGAGCTGCTCGAGCTGCTCGGCCTGCCGCCGGCCGAGTACCGGTCGCGCTTTCCGCGCGAGCTGTCGGGCGGCCAAGAGCAGCGCGTCGGAGTGGCGCGAGCGCTGGCGGCGCGGCCCCAGATCATGCTGATGGACGAGCCCTTCGGTGCGCTCGATCCAGTCACGCGCGAGCACCTGCAGGCCACCTACCGCCGCATTCACGACGAGCTAAAGCTCACCACGGTCCTGGTGACGCACGACGTGACCGAGGCGCTGTGGCTCGCCGATCGCGTGCTCCTGATGGACAAAGGGCAGGTCGTGCACGCGGCGTCACCGCGCGAGCTGTTGACTCTGCCCCAGAGCCCGAGCGTCACGCAGCTGCTGGAAATTCCGCGGCGCCAGCTCGAACGGCTGGCGGCGCTGACGAGGGAGCCATGAGTGAGAACCTCCGGCTCCAGCTCGCGCAGCTCCCGACTCTGCTCGCGGCGCACGTCCTGCTCAGCGCGCTCGCGCTCGCGCTGGGGGTGGGCATCAGCCTGCCGCTCGCGTTCGTGGTGGCCCGGGCGCCGCGCCTGCGCTGGGGCGTGCTCGGCCTGGCGAGCGTCGTACAGACCATCCCGAGCCTGGCGCTCCTGGCGCTGATGGTGCCCACGCTCGGCGCCTTCGGCTTCAAGCCCGCGCTGGCCGCGCTCGTGCTCTACAGCGCGCTGCCCATTTTGCGCAACACCGTCACGGGCATCGCCAACGTGGACGCGGCGGTGCTGGAGGCCGCGACCGCGATGGGCATGACGCCGTTCCAGCGGCTCGCGCGCGTGGAGCTGCCGCTGGCTCTGCCGGTGATCGTGGCGGGCATCCGCACGGCCGCGATCTGGACCGTCGGAGTGGCGACGCTGAGCACGCCCGTGGGGCAGCCGAGCCTGGGCAATTACATCTTCGGCGGCCTGCAGACTCGTAACCACACGGCCGTGCTGGTGGGCTGCGCCGCTGCGGCGCTGCTGGCGTTGACGCTCGACGCCCTGCTCGGGATGCTCGAATCCGGGGTCGCGCAGCGCCGGCCGCGGTTCACGTCCGCAGCGCTCGTGGGGCTCGCGCTCGTGCTCGGTGGCGGGATGCTTGCGCCGTCCTTCGCGCGCTCCGACGTCCGCCGCGCCACCGCTGCGCTCATGCCAGCGCCGCAGGGACAGGCCGAGAGCTCGATCGTGGCGCCCGCCGCCGCCCTCGAATCAGACGCACCGATACGCATCGGTTCCAAGACATTCACGGAGCAGTACATATTGGCCGGGGTGATTGAAGAGAGCCTGGCACGCGCTGGCCTGGCCACGAGCCGCACCGATAGCCTCGGCTCCAGCGTGGCCTTCGACGCCCTCACCAACGGTGACATCGACGTCTACGTCGAATACACCGGCACCATCTGGGCCAACTACATGAAGCGTGGCGCGCCCGAATCGAGCTGGCGTACGTTGGCTCTCGCCAGCGCCTGGCTCGCGGAAACGCACGCCGTGCGCCTGCTCGGCGCTCTGGGTTTCGAAAACGCCTACGCCCTCGCGATGCGGCGGGAGCGCGCCCGGGCGCTGGGCATCGGCAGCGTGGCTGACCTCAGCCCGCACGCCCCCGAGCTCGCGCTCGGCAGCGACTATGAGTTCCTGCAGCGCCCGGAGTGGGCGCGCCTCGCGCAGACCTATGACCTGCATTTCGCGCGCACGCTGAGCTTCGACCCGAGCTTCATGTATAGCGCCGTCGCGAAGGGCCAGGTGGACGTGATCGCGGCATTCTCGAGCGACGGTCGCATCGCGGCCTTTGATCTCGAGGTGCTCGGTGACCCCCAGCAGGCGTTCCCCCCGTACGATGCCGTGCTTTTGCTCTCGCCGCGCATGGCTGCGTTACCGCGCGCGGCCAAGGCGCTGGAGCCGCTGCTCGGAAAAATCTCCGTCGAGCTGATGCGGCAGGCGAGCCTGCTGGTCGATCGCGAGGGCGACAAAAAGACGCCGGCCGAGGCGGCGGATTGGCTGCTCACGCAACTGAAATGAGGCTTTGATGGCGCCCGGTGGCAGTCGCCCCGCCACCGGGCACCCCGCATAAAACCAAGCTATGAGCCCAGCCGAAGCCCGATAGCGCCGGCTTGAAGGATGGGTCCAAGTGGACCGAGCACGGTTTGGGGTCGGGCCGGGCTCCATTTCTCCGCCGTCCACGTCCAGACACGGCGGTCTCGCGCGTAGGTCGAGCGAATGCTGCTGGGCTCGAACCCGGCCTGGACGAGCAGCCTTGCCACCTCCGCTCGCGTGTAGAAGCGTTGCCGAAGCGCAACACTCCGTGCTGACACGGGCTGACCGCTGCGTGAGTGTTGCCCGCGCGCGGTGTAGGTGACGGACGAAGACCCGGGCGTGCAGGCGTAGGGTCGGCACCAGAGGTGCAGCGCCTCGTCACCTCGAGCAGCTCGAAGCTCGTGCGCCGGCAGAGGAGGAGCCGACGCCAGGAACCGGCGCCACCAGAGCGCGAATCGAGACTCGTCTCCCCACGGGGCCGGTTGATCGAGCATCAAGACGCCGCCCACCTCGAGCAGGCGATACAAACGGCGTAGACCCACGCTATCGGCATCGGGAGAGAGCCCGGTCCCGAGCACGCCGCCCGCGTAGATGCTCGCGTAGCGCCTCGGCAAATCGAGCTCATGAAAGGCCTGGGCGTACAGGCGCAAGGCCGAGGCGCCCAAGCTCTCGCTGCGCTCCCTGCACAAGGCGTACAGGCCACGGGTTTCTTCAGAGCCATCGACCCGGAGCCCCGCGCGACGACAATACAGCAGGCGATTGCCCGAGCCGCAACCGACCTCGAGCGCTGGCTCACCTGCGCAACGCACGAACTGCCGCAACGCCTCGGCGTCGGCGTCACCACGGTCGAAGTCCGGCCACCACTCCGCCAGGTCGCGATAGTGCCATGGCACAAAAACGCCCGCCGAATGCACCTCTCGAGCGGCCTCGAGGACGCTCTCCCGTAAGCCCGAGCTATGAACTTCGTCGATCACGACACATGCTCCAGTTCAGCGCCTGTCTGCAGGCGCGCGCGTGGCGGGTCGCCAGGGCAACGCTGGCCACGCTCAGATCAGTCAAAAAATAGTCGAGCCGCCCGGGCTCTCCCGACGCTGGACGCGAAGGTGAGCCCGAGTTGCCATTCGGCTCAGGGGAGCGAACGCTCGACGGGCGTCGCCCTGCTAAAGCAGCGGCGTACGCCCACTCGAGAAGCTCGCGCGCGATCGCAACCCAGCGCCCCGAAAGCCGCAGCGGTAAACGCTCGGAGATATGCCCTGCCTACGACCCAGCAGGCCACCGCGAGATGAGCGGAGCCGCTGAAAGCAAATAGACAAGGGCACGGCCCGGAGCGCCGCGCGAACCAGCGTGAGCGCTATCGTGCGCCGGTGACGTACCCGCCGCCCAGACGGGTGACGAACGAGACAGGAGCTAGCAGAGGCTAGCTACGCCACGCCCGTCGCCCATACGCGACGGTGTAACTCCCGGTGGAGCCGAGCCGTCGGGAGGGGAACGAAGCCGGTGATCGCAACATGCCGTGTGATCCAAAAGTTACAGCGTTCATTCGTACTTCTCCTCCCAAGCGGGGACCGAGCGTTTGCGGGTCCACTGTGACTGACGGCTTTCGCATCGTCAAGTCGCAGACCGAGAGATTTATTGGGGGCAACTGCAGCCGCCACGCTCGAGCCTGACGCGGCTCAACTCACTCGAGCTTGGTCGGGCTGATCGAGCAAGGTGATCAGCTCAGCGAGCTCGAGGATCATATGCGAGCACGTCGCTGGCTCGGGCCAGTAGGGCGCATAACGCCAGACTGCGGTGAGACCCGCCGCATGCGCGCCGGCCACATCAGCCACCGGATGATCGCCGACGTGCCACGCCTGCTCAGCTGCGACCCCGAGGCGCCCCAACGCGCGCTCGAAAATCTGCCGCTCGGGTTTGCGCACCCCTTCACGCTCGGAGATGAGCACCGCCTTGAAGAATGGCTCGAGCCCCAAGCGCCGGATCTTGTCCTCCTGCACGCGCACCAGGCCATTCGTCACGAGGCCGAGCTCGAGCCCTCGGGCGCGTAGCTCCCTGAGCGTCGGCAACGCGTCCGCGAACGTGCTGCCAAAATTCGTGTACGACGAGCGAAAGTGCTCGAGCAACCTCTGTCCGAGCTCCGCGTCGAGCCCGAGCTCCCGCACGAGCACGGCAAACACCTGGCGCTTGTCGGCATGCCCATGTGCATCGAGCTCGAGCAGGCGGGCCACGTAGGCGTGGCGGGTTACTCCGCCGAGCTCGCTCTGGAAAGCGGCGTGCTGAGCCGCAAACAGATCGCGCACGGCCCGCTCGCGATCGAACAAGGTGCCATCGAGGTCAAACAACACGGCTGCGGGTGGCTTGGGCTCTAAGCTAGAGCGCATCGCAGGACCTCAAAACCGAGCGCCCGAGCAGCCGTGGCCTGACGTTCGTCGTTCGTGAGTAGGCGCTCGAGCCCCTCGAGCTCCATCACGGCCAGGTGCAACCGATCCAGAGTCCGACAGTGAGCGGGCTTTTTCGCGGCCCGAGCCTGCGCTCGCGCGTGCTCGAATGCGCCCTTTGCGAAGGGCAGTACCTCGAACGGCCGCATGGCTAAGGTTTGGTCTAGCGCCGCCTCCAAGCGCTCCGCACGCGCGCGCGGGAGTAATCCCGACATTCTTCGCCCTTGGATCTGAACGCTTGCTTCCAGCAAGCCGAGCTCCGACACGACCACACGGACCTCGGACGCGACAATCTCTGCGACCCGCAAGGATTCCGGCTCCGGGAAAAATAGCTTCAGGAGGGCGCTCGTATCCAGGTACAAGCTCGAACGGCTCATTCGTCGCGATCCTCTGCGACCCAATCATTGGTCGATGGTTTCACGGCCCTTCCCTTCCAGAAGCCGGCGAGCCAGCGCAGGTGAGCCGCGGGCTCGAACTGCTGGGGACTTGGTACTGCAGCTTCAAAAGGCAGCAGCCGAGCCACCGGCGTGCCATCGCGCGTGACCACCAGCTCCCCGTGTAGACGCAGCACCTGTTCCGCTTTCGGCCAGTGCAACCGAATGTCGCGAACACTGATCGTTTTCATCGTTGGTGTGTAACATGTTTCACGGTAGGCAGCAATCCACGCGCCGCTGCCTATCGGCCCTGCGGTCATCGCTTTCGGGCGTGACTGCGCGCTTGCCTGCCGTTAGGGCAAGAGACGCCTACCCGCCCCCACCAAGCCCTAGGTGACCAAACGCCCAATGCGCTTCATCGCGGCTCGCGAGAGGCAGCTCGAGCTCGTCCGCCGCGACCTGCGCAGCGGTCCCGACCCACTCACCTCAAAGCGGGCGCACGCTGAACTCGGAGTGGCCCGAGCCCGTCTCGTATTTGGCTCGCCCAGCTTCGACGCCGGCGAGGACGGGGGCGCCTTCACCGCTACCCGCATGAGCCATTGCAGGACCCACGGGTAGCGAGACCAGTGCCCGAACGTTCACGGGCACGTCGACCGCCACGGTGAGGCCCCCGCCGGCTGCGCGCCGCCAGTCGACCCTGACCGGGCCCCTTTGCGTGGGCACGCTGCCGCGCGCGGCGCCGAGGCTGGTACGGGGCAGCACGATGGCGATGGTCGCAGCGCCCGGCGAGGTGACGCGGACGCCGAGCAGCGTCTCCATGAAGTCGACCAGGACCTGTGCGCCCCAGCCGTGCGATTCACTCTCGTTGCCGGTCGGAGTCCAGCTCTCCCAGGTGAAGGTACCGCCGTTCGCAAGGACGTTACCAAAGCCTGGGCCCTTCGAGTCGGTGAGGCGCGTCACGACGTCGTCGACGCGATCGGCGTCGCTCAGCGCCTTGAGCAGTGTGTGCACCGTCATCGGCCCCTGCTGCATGCCGAGGCCCGCGACGTAGCTCGCGAGCGCCGCGTGATCCTCCGCCGGCGCAATGCCGTAGGCGATCGGATAGGAATTGGCATGCTGGGAGGCATGCGAGCTCTGGGTGTTGCCTTCGCTGAGGCCATCGACGTAGATGCCGTCGGGCCGCCGGAGGCGTGCGTTGATGGCTGCCGTCAGCTCGGCCGCACGCTGGGCATACGCCTCACTCTCGCCAGCAGGGCGCCCGAGCGCCGCCGCGGCCGCCGCCGCGTTGCGCATGACGTCGACCGCGAGGACGTTGACCGTCGTGCGAACCGTCGTTTTCATGTCGTAGCCGTAGCGCCCGACCGCGGGCCAGTCGACGATGCCGAATTTATAGGGGCCGCCGCCGCCCGCGAGGTGCGTGATGAGCCCCGTCGCCAGGTCCCGGTAGCTCCACACGTAGCTCGCGATGTGCGTGAGCACGGGATAGAGCTTCGCGAGCAGGGCGCGATCTCCGGTCGCGAGGTAGTAGTGCCAAACCCAAGCTGGATACATCTCCGTGAAGTCGGGGATGTCTCGCTTGCCGTCCCCGTTCGGATAGACGGCGTTCACGCGGCCGTCAGGCCAGTGTCGTGCTTGCGAGCTCCCGAACTCGATCAGGGCCTGCTGCGTCAGGTCGCGCTCCATGTAGCCCGCCATGGTGGCGAAGGAGATGTTCTGCGCGTCCGCCAGGAACTGGCCCTTCTCTCGGGTCGGCGTGTCCACGAACTGGTAGGCGGCGGAGTGGAGCGCCGAATGCCGCACGAGCTCGAACACGGCGTTCAGCGCGGCGTTGTCGCTCTCAAAGGTAGCTGCCTTCTCGAGCGGCACGTCGACATGTTCGACCAGGGCCTGGATCGCATTCGCTCCCAGCACCTCACCCGGCGCCGCGATCTGAAGGTAGCGCCACGCGAAGTGATGAAAAGGGCGGAAGTCCTGCGCGCCGTCGGTCTGAATGAAGTTAAATGACAGATCGGTGTCTTGTGTGTGCTCCCGCGTCGTCGACACGTGCCCGTCCGCCTGCAGGCGGTAGCCGGCGAGCATCGGCAGGCTCCTCCCGGCGCTTCCAGAGGCGAAATGCACAGCAGGCCGCGCGGACATCACCCGGCCAAAGTCCGCGACCACGGCTCCATCGGGCAAGGTCGAAATTGAAACGGGATTCACGAGCGCCGTGGTGATGCGCGCCTCCCTCCCGACGAGATGCGTGAAGACGCCGGCCGGGTGCGCTCCAATAACCTGCGGCGCCGCCCAGGCCGACCCCTTCGCGTCGTAGCCGGGGAGGTTCCAGCCCATGCTCGCCTTCCGAGCGTCGATGCGCTCGACGTAGTCGCCCGAGTCGGTGTTGCGCTGCGGGCTGCCCGCCTGCCACTGGGCGGCCCGTGCCACGCGCCACGTGCCATCGGTGACAACGACTTGCTGGCTGCCGTCCGCGTGCTCGATGACGAGCCGCACGAGCAGCCCGCGCTCGCCCGCCGGGCGGCCCTGCCCGGGGCCGTACCAGTGATAAATGACGCCGATCGCCAGCGGTTGCCCGAGCGGGATGTGTTCGGTGACATCTGTCGCCTGATAGTAGCCCTCACCGGGATAGGAGAAGGCAGACCCGCGGTCGACGAGCGTACCGTTCAAGTGCAGCTCACACTGGTGGCTGCACGCGACATAGGCACGCGCGCGCTTCACGGGGCTGCCGGTGACCAGGAGCTCCGTGCGTGCCAGCGTGTAGTCGTCCGCCTCGACCGACTCACGGCGGATCCAGCTCGCGCCCCACTCCGAGTCGCCGAGACCGGTGTCGAAGTGCGCGGGCGCCGCCCAGGGCGACGCCTGCTGTAAACGATCCCAAGTGCGCACCGTCCACGAATAGCTCGCCTCACCCGCGAGCGCGGGGCCAGCATAGGGCACGTAGGCTTGCTCGCTCGACGCGACCTTGCCGCTGTCCCACACGACGACGCCATCTCCCGCCTTGGATACCGTGATCTGGTAGGCGCTCTGAAGCTCGTTTGGACCATCCTGAGGGAGCCAACCGAAGAGCGGAGCACCCTCGACGTTCATCGGCCGAGCGCGATCGCCGACCCTGAGATCCGCCGGCGCGGACGGTACGCGGGCGGCACCCGCGTGGGGTGCCGACTCCGGCGTCCGCCCTTGCGGGGAGCCGCAGCCGGCAAGCGCGGCCGCAATCAGTCCGATAACCGCAATATTCCGGTGCATCGGTGCCAGGTTAGCGGAGGAAGGCGTCCGTCAGCCCGCCATCGACGGGAAAGAGGTGACCCGTGGTGCAGCGCGCGCTCGGCCCCGCGAGGAACAGCACGGCCTGGGCGCAGTCCTTGGGCTGGACCGATTGGTGCGTGAGCGAGCGCCGCGAGTAAAATTCTTCGAGGAGCGCGCCCAGCTGCTCATCGGTGGCTTGGTTATCGAACGGGATCGCATATTTCTGAAGCGACGCAATCACGCGATCGCGCCCGAACATGGTCGACCCGCTGACCACGGTGGCCGGGCTGACGCCGTTCACGCGGATTTTCGGGGCCAGCGAGACGGCGAGCTCCCGCACGAGGTGATTCAGCGCGGCCTTGCTCACGTCGTAGGCCTCGCTTCCGCGCTTGGCCACCACGGCGTTGGCGGAGCTACACAGGACGATGCACGCCTCGAGATCCTGATCTCGGAGGACACGGGCGGCCTCTTCGGTGAGGCGGTGGTTGGCCGTGACGTTGATGTCGAACGTCGCTCCCCACGCGGCGTCGTCGATGTGACCCGTCGCTGACGCAGGAAAGATGGCCGCTGTGTTGACCAGCACGTCGATGCCTCCGTACGCCGCCACGGCCTCGCCGAGCGCCCGCCGGATCGACTCGCGATCGCGGATGTCGATCGACACGGCCACCGCCGCCTCCGGGCCACCGATCTTGCGTGCCAGCTCGACAGTGGATTCTGCCGCGCCGAGGTTGTAGTCGGCGACCACGACGCACGCGCCGCGCTCGGCCGCGAGCAGAGAGGTGGCGCGGCCAATGCCGCTGCCGCCTCCGACCACGACCACGATGAACCGGCTCAGCTCTTTCTCGGGCGGCTGGCGGCGGAGCTTGGCCTCTTCGAGCTGCCAGTACTCGATCCGGAACGCCTCCGACGGCGGCAGCGCGACGTAGTTGTCGTGTACGGAGAAGGCGCCGGCCTCCGCGGCCAGGCCCGCTTGCGGTAGCGGACCGACAGGAGCGCCCGACGCAGACCCGAGGGCAGTAGCGCCTTCCATGACATGGATCGCGTTCAGGTAGAACTCCCCAGTGATCCGCGCCTCGGTCTTGGTCTTGCCGAAGGTGAGCATGCCGATGCCCGGGATCAGCACCACGCTGGGATTGCCGTCGCGCAGCGCCGGCGAGTCGGGCAGCTTGTGAGCCTCATAGTATTGCCGATACTCTTCGCGATAGGCGGACAGCGCGGCCTCCAGGCGCGGGCGCAGCTCCGCCTGCTTCACGCTCGGATCCCAGGCCACGTACAGAGGGCGGATCTTGGTGCGCACGAAGTGATCCGGGCAGCTCGTCCCGAGCAGGGCCAGCGGCTCGGCATCCCGAGAGTTGACGAAGCGTAGGACGTCCGGGGCGTCGTTAAAGTGCGCGACCAAGCGCCGTTGCTTGCTCACGCGACCGCGGACGAAGGGCAGGATGTCGATCGCCCGCTCGCGCCGGTCCTGCGCGGGCTCGCAGCGGGCACCGCCGAAAAGTAAGGTCTTCTTGTTTGCCACCTGGGAGAGCACCAGCTGCCCGAGCTGATCGATGACCGCGAGCGAGTTCACGTAACACTCTTTGGACGTCTCGCCCCAGGTGAAGATGCCATGGCCGCCGAGCACGATCCCGTCGCAGCCCGGGACGGCCTCGACCGCCTTACGCAGCACCATCGCCAGCTCGAAGCCGGGGCGGTGCCACGGCACCCAGACCATGCGGTGGCCGAAGCGCTGGTTGAATTCCTCGAGCCGCTCTCGCCCGTTGGCCGCGGCGGCGAGGGCGATGCCCCAGTCGGGGTGCAGATGGTCGACGTGGGCATACGGCAGGAAGCCGTGCAGCGGCGTGTCGATCGACGCGGCGACCGGGTTCTTGCCGAAGGTGCAGAGCGGGTACAGATCGACGATCTCGTCCTCGAGCTCCACCCCGCGGTAGCGGCTGCGCAGAGCGTGGAGCTTGCGCAGGTAGAGCGTGGCGAAGCCTCCCCGCTGGATGCTGCCCAGGTCCCCGCCGCTGCCCTTGATCCACAGCACCTCCTGCGTGGTGCCGTCGAGCGGATCCGGCTGGGCGAGCTTGGCGCTGGTGTTGCCACCGCCGAAATTCGTGATGCGCAGATCGGAGCCGAGCAGATTCGACCGATAGCGAAGGAGCTCCGGGCCATCGAGCTCGCTGGCTCGGTCATCCTGCCAGCGGTCTTCCAGGTAGCGAAGTTTCTCTCCGGAGCTCATGCTGATAATTCCCTTTCTGAAGTGAAGCGGCCGACGCTGCGGCGCCTTGCGATCTTGCCTGCCACAATCGGCAGGGTCACGGCCGTGATCAAGAGCAGCCCGACGATGATGCTCATAGTAATGCCGGGGACGTTGCGCAAACCCAGGCCGAAGGTCAGCATCCCCATGACGAGGATGGACAAGATGACGCCGGTCATCCTGCCGCTTCCCCCGGCGATGCTGACACCGCCGAGGACGACGATCGCGATCACCTCCAGGTCCCAGCCGAGGGCCATGTTGGGCCGCGTGGCGCCCACTCGAGACGTCAGGAAGGCCGCGGCCAGGCCGGACATCGCGCCGTTGAGGCTGAAGAACCAGAAGCGGTGGGCAGCGACGTTGATGCCGCTGTAGCGGGCGGCCTCGGGGTTGTTGCCGTAGGCATACAGGTTACGCCCGATGCTAGTGCGGTGCAACACGGCAGTGAACCCCGCCGCGAGCACTACGAGCACCACGAACTCGTAAGGGATGAGCTCGAACAGGTACCCCTGCCCGAGCGCCGAGAAGTCGTCCGGGAACTCGGTGTACGCGCCATCGCCGAGGACGATGTACGAGATGCCGCGGAACAGAGACACGGTGCCGATGGTGGCGACGATGGCCGGCACCTTGAAGCCGGTCACGATCGCGCCATTGCACATCCCCATCAGCGTCCCGCACAGCAGGCTCGCGCCGAGCAGGCCCGGCGTGCCCACGCCCCGCGTCGCCAGCCAGCCGATAGCCGTCGAGCACAGCACGACGATGGAGGCGACCGACAGATCGATATCGCGCCCAATGATGACGAGCGCCATGGACAGCGCAATCAGCCCCTTTTCGGAGAAGCTCAGGGTGCTGTCGAACAGGTTGTTCAGGTCCAGGAAATAGGGCGACGCGAAGGCATTGGCGGCGCAGATCGCGAGCAGGATGACCGCCAGCAGGGTCTCCCAACGTTTGAGCGCCGCCCAACCTGCACCGCTCTTGTGGCTCCCGCTGGCCGTCATGGCGCCCCCGACGCGGCTCGGGCCACGGCGCTCTGCAGGATCAGCTTGCCGCGCCGCCGGCCTTCGCTCTGCGAGTTGACGACGACCGCCGCCAGGATGGCCGCGCCCGAGATGGCCATCTGCCAGAAGGGCGAGACGTCGATGATGGGCAGCGCGTTGAAGATGATGACCAGGAAGGCCGTGCCGAGCAGGCAGCCCACAACGGTCCCGCGACCGCCGGCGATGCTGACCCCGCCGATGACGCAGGCCGCGATGGTCTGCATCTCGAAACCGAGAGCGGTCTCCGTGTACGCCACGGCGTAGCGCGCGACCCACAGGTAGCCCGAGAGGCCGCCGAGCGCGCCGGTGGTGAGGTAGACCAAGAGCTGGACGCGGGCGGCATCGATGCCAACGTAGCGAGCGGCGGCGGGGTTACCGCCCAGGGCATACAGCTCCCGCCCTTTTCGCAGGTGGTGCAAGAAAAAGACCAGGCCGACGATCACCAATGCCGCGATCCACACGATGTGCGTGAGCCCGAGCAGGCGCTGATTGGGAAAATCGACGAAGCGCTCACCGAGCTCGTGCGCGTTCACCCAGGCGCCACCGCTGACCAAGAAGACGAGACCGCGGTACACACTCATGGTACCGAGCGTGACCACGATGGGGGGCACCGTGAGCCAGGCGATCAAGGCGGCGTTGATCGCGCCGAGGGCGAGGCCGACGCCCAGAGACAACGCGACCGTCAGGCCCACCCAGAGCTCCGGATGCGCCTTGGAGAGCAGCGCCGTCAGCATCCCGGTGAGCGCCATGTTGGCGGCGATCGATAGATCGATACCCCGGGTGAGCAGCGCGAGCATCTGCGCGAGCGCCATGATGGCGAGGATGGCGCCGTCGTTGAGCAGACCGTCGAGGTTTTTCGCGCTGAGGAACACCGGCGCACGTACCGCGATCGCACCGAGCAGCGCGGCGACGAGCAGCGCCAGGGCCGTCTCACGGCGCCGGAGCAAGCTCTGCATACACGCTCTCGGAAGAAGAAACGCCGACCCCGATCGCCGCACGAACGATGGCTCGTGCGTCAAAG
>JAYTOL010000131.1:0-20627 GCA_043747815.1 Deltaproteobacteria bacterium
CCTCATGACCGCACGAGATCACGTCGCGTGGGTCCGTGTCGATCCCCTACCGTAAGCGATCGATATCACAATAGAATCAAACTGATCGGTGCCCTAGGCGAAACTCGATAACTTGGAGAATGAACTGTGAAAACCACAAGACTGTTACACCTAGGAGTTTCTGGGCTCGCCTTGTTCGGCGTCGCGTGCGGCGCAGCCAAGCCTACGCCGGAGCTCCAAACGGCTCGAAATGTGTACGCGCAGGCCCGCAACGGCGAGGCCGCGCAGCTCAACCCCAAGGGCGTGCACGAGGCGTACAAAGCGCTGCAGTCCGCCGAGGCTGTGCACGACGATGACGGCGGCTCGATGAAGGAACGCCACCTCGCGTATGTGGCGACGCGCAAGAGCGAGCTCGCGATCGCGCAAGCCAGTGAGGCGTTGGCCCGGAAAGAGCAAGAGCGAGCAGACGAGAGCTACAAGGCGGGTCTGGAGCAGCGGTCCGAAAAATCCGCGGAGCAGAGCTCTCAATATGCGCAGCAGCTAACGCAGACGCAGCAACAGCTGCAAGCCAACACTCAGGCTCTCCAAGAGCGCGATCGCAAGCTGCAAGAGGTGCAGGCAGCAGCGCAGCGCGCAGAGCAGGAGCTCAGGCAGATGGAGTCCATGCGCGAAGAGGCGGGCCGCCTGATCATCAGCCTATCCGGCGTGTTGTTCGAGACTGGCGGGGATCAGCTGTCTGCGAACGCCCAGGGCCGGCTCGACACCGTCGCGAACGCGCTGGCGGCCTATCCTGATCGCAACATCTTGATCGAGGGCTATACGGACGCGCAAGGCAGCGATGAAGCGAACCGCCAGCTGAGCCAGCGGCGTGCAGACGCAGTTCGAGCGCACCTCGAGAGCCGGGGCGTACCGTCGGAGCGCTTGCGCTCAATTGGCAAGGGCGAAACGAGCCCGGTCGCGAGCAACGATACCCCCGAGGGGCGAGCCAACAACCGCCGGGTGGAGATCGTGATCGAGCCGGCGCGTCAGGCACGCGACTCCAACGCGCCAGCGCAGAACAACGCGCAACAGACGGGCAGCTCGCCGTCGATGAATCCGCCTGGCCAACGCCCCAACTCTGGAGCGGTCAATGCTCGGGTCACGAGCCCTGGCGCGCAATAACCACGCAACCCGCGGTGAAGTCAGTCACCGCGATTCGAGCCGGTGAAACCGACCCTCTCGCGAGGGTCGGTTTTCCTTTCGGTGTGTGCCCGCGTAGAAGCGCTGCTCCCTGCGGGAGGCACGTGAGGCTCGCGTCATCGCAAGTCGTTACAAATGGGCTCGCTGCGCGACAGACGCAGTCGGTCGGTGCACACCCGCCCGGTAGGGAATTCGTAGCACAGTCCTGACTCACACTGTTCGTCCAGGGTACAGGTGGATTCGACGGGCAGGCGCTCGGCGCACAGGCCCGCGGCGGTGCAGTAGGCGTCGGTCCCGCACTGCTCATCGGTAGCGCAGAGCTCTCCAATGCCCTCGCCCCCGATGCAGTTGTCACCGTTGCAGTAGAACCCTTCGTCGCAGACCGCTTCTACGGCGCTGCAGTCCAGACCAGCGCCAACCCGCTTGGGCACCTGACAGGTTCCGGTGGCCGCGTCACCCTTGAACACGCAGTCGTAGCCCTCGGGCGCGTCGCAATCCAAACGCGAGGTGCAGGCCTCTCCCTTGTCTTTAGGGCCCGTGACGAGCTGGTCACACGGGGCCTCGAGCAAGAGCACCGTCCTGAGCTCGGACGCCGTCAGATCGGCATCGGAGTAAGCAGCGCGGACCGCGTCGATGCACTGGTCTGATTTCGTCCCCGAAAAACCCTGCGCTGGGATCTTGGTCAGACAGAAGGAGATCTGGCTCGCCTGACACTGATTGGCGTCGGCGGCAGCGCACGCCGACCTGGTCTGCTCCGAGCACGCCGCCTCCGCCCAGCTTTCGCAAAAGCTGCTGGGCGTCTGGGGTGAATCGTCACTGGAACAGGCGAAGGCAAGCACCAAGCAAGGAAGAATTAAATTTCTCATGCGGCAGGGTACGCAAGAGAGATGCCACACGTACCCTTGAACGTGGCGGGTAGACGAGACGCCGCAGTTGCCATCAACCCCGCCCCACGGAGGACACTTTGCTACACCCCGTCACGCGAATTCACGGCGCCGCGCGCTGGCTGGCGTAGAGGCGGCCCCGCCGAACGAGCCCTGCGTGGCTCGGCGATACCGGCATGGTTAGTGCTAAGGCAGTGGTGAGTCAGCCACGTACCTTCCACCTCCGGTGGCCGCGCGGATCCGAGCAGGGTCCGGCGCTGTTTAGTGGTCGATTTTTAGCGGTCGCCCGTGGGCGGCCAGGCGTTTGGCGCGAATGACGCGCAGAAAACGAGGACAGATGTTTTCTACCAGACCAATTCTCAACAGGATTGCTGCCTGCACGCTAGGTGCGGTGGCGCTCGTGGGCGCCACGGGTTGTACGGCAACGCTGACGGCAAGGACTCCGCAGCCACACGTCTTGTACGACTACCCGGTAGTCTACGTCGACTCTGCTCCAAGCGACGTCTATGACAGCCCCCAGGTCGTCTACAACGGCAGGCCGGCGTATTTGGTCGGTTCCCGTTGGTATTACCCAGCTGACGGCGGGTGGGTCTACTTCGATCGGGAGCCGCGTGAGCTGCGCCGCGCCCGGGTTCAGCGCTCGTACGCGCGGGTAGAGCGAGCCCCCGTTCGACGTGGCTATGTCGAGCAACCTAGAGAGAATCGGCGCCGCTATGTGGAGCAACCTCGGGAGACGCGTCGCCGCCGATATGTGGATTGAAGGCTACGCAGCGTCGTCACCCCCATGAGTTCCAAGGAGAAACGCGTGAACAATCATCGCTTGATTAAGGCCGGGTCGTACGGGGCAATATTTGCCTGTTTGGGGCTGCTCTCGGGCTGCCTCATCGTCGACGACGACGACCCAGACGTCGGCACCCTCACCGTCGAGTGGACGATCGACGGCCTCCGGGACCCGGCAGACTGCGTAGGCTTTGACGTCGATCGCCTGGAGCTCTCGCTCTATGTCGGTGGCGACCAGCTGATTGACGAGGTCGAGCCTCCGTGCGAAGCCTTCGGCGTGACCATCGATCTGGTCGAAGGCCGATATTCAGCTGACGCGACCCTGATTGACAGATTCGGCGGGACCGCGAGCACGACGGAGACGCTCCAAGCCGTCGACATCGTGGCCGGGACGGACCTCGTCATCAACGTGGATTTCCCGATCGATTCCATCCTGTGAGCGCCGACTCGCGCGCTCGTCCGGTGTCGCGCGCTGCCCGCTACCGGGGCGCTCTTTTGCCGGACATCCGCCGGGCGTGCCGCTCGCGCTCCCCTCTGGACTCTTCCGGGGCGCTCCCGTCAAAGGGCGCGCCGGGAGCGCAGGAACGGTCCCGTAGTGACGCTCCTGCGCCAAGCAGCGCAGGAACGGCCAAACATTTGGCCATTTGGCTCAAAGGGCTGGACGTACCCCCTCACCCACAGCAAAACTCATCGGTGGGGTGATCCTGCCCCGTGGAAAGCGCGGAGAAGACTCATGAGCACACGGGTTTTAGTCATTGATGACGATCAGAGCATGTGCGAGTTGATCCAGGAGAGCCTCGAGAAGAGCGGCTGGCAAGTCGAGTGGCGCACGCGAGGTGATGAAGGGCTCGAGCTGGTACGCGACAAGGACTTCGACGTCGTGATCACCGACGTGAACCTCGAGAACATGAGCGGTCATGATCTCTGCCGGAACCTGACGGAGAACCGCCCTGACACCCCGGTGATCGTGATCACGGCGTTCGGCAACATGTCGTCTGCAATCGCGGCTATCCGCGCAGGGGCCTATGACTTCATCAACAAGCCGATTGACATGTCGCAGTTGGCGCATGTGATCGACCGCGCCGTTCAACACCGGCACCTGCGCGAAGAGGTCAAGCGCCTCACCAGTGAGGCCTCGAAAGGCGGGCGCGGCTTGGGCGCCTTGACGGGCGAGAGCCGCGCCATGCTCAAGGTGTACGATCTCATTCGGCGCGTCGCGGACACGGATACCACGGTACTGTTGAGCGGCGAGAGCGGCACGGGTAAAGAGCTCGTCGCGCGAGCGTTGCACTCGGAGAGCGCCCGGGCGCAAATGCCTTTCGTCGCCATCAACTGTGCAGCGGTCCCCGCCAGTCTGCTCGAGAGCGAGCTCTTCGGCCACGTCAAGGGTGCGTTTACGGACGCCAAGAACACCCGCAAGGGGTTGCTCGAGCAAGCCAGCGGGGGCACGCTCCTGCTCGACGAGATCGGCGAGATGCCGCTCGAGATGCAACCTAAGCTCTTGCGCGTGTTGCAGGAGCGGCAGCTCAGGCCGGTCGGGAGCAACCTCGTCGTCCCCGTCGACTGTCGCATCGTCGCAGCCACCAATCGCGACCTGGAGAGCGAAGTCGAGGAACAGCGTTTCCGCGAGGACCTCTACTACCGGCTCAACGTGGTCCAGATCCACATCCCGCCGCTGCGAGCCCGCGGCAACGACGTCCTCGTGCTCGCCCAGCATTTCGTTCGCAAGTTCGCCGAGCGGATGAACAAAGGCGTGGCGGGCATCTCGAGCGAAGCGGCCAAAAAGCTACTCGAGTATGACTGGCCCGGCAACGTGCGGCAGCTGGAGAACTCGATGGAGCGGGCCGTGACCTTGACCCGGTTCGAACAAGTCACGGTGGAGGACCTCCCCGAGCGCATCAGCCGCTACGAAGGCTCGAAGCTGACGCTCGGCGACGTCGACTCGGAGCACATGTTGACCCTGGACCAGCTGGAGAAGCGTTATATCGAGCGCGTCTTGAAGGCAGCTCAGGGGAACAAGACCCAAGCCGCGAAGCTGCTTGGCGTCGACCGGCGCACGCTCTACCGCAAGCTCGAGCGGTACGAAGCCGCTTCCAACTGACCGGCCCCTTCGGCTGGTTCCCTGGTGCAGTGAACAGCTGCGGCGCGCGCGTACCTCCGGGTTTGAGGCAACGGAATTATCCGAAGCGGAGGGTGTGCGCGGACGGGGGTGGCATGTGTTCTGCATTGGTCCACGTCAAACGCGCGAGGGAGGCTGGCCGATACGGCTCCCACGTGCCGAGACTGAACGAAAGCTGAAAATAATGAAACACTCGACACTGCTTCCGTACGCAACGCTCTACCCTTCGCGCTGGGCCAAGCTCGCCGGGCCCGTTTTGGCTGCCAGCGCGGCGATCGGATTCTGGCCTCGGTCCGCCGCCGCCGAAACGGTGATCGGGGTAGACCTCAATTTCAACGACGCGGTGGACCAGGCGGAGACCGACGCTGGCGCGGGCGTGGATATCTACTTTGGGCCGCGCCTCGACTTGGCGATCCTGACCCTGACGACAGAGCTGAGCGGCGGCTTCCACGATTTCGGCGGCGTGCTGGAACCGACCGTGTATCGCGGGCTGGCGGGCGGGCGCTTGGGCGTCGGCGTGGGAATTCGCCCGAGCGTCTTCGCTCACGTCGGCGTCGGCCACTTGCGCTACGACGACCCGCTCGGACCCGGTCGTGATGGGCGCACCAACCTGGCGGGAGACCTCGGCGCCGCCCTTGATTTCACGATCTTGCCGCTGGTCGACCTCGGCGTGCAGGGCTCGTACAATATCGTCGCCGCAGGCTCTGATAGCGACGCCTTCAGGTGGCTACAGGCAGGGGCCCACGTGACGTTTGTGTTGGATGGGGCATGAGTGCCAGCACCTAACTCGGAGGACGTGTGAGGCTTTTTGCGTGTGAGACCTGCAGCCAGGTCCTTTTCTTCGAAAATACGCGCTGCATGACCTGCCATCAGGCGCTCGGCTTTTGCGTGGAGGCGTCAAGGCTGGTCTCGCTCGGCGAAGCCGCCGCGCCGGGCGCCGTGTTTGACATTGCGCTACCGCCCGAGCAAAGCGAAAAGTTCATCAAGTGCAAAAACTACTTCGAGCACGACACCTGTAACTGGTTGGTCCGCGTGAGCGATGCCCAACCTTACTGCCGCTCTTGCCGCTTGACCGAGGTCGTCCCAGACCTGTCGGACGTTCAGAATCGACAGGCTTGGGCGGAGATTGAAAGCGCCAAGCGCCGGCTGCTCTACACTCTCGAGGCGTTGAGGTTGCCGTTGACGACCAAGGCGGAGCAGCCCGAGGACGGCGTCGCGTTCCGCTTCCTGCGCAACACGGAGACCGAAGCGGTAATGACGGGGCACGCCGATGGCATCATCACGCTCAACATCGCGGAGGCCGACGCCTCGTATCGCGAAAACACGCGCGAGAAGCTGGGTGAGGCCTATCGCACGGTGCTCGGGCACCTGCGCCACGAGATCGGCCATTTCTACTGGGACCGGCTGGTGCTCCGGGGGGCTGCTCTGGAGCCGTTTCGCGCGCTATTTGGCGACGAGCGGCAGAGCTATGACGCGGCGGTGCAGCGTCACTATGCCGAGGGGGCGCCGCTCAGCTGGGCGGATTCGTTCATCAGCGCCTACGCCACGATGCACCCGTGGGAAGATTGGGCAGAGACCTGGGCCCACTACCTTCACATGGTCGACACGCTCGAAACCGCCAAGAGCCACGGCCTGACGGTACGCGTTCTGGGTAAACCGGAGGGTCCCGCGCTGGTCTCCACCGACGCCTTGGCGTTTCGTGATTTCGAGAGCCTGATGGGGGGGTGGCAGGCTGTGACCCTCGCGCTGAACAGCCTGAACCGCAGCATGGGCATGAAGGACGTCTACCCCTTCGTCTTGTCGCTGCCGGTCCAGGACAAGCTGCGGTTCGTTCACGACCTGATCCAAGAACGCACCGCGCAGAGCGCACGGCGCGCCGTACCCAAGCTCGACGCAGCAAAGCAGCCCTCCGTCGCAGCCCCCGCAGCCTCGCCTAGCTCACCGGCGGCCACCCCGGGTCCAGCCGCCGCTCCGCCAGCGGCGCAGTCCCCCTCCTGAGCAGCGTCGCCCGACGCTCAGGCGGGCACTCGGGTCGATGGCGGGCGGCGACCGCGCTCGCGCACGGCCTGACGAATGAACGTCACCACATCGTCGAGCTGCACTGGCTTCACCAAAAACCGATCGGCGCCCATCGTAGACAGCCGTTGCCACTCCCGAGCGCCCCCGGAAGCGGTCAAGACGATGATGGGCATCGACGCGCAGTCCTCACGCGTGCGTAGCTGCTCCGTCAGGGCGACGCCGTCCATCGAGGGCATCTGCAGATCGATGAGCGCCACCGACGCTGGTTTGCGTGTGACGGCCTCGAGGGCTGCTATCCCATTGCCGACGCATTCGATGTCGACCCCTGGAAACTCCTTACGCAGCCGGAGCTCAATCAGGTCTCGAAATTCTTCGTCGTCTTCAGCGACGACGATGCGCTCGGGAGTCCCCTCACTCTGATTGGCGTCGAGCAGCCCCCGCCGAAAAGCCTCCACCGAGGGAGTACGCTGAGAGAGCTCCCACTCCAACGCGTGCATGACCACCCGGTCGAAGGCCGCCGGTAGATCCGGTCGCACGCTGCTTGGCAAAGGAATTTTCGCCGTCTCCGGCGGAACGACGGTCCAGAGCGGCTCGCCCTTGCGCCGGAACGGGTGCACGCCAGTGAGCAACTCATAGGCGATGCATCCGAGCGAGTAGACGTCGCTCTTGGGATCCGGAGTCTTCACCTTGTCTGGCCACAACACGACCTCGGGTGGAATGTAACCGGGTGTCCCGACCACCTCGGAGCCATCGCTGCCCACGGCCCGCGCCGACACGCCGAAGTCCGCCACGCGGCTCCTGAGCTGAGCGTCGAGCAAAATGTTGCTGGGTTTCAGGTCGCGATGCACCGCCCCGGCCTCGTGAATCGCCGCGATGCCGAGACACACGTCGCTCAGGATCTTGACGGAGAGGCCGATATCGGACGGGCCCTGGCTTCGACGCTGCCACTGCTCGAGGTTCGTGCCCTCGACCAGCTCCATCACGAAATAGGGCATCGTGAGGTGCTCCCCGAAAGCGTGGATGCAAACCACGTTCGGGTGATTGATTTGCGCCATCACTCGCGCCTCATCCATAAAGCGCCGCCGAAACCCCGAGTCCAACAACTCGGCGCGAATCAACTTGATCGCGACGGTTCGCTCCAGCTTTTGATCAAAAGCCGACAACACGACGCCCATCGAGCCGCGACCGATTTCGGAGACCACGCGGTAGGTGCCCCCGACGATAGATCCCGGTTGCGGCATATCCGCAGGCTCTACGTCGAGGTCACGGCTGCGACTTGCGGTGGTGATGGTGTCTTCGGGCTCATCCACCGCGGAGGCGACCGACGGATCCGGCACGCCGACAGAGCGCTGAGTGGCGTCGTCATCCGCGAGTGGGCGAGACGCGAAGACGACCGCGGGGCCATCCGCCGCCGGCGTCATGGCGGCAGGCTCCGCCATGGGGGGAGTCGTATGCCGAGCTGAAAGTAATGCGCGGAACCACATGGCTTTCTTCTGCTTGCCCGGCTCAGCCGAGGGTTTCGAGCTGTCCGCTCACGAAAGGCCGCCCCCGTTTGACGATGTAGAGGTTGACGATGTCATGGGGGCTGAAATCGCCGATAGCCGATTACTTTGTACCGACGAGCGCGAAAGGCGAGAGCTATCCAATGCGCCTGAAATAAAACGCTGGAACACGGCGCGCGCCACGGCCGCTCCGAGCACCGGCAAGAGCGGATGGGCTGCACGGCGCTCCACCCTCATGGGGGGAATAGCTGTGCCGGCAAGATCAATTCCGGAAATAGTGACTTGCACCAGAGGCGTTTCAGCGGGGCGGCGGCGTGCGAGTCGAACGATGGCGAAGAGCGCCAAGGCCCCCCCGGCGACAGCCACGCCCCACAGCACCGGCGTCACGTAGCGCCGCACGGCACGTGTCCCCGCCCGCGCCGTTTCCTCTAGCCCCCGATCGAAGGCCAGCCTCGCTCGCCTGACCTCGTCTTCGCGCTCCGCCAGTTCACTGTCCGCCGAATCACCGACTGCCGAATCACCGACTGCCGAGTCGCGACTGCCCTGGCTCGGCTTCTGCTCGACGTGTCTCACTGGCGTGCTCTCTCCGCCAGGTTAACCTGCCCACGTTGCCTCTGTGTGTCATATCCGCTCCCCGGCCCTGCCGGCGGCGACAGCTTCGGCGCCCGTGCCCCCGTTTGCTTGCGCACACGGAGCGCCCGGGCCCAGGCTAACGCTGCACCGCCACCAAACGCGAGCGTTAGAAAGGCGCTGGAGGCCACAGATATGACGGCATTCTCCACAGGCACGACCTCGATCAGCACAGGCAACAGGACCAGCAAGACGGCGGTCAGTTGTGCAAAGGCGCAGGCGACTATCGTGGCCAGAGTTGCACTGACGGCGCGCACGGCAACCTGCCGGGCGTGCGTCAATGCCAAGGCAATTTCGGCACGGATCAGCCCAATCCCGCTCTCGATCAGAGCAGCTGGTGGAGGCGCCGGTTCACTTGGCTCTTGCGCGAGGTTCATGCTTGGGGGAGCGAGTGCATCGAGCATGCCAGTACGTTTGGGGAACAAACTGACTCGAACGGGCACAGCATCCGGTGCAGCAACTCGGCCCCGGCGGACGCATGGGAAGGGGCCCCCGCCGCCTGGGCGCCGGACTTGTGTGACAGACTGCCATGCATGAGGCAAACCAGATGGCCTCCTCGCCACTCGGAGCAAGGAGCAGCATGAACCTCCGCACTGACCGTGGGTGTTTGCCACGAAAGAATGACTCAGCGCGTGATCTGGTCCGGCTATTGCAAACGCCCCGAACACCGTCCGCACAACTCACACGGAAAGAGGATTCATCATGAATACGAAGTTGCTCGTTTCTCTAGGAAGTACATTGGCGGCGACGCGGCTCGCTCAAACGATCTCTCACATGGAAGCCAATGACGTGCTGAGGGTCATCGGGCTCGCCCGCCGTCGGAGCTATTTCCTCGAGAACCTCGCGCTCGTCGGCTTGGGTGCCCTGGCCGGGGCGGGCGCTGCGTTGTTGCTCGCTCCCGCGAGCGGCTCAGAGACTCGAGAGCGCGTCGCGTCCGAGCTCGGCAAGGTAAAAGACTCGGCCGTGGATGCTCTGCGCGACGCCAAGCGCCAGGCCCCAGCGCTGCTCCAACAAATCAAGGACACCACCAAAAACGAGGTGTCGAGCTCCGCTTCTTACAATACCTGAGGCATATACTGCGACGTCGATACACCGGGCCTCGCCTCGGCGTGAGCGGCGTGGCTCCGCGGAGTCGGGGCCGGGGTATCGACACAATGCGCGTTCGCTGACACCGCGAGCTGCGCACGAGGGCGGCACGAATTGGACGGCGTCGAAAGCCTCGACGCCGTCGGGTCAAGACACGCCGGGGTCGTCCCGACAGGTGAAGCGAACGATGCTTCCGCCTGCTGCCCCCGACGCCTCGATCTGTAGCCTGCCCCCACGGCCGCGAACCACCGTCGCCACGATCGACAACGTGCGATAAAATTCAGAGCAATTGCTCGCCGGCCGGGTTTGAAAATGCTCGAGCTGCCACCCTTCGAGCGCCTCCAAACCGGGAACGGAGAGCTCGAAAACGACCCCGCCCGGCGCGGCGGCAGCGCTCACCCCGACGCGCGGCCCCCGGGCGCCCGCGCCCGTGCCGACTCCCAGCGTGGAGGCGTGGCGGACCGCGCTGGAGACCAGCGCGCTCAGGGTCGACAGTGCGTGCCAACGATCGACGACGGCGTCTCCGAGCGCGCTGCCATCCACCACCAACTCGGCGCCGTTCGCTCGAGCGACGGGCCCAGCCAGGGCCAGCAGGTCTTCGAGCACCAGACCGGCAGGGACAGTGCGCGGGGAAGGCAACGGCTCCGCCGGCGTCTGCGGCACCTGCGGCGGCGCAACGCCACCCGACGGCAGAGTGCTGGGGCTCGATGAGGGGGCTCCCCCCGCAGGGCGAGATGCGCCTGATCCGGCAAGGCCAAACGTGGGCAGCAACCGGTCCGGGGTCGTGGCAGGGGTGGCGGAGGGCTCTGGCACCGCGAGATAGTCGACCAATTGCCGCAGTCCAGTGGCTACCTTCCTGACCTGTTCTTCGATGCGCGTGACCTGCGCCAGCGCATTGCCGGGGTCCTGGCGAATCAGCTCGGCGCGACCGCTGATCACGTTCAGCGGAGTGCCTAGCGCGTGAGCTATGGCGGCGGCAACCTCCGCTCCGGCGTTTCGCAGCTGATGCTGCGCGAGGGCATCCAGGAGCTGCAACAGAGGCTCTTCTAGCGGTGCATCCGTGGTCATGATCAGAAGTGCCTTGCTCGTAGCGATTGACAGTTGTTCGAGAATCAGACCTGCAGAACGGCCCTGCAGCGTGACGAGAGCGTCGCGGGCAATCTAAGCGAGCCCCACCGCACAATGCAATCTTCCGCGGACCGCGGCCGCGGCGATCGGGCGCGCAGTGGGCCCAGGGTGAGTGCGTGGCGCCTTTGCTTGACATGCTGGTGAAGAGCGTGGCGAGCTTGCTGTCCGCGAGCGGACGGACGCGAGGGGACACGCCAATTGTACGGCAGACGTCGCATCCAATATTCGCAAACGCACGGGAATTTCCTCGCCGTCCCTGCTTGGCACGCTCTCTGCTAAAGCCCGGATAGGCCGCATCCCGCGGCGACGTCTCTATCAATCCTGGAGGACTCTATGTTGCATTGGGCAGCAGTTTTTTTCGTTATTGCCTTGATCGCTGCGCTGTTTGGATTTGGCGGCATCGCCGCAGGCGCAGCAAGCATCGCGAAGGTCTTGTTCGTGCTGTTCATCGTCCTCGCCATCGTGGCGCTGGTGATGGGCCGTCGAGCGCCGATCTGACGCGGAGTCTCGCGTCCTTGCGTGCGCCGCGTGGCGAGGGTCGGCGAGCTTCGCCGGCCCTTACCCACGCCCTCGGGCGTGACGCGAGTGTTCAGCTCGCGAGTGACCGCAGGTCCGGGGGGGAAGACGGGCCACGATAGGTCGGGGACACTTGTGCACAGGCAGGCGACGCGGCCACGACGCTGCGGCACGCGGATTGCCTAGAAGGACGACGTGAGTCACCTCTTAGCTTCTCCCGTAAACCTCGCCGACGAATTTGCCAAGGACAGCGCCAAGGCGGTCAACGACCGCAGCGGGCCGATCGTCAATCCAAACGGGGATGACTCAAAGTTCGATCCCGCTGGCGCGTCCCTCGCTGGTGAGCTGTTCGCTGGGCGCTACCGCATCGGTTGCGTGCTCGGCAACGGCGGCATGGGCATCGTGTACTCGGCCACGCACGTCGAATTGAGCCTGCCGGTCGCGCTCAAGGTGATCCACCCGACGCTGGCGAGCTCGCCGGAGGCTCGCGCTCGCTTCTGCATCGAGGCCCGCGCCGCAGCCGCGCTTCGTTCCCCGCACATCTTGCGGGTCTATGACGCAGGGAACCTCGGCGCCGACGGTTGTTTCATGGTGATGGAGCGGCTCGAAGGCATCAACCTCGACGAGCTCTGCAGAGCCTCCGGGCCGCTACGCGTCGAGACGGCAGTAGATTACGTGCTGCAAGCGTGCATGGGGCTGGCCGAGGCCCACGCTATCGGCATCGTTCATCGGGACATCAAGCCGGAGAACCTCTTTCTATCGCATTACCGTTGTTCAGCGCCGCTGATCAAGGTCATGGATTTTGGCATCGCGCGCTGGCAAGGCGACGAGATAAGGAGCGGGCGGCTGACGAACCGAACGTCGAGCCTCGGTTCACCTTGCTATCAATCGCCCGAGCAGATGGAGAATGCCAGCGACGTGGACGAGCGGAGCGACATCTGGTCGCTCGGTCTCGTCCTCTACGAGCTGGTCACCGGCGTCTGCCCGTTCGAAGCAGAGAGCATCCAGGAGACCTGCTGGAAGGTGTTGCAGGGCCCGAGGCCCTCACTTGTCACGCTGCGTCCGGATCTGGATCCGGCCTTAGACGCCGTCATCCAACGTTGCCTGGAGCTCGACCGCAGCAAGCGCTACGCCTCCGTGCGCCAGCTCGCCAGCGCGCTGCGGCCATTGTCCAGCGCCGGCTACGGCACGCCACCGGCGTCGAGAGTGGCTGCTGCGAGGGCAGAAAAGGCCGCCAAGGGTGAGCGGTCGGGGGCAGCGCGTGCGCGGCCTGGATCCGGCTCCCGGGAGAAGCACGGTCGCTCTGCGGCGCTGCTCGCCAGCGCCGCGTTCGTGCTCGGAATCGGCGTGACGACCGCGATCCAGGTCACAGATCCACAGCTGCGCGGGGTGGGTACGGCGGTCGTGCATTCTTCCAACGCAGCGCTCAGGCGAGCCCACCAGCTCGTTCGGCGTTTCATCCCGGCAGCGCCGGCCCGCACCGTCGTGAGCGACGCGCGTCAGCCGAGCCCCTGACAGGACTTACATGCTGGGGCGCCTTGACGGGGGGCGCGATCACACGCATCCAGAGCGAGCGTGGCCAATGCTGAACGGAGAGATTTGTCGCCCGGTCGCGCTGCAAGCTGGCCTCGGATCCGTCTGACGGCGGCTTGCTTGCTGGCGACCCTGGTGAGCTGCGTCCCGAGGCCGACGGAGCGGCAAATCGTGGGTGCTCTCGACTTCGAGGGTAACGAGAGCATCGGCGGCGACGAGCTTCGCGGCCGCATCGCGACGCGCCCCACCCCAAAATTCTTGGGGCTGTTCCGCGGGGTGTTCTACGACTACCAGATCCTCAATCCTTACGTCCTCGAGACGGACCTGAAGCGCATCGAACGCTACTATCGAGCGCGCGGGTTCTACGAGGCAAAGGTGGTGGGCGCACGCGTCGTAGCCGACGAACGAGACTCGGTGCAAATCGAGATTCGCGTGGTCGAAGGCCCCAGCGTGGTCGTGGCGACCAGGGTCGTCCGCGGTCTCCAGAGCTTACCCGCTCACGTTCAGGCCGCGGCCGAGGCTGCCGCAGCCGAACGCCTCGACATCGGTGAGCGGTTCGACGAAGACCGCTATCGCGGCGCAGAGTCCACCATCAAACGTGCGCTCACTGATCGCGGCTATGCGCGCGCCGAGGTCACGCGCCGAGCACGTATCGACCTGCCCCACAAGCTCGCGGCTGTGGCCTACGACGTCCGCGCCGGCAAACCGGCGGTCTTTGGCCAGATAGAGTATCGGGGGCTCGAGCGCATCCCGAACGGCCCTGTGAAGCGGGCGGTGGATATCGCGAGCGGCGAGCTGTACTCGACGCGGGCGCTGGAGGCCGCGCGCCAAGCCGCTCTGGAGCTCGGTGTGTTCAGCTCCGTGGACATCGAGCCACGGCTGGACGGGGAGGCTGACGAAATACCCGTGACCTTCGACGGGCGACCCGCGCCCCTCCGCACGTTGCGTTTTGGCGCGGGCCTACGCCTCGACAGCGTGCGCACCGACGTGCACTTGCTCGGCGGCTTTCAGAACCGCAATTTCCTAGGCGGGCTGCGGCGCCTCTCCTTGGAAGTGCGGCCCAGCGTGGTTCTGTTCAACACGCGCTTGCCTGAGCTGTCGGCGCCCGAGCGGCTATTGCCGCAGATCGAGCTATTGGCTGATTTCAAGCAGCCGGGTTTCATCGAGCCGCGCACCAACGGCCTATTGCGGGCCGAGTACGGCATCCGCGCCGTGCTCACCCGCAACACTGACAACCCAGAGACGGTGCTCGGCTACCGCGAGGCGCGCGGCAGCATCGGGCTGGATCGGAGCTTTGGTCGACACTTCTACGTGAGACCCAGCCAGAACCTCCAATACAACACGGCGTTCGTGTACGCGGGCCCGCTGGATGCGGATCTGAATCGCGGCCTGCTCATTACCTACCTGGAGCTCCTGGCCAGCCTCGACTACCGCAATGATCGCGTCAGGCCCAACCGCGGGATCTACCTCAGCGCCCAACCTCAGGTCAGCGGTCCACTGGGGGATGCGCGCGACGTCCGCTTGCAGCAAGAGCTGCGCGGCTACGTGCCGGTAACGCCGCGAGTGACGCTGGCGCTGCGCACGAACCTCGGCTTCTCGTTCCCCTTCAACTACGGCGAGCCGAGCCGGGTGGACGTGCGGCGCACGCGCGTACGCGACCAGCAGCTGGCGTATTTCCGGGGCTTCTTCTCGGGCGGAACCAACTCCAACCGGGGCTACCCGGTGCGCGGCGTCGGGCCGCACGCGGTCATAGATTTCTTCTATCCCAGCGGCAGCATCGGCACGCGGGACTGCTCCATAGATTCGACGAGTGAGCGTTGTAAGCTGCCCGTCGGCGGGCTGTCCTTGTGGGAGGCCTCCGGGGAGCTCCGTTTAGATCTGAGCGGTCCTGTGAGCGTGAACGCCTTCTGTGACGCGAGCGACGTATCGCCCGCGGAGGTCGACATTCGGCTGAACCGCCCGCATCTCTCCTGCGGCCCGGGCCTTCGCTACGACACGCCGGTGGGGCCGATCCGCGCGGATTTCGGGGTGCGCGTGCCCGGTCTCCAGGTCCTCGTCCCCGGCGTCGGCGTCGAAGGGAGCCCTCCCACGCTGTTCGGCTTGCCCGTCGCGATCGCGGTCGGGCTGGGGGAGGCGTTCTGATGCGCGGCCGTCGCTGGCTCGGGCGCTGGTTCTGCGGCCTGGCTCTGGGGCTCGTGTACGCGAGCCTAGCCCTCGCTGCCGTACTTTCGCTCTCGCTCGTGGCGATCAACTCCGCTCCCGGGCGGGCGCGCCTCATGGCGGTGGTCAACGCCGCGCTCGAGCGTCAGTTCAACGGGCGACTCGAGGTGACCCGCATCGAGCGTGTCGATTTCAGCGGCGCCCACGGCCTCGGCGCAGAGCTCTTCGACCCCGACGGCAGGAGCACCGCCAAGATCGAGGGTGCGGACGTGCGGCTGAACGCGCTCCGGCTGTTGTACGGCGTTCTGCTGCCCGGCGCGCCACTCTGGGTGGAGATACATGACGTCGTGATCAACGACGCCAGCGTCGTCTTGGTAGAGAACGAGGCCGGGGTGCTCACGCTCGCCCACGCGCTGCAGACCAAAGCGCGCGCAAACCAGCCTCGCTCGGCGGATGAAAGGCCCAGCAAAGCTTCCGTTCGAGTCTCTTTCGAGAAGGTCGAGATTCTGCACGCCACGCTCTCCGGCCTCGGCCACTCTCGCCTGGAGGCGACGACAGCGAGCCTATCGAGCTGTAAGGGCAATCTGAACGTCAGCTCCGAAGGCGTCGTGGTGAACCTGGACGCTGCTCGAGTGGAGGTCAACGACCTGGTCGGGGTCGCGTCTGCCAGCGGAACGCTGGCGGGCAGCCTGCGCGTCAGCCTGCATGAGGGCCCGGCCAAACCTTCCGTAGCGGTGCGCGCCGAGTTTGCTGGGCAGGTCGATCGACTGCCGCTGATCGCCGCGCTCGACTACGACGAGCCGCGCTTCACGGCTCGCCTGCACATCCAGCAGGCACCGCCGGAGGCCTTCAGGCGCCTCGGGCCGAGCCTGATCTTGGCCGCGCCCGTGGACGTGCACGCGACCGCAGCGGGCACCCTCGCACGCTCGCTCGTCGACGTGGACGTGACGTCGCGAGGAGCCCGGTTGCACGCTAACGGCACGCTCGCCGTGGCGCCAGAGTTTGCCACCGAGCTCGAGCTCTCGGCACACGCGCTGGACCTGGAAGCCCTCTTGCCGGAGGCGCCCTCGACAGCGCTGGAGCTGCGCTCCAAGCTGAAGCTCGCTCGCGAGAGTAATACGTGGCGGGGCACGATCGAGGCGTCCAGCGCCGCGACGACGATCCAAGGGCACGCCGTTCCCGCGATCGACAGCTCAGCGGAGCTCGAAGGCTCGAGCCTCGTGGGTCGAGCGCACGTGCGTCTGCCCGGCGCCCCCACTGACATCGACTACGCGGTCCGCGGCCTCGGGCGCGTCGGAGGTCCGGAGGCGATCCGCTTCGGCCTACAAACGAAGCTCGGGGCCGCCTCATGGACCGGCGCGCCGGGGCTCTCGGCCACCGGCAGGCTCGAAGCGAGCGGCAGCATCCAGCCGTTCACGCCTGCTCCGACGATCGAAGCTCAGGTGAGCGCCGAGCTCCGAGAGCTGGGCCTGGGAGCGTTCCGCACGCACCGCCTCACGGCCCGCGGCTCACTCTGGGGGCCTCTCCAATCACCCGAGGTGCGGCTCGCGCTCGAAGCTCGAGGGCTGGCGCTCGGAGCTCGGCGGGTGTCGAACCTGAAAGCCGAGCTCGCCGGCGCGATCGACGCGCTAAAGCTCCAGCTCCGCACGTCGAGCAGCGTCCAGGTGCCGGAGGTCGAGCTCTCTGGCAGCCTCGATCTGGTCGCCAGGACGCTGTCCGACTTCCGGCTCGGGCTGCGGCGTGAACAGGTGTCGGTCCAGGTCCAAGGGCGCTCGCTCAGCATCAGCGCTGGGAGCATCGGCGTGCAGGGTCTGGCGCTGCGCGGCGCCGGGGAGCTCGAGCTCGACGCGGCGGTCGCAGGGCAGCACCGCGAGCTCAGGGCCTCGGCACGCAGCCTCGACTTGGGCGCGCTCGGCACGCTCTTCGCCGTGCCTCGTGCAGATCTGCAGGGCGTGATCACGTTAGACACGCAGCTCTCCTCGAACGGTCACCGCCTGAGCGGAGCGCTTCGCGCCAGCCTCGAGCGGCTGGGCGTCGATGGCCTCTCGGGGGGGCGCGTGAGCGCTGATCTCGTCGCGCGTGAGGGCCTCGTCACAGGTCGAGTGGACGCGACGCTGGGGGAATTGGGCAGTATCACGCTGCGACCCGCGGGGCTCGAGCTGCCGAGCGCCTGGTCCCTCTCGAGCTGGCGCGGGGGCACGGGCACGCTGGATATGTGGTCGAGCATCGACCTGCAACAGATCGGTCGGCTCGGGCTCGCGGAGGCGTGGGCGCCAGCGCAGGGCCGGCTCGAGACGAGCGCGCGGCTCACGCGTCGGCCTGGCCAGGTCGCCACGTTGAAGGCAATGATCGCCACGCAGGGGCTCGGGTGGCAACCCGCGCCGGAAGATGGCCGCAGCGCGGCGCCGAGGAGCATGTGGCCGGGGGTTTGGCACGGCGTCGACGTACAGTTGAGCGCCGCGCTCGACAGCGCTGCAGACTCGAGGCTCGTCGGTGCCTTTTACGCAGGGCGGCAGCAGCTCTCGACCTGGTCTTTGTCCTCCAGCTTGACGCGCTCGTCACTCGACTCGCTATCGCTCGCCAGTTTGAAGGACCTTCCGTTCGAGCTCGCGGTAGATCTACCGCGACGCAAGCTACAGAGCTTGCCAGCGCCGCTCAGACCGCGCGCCGTGGACGGCGACGTGCAAGCGGAGATCAGCGTGCGTGGACCGCTGGTCGCTCCCACCCTGGCTGCCCGGGTGGAGCTCTTGGACCTCGAATTCGACGGCAACGCCGCGACACGGCTCAACGTGCACGGGCGGGCCAGCTACGTGAACGGTGAGGCCGAGCTCACGGCGACGGCCGAGCGCGCGAGCGCCAACGTGATCGACCTGCACGCGCGCCTGGCGCTCGATGCCTCGCGTTTGTGGAGCGGTGAGCCGTGGCTCGATGAGCCTGCTTTGGATGCCTCGCTCGAAGCGAACATCGTCAGCTTCCCGCTGCGCGCGCTCGCGGCCTTGCCCTGGCGAGATCCCTCCATCGACGGGGTGCTGGATGGGCACCTCACGCTCGAGAGCGTGGCGGGGCGCCAGAGCGGAAGCGTCTCGCTGCGCGCGTCCCCGCTCACGCTCGCCGCGCTCCCCGCGCAGCGGCTCAGCCTCGAAGCCGCCCTCGAGGGCGGGCGGCTCAACGGCGTATTGTCCCTCGAGCAACCCCAAGGGCAATTGCGAGCGAGCGTCGAAGCGGGTTTGCTCTGGGAGCGGCTCGGGGTGCCCCACATCGATCGCCAGCAGGGGGTCCAGGCGCAGATCGAGGCGCGAGATTTTCGCGTCGCGCTGCTGCGCAGCTGGGTCCCTCCGGCGTATCGGGAGCTGGACGGATTTCTCGGCTGCCAGGTGGACTTGAACACCACCCGTCGCACGCTGCTCACCGGTACGGCAAGCATCCGCAACGGCGTGCTGCAAGTTCCGGCGCTCGGGCAAGAGCTCCGCGACATCCACGCGCGCGTCTCGCTCGATCGCTCGGGCCTGCTGCGCTTGTCAGAGGGCTCGGCCAGAGCAGTCGCCGGAAGGCTGACGCTAGGAGCCGAAGCCAGCTTCGACGGGCTCGAGTTTCAAACCGGCGAGGCCTGGATCAACGTGGGCAAGCGAGAGCGCATTCCCATCACCGTGCAGGGCGTACCCATCGGGACGGCCTGGGGGCGGCTCGAGCTTCAGGCGCAACGCACCGAAGCGGAGCTCCGTGCCCGGCTCGAAGTGCCCAGGTTGCATGTCGACCTGCCCTCGGTCGCGCCCAACACGGTCCAACCGCTCGAATCAGACGCGAGCATCGCCACCGGCACTTATCTCGACCAGCGACGGTTTGTGGAGTGGGAGTTCCAACCGGGTGCGCATGAAGCGCCGCGGAACGAAGCTCACGTGCCCATCGAGGCCTTGGTGGTGCTCGGTGACGACGTGTGGATACACCGGGGCAGCACCTTGGAAGCGCGGCTCTTCGGGCAACTCCACGCCGCTATCGGTGAGCGTCTGTCCCTCGCCGGCTCGCTCGCCATACCTGACGGCCACGTCGACGTGCAGGGCAGGCTGTTTGAGCTACTGGACAGCACGGTCACCTTCTTGCCCGACGAAGACCCCACCAATCCAATCGTGGTTGCCTCGGCGCGCTGGCCCGCGCCAGACGACTACGAAGTCTACGCGGAGTTCGTCGGGCCGTTCGAAACAGGCAAGCTCTCCCTGCGATCTGAGCCGCCGCTCGACGAAAACGGCATCTTCAGCCTCCTGCTCTTCGGCTCCCCCGAAGGTCAGTTTGGCACCAGCACCGCTTCGGAGAGCAACCCGGGGGCGGCCACGGCGCTCGGCGCGGGCGGAGGCATGCTCGCTCAGGGGCTCAATCGCGAGTTACAGCGGTTGACGTCGCTCGACATCCGCACCCGCGTCGATCAGAGTAACGGAAATCCTCATCCCGAGGTCGCAATTCAGATCAGCCCGCGCGTCACGGCAGAGCTCGCCTACGACTTGGCGACGCCGAGCCCAGGCGAGTCCCCCGACACGACCTTCTTGACGTTAGATCTACGCTTGCTGAGGAACTGGTCCTTATCGACGACGTTCGGTAACCAAGGCAGCACGTTCGTCGATATGTTCTGGCGCTACCGCTACTGACGGCGCCTACTCACCCGCGCCCATCAGGTCCCCCCACGCCCGGCGGGTCGCTGGCAGGAAATGATTCCCAGGAGGCATGGTCGACGGGGTCATGGCCGTGAGCATCGCGGCGCGCGGCGTGCTTCTTTGCTGGGCTGCGCAGCGCATCTCGAACTCGCCCCGCCTTGGTGGCAAGCTGCGGCTGCTGTGGCCAAGTGGACTGCTCACCATACAAGAGCTGCGCCCCTCGATACACGCCGTACGCGGCCGCGAGAGAACCCAGCCAGCCCCCGCGTTTGACGCCCAGAGCCACGAGCACGCCCCACAGCGCCACGCGCCCCGAGAGGCGCGCGCGGGTGCGTGATTGGATCTTCCGATCCATCTTCATCAGATCAAACGTATCCGCTTCACGCAGCCGTGTAGCGGGAGTGCCCAGCGGGTCGCACGCTGGGCGGCATGACCAGAGCATCGGAATGGGCCACACGGGTCGCTGCAT
>JAYTOL010000132.1:0-2200 GCA_043747815.1 Deltaproteobacteria bacterium
GTCGCAGGAGACCTCGATTGTCGTTCGCGGCAACGTGCGCGCCGACGCGCGCGCCAAGAGCGGTTTCGAGCTGGTCGCGTCTGGCCTGGACGTCGTGGGCGCCTCGAACGACTACCCCATTACGCCGAAGGAACACGGCGTGGACTTCCTGCTCGACCGGCGCCACCTGTGGATTCGCGCTGAGCGGCAAACCGCGATCCTGAGAGTGCGGCACGAAGTCGTGAATGCCATCCGCGACTTCTTCAACCACGACGGGTTCATCCTGGCCGACACGCCCATCTTCACGCCGGCTGCCTGTGAGGGCACGACCACGCTGTTCCCCGTGCAGTACTTCGACGATGTCACGGCGTACCTCACGCAGAGCGGACAGCTCTACAACGAAGCCAACGCCATGGCGCTCGGCAAGGTCTACTGCTTCGGCCCGACGTTCCGCGCCGAGAAGAGCAAGACGCGCCGGCACCTGACCGAGTTCTGGATGGTCGAGCCCGAGATGGCGTACGCCGACCTCGACGACGTGATCAGCCTGGCGGAGCGGCTCGTCACAAGCGTCGTTGCGCGCGTGCTGGACCTGCGGGCCGCGGAGCTGAAGCTGCTCGAGCGCGACACGTCGAAACTCGAGGGCGTGAAGACGCCTTTCCCGCGTATGACGTATGACGACGCCGCGAAGGTGCTCGCCGAACAGGGCCTGCCGTTCCAGTACGGCACCGACCTTGGCGGCACCGACGAGACCGTGCTGTCACAGCAGTTCGACGCGCCGCTCTGCGTCACCCACTACCCCGCCGCCGTGAAGGCGTTCTATATGAAGTCCGATCCGCAGCAGCTCGACAAAGCCCTCTGCGTGGACGTGCTCGCGCCCGAGGGTTACGGGGAAATCATTGGCGGCGGTCAGCGGCTCGACGATCTCGACGTGCTGGTGCAGCGCATCAAAGATCATGAACTTCCCCAGGAAGCGTTCGAGTGGTATCTCGATCTGCGACGCTACGGCAGCGTGCCGCACGGCGGTTTCGGCATGGGCGTTGAGCGCGTGGTCACCTGGATCTGCGGCCTCGAGCACCTGCGCGAGACCATTCCCTACCCACGCATGCTGCATCGCCTGTATCCGTAAGACGCTGGTTCATCTGCGGTGTGAGCCCAGACCAACCTGGCCCGCGACGATGCGGGCAGCGAGTCTTTGGACGCTCGGGATCTGGTCAAGCGGCTCCATCAGCAGATCGCGCAGCAGCGGCAGGGTCCGACTCTGCGACTGGAAGACCGGTGTGAAGACTCTGCTCATCATCTGATAGAGACGAACATGGCCCTGTCTGCGTCGGCGGTACGATTCAAGTGCATCGCCCACCGACGTCGCGATCTGCATCGCGTGGCCGAGCGCCAACGCATCGAGCAATGCCATGTTGGCTCCCTGCCCCAGTTGTGGGCTCGTCGCGTGCCAGGCATCGCCCACATGCGCAAGCGCTGCCGCAACCGGACTCATGAGTGTCCGATGTTGGTAGGACGCAAACAGGAACTGGCCAGGGTCGTGCACCTGAGCGAGTAACGGTTCGGATTGTGGCCAGAGGGCGAGGGCGTCCCGGCGCCACGCTTCCAGCCCGTCCATCTGCCACCGCGCGCGGTCGGCCAGGCGCAGGCTCCAGAAATAGGCGACCGAGTCCCGCCCATTGGGACTGGATCGACCGAGCGGCATGATTCCGGCCATTTGCTCGGCCCGGCGATAACGCTGGTCGAGCCAGTCTGGCCCAGCGTCAGGTCGGTCCACCCGGTCAAGCGTCGTCCACAGCGCCCCAAAGGCCAGATCCCGCGAACGGCTGGATAGGGGCGAGCGCGACCCGAGCGCGTCGACCACCAGATCGAACGGGGGCGAGGTCCGTCCATCCTGAAAGACCAGGCGCCGCCGCTGGCCCGATGCCGGTTCGCTGCCGGACACGGCCCGGCCGGACTCAACGTCAATGCCGGCCGCACCTACCGCGTCAAACAGAAGGCCAAATAACAGCGAGCGATGAACGCCGTAGCCGGTCATCTCTGGCGCAATGGCGGCATAGGTCATCGCCAGTGCAAGGCGCCCTGACGGCACCGACACGCCGTGGAGCCGACGAATCGGGGCGGCCAGCTGCCGCAGCGCCTCTGCCAGTCCCAGCGCACCGAGCACGGCTAGGCCGGTTGGCTGGACCATCAGCCCCGACCCGACCGGCTGCGGTCGGTCAAA
>JAYTOL010000133.1:0-43799 GCA_043747815.1 Deltaproteobacteria bacterium
CCAGGGTATCACGGTCGATGCGACGCATCTCGGCTTCACGCTGGCGCCCTTCTCGCGCAGCGTCTTCGGCACGGCGGGCGCCAACTCCAGCATGCGCACCTTGACGCTCAGCTCGAGCAACTACGTGCGCGGCTTTGACGTGACCGCCTCGAGCGGCACCCGCGGCCTCTTCGGCTCGAGCGCGTCCGCCGTCGACATCGCAGGGATGGCGGTCTCGGCGACGAGCGCCGCGGCGGTCGATCTGAGCACCGTGAGCGGTACGATCTCGCTGAAGTCCGTCACCGCCTCGGGTGGCGTGAACGGCATCTTGCTCACGGGGACCACCGGCTCCTTCACGGTAACCGGCACTGGCAGCGCCGCCTCCGGGGGCACGATTTCGGGAACCAGCAACGACGGCGTGCGCTTGAACGGCGCCCAGAACGTGTCGCTGAGCTCGCTGGCCATCTCGGGAGTTCCCTCGGGCTTCTTCGGCATCCACGGCAACAGCGTGGTGAACCTGACGCTGCAGGGCGTGACCACCACCGGCGGCACGCAGGGGCTGAGCTTCGAAGACAACAGCGGCAATCCCTCCAACCTGAGCGGTGTGGTCGTGATCCGGAACTGCAGCTTCGCAAATCACTCCACGGCCATTGGCATGCGCAATGACGTGGGCACGATCAGCAGCTTCACGTTCGAGAACAACAGCGTCAGCACCATCACCAGCACGGGCTTCCTGCTGCAGATCCGCGGCACCGCCCGCCTGGAGGACATGTCGTTCAAGAGCAATACGTACACGAGCGTCTCGACGACCCTCAGCACGAACGCCTTCAACGTGTTCGTGGGTACGAACAGCTCTGGTGGCACGACGTTTACGCCGTTCGCCAAGGTCACGGTCGAGAACAATACCTTCACCGGCTCCAACGGCATTCCGATTCGCCTGCGCGCGATCGAGACGGACGGTACGCTGCACGTGATCGTCCGCGGCAACACCGTCAGCGGCCTCACCGGGACCAACACCAATGCCATGCGCATCGACTCGGGCAACAGCTCCGGCAATAGCACCGTGTGCGCCCAGATCGTGAACAACTCCTTCACGCCGTCGGGCACCGCCCTGGCTATCGCGGTGCGCCGCGACACGTCGGACGCGTACGGCATCGTGGGGCTGACCCCCAGCCCCTCGAGCGTGGCCAGCGACATCACGACGTTCCTCAACGCTCAAAACCCGGGAAATACCTCGACGGTGGTCGTCGGCGCGACCGCCTTCGCCAGCGGCTACACCGCTTGCACCATTCCCTGAGCGTCGTTTTCCCGAGCCGCGTTCGTCCACTGCAGTCCCCCCCCCTCCCACGCGGGCTGCCCGCGTTAGGGAGGGGACGCGCGCGCAGCCGCTGCGGCGAGCACGCGGGGGTGGGCAGCTCTCGATCGAGCGGTGAGATGGGGTGAGCGGAATCTACTTCCCCACGCTGGCGCCACGAACTCGCTAGCTTGCGGGCGGAGCTGCTACTAACCTGCTCTAGCTTCGCAGGCGGCTCGGAGGTTGGGTGCGTTTCAGTCGGCTCGTCGTTCGCAATTTTTTTCGTTCGCCGCTGCGGGCCAGCATGACGGTGATGACGGTCGCCATCATGCTCGCCGCGTTCATTTTTCCGCGTGCGCTCGTGAACGCGCAAGAGGAGCGGATCCGGCAGACGCCGAAAGATCGCGTCAACGTGCGCCCGAAGCTGGGCTGGAACGCGACGTTACCGATCGGTTACGCTGACCAGATTCGCGAAATGGCCGGGGTGCGCTATGCCTCCGCGTCGCGCATGATAGCGCTGCGGCTGCCGGGTAAGGAAAAGGTGCGCTTTGCCTCCAGGGCCACCGAGATGGAGCAGTACCTGCCGATGATGGAGGAGCTGGTAGCGCCTGCCGAGCAGAAGGAGGCGTTCCTGGCGAACGAGAGCGGCGCCTTCGTGACCGAGGCGCTGGCGACCGAGCAGGGCTGGAAGCTCGGCGATCGCGTGGTGTTCGAGAGCGGGTCTTTTCCGGGGCAGTGGGAGGTGACCATCGCCGGCCTGTGTCGGTCGGTGCGCGAGGGCTTCGCGGAGCGCCAGGTCTGGCTCCACTACCGCTTCTTCGACCGCGCCCTGCCGAAGGACGCACAAGGTCGGGTGCACTGGGTCTCCACCGAGATCTCAGAGCCCAACCAGGGCGGGCACATCGCCAAGGAGATCGACGCGCGCTTCGATGCTGCGCCCGATTCGACCTGGAGCCTGGAGGACGACGTGCGGGTGCAGGCCGAAATCGGTAATTTTAGCGCGATTTTGACGGCGCTGGACACCGTCAGCTATCTCGTCCTCGCGGTCGTGATGTCCATCATCGGCAACACGCTGGCGATGAACGTGCGGGAGCGTACCCACGAGTACGGCGTGATGCGCGCTATTGGCTTCGGCGCGTACCAGCTCGGATTGCTCGTGCTGGCAGAAGCCGCTCTGCTCGGGCTGCTCGGCGCAGCGATCGGCGTGGGCCTCTCCTATCCGTTGTTCGAGGGCATCCTGAGCCGCGCACTCTCGGACGCGATGGACTTTCCCCCGATCGTGATCCATCGGCGAGTCGCCTGGCTCGCCCTCGCGCTGGGCATGGGTCTTTCGATGCTGGCAGCGGCAGTGCCCATCTACCGGGTGGCTCAGCTGCGGGTCACTGACGCATTACGGCGGCTGGGCTGACGCAGGGCGCGTCCAAGCGAAGAGAGGAATTGCCGCGTGCTCGCCCTGTTGAAGTACAACCTGCTCAGTCTGTGGGTCCGCCGCACGACGACGCTCGCCACAGCGGGCGGCATCGCGCTGGTCGTGTTCGTGCTCGGCGCTTCGCAGATGTTGTCGACCGGCATTCGGCAAACCATCTCGAGCGCGGGCAGCGCCGACCAGGCCATCGTGCTGGAGCACGACGCCAGGACGGAGGAGGGATCGCGCATGGACCAGGCCGCAGCGGGGCTCGTGGCGGCAGCGCCTGGGGTGAAGCGCAACGGGGCGGGTCAGGTCATGGTCACCGAGGAGTCCGTCGCACACCTGATGCTCCAGAGCCTGGTCGACCCGGGCCGCTTCTCCACGTTGCAGGTGCGCGGTGTCAGCGCTAACGTGTTCGAGCTTCGCCCTGAGGCGCGCATCATCCTTGGGCGACCCATCCAGCCCGGGACGGACGAAGCGCTGGTGGGCAAGGCCGTGCTCGGTCGCTATCCGGGCCTGCGCATCGGCGAGCGAGTGGAGCTCTCCTCCTCCACGAAGCCCACCGTGGTCGGTGTGTTCGAAGCAGCGGGCTCGGTGTACGAGTCGGAGATCTGGGCGGACTTCGAGACGGTGCGCCGGGCATTTTCGTTTTTCGCCAACCTGTCTTCGATCACCGCGCAGCTCGACGGAGCGAGCGCGCTGGATGCGTTTGGCGAGCCGCTCATGGCCGACAAGCAGACGGGGCTGAGCGTGGCCAGCGAGAGCGCCTACTACAAGAAAGCCTCGCAAGGGCTGCCCGAAGTGATCGGGATCCTGGGCATCGTCGAGACGCTCATTTTCTCGATCGGTGCCGTGCTCGGCGCCATGATCACCATGCACGCCTCGGTGTCGCAGCGCAGTCGCGAGATCGGCGTGCTGCGCGCGCTGGGCTTTGGCCGGCTCTCGATCCTATTTTCATTCGTCGTCGAGGCGGCTGCGCTTGGCCTGGGTGGCGCGCTCGTCGGAGCGGCGTTTTCGCTGCTCACGCCGCTGCTCGACTTTCGCTGTATTAATTTCGCCACCGGACAGGAAGTGGCGTTTCGTTTCGTTCCGAGCTTTGCCAACCTGGGGCTCGCCATCATCGCCGGCACGGCAGTCGGCGTGTTCGGCGGGATCTTGCCGGCCATCCGCGCTGCCCGCGTCAACCCGGTGCAAGCCATGCGAGCGTGAACGGGCGGACGACGCCCTGCGCCCGTTCTTCTGGATGATCCTCGGGCTCAGTCGCAGCCGATGCGCTGAGTGGATATCACGATGTCGTCGATGCGAACGTCGTACTGGCTCGGCTGGCCCATCTGATAGACGACCCAGCCGATCCAGAGGCGGTTGACCGTCGGTAGCGTAAACGCTGGCCGATCCAGCGGTTGTATTTGGACGTCGTCCACCCAGAGCAGGATGTCATTGCCGCCGTTGGCGCCATTCATCTGCCACTCGACGCACTGCCAGGCGCCGGCCACCGTCACCGCGGTGCTTTGTTGCCAGTCCGTCCAGTCTCCCGCAGAGGGGCCGTCCGCGCCCGGAGCCCAGCGCTGAAACTGGCCCCCGACCGGGCGCACCTGATCGCCGACGGCGCCGGTCGCCTCCACGAGGACCCAATGGTCCGCCTCGGCGACGGGGAAGGCCGCGACGTTCACGAACATGCGTCCGAAGTGGCTGTTGTCGGGCGGCGCAAATCCGTTCAGGAAGACGCCAGCCTTGGCGCCGTAGCCAGCTCCCGACTGCACGTTGAGCACTTGGCCGCGGGTGGCATCAGCGATCACGCTGACGGCGCGCTCGGGCTGCAGCCCATTGAAACCCACCGGCAACGCGCCCAGCGCGAGCCCTTCGAAGTCCTCGCAGAAGAGCGCGCCGTTGTCGCACGGAGTGAGCGTGGTTCCGGGCTCTCCCCCGACCCCTCCGGCCCCATCCGGTGTCATGCCGCTGCCGCCCGCGGCGACCATTGCGCTGCCGCCTGCGGCGACCATGCTGGAGCCGGCGCTGCCGTTCGTTGCTGCGCTACCGCCAACGCCCGCGCTACCCGCGATGCCGGCAACATTGCCCGCCGCTGGCTGCTCGCCGTTCGGACTTGCTGGCCCGTTGCCTCCCGACGTGCCGCTCGGGCCAGTGGAAGCCCCGCCGCCGCTGGGGCTGGAGGCGCCACCAGCGCCCGCATTGAAGAGAGGTACATCACCGCCACCATCAACCTCTGAGCTGCACGCCACGCAGGCGACCATCAAGCTGAAGGTCGAGGCCTGGACGAGCCGGTGAGGTTGCTGACGGCGCACGACTCTGAGGTTGGGATAGTTCAAGACGATTAACTCCTCTGTCAAATTGTCAGATAAATTGTGAGACCCATCACAGCACGAGCGGCTGCTCCCTGCCACACGCATGCTGCATGGATATCGAAAAACGAACGGCATGCTTGCGGTGCTGGTGCGGCCGCGTCAGCAGGAGGCCGATTCGGACAATACAATTGCCGCTTCGGGTAGCGCGGAGTGCTTTTCTCTCGGAGGCTTCCATGCAGCGCCGGCGAAGCGTGGCAGTGTTGCATCGAAACGCCTGAGCCGCCGCGTGCGGCGCGCATCGCTGCCTGGCGTTCCGGAAACTGCAATGCGGCTCGCCCGCGCACCAACTCCAGCACGAGAGCTGGCGCCTTTTCCGGCGTACCAGAATCGAACGGTGGCTGACGGTCGTACTCCATCGCGAGCTGAATCGAACGTGCCACCTCATCACCGGCGATCTCCGCCACCAGCGTGAGCGCAAAGTCGATACCCGCCGTGACGCCGCCGCCCGTGATCAGGTTGCCGTCGCGCACCACCCGCGCGGGATCGCCGAGCGCAGCGGCTTTGGCGACACCGAACGCATGCGCCGCTCCTTCCTACGGCTGTTTGGCACGCCGCCCTCCGCGTTCCGGCAGCGCCGGCGGCCCAACGCCGGAGGCTTCCCCGCGCCCAGATGACTCCGAAGCACCATCGGTTGGACGATTTGGGACGAATTTTGACGGCGCCTGTCGATTGGGGGGGCCACCGTTCGACTGTGATCATGACCACCCCTCTCTGGAGCCTCCTGGCCGCTTCACTCTTACCCTACGTCTGGTTCAGTTTTGCCAACTCGCTACGCCAGCGCGAGTTCGGCACCCTGGACAATCACCACCCCCGACAGCAACAGGCCAAGCAGACCTACAAGGGGGCCCGAGCACAAGCCGCATCGGCCAATGCATTCGAAGCGTTGAGCGTATATGCACCGGCGGTGATCGTCGCCCATTTGCTGGCCCCCACGTCGAGCTTGGCGCCCGTGCTCGCGCTGGCATGGGTGGCACTGCGGCTCGGCCACGGCGCTTTTTAAAGCAGCCTTCACGCCGCCACGCGCTCCCGCCCATGTACCACGACGCAGGGACTGCGAGGTGGCCCAAGCTCCCAGCGAATGAGCTCGGCGCTCCCCACTGCACGAATGCGACCGCCGTGCACACCACAGAGGTGGCACCACGTGCACACTGACGTCGTGTTCGCGGGTGTGTCACTCCCGCCCGCCGAGCGGAATCGCAGATGATGGGGCGTGACATCCTTGCGGCTGCACACGGGGCTGGTGCAGCGGTGCCGATCTCGGATGTAGATTTGGCCATACGCCACGTCGGGCCCGAGCAGGTGCCGCCACGCTTGCCACATCGACAGGCACAGGAAGCTCAGAAAGCTCATCCCGCACGGTAGCCAACGGCGCGCCTGTGCCTCGAGCCTACGCCACCAGACGTAGGTGGACCGCGTCACTCGCAGCCGGAGCGTAATCCGCCCCGCACTCGACCCGACGCGGGACCCAACGCGGGATGCGGCGCTGGATGCGGCCGTCCGCCCCCCTGCCGCTGACATCTGGAGCCCGCCCTCGAGCCACTGGCTCAGACTGCCCAGCATCACCAGCCACGCGCGATGCTCTTCCGAAGCCGGCTCCGTCAAGCGGACACCGCTCACGTCACGCTCCACTCGGCTATCGTTGGCAGGCCGCGGTTGACAGACACGTCCACTCACCACGGCCTGCTCCAATTGTTGAAAAGCAGCCATTTCGACATCCGCCGGTGGCGGGCAGTCCGCTTCCCCTGACACGCGCACCGCCACCCGCGCCGCGGGGACCTCTTCCCGCAGGTGCTTGATGGTGCGTTGCTGCGCCCGCGCAACCCAGGCGTCCTGTGTGATCATGCGTCCAGTATTATGGCGCCGTGTCGCTGCCGAATTTCGCAACCGCGGCGCCGCGGCACGCGCACCGCCGACGCGGCCGCGCAACGGCGAGTGCTGGCATCATTCAGGTAGCAACGACGTACCGACGTCGTTACCAATGAGGTCGGGACGCAGGTCAGGACCCCTTGCGTGTGAAGCTGCGGACACGGCGCAGGTGCCACCGGTACGTGCTCGCGGCCTCTGTAGCGCGGGCTGCCTGAAGCCCCGTCAATTCCGCTGTGCTAGTAGGGTTTCTCGGGCTTGTTCCCGCCCGCACCGGGGGTCGCTTCCCGGAGCTGAAGGCCTCGGGAAAACCAGCCGTCCGTCAACACGTCGAGCCGCGCCAGCGCGCCAAATTCGGCGATGCTTGCGGCGTCACGTTCTTCGGGCGATGAAACATCGGAGGCCAGCGTGACGCGGGCGCGTTGCCAGGCGATGAGCGCGTCGAGCACGTCGCGCGTGAGGCGTGCCGCCTCTTCACGCTGTTGTGCCTGCAGACGAGCGATGGCGATTTCGTCCTTGGAGAAGATGGCCCCGTCGAGCCGCCAGATCAGGCGGGCCTCGACCCAGAGGTCCCGCCCGCCGTCGCGGGTGAAGCGCGCTGGGTCGTTGACGGTGGGGGTGAGGCGCAGCGACTCGTCGCGCGAGGTGCCTGCACCGAGGCGGACTTCGGGCAGGCTGGCCGCGCTACGCGTGCGCGACGCCATCCGATCGAGGCGGCTGAGCTCTCGCGCGCCGCCTTGCACGCGCAGGGCGGCGGCGACCGTGGCCCGGGCGAGCTCTGCCGTCGCGGGGGGGGCGCAGGACCCAGCCTCCGCGCAGACGCGCGTGGGCTGCCGCGTCGGCGCCCGAACGCTGTCCGTCGCCACTTCCGCGGCCTGCTTCTGGGGCTCGAGCTCCAGCTCGGGATCGTCACTCGGAGCGGCCAGCGCGTTGCCGCCCCCGACGAGCGCATCGAAGCCGATACCGAGCTCCACCAGGCCAAAGGCGCGCCGACTTTGGCTGCTGCTGCCAGAGACACCGCCGCTCACGCCCAGCCAGAGCCCGCGCGACGCCGTGAGCCACGACGCTCCATCGACCCCCAGGGCCATGTCGATACCGCTGGCGCTGGGCCCAGGCTCCGCCCAGGTCGGCGGCAGCGCGACCTCCGCCGCGCGAACGCTTGGAGCGACGCCGAGCACGATCAGGCTGATACATAGCCCGCAGAGAGAGCGCCCCATCGCGGGACAGGGAGTGAGTGGCTGAGGCGAGGGCGTGATCAGAGGCATGTTGGGGTTCGACCGGGGCTGGAGAAAGTTTCCTGCCAAACCATTTCCCCGGCATATCCGGAGCTCTCTCTGGCCTAGACTCAGTCGCAGATGCTCCTGCCTTTCAGCGTGAACGCGATCGATGGCTCATCCCGCGCTCGGGCCGGCACGCTGCTCACCGCGCACGGCACTGTGTTGACGCCGGCCTTCATGGCCGTGGGCACGCGTGCCACGGTCACGGGGCTCGATCCGATCGATCTGACGCAGCTCCGGGCGCAGGTCCTCTTGGCCAACACGTATCACTTGATGCTGCGGCCTGGGATCGATGTGTTTCGACGCGTCGGCGGTATCCACCGCTTCATGTCCTGGCCGGGCCCCGTGTTGACCGACTCGGGAGGTTATCAGATCTTTTCGCTCGCGAAGGACCGCACGCTGAGCGAGGAAGGCGCTCGCTTCAAGAGCTACGTGGACCAGCGCACGGTCTTGCTTTCACCCGAGCGTTCCATCGAGATTCAGACCGCCATCGGCTCTGATATCATGATGGTGCTCGACGAGTGCATCGAGTCGACCTCGAGCGAGAGCGCCACGCGCGCCGCGATGGAACGCACGCATCGCTGGGCGCTGCGCAGCTTGGGCGCGCGGCAGAACCCGTCGCAAGCCCTGTTTGCCATCGTGCAGGGCGGCGTCGTGCCGGAGCTGCGGCGCGAGTCAGCGGCCTTCCTCACGGCCCACCCCTTTGACGGTTTTGCGATCGGCGGGCTCGCGGTGGGCGACACGCGCGCCCAGCGCGAAGACATCACCCACTCCTCCACCGAGCTCCTGCCTGAAGCGCGCCCGCGTTACTTGATGGGCGTGGGCACGCCGCCGGACCTCTTGCACGCCATGCTCGCGGGCGTCGACATGTTCGATTGTGTGCTGCCGACGCACCTCGCCTGGCAGGGCACCGCGTTCACCTCCACGGGCAGGGTCAAGCTCACGCGCGGCTCGTGCGCGGACGCTGACGTTCCGCTGGACGAGGCCTGCGGTTGCGCCACCTGCCGCCGCTTCAGCCGCTCGTACCTGAACCACCTGTTCAAGTGCAGCGAGCCGCTCGGGCCGCGCCTTTTATCTCTGCACAACCTAGAGCACTATCTTTCGCTCATGACCGAGGCGCGAGCGGCGATCCAGCGCGGCGAGTATGCCGCGTTCGCTCGCGCCAAGCTCGACGCCATCGATCAGCACGAGCACAGCGGCAAGCGCCTGGGGCCCGGCCGCGACACGGAGAGCGCGCTGTGACGCTAGAGCACGAGGTGGTGCTGACCCGTAGCGGCGCCCGAGCCATGCTCGACAAGCGCAGCGGAGAAGTGATGCACCCGGTGGTGGGCCCGCTCGAAGAAGCCGAGCGCCTGTACGTCGGACCAGCCCGCCTGCGAGGCCGTTTGAGCGAACCGCGTCCAGAGGCCGTGGTTCTGTTCGACGTCGGTCTCGGCGCGGGCTCGAACGCGGCGGCGGCCTTTCACCTGTCCGAGGCAGAGCCGCCGACGGCGCGGCGGCTCGAGATCGTGAGCTTCGATCGCAGCCTCGCCGCGCTGGAGCTGGCGTCAGCGCCCGAGCACGCCAGCGCGTTTGGGCTGAGCGGCAGCGCTGGGGTCGCGGCCCGCGCCTTGCTCGAGCGGAGAGCTCACGAGAGCACGCGTACGCACTGGAGGCTGGTGGAAGGTGACGTGCGAGAGGCGCTGGCGCGCGAGCCTGCAGCGTCTGCCGACGTCGTGTTTTGGGATCCGTTTTCGCCGGCTGCCAATCCCGAGCTGTGGACGCTCGAGGCGTTCGTCGCCCTGCGCCGCGTGTGTCGGGACGGCGCGAGCGTGCACACCTATAGCGGCGCGACCGCCGTGCGTTCCGCGCTCCTGCTCGCCGGGTTCTGGGTGGGTGTGGGCGAAAAGATAGGGGAGGGCAAGTACGCTACGCTCGCCGCAGCGAGCCAGGGTGTGCTCGAGCGCCCGCTCGATCGGCGCTGGCTCGATCGCCTGGCTCGCTCCTCGGCGCCGTTTCCCTCCGACGCGCCCGAGGACGCGCTCGAGCGCGTGCGCGCGTTGCCGCAGTTCGGGCCCGATACCTGATTGCCTCGAGAGACGTCGACGCCGACGGCCTGGGGCGCGTGCTCAGAGTCAGCGCAGAGCTGCCCGACGCAGCGTCTTTGACGCCAGATTTGGCTGCAAATCTCGAAGCTCTGGCTCCCGAGCGGGCCCCATCGAGGGGCTTGTGGGAGCGCAAGTGCATGCTAGAATGCATGTATGAGTCAAGTCACTTGGCGAGCACCAGACGAGCTCGTAGAACGGGTGCGACAGGTGGCGGCTCGACAGGGCCGCAGCTTAAACGATTATCTGACGCGCCTGGCGCAGGCAGCAGTCGACCCCGAGCTCGCTGGCGACGACATGGAACGGTTACGCGAGCGCCTCGCTCGAGCCGGGCTGATCGTGGCACCAGGATCCAAACGGAGGCGTCCCGATCGCCGCGCTGTGGCACAGGCGGGCCGCAGAGCAGGCACAGGTACGCCCCTCTCTGATCTGATCAAGCAGGAGCGCGGATGATGGCGGTATTTGCGGATTCGTCCGCGCTCGTCAAGCTCTACGCCGACGAGCTTGGCGCCGAGCTGATGAGGACTGTCTCGCCCTTGATCATCTCGCAGCTCGCTCGTGTCGAAGTGCCTGCGGCGCTCTGGCGCAAACACCGGCTGGGCGAGCTCTCCGCGGCGGACGCCACCCTGCTCATCTCCGCGTTCGAAGCCGATTACTTCGGGACGGAAGAGGACCCGGAACGCTTTTTAGCGGTCGGGGCAACCGCTCCAATCCTGGACGCCGCCGCTCAGCTCGCGGGTGTTCACGGGCTCAGAGCCTATGACTCGGTCCAACTGGCAAGCGCTTGCTCGGCCTTGCGGGAAGTTCCAGAAGGACTTTGCTTTGCGGCATTCGACGAGGCGCTCCGCAACGCGGCGGCTCGGGAGGGACTTCAGCTTTTTCCAGAGTGAGCGTTCAGCTCAGCGGGGGGCCGCGGCCGGGCGCGCCGGAGCGCTCGGGAAGAAGTTGTGCTGTTGGCCCCAGCGTATCAGCAGATCTGGCCAGCTAGCGATGGGCTTGGCGGCGGTGAGCCGCACGCCGAAGCCGTGGCCTCCCGCGCTGAAGATGTGCATCTCGGCAGGCACCTGGGCGGCCTTCAGCGCAGAGAACATCTCGAGGCCGCGCTCGACCGGGACCAAGCTGTCGTCCGCCGCATGCACGATGAAGCAGGGCGGGGCCTCGCTCGTCACCAGCGAGGCGAGCGGGGCCTTGGCTTCGATTGTAGGGCCGCCAGCTGGCGGCACCACGGGCATGTTCAGCGCCGCGTAGATCAGCGCCGTGAAGTCGGGCCTGGCCGACAGCAGGTCGGCTTGGTCGGTGCGCTCGTAGATCGCCGCCGCGTGGCGCAGCGCGAGCGCCGCGGCCAGATCGCCGCCCGCCGAGAACCCGAGCACGCCGATGCGACCGGGCTCTAGCGGACCGGCGATACCACTCTTCAGCAGCCGCAGCGCGCGCTGCGCGTCCTGCAGGGGAGCGTCACGCCCCGCTGCCCAACCGTCAGCCGGCAAGCGGTACGCGAGCACGACAGCGGTGATGCCCTGCTCGTTCAGGCGCCGTGCGGCCTCCTCACCCTCCTTGTCAATCGAGACGCGCAGGTAGGCGCCGCCCGGCAGGATCAGCACGGCGGAGCCGTTGGGACGCGCGGGTGCGTAGACGCTGAGCGTGGGTTGCGTGACGCCGAGCAGCGCTCGATTATGCTCCGCGGGATTGAGGCTACGCTCGATCACGCTGGGCATCACCGTTACCTTTTCGCCTCCGGGCGTCCTGCCGCGCCAAATGTTGACCTTGCGCGGCAGCTGGCTCGAGGCAGGCGGCGGCTGCTTCGACAGCGAGTCCGCGAGCGCGGGGATAGCGGCGCGAATTTCGCGCGCGACCATTCCCCCAAACAGGTCGGCGCCGCGAGGCCCCAGGTGCGTGTAGTCGAAGACGGGAAGGGGTGCTGGGGGCAGCCCGCTCGGGTCCGGCGCGGGCTTCTGCACTTCGAGCGTGGTACCCGTGCGCGCTGCCGCCGCGACATCCGGCGGCGGAGGCGCGTGGGCTAGCTCGTTGGATCGGCGAGGCCCCATCGCTTGCACCGCCTGCATACTGTCCGCGTGCAGATCGAGTAGCGCCACCCCGGCTTGCTGAGCGACCCGCCGCGCGCTGTCCGCCCAGGGCGCGAGCGCGTCTGCCAGCTTGCCGCCGACGAACTGACGACGCGTCAGCGGCGTGACCAGCACCGGCACGGCGCCCGCCGCGCGGACCTCGCTCACATAGCGCGTCAGGTTCGCGGCGAACTGCTCGAGCGTCGTCGAACGACCCGGCTTGCCCGGCTGGTCGTTGTGACCGAACTGGATCAACACATAGGTGGCGGAGAAGCTGCCGGGGTTGGCCAGCCACTTCATCACGCTCGCCCACGAGCCCTCCTCCCGGTAGCTGTGCGTGCTGCGGCCGCCCTTGGCGACGTTGATGCACGTCACCTCCGGGCGAAAGTGCCGACACAGTGCGTCGCCATAGCCCGAGTCGTTCGCCAGCGTCGAGTCGCCGACGAGGATGACGCGAGCGGTTGCCGACGCCGGCGTCGAGTCGGCCCTGGCTTCGACCGACAGCACAAAAGTGGTGAGCAGGGCCGCTAGAGCCGAGCGGTCGAGCCTCATCCATCGCGCCATCGATCGCATCACGGTTCCTCGCGAGCCGGTATGGCATGGCTGGAGGAGCAGCGCGAGCGTTAGCGCGCAGCCCGCAATTTCGCGCTCGGTGCCCGCGCGGAATGCCACGCGGTCAGTGTTCGCGGCACTCGGCGGGGAGCTCGTCGGAGCGGCCGCTGTCCGCTGGACGGCTAAATCATTGGCAGAGGTACAGTGAGATCATTGGCACAGGTACAACGAGGGGCTGAACGCCGAGCGAGCGAGCTTCTTGGTGCTGCCGTTGCAGGTGCAGCATTTGCCGGAGACGTCCGTCGCGCTGAACTTCGTACAGACGGCCTCACAAGACCCCGTAGTGGTGGTCTCGGTGGTATTGAGCCCGTACGTTGGGTCCACCGAAACTTGGCCGAACATGGCCCAAAAAGCCATGATTTCGTTGCCTGGATAGCCCAGGAACATGAGCTTGTTGGTCAAGCCCCATAGGTCGAATACGGGAAGGAACGACTTCTCTTTGATGGCGTCGAACACGAAGGCCTTGCCACAGATGGCGTCGTGGCTATACGCGAACTTGAGGTCGTGGGCCTCTGCCGCGCAACGGCCCTGACTCAGGCAGAGCGTTTGCGCTTCCCAGTTGCTCTTCAGCCTGGAGCGCAACAGGTCGGCATCGAGGGTGATGTTTCCAGGCAGAGGTACGACGTTGTCGGCTGCCGGCTTCTGCAGATCCAAGAGGGCCTGCGTGTTGCCACAAACTTGATTCGTACAACGAGCGCGACCGGTTGCGGTCAGCTCGAGCATGCCTGAGGTGGCGTTCCACTGAAAATCGGTCTCCGGCTTCCACCGACGCACTTCCTTCCCCGTGGCCACCGCGATCCCTGCCAAGATGCCATCGATGCCGCCCGCATTGGAGCAGAGCGCCTGTTGGGAAACCCCCATCTCGCTCTCGCTCTCACCTGTTTCAGCATCGAGCTCGACAGCCCCGCAACCCATCGCGCACGCCATGGCCACAGCACCTGCGGCCTGGACCCAACCACTCGTATTACGCACTTGCACTACCCCGTTCGTCATTTGGGACAACTCAGTGCAACTGCGATGCCAGAGGCGGCTCAGGCGTGCGGTCGGCTAGCGCCGGTGTGAAACTGCTAGAGATTTGGCGCGCAGGCTCGGCGCGGTTGGCGAGCTCGCCCGCGTCGCCGGTGCGAGCAGAAAGGCAACGCGTGCATCTGGAGTAGCCGTTTGCGCAAAGTTGCACAGGGCGCGCATCCGCGCCCGGTCCGCTACATAGCGCGTGTTCACGCGTTTTCAGCGCGAGGTGAGGTCATGCCGCGCCGGTGGCCCAGATCGAGAAAACCGTTCGCTCCAGCCTGCTCGACACAGGCACGCAAGTGGGCCGCTGAAGGTCGTACGCCCCGGGTGTGTGTGCTGCGGCGTAGCAAGTGGCGTGGGGCTCGATGCACGGGCGGTATCGTCCCGCCCGTCCCTGGCGAACCAACGCGGAAAGCAGGGCGGATAGCGACGGGGGGTGAGGCTCAACCTGCGCACCGAGCTCGAAGCCGCGCCGGCTCCTGGACGGTTCGACTCGAGCACGCTCGACGCTCGGCGAGGTGCGCGGGGTGGTAGCGGGCGTGCTAGCGTCTGGCGGTGATCCAAGCGGTTGGCGGGAAGGGGGTGCCGGGCATGGCGGCTTTCGGGATGTGCTGCGCGCTGCTGCTCGCCGCGCCGTGGGCGTGGGGGCGCCTGGCCGTCGCGGGCGAGGGAGAGCGACCCGGCGCCTACGAGGTGCCCGCAGAGTGTCCGCCTCGGGAGGCTTGGGTCGAGGGGGTGCGAGCGCGTTTGGCGCCGCTGCTCCGCACGCACCCCGCCTTGGATATGCTGTCGGTGCGGGTCGAGCGTGACGACGCCGAGCCCAGGGGCTACACCGGCACGCTCGGCAGCCCCGAGCCGCGTGCGCTGGCGAGCCCGCGCCGCTTGCACGGCTCGAGCTGCGAGGAGGTGCTGGAGGCGCTGACGTTCATCGCTGCGCTCGGGCTGCAGCGGCTGGCGAGCGACGCCCCGCCCGCATCGAGCGCGCCTCGGGACCCGGCACCTGCCGCGGCGCCCGGCGACGCGCGCGGCGATCGCGATCAGGGGCCGGTGAGAAATCGCGCCGGCTCGCGCGCGCAGCTCGGGGCGCTGGCCTTCGTGCTCGTCGACGACGGGCTCGCTCCAGGCAACGCGGTCGGGCTCGGCGCGGCATTTCGCCTCTCCTGGCTGACCCCGAGCTGGCAGCCGCTCTTCGTGCTCGGAGCGTACTCGAGGGGCGCACGCGAGGTGGCGGTGGGCAGCGGCCGAGTGCGCCTGGAGCATTGGTCGACGCACGCCGTCGGTTGTCCCTGGCGGTTTCCTCGTGAGAGCAGCGTGGGGTTGCGTCCCTGCTTCGAGATCGATGTCGGGCGCTCGACGGGAAAAGGGTCGGGGGTGGCGGATGCCGCGGAGCGCTCTGCCCCCTGGTTGAGCGCCGGCGCCCAGGTGCGCGTGGAGGTCGGGCTGTGGCAGCGGCTCGAGCTCGCTGCGTTTTTCGGTCTGGTGAAGCCGCTCTGGCATGCGCATTTCCTGCTGGAGCCCGGCGTGACCGCCTTCGAGACTCCGGCTATCGGGCTGCGCGCCGGCAGCTCGGCGAGCCTGCTTTTTTGACGACCCGCATGGAGCGATCGGGCGAGCTGCCCACATGGAAAGGAGTCCGGCATGTGGATCCGCAACTCTGGCTCGAGCGTTTGGGGGGCACGGCTCGGCGCCTCGAGCGCGGGCTGCCTCGACGTGCCGCACGGCGCGGGTCAGGTCCCCCCGGGCCGCGCCCTGGCTGAAGTACCTCGGGGGAAAGATCAGGGCGCCCAGGTCGATGCCCTGCCCGCCGAGTGGTTTCGCGAGCACGTCGCCGTGGTCTGGCGGCTGGTAGCGCGGCTTGGAGTGCCGGCTCACGGGGTCGACGACGTGGTGCAGGAGACGTTCATCACGGCCAATCGCCGGCGCGCTGACATCGCGGCAGGCCAAGAGCGGGCCTTCTTGCTCTCGACCGCCGTGCGACTCGCGTCCAACCAGCGGCAGCGGGCGCACGTGCGGCGCGAGGTCAGCGCCGACCTCGACTTCGATCAGCAGCCCTCGCTCGAGCCGGACGCCGAACAGCTGTTGATCGAGAAGCGCTGGCGCGAGCTGCTCGAGCGGGTGCTGGCGAGCTTGACGGACGCGCATCGCACGGTGTTCGTCTTGTTCGAGCTCGAGGGCTGCAGTGTGCCCGAGATCGCGGAGTTGCTGGCGCTGCCGCTCGGGACCGTGTCGTCACGCCTGCAGCGCGCTCGCGCGCGCTTCTCGGAGCTCGCTACCGAATTACAGCTTCACGTCGAGAGGCAGCGTCGATGAAATATACCGCACACAAACAGCCGAGTCCGATCGATCCCCGAAGCGCGGGCGCTACGGCACCCACGCGCTTGCTCGAGGGCAGCAGTCGCCGTGGGCAAGCGTTTTTTGAACGCCGCCTGCTGGCCTCGGCGGCGGTCGACGAAATCCCGGCCGCTTCGTTGCAACGTCTGGCGGCTGCGTTCGAGGTGGCTGCCGTGGCGCGGCCCGCTCCGGGGCTGCCGAGCCTGGGGCCACGGGCGTTGCGGCTCGGCAAGGCGGGCTCGTTCGTCGCTCTCGGAGCGTTCGCGGTGCTCGGTGGGGTCGTCGCGAGCGGCTGGTTCGCGAGCCCAGCGCCCGGGCCTGACCGAGCCTTGGAGAGCGCTAAGACACAGCCGGCGGAGGCTCCCCCGGTGGTGTTGGCGCCGCAGACAATGCAGCTGAACGAGTCGCCCACGCACGAGTCGAGCGAGCTCGGGACGCCTGCGCCTCCGCCCGCGAGCGCGCCTCCGCCCGCGAGCGCAGCAGCCAGGGCGGTGGCGCCCCGGGAACGCTTCGCCAAGCCTACCGTCGAGAGCACATCCAGCGCGCAGCGGCGCGAGCCTATGGGCCTTCGCGAAGAGCTGCGCCGGCTGGAAGCCGTGCAGAACGACTTGCGCGCGGGGCGCGCGAGTGACGCCGCGAGCGGGCTCGACGGCTACGCGCGAGCGTTCCCCCGTGGTGAGCTCGCGCTCGAAGCGGAGCTCCTGGAAATAGACGTGTCGCTCGCACGCGGCGATCGAGCCCGGGCGCTCGTGCGCGCCCAACGCATGCTGGCGCGCCCCGGCGCCGAACGTTATCGAGCCCGACTCGAAGCCGCGCTGAACGCGCCGGTGAGCGTTGCGCCAGCCGCTGCGACCGAATCGGGAGTGATTCGGCGCTCGGCTCACATGAAAGAGGTGGAGGTCACTCGATGAAGAATTTCAAACACCGCCCGTCACTCGTTCACGCACCCACGCTCGCGCTCGCCTGTTTCGGCGCCGCCTGTTCGGGAGAATATCCGCTCGGTAATCTATCCAACCACGAGCAGCGGCTCGATCTCGATCCGGGCAGCGTCGGCGTGGCTGACGCCGCGCTGTCGCCGGTCCTCGGTGCGCCCGACGTCACCATTGACGCGCATGACCTGAAGCTGACCTCGCCAGGGAGTCTCGTCGCCGCTGGCGATCTGGACGGCGACGGCTTCGAAGACATGGCGGTCAGCGCCTGGGACTTCGACACGAACACCGAGTACGTGCACCTACGTTACGGCGGCCCTCGACCGGCCACGCCGGCAGACAGCCTCGCGTTCGAGCTCGGCGCTGGCTACCTGCTCATGCCAGAGCGCATGTCGCTGAGCAGCCTGAGCGCGGCGGGTGACGTCGACGGCGATGGGTACGGCGACCTGTTGGTGCGCTCGTACGAGTGCGACAGCACGCAACCAGACGAGGGCGTCTACCTCGTGTATGGAGGTCCGGAGCGGCGGGGCGGCGTCGACCTACTGACGGACGTGGCCGTGCATTTCGTGCCCCCGATTGTCGAGGCGCCCCCGGGCGGGGGTTGCGCCGGCTTTCCCTCCTCAGGCGATGCCGGCGATCTGGACGGCGACGGAATCGACGACTTGGTGCTGTCGAGCCACGTGCCCTCCGCCAGGACGGGCAGCCAAGGCGTGTACCTCTTTTACGGGCGCAGCCAGCGCTTTACTGGCGCGATCCCGTTCGGCGATGCCGACGCGAAATTTGAGGCCGCCCATCGGCTCGACGCCGTGCCGACGGGAGACGTCGACGGGGACGCCCTCGACGATTTGCTGATCGGTTCTCGTTCTGTGCGTCTCGATGTCGCTTCGAGGTTCTCCTTCGTGCCGGGTCGCACCGAACGCTGGAGCGGTAGCGTGGATCTCGAGGCGAACGCGGTGGGGTTCGACGGGCTCTGGGCGGACGAGGTGTCGTCGTTAGCCGGCGGGGCCCTGGGTGACCTCGATGCTGACGGCATCAACGACGTGGTCCTGATCCGCGACCGGGATTATGCTTCGTTCCTGTTCTACGGCGCACCCGGCTTGTTCGCTGGGGGTGCAGACCCGGCAGCGGCCGATGCTGAGCTGCCGGGCGACAGCACGCTCGGGCTGTTCCCCGCGGGTGATCTGGATGCCGATGGGGACGACGAGCTCGTCGCTCAGTTCAACCCGGTCGGGATCCCTTTCCCTGACTTCGCCATCGTCGGTGGCAGCTCCGAACGCTTCGCCGACACCTTCTCGGTGCCAGAAGCGGACGCGCTCGACCACGGTCAGCGTTTCCGGGACGCGAAGCGCGCGATTGAGTACACCTACGCGGCCGGCGACCTCGACGGTGACGGCGCCGGCGACCTGTTCTCGCTGTCCTCCGTGCGCAACGACAAACCCGACGGCCATTTCGAACGGGTGCTGCCGCAGATCCACATCCATTACGGGTCAGCACCGCTGTCGAACCCGCTGCGCTGACGGTCGGCGGATCACGAAGCCCTCGATCCCTTGGGGGGGGACGGGGGCGACGCTCGACGTCCAGGGGCGGCGCCGCCGCATGCGATGAGATCGAGGCCGTGTCATGGCTGACATCCATCACGACACAAGCCGCGAGTCTCACCGGATTGTGCACGCGTAGCGCGGCTACGCCGAGCGTTGTCATTGCCGGATCAACCGACTGCGGCGATAAGAGGAGTCGCGGGACCTGTACGTTCTTCTAAAGCCGCTCGCGTCCGAGGTGCAGGGCAGCACAGCATTTAGCTGAGCACAGCATTTCGCTGAATGCGTACCCCAATAGCCACGAGTAGGTCGCGAGCGGCGGCTAAAGGTGAGGTGAATATCATGGCGATCGGCAAGAATGCAGCTGCTCTGACGTGTGCACTATGTGCTGGGTTGTTCCAATCGGGAGAGGTCGACGCGAGTGAGACACTGGTCTGTCAAACTCAGGCCTACGCACGCGGGCTTCTCTCGGAGTGCCGCAATTCTTCTGGAACTCTGTTGGGCCAATCTGCAATGGGCGGCAACCTGATCAGTGCCTGGAGGGAAAATGTCGTCGGCGCAAGCTACATCGCTGCGCACGGCGTGAGCCACGTCGGCAGTGTCTCCGAGACGTGCAAGGCGATTGCCCTGATTCCGGAGGATTGGGCTGACGTGAATCACCCCGACTGCGCGCTCATGGACGGTCACCTGTCGCGCGGGTTTAACGTTAGTTTTTAGTATACAGCCGGTGAAAGCTCGTGCGCGCGGGACGGGCGCTGGGTCGCTGTTGGTGCTGCTTGCGAGCCTCTGGGCAGCGTGGTGCTGCAACGGCACCGAGTCGCGACACTCCCGCGCGCAGGATGGCAACGGCGAGGTCTTCGCTTATCCACCTGCGCGCTGGCGGCTCGCTTCCACGCGTGAGCTCGGGCGCGTCGTCATCTGGCTCTCGCACATTCAGATCCGCCACGAAGATACCCCGGACACAGTCGCGTTCAGCACGGTACCTTGGCGAATGGCGGCTCCACCGCCCCGCCGCACCCGCGCCGCCGCTCTGGCGCTCGCGCGCGAGTTGGCGCAGCAGGCAGAGCTAGAGCCCGCCCACTTCGCAGAGCTGGCTCGGCGCTATTCGGACGACCTCTCGTCTCGCGCTGTCGGCGGCTCGCTCGGCGGCACGGTCAGCGTGAACCTGACGCCTTTTCCCGAGGTGCTGGACGCCCTGTCCGCGCTGGCTGAAGGGCAGGTCTCGCGCGTGATCGAAACCGAGTTCGGGTTCCATGTCTTGCGCCGCGACGTGCCTCCTCCCGAGCAGTCCCGGAGCGGCGCGCGCATCGTGATTCAATATCGCGAGGCTCCCTGGTTGCACCAAACGCTCGGGGTGGAGCCGCACGCCTTGCGCTCGCGTCAGGACGCCATCGCGCTCGCCTATTCGATCTATCGCCAGGCGCACGACGATCCAAGCCGGTTCGCGGAGCTCGTCCAGCGTCATTCCGAACACTACGACCGCGTGCGAGCTGGCGACCTCGGGCGGTGGTCGCTCCGGGAACCCACGCACCTGGCGCGCGAGCTCGATAGCTTGCGGGCGCTCTCGGTCGGCGAGGTCGCCCCTCCCATCGACAGTCCGTGGGGCATCCAGGTTCTGCAGCGGACGGCGGATCGGGAGCGCGCCGAATATGCCATGCACGCCATCAGGGTGCGGTTCACCCCGGCCCACCCCGATTCGAAAGCGGCAGCTTGGACACGCGCGCGGGAGGTCGCCGAGCTGCTGCGCCGGGACCCGGCGCAGTTCACTGCCCTGCAAGATCGCATCTGCTGCCGTGCTCCGGAGCGCTGGTTCGAGGGGCAGGAAGACCTGCCATCCCTCTCTCGCGGGTTGGATCGCCTGGCCGTCGGCGAGATTGCAAGTGAGCCGATCGAACAAATTCAGGCGTTCGTAGTACCCAGGCGGCTCGACCCCAAACAGCTGCCGGCGCGCCCCTCCGCGACCTCCACGCTGCCTGCGCCCGATCGCCCGAACGTGGAGTTCTTCGTGGAGGTCGCGCAGCTCTCGCGCCGGCATTTTAGCGCGCTCGCCCAGAGTTTCGTCGAGCGCTCGAGCCTAGGTGCGGCCCGCTCAGGCGCGCTCATCGAGCTGCACGAACGCGAGCTGGGCACCGACGCCGAGCAACGCATCAACGGCTACAGAAGCCTGCTCGCCGGCGTCGAACAGCTGCTCGGCCCGTCCGAGTATGCGCGCTACCTCGAGCAGCACGACACCTACTTCGCGGGCATCCTGCTGGGCCCTGTTCGACCCCCGATGTAGTGAGCGTGCTGGGCGGCGCCGGTCAGGCGGGGCCAGAGCCTCAATGCCGGTTGGCGAGCTCGCGGTTGAGCGAGGTGAGCACCGCCGCGTCTGAGAAGTAGCGATCGAAGGCGTCGATCGCCGTGGCGTCGAGCACGAACGCGAGCTCCTCGGGCGTCGCCTCGTCGCGGGGAAGATCGGAGTTGGACTCTGTCTGGGCCCGGCGCACCACCACGCCGTCCGGCAGCTTGAACTCCAGAGCGAGCCGCACCAGCACCCGGGTCATCTCGCCACGCGCGTCGACGATTTCCATCTCGTCCGCTGCAGCCACGCTGATGACGACACCCACGGCGACCCCGCTGCCCGAGGCCAGCGAGGTCAGACGCTGGTTCACCCGCGCCTCAAAATCCCTCGGCAACGAGAGCTGGCGGATCGACGGATCCCCCGCGCTCGAGCGCGAATCGACGATGACGGCGTACAGCTCCTGGCTCTGGAGCTTGATCGGCGGGTATTCCCGCGGCTCGTGCACCCGACGCGGCACCGTGCAGCCCAGCGCGATCACGGCGGCGGCGGCAAACGCAGTATTTGACCCACCGAGCCAACCCAGCTTCATGGCGGGTCATGGTACACGAGTCGGCGGGCCCGACCGGCGTCGATCGTCTTCGGGTCCGCCCGCCGTAGGAGCGGGGCCTTCCGCGTTGACGCTCAGCTACCCGTGATGTGCTGCGCCGTGAGCCATCTGCTCAGAGCTGGCCTTGGACCCTGTCCCAATACACCGCGTTCGCGCTCTCGAGCAGGTTTGACGCGCGGTTGGCGAGCGCCAGCGGGTTGGCCTTGGCATACGGGGAGAAGAGCACCTCGATGGCGTCGGGCGCCGCCAGAGTCTGCGTGCGTATGGCGGCGGCGACGACCAGCGGCCTGGAGTCGGGGGTGCACTCCTCAGTCAGCTTGGCGCGCAGCACCGAATGCAGCGGGACGCCCTCGAGGCGCAGTGCACCCCAGCTGCGATAGACCGGGAAGCGGCGCTCGAGACGCTGCGAGCCGCTTTCGGTAGGGGTGTGCGCGACCACCCAGATCCAGCGTGGCTCGCCGCGCGTCGTGGAGGGGGCGAGCTCCCAGTACAGGTAGCTGATGGGTGTGTTCGTCTCGATCAGCAGCAGGGCGCAGACGAGCGGGGGCGGCGGCGCGGGGACGGGCGCGGCGAGGGTGGCGGCAGGAACCGTCGGGCTTGGCGCAGAGGCGGCCGTAAGGTCGCCGATGTCGGCGGGCGCAGGTTCGATAGGCGGAGCGGCAGAAGCCGCTTCGGCGGGGAGAGAAGCTTCGGTGGCCGGAGCGGGCTGCGTGGACGGAGCGGCCTCGTCAGGTGGGGATTCGGTCGGAGCAGCCTCGGCGGCAGGCGGGGCCAAGGCCTCGGCTGAAGCCGGTTCGACCGATTGGGGCGAAGAAGGCCCGTGGGGAGGGGTGCCGCGAGCGTCGCCGGACGCCGACACTTCTGCGGTGGCTAGGCGTTCCGAGCTGAGCGGAGCCTCGGTGATGGCAGCGCCGTTGCTCCTGGGCCCGGGTGCGCCATCGAGCTCTGCTCGCCCTGCCAGCGCCGGGCGCTCGGTGTCGAAGGTGGACACTTCGCTGGCGGCCGGGGCAGCCTCGCTGGCCGAGGATTCTTCGAGCTTTTTCTCCGGATCGTTGGCTGCCGCGGCCTGCCCGTTCTCGGCGTTGGACGCTAGCGAGGACACGGGTGGCTCCGAGCCCCCTGCGTCCGAAACAGACTCGGCGGCTTCGGCCTGGCTCTCCGCGCCGTTGGCTTTGTCGCGCTCGCGCTTCTCTGCCAGCTGCGCGCGTAGGGCGCTCGCGCGTTCGTGATCAGGCTCGCTGGCGAGGACCTGGTCCAGGGTACGGATGGCTCGCGACAGGTGCCCCTGCGCTGCATAGATGCGCGCCAGCGTGACCGTGGCCACAGGCGGCGGGGCCTTCGGCGGCGTCGAGAGCTTGGTGTCCCCCCGTATCAAGGCCGCCGCGTCCGGCAGGTTCAGGCCTTGTTCGACGATGCTCGCCAGCAGGCGGCGCGCCACGCTGACCCAGGTCACGGGCTGGGCCGTGGGGCGCGGCTCGGGGCGCCGGGCCTTTTCGATCGCGGCCTGTAGCTCCCCTCGCGTCATCACGTCCGCGTCGGCGACGTGTAGGCTGTGCGCTAGGCGGAGCAAGTCGAGGCGCGATAGCTGGTTCGGGTCGGTGTTGTTTTCGAGCATTGCACTGTCTCTGGCCTGCTGCGCCGCGGCTCACCCATCAGGGTTGGCGGTCGGGGCATAACCTATCGCAGCCCGACGAGCTTGTAGGGTTTTTCCTGCACGTCAGACTTCGAGGGTCGCTGAAACGGCTTGGACGCCCCCGGCAGAGCGCCTAAGCTCCCGAGCGCATGCCTTCAGACGTACCTATGGTTAGAGCTCACTTGCCCTCATGCCGGACCTGGTCCGAGGGGCGCGCTTGGCTCGTGGCGCTCTGTATTGGCGTCGGCTGTGGCGACTCGGCGGATCCGGCTCCTCAGTCGGTGAACCCTGGGCTGCCGGATTTGTCCGGCGGACAGGCAATTCCCGGGGCTGGAGCTGCAGGGGCGCCCGGCACCGGCGGCGAGCCCAGCATGGGTGCGGGCAACAACCAGGTGCCGCCGGGCGAGGCGCTCGATCCCAACCTGCCCCTGTCATCGTCGGGCGTCGTCGTCGCAGACGCCGCGGGGGCGAGCAGCTGTGTGCCACTGTGCGTGATCAATACTAATCCCGGTGCGGATTCGGCAACCGGCGACCTGGCGACGGAGAACGGCGTCTCGTGCGTAATCCCCGGTACCATCACGGGCTCGAATCGAAGCTGCACCCCGGGCATGCCCGTAGCTGCGCTGCAGGCCGTGCCGGGCGTGGTGGTGGTCGACGCTGTGACTGGCGGCCGCTGCGCTCCGATCTGTGTGGGCATCACCAGCCCCGCGACGGATCCGGACGGCAACGGCGATGACTGGGGCTACGAGGGCAGCTCCTCCTGTGTGATCCCCGGTACGATCACGGCGCGAGGCAATCAGGAGTGCACCACCGGCTCGCCCTTGCCGCCGGAGCGTCAGGTCCCTGGAGTCGTGGTGGTCGACGCGGGGCTACCCCGCTGCGCTCCCCTGTGTTTGCTGGTGCTCGACGTCGCGAACGACCCGGACGCGGACGGTTGGTTCTACGAAAACAACCTGTCCTGTGTCATCCCCGGCACCGCCACGGCCCTGGCTAATCAGGCCTGCACCACCGGTGGCGCAGTGCCCGATGCAGAGCCCCGCCCCGGGCTCCTGCTCGCCGATGGGTTAGGCGCTGCGTGCCGCCCCGTGTGTGAGGTGGTGACCACCCCGTCGAGCGCCGACGCGCCCGACTGGGGATACGAACAAAACGCTTCGTGCGTGCTCCCTGCGTCCCCGACGGCGGCCGTCAGCACTCGCCCTTGCACGTTTGGCGGTCCCGCCCCGACGCTCGTGCCCCCAGCGCTCACCGGCAATAAGGTCGCCGCGGGCTTCTTCGTGCAGGGCGCACGCCTGCTCGACGCCTATGGGCGAGCGTTCGTCATCCGCGGCGTGAACAACCCCCATATCTGGTACGACACGGCGGCGCAGTATCAAGCGTACGCCGCGCTGGACACGATCGCGAGCTACGGGACCAATACGATCCGCGTGGTGTGGGAGACCACGGGCCCTGTCGCGCTGTTGCGCGAGGTGCTGCACCGCATCGTGGAGCTCGACATGGTGCCCATGGTCGAGCTGCACGACGTCACCAGCAGTACGAGCCGCGCGGCGCTCGTCGACATGGCGGAGTATTACGCGAGCGCCGACGTGCGCGAGGTGCTGAACGACTTCCGCGAGTACGCCATCGTGAACATCGCCAACGAGTGGAGCGGCAATGATTTCTTCGGCGCCTATCAGGAGGCCGTCAGCTATCTGCGCAACAACGGTATCAGCCACACGCTCGTGATCGACGCCAACGGCTTCGGGCAGAACGGCCAGGCGATCCTCGACAACGCCGCAACCCTCACCAACGCTGACCCTCAGAAAAATCTGTTGTTTAGCGTGCACATGTACGAGTCGTTCGGCACGCCTGCCGCCGTCGATAACCTGTTGAACACCGCTTCGAGTCGAGGCATCCCGCTCATCGTGGGTGAGTTTGGTTGGCAGCACAACGGGCGCGCCGTCGCCTGGGAGCGCATCCTGACCCAGACCAACGCTCTCGGCGTGGGCTACATCGCGTGGTCCTGGCTTGGCAACGAGGGCGCCACGGCGGCTTTGGACATGGCGACAGGCCCCAATGGGCCGCTCACGGATTGGGGTCAGGACGTCATGGCGGGTGCGCCGGGCAACATCCGGAGTACCTCGCGTCGAGCCTCAATCTTCGAGTAGCGGCGCGCAGTGGCGTCGAGCAGTGGCGCAGTGGCGTCGAGCAGTGGCGTCGAGCAGTGGCGCGGTGGCCCCCGTTCAGTGCCAGGCGCCGAACGCCGCGGGGTCGGGCGTGCGCCGCGACAGCCGCGCCTGACCGTCACGCTTGTCCTGGTCGAGCTGCGCTCGGAGCTCGTCGATGCTGCCGAAGCGGCGCTCGTCGCGTAGGCGCTCCACCAGGTGAACGCGAAGGGAGCGGCCGTATAAATCCCCCGAGTAGCCGAGCACGTGCGCCTCGGCACGCACGTCGCCGGCCCCGTGAGTGGGCCGCACGCCGACGTTGGCGATGCCCACACCAAGCCTCGTGTAAGCTGCGCCTTCGAGCACGTCGACCAGCACGGCGTACACGCCGCGCGCCGGCAGTAACTCCGGGACTTTGCCCAAGTTCGCCGAGGGCACGCCGAGTTGCCGCGCCCTTTGATCGCCGAGCTCTACCACCCCGCTGAGGGCATGCGGGCGGCCGAGCAGCGCTTCCGCCTCGAGCACGGCGCCCGAGGAGATGAGCTCGCGGATGCGCGTGCTCGAGATGACCCCCTGTTCATCGCCGTTCAGAGCTTCGGCGCGAGCCTCGAAACCGAGCTCGCCACCGAGGGCACGCAGGGTGTCGGCATCCCCGCTACGCCCGCGTCCGAAGCGGAAGTTTTCACCCACGATGACCTGGCGAGCGCCCAGCTTTTGCTGCAGCAGCTCTGCCGCGAACTGCCGTGGCGAAGCCGCCGCGAGCTCGCGGGTGAAAGGCTCGACGACGACGCACAGCGCGGGCGACAAGCGCGCGAGCAGGTCGATCTTGCGCGCCAACGGGGTCAGCACTGGCAGGCTGCCCCGCCCCAGCACCTCGGAAGGGTGGGGGTGGAAAGTGAGCACGATGGGGGCGAGCCCGGCATCGAGGGCGGCCTGCAGCCCTCTCGCGAGCACCCATTGATGCCCGCGGTGGACGCCGTCGAAATTGCCCACCATCACCAGCGTGCTGCCCGGGGCAGGATGCAGCCGATCGGCACCGTCAAAGCGTTGTCCGTTCACCGCCCCGCGCTGTTACTACAACGTTGCCCAGCTGGCGAGCCTGGCCGGCAGGTGCCCCCGAGCGCGCGGCAGCGGTCCCGGCCCGGGCAGCACCTCGCCCGTGCCGCTCAGATCTGGTCCGCTCAGAAATAAACGTAATGCCAGGGCGACATGTCGAAGTGAAAGTGATCGGAGTGATCGCTGCGGCTCGGACCGATCATGACGCGAAACACGTCGGAGCGGTCGCTCAGGCGCGCGGCGAGCTCGCGCAAGAAGCGCGCGTGGGCGCTGGCGCTGGGGCTCGCGGCGGGCAGGCTCCAGTGGCGCGCCACCCGGATCTGGAACGGGCGCCGTAGCTCGGGAGGCAAGCCTTCGCTGAGGGGTTGATGCTGGGTCGCGCGCGCGAAGTCAAAGCCCGTGACGTCGATGGCGTTGCCGAGCGCATGCTCGCTGACGCGATAGGCACGTCTGCGCGACGAACGGCAGCTGTAGGCACCGAAGTGGTGCAGGCGCGTGGGTGCTCGCCCGTAGACCTCTGCCGCGACCTCCATCACCAGCTGTTCGAACCTCACCAGGCGTTCGCGAAAGGCCGGATCGACCTGGACCGAGCTCTGATAACGCAGATGCGTGCCGCCGTGACGCACGAGGGTGCTCGCGTCACAGTGAACGCGAGTGCCCTCCTCCAAGAAGCGCTCCACGCCATCCAGCTCGTAAGCATCACCGCGCAGCGAGTTCCACGCCGCCCAGAGCTGCGTGCGCGATAGCCCCGACAGCTCATGGCGAGGCCCGACGCTGCGGGAGCCCTGAGGGCCGAAAAATGACTCGAAGGCGCTGACCGGAGCGGCGGGCGCCGGTGCCTCTTCATGAACGCGAGCTTCTTGGCGCTGCGCCGAGGCTGCTTCTCCCGCGGGCGGCGGGGTGCCTTCCTTGGGCAAGCAGCCTGCCGTTAAGCTGATCGCACCAGCCGCGGCGAGCGCTGCCGGTAAGCGCAGCAGCCGGGGCACGGAAAAATGTTGCACGAGAGAGATCGAACGGAAACGAGCGAGCCTGGCGCTGTATTCCCGCTCGGCAAGCACACTGACTGTGACCAACACGCCACGGATGAGGCGTCGCGGCACATTTGCCGGTGTGCCGCTGGGTTTATTGGCCGCGGGAGCTGGGTATGGCGATTGCAGAGCCCAAGGGGCACGAATGCCTCGAGCCCTGCGCCTCCCCACCGAGCCTGAGCGAGGCTCACACGAGCGAAAGCCATGACGTCCACAACGGCATCTGACCTACAACCCCCGCCTTCGAAACCCCGCCCCGCTTCGGCCCTAGGTGGGCCTGCCCAAAAGGACCGGACCTGGATGGGGCGCGTGCGTAGTTTTGGCTCGCTGCTGAAGGAGACGGCGACCCAATGGTCGGACGACGAGGCGGCTCGCCAGGCCGCGTCCCTGGCGCTGTATACGCTGCTGTCCGTCGCGCCCTTGCTCATCGTCTCGATCAAGGTCGCCGGCATGGTGCTTGGCGACGAGGCGGCGCGTGGGCAGATTAGCAGGGAGATCGGCGGTGTCGTAGGCGCGCAAGCGGGAGCGGCGATTGAAGCGATGGTCGCGAACGCGCAGACGCCGGGGGAGGGCGTCGTGGGCTCGTTCGTGGGGATCGCGGTCTTGCTGTTCGGTGCTTCTGGAGTCTTTGGCGAGCTGCAGACGGCGTTGAACCGAATCTGGGACGTCAAACCCAAGCCGGGGCGCGGCGTGCTCGGGTTCCTGCGGGACCGGTTCTTCTCGTTCACGATGGTGATGGGCGTCGCCTTCCTGCTCCTCGTCTCGCTAGTCGTGACCGCCGCTCTGGCGACGTTGACCAGCCATTTTCAGGGCCTGGTGCCCTATCCCGTGCTGTGGGAGATCCTGAGCTTTGGCATCGGGCTCGGCGTCACCACCCTGCTGTTTGGGTTGATCTACAAAGTCGTGCCGGACGTGAAGATCTCCTGGCGCGACGTGTGGGTTGGCGCGTTTGCGACGGCGGTGCTCTTTAGCGTGGGGCGTGTGTTGCTCGGGTGGTATGTTGCTCGGAGCGCCACGGTCTCGCCCTTCGGAGCGGCGGGCTCGCTGGTCGCCTTGATCGTGTGGGTGTATTACTCCGCGCAGATCTTGTTCTTTGGGGCGGAGTTCACGCAGGTCTTCGCGACGCGCTTTGGCTCCCGTATAGTGCCCACGTCGAACGCCGTGCGGATCAACGAAGCCGAGCCCAAAGAGGACGGCCCTAAAGTCGATAGCGCCCCCGCGGCTAGGGACGCCCCGAAAAAGCGCGGGCGCGCCGGCGCCGACCTGCGATGACGGCCCGCGCGGGCGACGCAGGTGTCACTACTTCGCTGGGGTCAGCATCTGCACGCTAAACAGACGTCGTGAATCGAGCCAGACGGCAGCGACGTCGTAGCCCGCGTCCTTGGCCAAGCTCCGGAACGCATCGAGCCCATATTTATAGCAATGCTCGGTGACGAGAGCCTCACCGGCTTGGAGCGTGAGGAGCCCCGCGCCCAGGCGCACGCTTTGCGAGCGCCGGCTGACCAGGTGCATTTCGACACGGCTCGCGCCCTCGTTCCAGACGGCCCGATGCGAGAAATCTTGAAGCCGGAAATGGCCACCATAGTCGCGATTCAGGACCCGCAAGATGTTGCCATTGAATTGCGCCGTTACCCCCGAGCCGTCGGCGTACGCGGATTCCAGCACGTGGCGCTCCTTCGGCAGGTCGACTCCCACCAAGAAGCGCTGCTGCGGGCCGCAGCTCGATCGTACCCGTGCCAGAAATTCTAACGCCTCTACGCGCTCGAAGTTGCCAATGGTCGAGCCTGGAAAAAAAACGGCGACTCGCCCTTCGCGCTCCGCGTTGGAGAGCGGGAGCGTTAGCTCGCGCGTGTAGTCGGCCGCGAGCGGCCGCACGTCGAGGCTCGGGTAGCTCCGCGAGAGTGCTCGGGCGCTCGCCGACAACATCGAGCTGGAGATGTCGATCGGCACGTACACTCGGGGCGCGTCCAAAGCATCGAGCAACACCCGCGTCTTTCGCGACGCTCCGCTGCCAAACTCGATGAGCGAGGCGTTCGGCCCAATCAAACTGGCCATGTCCATGCCGCTGCGGCGCAAGATTTCTAGCTCGGCGCGGGTGGGGTAATATTCAGGGAGCTCACAGATGCGCTCGAACAGCCGGGAGCCGTGAGCGTCGTAGAAGAGCTTGCACGGCAGGCGCTTGGGTGAGGCCTGAAGCCCACGCCAAATCTCGGCGAGGCCCTCGTGCTCCTCCGTTCGAGCGAGGTGTTTGGCTAAGGCGGCGGTCATCATTCCCTCTCGAGCGAGCGCCGGACTCTGCCGGCGGTTGTCGTGGCGGAGCCCAAGCGGCTCCATAGAGCGTCAACATGCGGTGTCTAGTGCAGGCGCCGAGGCTGCAAGCGCTGTTCCTGAGCGGCACCGAGCCGGAGCCGTGCATTTTCACCCGACGACCTCCATTCGGTCACGGTACGTGGCGCAATTGATGTCGAAAGCCGTCTGCAGCGCCCACCGCGCGGCAAAAACTGTACATGGGTGGCGCGAAACGGCGGAGCGGGAAAGGAGAACCTGCTTAGGCTCGGGCGCGGCATTGACAGGCTAGGCGCCGAGCGATAGCAGAGAAAACGCTGTCTGCCGTGTTGCCGCCCCATCCTTCCTCGCTACGGGGGACGCTCTTGGGCGCTGCCGTCCTGGCCGTCCTGACCGCCGGCAAGGCTCTATTTGCCAGCAGCCTGGATCACTCGATCCCCTTCCTGATGAGCTTTGTGGCGGTGCTAGTGGCCGCCTGGTACGGAGGCATGCTGGCGGGAGTGGCTCTCAGCGGGTTGTCCGCGCTCGTCGGGTACGTCGGCTTCAGCGCGGGCAACCCGGGTGGCGGCTCGGTCGCCGTCGCCGTGTTCTTGGTCGAGGGCCTGGCCGTCTCGTGGCTGGCCGCGCGCCTCGCTCGGGAACGCTGGCGCGCCGAGCACAGCGCTGCCTCAGCGCGCGAGGCCACGGACAAGCTGCGAGTGGTGTTGGACGGCATCACCGACGGGGTCACCATGCAAGATCGCGCGGGCAAGGTGGTCTATGCGAACGAGGCGGCGGCGCGCGTCGTTGGGTTTGCGACCCCTGCGGCCTTCCTCGCGGCCCCGCTCGCGGAGGTCGTCAAACGCTTCCAGGTGTTCGACGCGAACGGCGCGCCTTTCCCGCTCGAGCGGCTGCCGAACCGCGCTCTCCTCAACGGAGAAACGCCCGCTGAGGTGCTCGTTCAATTCAGGGTCGCAGGCAGGGAAGAGGCGCGTTGGTCCGTCGTCAACGCCAGCGGGGTCTTCGAGGACGGCAAGCTGCTCTTCGTCGTGAACGTGTTTCGAGACGTGAGCGAACGGCAGCGGCAAGAGGAAGCCTTGCGGGTAAGCCGTGAATGGTTCTCGACCGCGTTGCGCAGCATCGGCGACGCCGTGATCGCCACCGACGCCAGGGGCCGCGTGACCTTTCTCAACCCCGTCGCCGAGAAGCTCACCGGCTGGTCTGGCGCAGAAGCCAACGGCGAAGCGCTGTCCTCAATTTTTTCAATCCTGAACGAGAGCACGCGGCAGCCCGTCGAGAGCCCCGTCGAACGCGTGCTCGAGCGAGGGCTCGTGGTGGGGCTGGCCAATCACACCGTCCTGGTGCGCCGAGACGGCACCGAGATCGCGATTGACGATAGCGCCGCGCCCATCCGCGCCCACGACGGCACGCTCGCGGGCGTCGTGCTGGTGTTCCGCGACGTCACCGCGGGGCGACAGGCGGCGGAGCGGCGCGAGTTCTTGTCCAGAGCCACGGTCGAGCTCAACTCGTCGCTCGACTACGCGCAAACGCTGAGCACGGTGGCGCGCCTTGCAGTGCCTCGCATCGCCGACTGGTGCGCCGTCGACGTGGTAGAAAACGGAGAGCTCACGCGCCTCGGCATCGCCCACGTCGACCCCTCCAAGATCGACTGGGTAGCCGAGCTTCAAAAGCGCTATCCGCCGGATCCCAACGCGCAGCGTGGCACTCCACAGGTCTTGCGCACGGGCCGCGCGGAGCTGCTGACGGAGATCCCCGCGGCGCTGATCGAGGCCTCTGCGCGGGGCCCAGAGCACCTCCAGCTGATTCGCCAGCTCGCCCTCCACTCATATATCGCCGTGCCGATGTCGCGGGCCGGCAAGACCTTCGGGGTCATCACGCTCGTGACGGCGGAGTCGAAGCGCACGTACCAGAGCGAGGACCTCGAGTTTGCTACGTCGCTGGCGGATAGAGCGGCCATCGCGGTCGAAAACGCTCGGCTGTTTCGCTCGGCGGAGCAGGCGAAGACGGATGCCGAGCAGGCCAGCCGAGCCAAGGACGAGTTCCTGGCCATGCTGGGTCACGAGCTGCGCAACCCTCTCGCGCCGATCGTGACCGCGCTGGATATCATGAAGCGCCGACCCGACGAGAACCACGAGCGCGAGCGGCTGATGATTGAACGTCAGGTGCGGCACGTCGTTCGGCTCGTCGACGACCTGCTCGACGTCTCGCGCATCGTGAGTGGCCGGGTGCAGCTCGCCAAGGAGCGAGTCGACGTGGGCGACGTGGTGGCGAAGGCGCTCGAGCTCGCGGCGCCGCTGCTGGAAGAGCGCCGCCATCACGTGGACGTCTCCGTTCCCGCGGGGTTGACGATCCTGGGGGATTCGGTGCGGCTCACTCAAGTGCTGACCAACCTCCTCACCAACGCAGCGAAGTACACCGAGCCCGAGGGGCACATCGGCGTGGCGGTGGCGCGTGAGGCGGCAGCGGTCTCGATCCGCATTCGAGACGACGGTATGGGCATCGCGCCCGACATGCTGTCCTCTATCTTCGAGTTGTTCGTGCAAGCGCCGCAGACCATCGACCGTGCGCGCGGCGGGCTCGGGCTCGGCTTGACGATCGTCCAGAGCCTGGTGCGCTCGTTTGGCGGGTCCGTCGCGGCGGAGAGCCCTGGGCCCGGTCGCGGCAGCGAATTTCTGGTGCAACTGCCGCTCCTCGACGCCGACATGCCCGAGAGCACGCCGTTGAGCTCTGCTCCCCGTCCCACAGAGCACCGGGTCAGCATCCTCGTGGTCGACGACAATACGGACGCGCTGGAGATGCTCGCCGAAGCGTTGACGCTGCTGGGGCACGATGCGCATCCCGCTGCTGACGCGGAATCCGCGCTGGACGTCGCCCGTCGCGTCAAGCCGAAGGTGGCGCTGCTCGACATCGGCTTGCCGGTGGTCGACGGCTACGAGCTCGGCCGTCAACTGTCTGCTCTGCCGGGGCTCGAGGGCATCAAGCTCGTGGCGCTCACGGGCTACGGCCAAGCGTCCGATCGCGAGCGTTCACGCGCCGCCGGCTTCGCTGCGCACTTGGTCAAGCCGGTCGATCTCGGCGCCATCGAGAAGCTGTTGCGCGAGCTTTCGCCCGGCGCTCCCAGCGCCACGTCCCGCCTCTGACCATTCTCGCCACTCGAACCTGCCTCGCGACGAATTGAATCGAGCGCCCGTGGACGTCGAGGTGCTCGAGGCTGGGCCGCTGCTCGTCAGCGATGACCTCGCGGGGCGGCATACCGGGTGACTCATCGGGGTCAATTGTCGGGGTCAATTGTCGGGGGAGTGCCAGGCGCGTTACGACAAAGCAAATGAAGGGCTAAGGGCGGGGTGCGCGAAAACGACCGGGCCGAGGCGCAGCTGGGTCTTCTGCGACTCGGCGGGGGCAAACGGCCACGCCATCGCCATGACGCCTCCCCAGAGCATGAGTCGAGGGCCTCTCGAAACGCCGCCATCGAGACAAATGCGCCTATCAAATCGTTGCCGCATTGGTATGGGTGGTCGACGGGGCAGACGTCTAGCGCTTGGCGGCGGTGGGCGCTGGGAAACAGAGGAGATCGAGCATGGGACAGACAGTCAGCGACATCATGACTAAAACACTGGTCTCACTGTCCGCAGAAGCGACGGTGCGGGACGCTGCGCGCCACATGCGAGAATCGAACGTCGGGGCTATCGTGGTGCAGAAGCACGGGCAGCTGTTCGGCATCGTTACGGATCGAGACATCGTCGTGCGCTGCCTCGCGCGGGACGGGGACTGCGACGAAACTCGGCTCGCCGAGATCTGCAGCCCCGAGGTCGCGACCCTCCGGCCCGACGATGACGTCGACTACGCGGTGGCGATGATGCGCGATAAAGCGATCCGCAGGATCCCGGTCGTGAAGAACGGAAAGGCCGTCGGGATCTTGTCGCTGGGGGACTTGGCGTTGGAACGGGACCCGCTCTCCGCGCTCGGGGCCATCAGCGGCGCGTCGCCCAATAATTGACCCGCTCTCGGCGGCAAAGGTACGACGCTGGAGTACGGCGAGGACGCCGCGCTGGTTGAGCCACAGGATTGGCATGTTTCGAGCAGCTAGTCCGGTGATGATGCCGAAGCAGCTCGGAATACTACGACCCATCGCCAACCACTGGGCCCGGCTCACGGCGCTGGGGTCGACGTCGGATCACAAGCAGCTCGCGTCCTCTTCAGGCGAGCTCGACGCGCTAGCCCTCGAGCGCGCCTACGAGGTCGCCCGCCTGCGGCAGATCCTGAAGGACATCGTGCGGCAAGCCGAGCTCGGGCAGGCCTCCACGCCGGACCGGGCCGGCTCGGACGAGTGAACCTGCTCCAGGCGGGCCCGTTCCGAGCTCAGTAGCGGCGGCGCCAGATCAAGTCGAGCGCGGAGGCGCCTCGATCCCCGATCATCGTGGAGAGAGACCAGGCGCTCGCCAGCCGCAGTTCGACGGTCAAGAAGGTGCGATCGGGGCTCTGCCCAGGCGAAGGCTCACCCAGGGCCTGGGTGACCCGCGCGGCGACTCGCGGCGTGAGCTGCAACACGAGCTCCGGGCGCGGCGAGCCGGTGCTGGTGTCGACGCGGGCCTGCACGTCGAGATCAGTCACTTGAGAGAGCGCTTTGTTCACGCCCTGAGCCGCGGTGCCGCCCGCGACGCTCACCGCCGTGCTGAGGTTATCGCCACCGCCACCCGCGCCAAACGAGCCGTCGGGTGTGCCGAACAAAAGCAGGGTCAGGATCTCGTCCTGGCTGAGCGCTGGCTCGCTTCGCAGGTTGAGCTTGCCCCGGCTGGCCGTGCCCGTGTACTCGGCGTACACCGTGTACCCGGCGGGAGAATCGTAGCGAGCGACGGCGCTGATCGTCGGATCGTCGGGAGGGCCCCCCGTGAAGGTGACGCTGCCGCGCTCGATCACGAACTTTTTTCCGGAGACATCCAACTCGCCGCGCCGCGTCTCGATCTTGCCTTGGACGTCCAGCTCTTCGCCCAGCGTGGCCTGGATCCGCCCGCCGAGCGTGGCTTCCACCTGCTGGCCTTTTTCAATGCCCAGTGAGCCGAGGTCCACGACGATGACCGTCTTGTATTCGGAGGGCTCCCCCGGGGCCTCCAGCGGCTGCAACGGGATGGCGACGAACTCCTGGTCGCGGCGCCAGTAGCCGACGCGAATGTGCTCGGCCTGGCCCAAGTCCTGAATACCTTGCGGTGGCGCGGCGGGCAGCTCGACGTTGAACTTCTTCAGGTTCACCTCGATCGTGTTCAGCTTCGCCGACTCATCGTGCTCGTAGTTGGTCTCGATTTTTCCCCAGGCATCGCCGATGGCCTCGCCCTCGATGGTGATGGGCAGCTTCTCGTCCTCGTCGATGTTGAGCTCGGCGTGGGCGGCGACGGCAGTCAGACCGCGTAGGGTTGCCTCGGCCTTGGCCCCGAAAGCGCCGCTGATGCCGCGCGCCCTGACGTCGTCGATTTTGATCGACTCCGGGGTGATGGCCACCTTGGCCTGAATGTCGCTGAAACGTTGCCCGATGGTCGGCAAGTGCAGCGCGCCTTCGGTCAACGCCGCACGACCGGTGAGGCGCGGCGTGCCGCCTTCGAGGCTGGCGCGAATGTCCGCGTCGAGCTTGCCGTCGAGCTCACTGACCGAATCGTCCACCAAGGGCAGGAGTGCGCTGAGCCGGAAATCCTTGGCAGAAAAGCTTCCCTCGAGCTGGTCGTCGAGCACGGGGACCACCCGGTTTCCCCACGTCATGCCGGTGCTGGCCTTGGCGCTGGCGGTGCCGCCGCGGCCCGCAAAGCGAGTGTCGATGTCCAGCTTGGCGCCCGCGTTCTTCACACGCACCACGACCTCGTCCACCAGCAGGCGATCGATGTAGAGACGCTTCGTCTGCAGATCGACGGCCAACCGGGCGTCCTTGCCAAAGCCGTCGAGGCGGGCACTGCCGGAGAGCGTGCCCTTGATGTGCCGGTTCAGAAGCGCCGGCACGATCTCCACAGGAAAGTCCGTGAGCTCGACCGAGAAGTCGCCCGAGACGGGGCTCTTTGCAGCGACGCTGTTCATGACCGTTGCGACGTCGCCGGTCCAGCGCGACCCGAGCCCGAGCACGATACGCTCACGGTCATGCGCGTCCAGGCGAAGGCTGCCCCCCGCCTGCGCGTATTCGGCGCGGAGCTCGACATCCAGGCCCTTCGGAGCTTTCTCCTCGGTGGCGGGGCGGAGCTTCTCGATGCGCCCACGCGCCTGGACGCGAGGCGTGGTGAGGGTGCCCTCGGCGTTGACCTCGAGCGCCAGCGTCCCCTGCACGTCGGCAGGCCGAATCGGCGCGGGCAGGCGTTCGAAGGCGCGGCGCGGCACCGAGATCTGTGCCGTGAAGGGCGCGTTCGCGAAGGTGCGGCGTGGATCTGTCAAATCTCGAACCCCCTCGATGTCCTTCCACTCGGCGGCCAGCGCGACGATGTCGCCGCGCCGATCGAAGATCCGCCCTCGGATATTGGCGGCGTGCTTCTCCAACGCGGCGGTCAGATCGATGTCGATGCCGCGCAGCGCCCAGGGCGACGTGGCTCGCGCCCGCTCTGCGTCCTGCTTCTGTGAGACGTCCGGTCGCTGGCCCACGAGCACGAGCCGCTGGCTCTGAATGTGCGCGCGCCAGACGGGAGGCTTTTGGGTTTCGGGCGAACGTTGCACTTCGAGATCGAATTTGAGGCGACCCTCGGCACGCTCGATACCGCCGTAGGGCAAGAGCGCCTGCAGCCGGGCGAGGTCGAAGTCGCCCTTGATGGAGACGTCACCCGTCAAGTTGTCCAGCGTGCGCTCGGTCATGGGCCCGAGCGGCAGCTTGACGCCCGTGAGGGCGATCTCGGTCTTGGCGCCGCGATCCAGATCCAGAGCGGCATCTCCCGAGAGCGTGCCGCGATCGAGCGTGAAATCAGCGCGCGCCTTGCCGCCTTTCAACTTGCCGAAACCGACGTCGTTCAGGCCCAGCAGCAGCTTGCCGCTCGGCCGCCGGCCGTTTTCGAACTTCGCACTCACGTCGAGCTTGCCCGATTTCAGCTCGGACTTTATCCCGAACATCCGCAGCAACGTGCCCGCGTCGAGCTGCTGCGTCTCGAGATCCAGGCGTTCGAGGCCGGGCCCGTATGAAAGTGAGAGATCCGCGCGGCCCGGGCCGACCAGCGTGAGGTGCTCGACACGCACCTTCTCGCCCTGCATGCGCACGTCGGCAGCGCGGATGACGAGCTTGCCTTCGCTGTCATTGATCGTGACCTCCGGCGAGCGAACCGGTCGATCGGAGCTCGGCATGACCACCGCGCGCACCTCTATCAGGTCGGGTTGGTCGCCCCAGGCGCGGAGGGTGGTGTTCAGCTCCTCGGTGTTACCTTTGGCTGCGACCCGCACGCGCGACCACTTGCGGCCACTCGCCGTGACGCCGGTGAGGTTGAGCAGCAGCTCCAGATTCGGGGTCTTGGCGCTGCCGCGCGCCAGCGCCGACGCATCTAGCTCGCGCGCGCGGACCTGAGGATGCTGCAGATCTCGCAGACGCACCCTCACCTCGGCGTCGAGCTGGTCGGCGCCGCTGTCGAAATGCGCCTTGGTCCCGATCTCACCCGTGGCCAGCAGCCCGCCCGTCAACTGTTGCACGCGCGCTGGGCGATTCACCCGGGTGGTTGACTTCACGTCCGCCACCGTGCCCGATTCGCCTGACGTGACGTCGTATTCGATGTCCGTCGGCGCGCCCGGCTCGGCGACGTGAACCGTGCCAGTCGCCATCATGGGGGCCTCGGTGGGCATGCGCAGCTTGCCGTCGATCGTGGTCTCCGGCACCACCTCTGCTCCGAAGCGGGAGCCGGCGCTGACGAGGCGATACGAGCCCTCTCCGCCACGCTCGCCAAAAGACAAGCTGGCGTTCGCCCCCAGGTTGAGGTGCGTGCTGGCCCCACCCGCCATCAGGTCCGCCAGGTTCACTGCGGCGGCGTCGACTCGGGCCGTGACTTCGGAGCGCTTCTCGACCTGCTTGAAACGGCCGCGCGCGTTGACCTCCGCCGCTCGCTGGCGCAGCTTCGCTTCGAAGCCGAGATCGTCGAGAGCTCCTTCTACCTTTGAGGAGAGCGCGAGCGGCGCCTTGGGCGACAGCCCGGGCACGAGCTTCTCGACGGTCGCGGGCGAGAGTGACTCGGCGTCAAAGGTCGCGGCGAGCTCCTCTCCCAGCATGCGCAAATCCAGCGCGGCAGCGGATCCGGCGATGCTGCCGACGAAGCCCGCCAGGATGCGCCGCGGAGGTGGAGCCGGTGACAAGGCGTAGACGTTCGTGCTGGGATCGCGACCCGCGGAGGCCCCGTTCGGAGGCGCGCCAGGCGCAGCGGGCTCCGGCGTGGCGGGCAACGTGACGTCCGCCGTCAGCCGGCCCGTGACGCTGTCTACCTTCGGTAAGCCACGCGCCGCGACGTCGACTTTCTGGAGCACGAGGTGCGTGCCCCTGGCGTCATTCACCAGGTTGGCCTCGAGGTGCTCGAGATCGGTATCGATGGGCCCTACGCTCGGGAGCGCTCCGCGCACGCGAGTGGTGCCGACCAGCAGGCTCTCTACTTCCAGCGCCGTGCTGCCCTCGGACTCTTCCTTGGGCGGGGTCTCCTTCGGCGTAAATGCGTTGGCCAGGGTGGGGGACCCAGAGCCGTCGTCGATCACGTTCACGTCCAGGCTCTCGAGGGCGATGCGGTCGATGGGGATGGATAGCGTGTTGGATGACCCCGCGACTGCGTTCCACGCCACGCTCAGGACCGAGAGACGCACGTCGACGTCCCGCGCCACGAGCACGGTCTGCCCAGCGGGGTCCAAGACCTCGACATCCGCGCCCAGGATGCCGCCGAAATCGAGGTAGCCCAGCTTGCGCAAAACGACGCGCCCCTCGAACATTGGCTCCAGCGTCGCGTTGACCCGCGTAGCGATCCACCCGCTCAGCGGGCTCAGGTTGATCGAGATCAACGCCAGCCCGATCACGAGCACCAGGCCCACCAGGAAAAAGGCGAAGATTTTGCCGGTGAGGCGCAGAGCGCGCTTCCAGCGAGGCGGCTTTGGCATCAGAACGGTTCTCCGATCCCGAAGGACAGTGCAATTGGCAGGCCGAAGAGGTCGTCCGGGACAAACTCATCGTTTGAGACCGGGGCCTGCAAGCCGGGGATGCGCGCTCCGACGTCGAAGCGTACCGGTCCGATAGGGGTGGCATATCGGATACCGAAGCCCGCGCTGAGGTGAGGTCGATTGAGACGGATGTCGAGCCGGTACGGCGAGGCATCGCTCAGGTCGGTGAAGAGCGCCCCGCGCAGCGGACCGAGCAAGGGGAAGCGCAACTCGAGGCTCGCTTCCCAGAGAGAAAAGCCACCGAGCGGCAGGTTGCAGTTATTGGGCAGGGGGGCGTTCATGGCAATCAACACCCCGCAGTTCGCCAGCATGCCGTCGCTGCTCTGGCCGGGATTGTAGAACGGCACTTCGCCGTGCGGCCCGATCTCGCGGAGCGCGTAGCCCCGGTTAGAGCCAGTCCCGCCTGCGAAGAAGCCGCGCAGGTACATCAGCTGGATGTCCCGCACCGCTGCGGCTCGATCGAGCCCCATGACGCTGCTGAACGCATTGGTTGCGATCGTGTCGCCGTAGTTCTGGGCAAACAGGAACCCGACCGTACCCCGCGCCGCCAAGGTGTAGCGCCCACCGAGCGGGATATACCCGCGGGCCTCCGGCTGCACCTTCAGGTCGCGAGCGTCGCCACCCACGCCCGCGATCTGGATGCTGGTGCTCAGGTACGTGCCCCGCGTCGGTGCCAGCCGATCGTTTCGCGCGTCGAGGCGCAAGAACAGCTCCGGATACGAGACGACTGCCGTGATCAAGTCCGGGTCGAGCGGGCCGGCATAGGCAAATGGGTCACTGAGTTGCACGTTGTGAGACAGAGCGCCGTGAAGCTTCCAGTACACGGAGCGCTCGAGCCCCGCCGAGGCCCGTAGGTCGCGATACCCGAGGATGGGCTCGGAGCGAGAACGCTCGCTCGAGAGCAGCACGGGCGAGAGCGTGCCCTGGAACCTGAGCACGCCTTGGGTCAGCTTTTCTATGAAACCAGGCTGACGAAACTCGACGCGCAGCCGCGCCTGGGGGAGGAGCCGTTCCGGCGCTTCTAGGTCCGGCAGACGCGTCGGGTAGATCACGGCGCCCGGCACGAGCTCGACCAGAAAGCTGCGCAGGCCGCCGAGGAAGTTACGGTCCTCCCAGCCGGCGACCAAGTGCAAATCCGTGCGCTGGCTATCGAGCTGCAAACCCCCGCCGAGGTGGACGCTGCGAAAGCGGCTCGCCTGCAGCTTCACGTCGATGGGGACCACCTCGCCGGGTGCTCCACCTTTGGTCACTTGCTCGAGCCGCGGCCGAACACTGACCGAGCTGAAGACGCCGAGATCGAGCACGGCGCGTTCCGCATCCTCCAGGTCGGACTGCGAGTACACGGCGCCAGCCTCGAGACCCAGCGTGCGCCGGACCTGTTTTTCTGGGATGGCGCCGAGGCCAGTGATCTTTATCTCACCCAAACGCACGCTCGGGCCGGGCTCGACCCAGTAGCCCAGGCTCGCGAGGTTCTTCGTGATGTCGACATCCGCGGCGCGCCGCACGCGCACGTAAGCATGGCCGTTGTCGGCGAAGATGCGCTGCAGGCTCTCGGCGGCGGTATCGAACTGGGTCTCCTCGAACCGCTCTCCCAGATCGAGAGCATCCGAGACCTCCTCCTCGGCAGCCGTCGCCAGCTCGGCGCTCAAGGAATCGGTGCCATGCACGTCAATTCGACCGACCCGTGTGGGTGGACCTTCCTCCACCACGATCTCGACGCTGACCTTACGCCGCCCGGAGCTCGAGACCCTGCCGGCTCTCACGTGTGTGTGGTAGAAACCACGGGCGCGGTAGTAACGCTCGATACGCTGCAGGTCCCGCTCCAGCACGTAGCGATCGAAGACCTCGTAATCGTAGATGACGCCTTGGAAGAGGCCGAACAGGCGCGGGCTTTCACGGGTCGCAATGCTCTCCTCTACCTCGGTGTCGTCCAGCCCCGAGTTGCCGGTCACGTGGATGCTGTCCACGGCGTAGCGCCGCCCCGGAACGCTCGCGCAAGCCCAAGTAAGAAGAATGGTAAGCAGTGCACCCGTCCTCAAATTGAACACATGAGGTCTGGGCACGTTGTCGCCGTTTGCAATTGCCACACCAACAGCTTGGCGTGGATGCTGCTTGTGGCCGTCCCGATGGCCCGCATATTGTCGCTTAGCTCGCTCGGGTGGCTCGTGTTGCTCGCGTGTTCCAGCTCGTTACCGATGCCCCCCGTCACAGAGCATCCCGCTCGCGCGTACGTAGAAGTTCCGTATCCGCCGCCCGCGGCGTTAGTTGAAGTGGTGCCAGAGCGGCCAAAAGCGTCGGCTGTGGTTTGGCTGGATGGGCACTGGGTGTGGCGCGGGCGCTACTACGTCTGGCAACGTGGCGGTTGGCTGAAACCGCCGGAAAATGCAGCCTATGCGACCTGGCAGTCCAGCCTCGCCAATGACGGCCGTCTGCTCTTCGCGCCGGGGATTTGGTACACCCCCCAGCACCGCCCGCTACCGGCTCCGCACGTGCTCGTCGTGGCAGGTACGCCGGCTAATCAAACGACGGTCGAGACCGAGACCGCGCGTTAATGCCCGTAGCCAGTTGTGATCCTTGGGACAAATTGCGGCATGTGCTGGACGACAGGTGCAGGAGACAAAGCTGCACATGCGGCGCTTTTGCATGTCCGGCACGTGCGCTGGGGGAGGTGAGGGTGCGCCGATTCAGGCGCGTTGCAGGCGCCAACAGGCGGCTTGACGCGCCAGGCCAGCCTTGGCACCGCACGTGCAGAGGAGCGCAACGTGGAGAAGTACAATAGCAGCCCGACGCTGGGGCATTCTGTAGAAGCGCTGCCGACGGGCGAGCTCGTCAGGCAAATTCTCGAGGAGACGAAGGAGCTCGTGCGCCTCGAGTCGAAGCTCGCTCGGCAGGAAGTGCGCGACGATCTCCTGCAGCTCCGGAGTGCGGCCATTCTACTCACGGCCGCGGCGGTGCTCGCGAACATCGTGCTCTCGACGCTGGTGCTGGCGCTCGTCTTCGCCCTGGGCGGCACTGCCGTCGTGGCTCTGATCGCCGCGCTGGTTTTGGCGGCGGCAGGCGCCGTGCTGGCTCTCCTGGCCTACAAAAAACTGCCGAAGGAACCTCTTCACCGTACACGAGCACGGCTGAAGAGCGAAGTAACTCAGCTGAAGGAGCACATCATATGAGTGGCGTGGGTGAAATGACCAATGGGGATCGGCGGACGCAGCTCGAGGAGCGAGCTCAGGCGGTGCGGTCTCGGCTAGAAGAGCGCTTGGAGGCGCTCGACGGCCGCCGAGAGCGCGTAGTGGCTATCGCGCGTAACGCGACCCGTCCGCCCTTCGGTGCGTTGTTGATCGGGGCGGCGGGGGTGTTAGCCACGGGCATCATCGTTCGCAAGCTCGCTCGGCGGCGGCCGAGCGCTGGCGCCCGGTGGCTCGCGCTGCTGCAAACACCGCCGGCGCGTTCTCCCGAGGGTTTCGTGGCGCGAGCCATGAAACGCGCGGCCCTGTCCCTGGTCGCCACTGCCGTGCAGCGTTTCAGCACGCGCGGTCTCGATCGATTCCTTCCAGAATCTCCGCCGCCCATGGCGGTCCCGCGCCCGCGGCCTCGCTAACGGTCGCCGCATGAGCTCGCCAGCTCGGAGCGTTACTACACGGGCTGGCGTTGCCTGACTCCGTAACTCGGCCTTGATGTGATCGCCGTTCAGCGCGCGTGGGCGTCGAAGCCTTGGGCGCCAATCAGCGGAACGAAACGTACGTCGGCGAGAGGCTCCTCTCGATAGGACGTACCACCCGTCCGAGTCAGCCGCACCAACGTCTGGGAGCTGTCGGGGCCGATGGGCATCACCAGGCGCCCGCCGATCGAGAGCTGCTCCAACAACGCGGGCGGGGGCGTGGGACCGACGGCGGCCACGGCGATGGCTGCGTACGGCGCGTGTGCTTTCAAGCCGAGCGAGCCGTCTCCGCACACGACGTGCACGTTGAGATAGCCGAGCCTGTTCAGCCGCTCGCGCGCCGCAGCGCATAAGCTAGGAACGCGTTCGACGCTGTATACTTCCTCCGCGAGATGGCTCAGCACTGCGGCGGCGTAGCCGGAGCCGGTGCCTACTTCGAGCACGCGCTCGCCGGTCTGCAGCTCCAGCGCGGCGGCGGTAAACGCGACGATGTAGGGCTGAGAAATGGTCTGCCCCTCACCGATCGACAAGGGGCAGTCGTCGTACGCGAGCTCTGCGAGCTCTAACGAGACGAACTCTTCGCGCGGCACGCGCATCAGCGCGTCGAGCACACGCGCGTCGCAGATGCCGCGCTTCGCGAGCTGGACGTCGACCATTCGCTTCCGCTGGTCTCTGAAAACAGAGGATGAGGCCTTGCTCACTTGAATTTGACCCACCCCATTCACGCTCGCCGCCGAGCCCGAGAGTCTTACTCATCCCCGAGTGATATCAAGCGCCGAAACGAGCGGGCTCCCACCTAGCGCTCATCCACATGAGCACGTCGTCCACATGAGGCGCGGTGCCCCAGCCAACGGCGACATGCCTAGGGATCGCGGCTTTTGGCACGCCCAATGCACCGCACCGCCTCCGAGACGCAAACACGGGCGGCGCGTCGAGGCGAGTACTGGCGCCCGCGCCGCGTTGCCCATCTGAGTGTCGCGCAGCACGCCCGTTTCGCTTCGGATCAGAGAGTGTCTGGGTTCCGCGCCCCGGTGGGGCGTTACTGCTCATGAAAAAGCAGCGAAACCTGGCGGCCTCGCCGGCGGCATGGGCGTTGCTAAACGAGCTTCCCGGGGTGCTAGTCCCCATCAAGGAGAATATCCAATGCTACGCTTTCAAAATTGTGGGCTGATGCTGGTCGTAGTGGCCATGGCAGCGTGTCAGAAGTCGGCTACCGAGGAGAGGAACGAGG
>JAYTOL010000134.1:0-59246 GCA_043747815.1 Deltaproteobacteria bacterium
GCCAGCGCGCCGTATTCGATCATGCCCCGTGATTAAATCGAATCGCTCCGAATGGAAAGAAGAATCTGGCCGAACTTCTGCCCAGCGGCACTAGCCCCAGGCTGCCGTCGCCGGTCGATCCGTAGATACGGCGCAGCGCGGCCCCGCTTGGCTCGACCTCGGCTAAATCGAAGGCCCACTCGACCCCGTCGTCGCGCACGGCGGTCGAGGGCGCAGTGCAGCCCAGCAGCAGCGCCGCGAGCCCGCGCAGCGATTTCATCACGGAGCGAGCGCGCACGGGCTCGATGCTACTCGTTCAAGCCTCACGCACCAAGGGGTCGCGAGGCTCGCGCAAGACCGTGACGATACTGCCGTCGCGGTCCTCCCGAGCCAGCGCTCTCGCGGGGCGGAAGCGCTGCTGATGCGCCAGGATCGGGGCCTCGACGTAGCGGTAGCACAGGCTGGCCACACCGAAGGTCGAGAGCAGCGCCGCAGGAAAAGCCAGGCTCGGGCGTTCGACGAGCCAGGGGAAGACGTTGCGCAGCAGCCCGAGCATCGGCACGTGCAACAGGTACAGGCCGTAGCTCACGCGGCCGATACGCAGCAGCGGGCGCGCCGTGAGGCCCCGTTGCAGCCCATATTGAGGGCCGAGCGCACAGGCTGCGACCAGGCTGGCGAGCAGCAGCTCGAGCAGGAGGGGCGGGCCCCACGGGCGCCAGATCAGCGCGCCCGCGAGCACCAGGCACACGGGGGCGCTGTAGCGCCTGCCGAGCAGCCGCCAGACCCAGCCAAAGACCCGCGTGTCCGCGAGGCCCAAGGCGAGCAAGGCTCCGAGCGCCATGGCGCCGGACACGCTCGTCAAGATCCGCTCGGGAGCTCCTCCCGCGATCACCCAAGCCGCCCACGCCCCGTGTTCCCCGAGCTGGTCGAGAGCCACCACGCCGAGCAGCCCCGCCGCAGGCGCCCAGGTGCCCCAGCGCTGGCAGCGGCAGAGCAGCAAGGGCCACCAGAGGTAGAATTGCTCCTCGGTCGAGAGCGACCAGGCGAAACCGAACCAAATCGGGTGGGGCACGCCGAAGTCGACGAACCAGTTGCTGGTGTAAGAGGCGTAAAAAGGCAGGTTGTCGAAGAAGTGGCGCGTCCCGAGCGTCGGCTCACGCCACGCGAGCGAGAGCGCGAAGGCGCCGAGCACCGCGTAGTACAGCGGAAAAATCCGCAAACAGCGCCGCATCCAAAATGAGCCCAAGGCGATCTCGCCCGTCGAGCGCCGCTCGGCGAGCAATAGCGTCGTGATCAGAAAGCCGCTCAGCGCAAAGAATAGCGGCACGCCCACATGGCCGCGGCCCAACCACCCCGGGTACGGGCGGGGCAGGGCGTGATGCCAGATGACCCCGCAAATGGCCACGCCGCGCAGGCCGTCAAACGCCGGAAAATAGCCCGCAGACAAGAAGCGCCGCTGCGCAGCGGCGGCGAGCTCGGCGCTGGCCATCATCTGGCCGACCCCATACCGCATACGAGCCGTCGAGGTCGAGCAGTGGGCCGATGCTTCAGATGTGGCGCCGAGTGCCGTTTTCCGAATGGAGGCGAGAAGTCGGGTCCAAGGGGGTCAGGCCACTCGGATTGTAGGGCGACATGCTGTGGAGGAAGAAAAAGTCGCCCGAGGGGGCGTCCGAGGGGTCGAGCGCAGGCGACGACGCCGCTAGCGAGCCCTCGGAGAAGGCTCTGGACGTCGTGACCATCTTGGTCAGGCTCTACGGTAAACACGCCTTCGATATCGATACGGCGGACGCGCGCGCCATCGAAACTCGTTGTGACGAGTGGGCCACACGCATCAGCGTGGGCGCTCCGCGGCCGTCGCGCGCCTCGGGAAACGAGCCGCGCGTGGAGGCGAACAAAGGGCGACCGGAGGCGCGGGGTGCCTTCCGCGATTGGCCAGGCTTGATCAGCTTCATCCGCGATCAGCGGCGCGCCGAAAGTGAATACGTCGTGCGCAGCCTGGGCGACTTTCGCGAGGCCGTGTTGTGTTTTGCCGAGTGCTTGACCAAGACGGTGTCGGAGGAGCGGGCGACGGACTCGCGGGTGGGCGAGCAGCTCGACACGCTCTCTCAGGCCATCTCGACGCGCGACACGGCGCGCATCTGCGCAGAAGCGGAGCGCGTGGTGGATGCCGTGCGCCACAGCATCGCCGAGCGGCGCAAGCGCGAAGCCGAGCAGGTCTGGGCGCTCGGCGAACGCATGCGCGCCCTGCGGGAGGAGCTGTCGGATGCGCGTAAGAAGGCGCAAATCGACGCCCTCACCCAGCTCTCGAACCGCGCGGCGTTCGACGCACACCTGGTACACCTGGGCTCGCTCGGCGTGCTGCTCGGGGAAGCGCCGTGGCTCATGCTGGCGGATCTGGATCACTTCAAGGCCATCAACGACAACTATGGCCACCCCACCGGTGACGAGGTGTTGCGCCAGGTGAGCCAATGTCTGAGCCGGACCTTTCTGCGCAAGCAAGACTTCGTGTGCCGTTACGGCGGCGAGGAGTTCGCCGCCGTGCTGCTCGACACGACCTCCGCGCAGATGATCATGTTGACCGAGCGCCTGCTCGCGAGCGTGCGAGGGCTCACGGTCGTGCACGGACCGCACGAGGTGAACGTGACGCTCTCCGTCGGTCTAGCCGCGTTCGCTCCCGGTGAGAGCCTGACGAGCTGGCTGGCGCGCGCCGACGCCGCGCTCTACTGCGCGAAACGCGAGGGACGGGATACGTTTCGGCTCGCCCTCGAAGTGACATCGGAGCCAAAAACCGCAGGCTAGGCTAGATCACGGCGAAAAAGGCACGAGCGCACGAGCGCAGGAAAACCTACTGGTGATGGCTCGCCGAGTCTTGACCGCGGGCGCCTGAAACTCACCCATCGAGGCTTGGGCCGCGGCGCTCCCGCGAGCGCAACGGACGGGTGTATCCGTTGCGATCTAGGCGAGGCCCGACATTACGCAGCTCTGACTGTCGGGCGATGCGCTAAGCTCTCATCGAGGCTCCATGATTGTAGCGAGATCGTACCCTGGGCTGCTCGAGGCAGCACTGATCGGCGCTCTATTTTCCTGCGCGGTCGCTTGCGGGGATGACTCGAGCGCCGCCGCCGCAGGAGGCAACGGCGGCTCGTCGGGCGCGGCAGGAGCGGGTGCCGGCGGGAGCGCCGGGCTCGATGCTGGGATGAGCGGCGCAGGAACCGGTGGAAGCTCGATGGGCCCCGATGGGGGCGCTGGCGCCGTCGCGGGAGCGTCGTCGCAAGGCGGATCGGGCGGCTTGCCTCCGGATTGCCCGCTGCCGACGCCGATACCCGTGGCAGGTCAGGTGATCGCCATCCAAAGCGTCAACGTCGACACTAGTGAAATCGTCCTGAGAAACGTCTCGCGAACGAACCAATCGATCCAGATCGGGCGGCAGGGCTGGCAGTGGTGCAGCTACCCCCGCTATTGGGCGATCCTCGATGAAGAGGCCGTCAGGGTGCTGGCGCCCGGTGAAATCCTGCCGTTCATCGCCATCAACAACACGTCGGGAGTGGCACCGTTCTTTGCCGGGGAGGGCGAATTGGCGATGTACCCCCAGACGGGAGTCTTCGAGGAGTATGAGTTCATGCAGGCCTTCGTCGCCTGGGGCGAAGTTCAGGCGTTTCGGGAGTCGTATGCCGTCCAGAAAGGCCTGTGGGCGTATGAGGAGCGCATTCAGATCCGCTCAGGTCACGCGGGTTTCATCGCCACCGGGCCGACCAACAGGGCCGCAGGCTACACCTCGGTGCGCGCCGCGTGCCTCGTGGTCGCGCCAAACCTCTGACATGCTCGGCTGCCGTCAGCGCGGCTCGACCGTGGCCGCCTGGTAGGCAGCACGCAACGTGGCGTAGTCTTCAGAGACGTAGAACGCCAACAGGGCGCCGATGCGCACCGATAGGTCGGTAAAGACGCTGCTGCCGGCAGAGACCTCCTGCTCGAGGGCCGCGCGCAGCGACAGGTGAGGGTCTGGGTGGCGCAGCGCACCGTAATCGGCGCGCGTGAGCAGGATGGCGCGCACGGCCGCCTGCAAGCTGCCGGCGATGACGAGCCCAGCGCGGTCCGCGCTGAGTTGCATCAGGCGGTGCGCGACCAATAGCTCCTCGTTGGCGGCGGTCAAGTCCGCGCCGAGCGGCGAGCGAGCCCGAAGCTTGTCGAGGAGCGATTGAGATACGGGGCCCTGGAGCAGGCCCGCGGCGCCCCAGACGCGCTTGAGCAGGGGATGCTCGAGTGAGCCAGCACCCGATAGGACGTGGCCCGCCAGGTTCCAGCTCGGCAAGAGCGGCAGAACACCGATCAGGAGCTCGGCGCCGCGACGGCTCTTGTCGAGCGCTCCGAGCCACAAATCAGCCGAACGAAAGCGCGTGTGCCCGAAGCGCAGGTGAGCGAGCTCGGCGCCCAGCGCGAAGCGGAGCTCGTCTTGGCTCAAGTGATAGGGCGAGCCCTGATCGAGGTGCTTGCCGCCGACCAACACGAAGGGCGGCTTGGCCTCGAACGCGCGCACTCCGATGTCGCGCTCTCCGCGCGAGACATACGCGGCCACCTGCTTGACCCCGAGCGCCTGCGCGCTGTCGGCGAGGGCCCGTGAGGCGGCGCTCGCGCTCCCCTCCAGGCGTTCGCACACCTCCCGCAACATCTCGGCGTTCGGGCTCTCGCTGCTGGCGATGGCGCGCGCGATGAGCCTCGACAGGGGCGCGCCGCCGCGCACCAGCGGGTGACGCAAGCGGGTCTCGAGCAGGAGCTCGCCGATCGGCTGGGCCGCCTCCGGTGCTGGCTCCAGATGCGGCGCGGCTCGTGGCGCCAGAACCTCGGCGTCCAGCACGCTCTGGCACTCTCGGGCGCGTTCGGCGACGGGGCCTGTGCTCGAGCCGACCAGGCGCGCAAAGCGGTCCGTCGTGAGTGGGTCGAGCTGCGTCAGCTCGAGAGCGGCCTCGTAGCGCGAGCTCGAAGCCTCGGGCGCCGCGCCGTACAATGCTTGGAGCAGCTCGATGCGCTGCTCGGGCGTGACACCTTTGAGAGCGCCCACGGGCACTCGCGAGATGGCCAGGCGCCGCGCTTCGAGCACCTCCGTGGCCACGCTGTCGGCGCCGAGCTGGCGCGCCGTTCGCGCATACGCCAAGTCCGTTGCCAGGCGACCTGATTCGCTCTGCTTGCCGCCCTGCTGCCGCTGCCAGAGCGCGCCGCGCAGCGAGAGCGCATACGTTCGAGCGTGCCCGAGCTCCGCGAGACTGAGCACGAGCTGTTCGGCGAGCGCCTGCGAGAGGCGCCACTCGACCCAGGTTTGTGTGAGGCGCTCGAGCGCGCTCGGCTCGAGGCTGCGGAGCGCATCGACGCAGGCGGCGCTCGGATCGCGCTCGAGCTCGAGCAGACGCCCGATCATGAGGGCCGTGGCGTTGCCCTCCTGCGCGAGCCGAGCGAGCATCGGCTCGATCTTGGAGCGCTGCGCGTTGCTGCCCTGCACGTGCTCCAGGCGAGACACCTCGAGCGTGCGCTCGCTGCCCGAGAGCGCGCAGGCTCGAGCGAGCTCCTCGAAGAGCTCGGCGTTGCCGTTAGGCCGCCAGCTGACGGTGCCGCAGCGCACGAGCCGTCCCCGATCGCTGGTGAGCTCGAGCACGCCCGGAGAGAGGTGGTCTTCAGACCAATCGCCGAGCTCTCCGATGCAGAGCAGCGCCAGGCGCCGATCACTCGCGACGAACACCTGCGGCGCTTCGACAGGCCCTGTCAAATGAGCCTCGAGGCGGGCTTTTGACTCGGTCTGCAAGGCGGCGAGCAGCAACTCGCCCGGCAGTAACCACGCGCGCGCGACGGCCTGCGCGACCAGGCTCCCGACATCGGTGTGACGGCCCGCGAAATCGGCGGGCGGGAGCGGGCCTGCCGCCTGCCGGATGCGCCCCAGAGCGAACAGCTCGCGCGCCTCGCGCTTGCGCAGCAGCGGCACCGACAACGTGACGCCTGCCACCTCCAGCCGATCGGCGCGCACGGCGTGGGGCGTGTATCTGGCGTCGTGGAGCGGTAGGCGCAACGACGCATCGGGAGCGGCATCGAGCAGCCACACCCCTGCCTCAGACAGGCCGAGCTCGAGGGCAGATGCCTTGCTGCTACTTTGACCGAGGGTACCCTCGAGCGGCACGCGGCGTTCGATGCTGCCAGGTACCGAACCGGCCGCGACCGCTGTTTTCATCCCGTCGTCCACGCTGGAAGACTAGCCCCTGGTACGGGCGGGGTGCGAGCCCTGACTGCGCGTTAGCTCACGCTCACCACCCGAGCTCGTTCTGCAGCGCAGTGGTGAGCACCTCCGCCATCACTTCGTGCGTGCGCAGGCTCGGGTGAAAGTCGCAGCCGTAGCCGTTGGTCGGGTTCGTCTCCGCGAGCTCGAACAGCTTTACCTTCGCGTCACCGGCATCCGTCCGCGCACGCACGGCGCTGGCGATCGAGGCTCGCGCGAGGCCGAGATCGGTGCCGCTCAAGAGCGGCCCTACGGTGCACAGGACGGTGGCGTCCGCGTAGGCGGCGCGCACGCGTTCGAGCAGTGCCACGTAGGCCGCTTCGAAGTCCGCCGCTGCAGGATCGAGCGCGGTGCTGAAGTCGTTCGTGCCCAGATTGATCACCACGGCCTGCGGCTGGTAAGCGGCGAAATCCCAGACGCTGTCGGCGCGATTGGGCAGGATGCGATCGAAATAGGTGGGCATCGGCTCCGTACAGCTCGTGGCTTCATCGCCGTAGTTGCAGACGACGCCCTTGCCCGACCAGGCCACCGTCACGAGGTCAGCGCCGACGTTGCGGGCTGCGATCGCCCCGTACGTGAGGTAGTGGTTCTCGGTGGCGGGTGTGAAGGGGCAGCTCATATCCGCGCCCTCGTTGCCGTAGCCGGCGCTGACCGAGTCGCCGATGATCTCGATGCGGCGCTCGGGCGCCGGGGGCGGCGCGAGCAGCTTGCCCATCCCGAAGTCGAAGCCCAGAAACTGCGCTTCGCCTTGAGCCGCCTCGGTGCGCCGGTACAGCTCGACCAGGTGCTCCCCCGGGGCCAGGTCGTCCGCGAGCAGATCGATGCTGCCCGTAGACACGAGCTTGGGCCTGAGCATGCCATCGACCAGCACCGTGTACTCTTGGTTGCCGGTGAGGCGCGCGCTGACGGAGCTCCCGGAGAAGCGCGCGAGCATGCCCGAGCCCGACCACGCAAACCGCGGCCTCTGCGGGTCCAAGGCGTCGAAACGTCCCACGAACCGCACCCGGGGCTCGGCGGGCACGCCCTCGCTGGGCACGCCCTCTGCGGGTTGGGCGCCCACCATTTGGCTGCCAGCCATCGGGCTACCGCCCATGGCGCTCCCATCCATCGGGCTACCCGCCATCTCCACGCCACCGATCGGCGTGGGGTTGCCCTCGCCCTGGCCACTGCTCGTCGGGCCACCCGGCGCTCCGCCGGCCTCTGCCGCGGGATCCAGCGGCGCTGTGCCCTCTCGCCCATCGCCTTCTGCAGACGGCGCGGCCGGATCGCTACCGGTCGTGTTCGCTCCCGGCTCCTCGCGCGCATCCGAACCCGAACAAGCGGCGCCGCCGAGCAGTGCCACCCAAGCCCCCCACGCGACGACATGAGCAGGGCGCGGCTTGCCAATAAAATTCCAGCGCATGCGAGCAGCATATCACTGCTAGCGCCCGAGTGGACGTCGCTGGATCGGACGCCGAGGGTCGAGCCATTGCTCGGGCTCCGCCCTCGCGTCAGGCAGCGCTCGTCAGAGCACGAGCCGGTATGGCTGACCCACGTCCGCGTCTCACCCTGCAGCGTCTTTCACCGCCGCTCGAGGCAGCGCCTAGTCTCGGATCATCGGCTGGTCGTTGTGCTGCCCGATGCACGGGATCATTCACGTCCAGCTTCAGAAATTCGTCGAGGGCCAGTATGGGGCCTACGGTTGGCGGGAGCTCTGCCGGCGTGCCGGGCTCGAGCGGAAGATTTTCACCGCCATCGAGTCCTATCCCGACGAACAGCTGCTCCAGTTGGTGACGCAAGCGGTGGGCATGACCGGCGTCCCGGTGACCCAGCTGCTCGAGAGCTTTGGCCAGTTCCTGGTGCCCACCTATCTCAGCGTGTACGGGTCATTGGTGCGACCCGAGTGGCGGACCATGGACCTGCTCGAGCACACCATCCACCGCGTCGTTCGCAGTCGCCAATTGGGCGCACAGCCACCGGAGTTGAAGGTCGAGCGCGTGTCCGAGGTCGCTGAGGCGGGCGGGAGGGCGCGCTGGCGATCGGCCTCGATGCGAGGGCGCGAGAGTGAACGCGGGCCTTCAGTAACGGCAGCCTCCAGCACGCTCGCTTCGCGCTGAACTTGCGTTTGCTACGGTCGCTGCGCACGTTTTGCGCACGACCCAGCGCTTGCAGCACTGCGCGGCGTCCTCGCCGTAGTGGATCGCAAATTGCTATCCTGATGGCTTGGGCGCCGCAGCACCCGAGCGTTGCAAGAGTGACGCGGACAAAGCTGCGGCAGTGGGGCGAAACGGGAGATCTCCATGCCGCGACGTTGGTCAGCCGGAATACAATGCTAGACACGATCATCGTCGTCGGGCTGGCGGTCGCGCTATTGACGGCGACCCTGGCCTACTTCGGCGTGCCGGTGCTGCTCGGGCAGCCGTGGGGGCGCCTGGTCTTGATGGTGGGCGCTGGTGTGGTCCCCGTCTTCGCCACAGCGGGAGGGCTCGGCGTGGGCTATCGAGAGTCTTCGAAGACCCGGTTCTGCCTCACGTGCCACGAGATGACGCCTTACGGGCTGAGCTTGTTCGCGGATAACGAGCAGGCGCTCCCGGCCGTGCATTACCAGTCGCGGCTGATCGATCGCGACACGACCTGTTACGCTTGCCACGCGGACTACGCGCTCTTCGGCGACGTGAAGACGAAGCTCAACGGCCTGCGCCACGTCTGGGTTCACTACCTGGGAGCGGCGGCCGAGCCGATCGAGCTGTATCAGCCCTATCCCAACTCCAACTGCCTGCACTGCCACGACGACGCTCGGAGCTATCTCGACTCGCGCGGCCATCAGAGCATCTTCTCGGAGCTGCGAGCGGGCACGACGTCGTGCCTGTCGTGCCACCAGGTCGCGCACGACTTCGAGTCGGTCAAGGCGGGGCGCTTGTGGCAGGCGGAGGCTGAATGAGCTCAGTCAACAACCCCGGCAACGTACGGGCGGTTCGGCGCGCCTTGGCGCTCGTCGTGGCGGGCCTGTTGGTGCAGCTCGGCTGCGCGTTCTTCTGGAGCCCGGGCACGTTCCTCTTGTCTGCGCTGTTAGGCATGCCCCTGGTCATCGTCGGGGCCCTGCTCGCCTGGCTCACGCGGTCTCGCAACGTCGTGTTCCGATCGGAGGAGACTTGATGCGTCTGACCCCCGCCTATTGGCGCTCTGCGCTCGCGTCGGCGCTCGCGGTGCTCGTACTCTCGATCGCGCTCGGCGCGCTCGCTCTGCCCGCGCGGCTGCGCATTCCCAAGCTCTCGCCACGTCCTGCCGGCAGCCCGAGCGCCGAGGCGCTCTTTTCACATCTCGGGCACGGAGCGCTGAGCTGCTATATGTGCCACCCGAGCATCTTCCCGCAGGCTCTCTCGGGGTTCACCCATCGTGAAATGCAGCGAGGGCTCTATTGTGGAGCCTGTCACGACGGGTCAGTCGCTACGCCCATCGCGAAGCTGCCCTGCCAGGACTGCCATGTCGAGCCTTGAGCGCGGCGCGCACGGGCCCGCTGCGGCGGGTCAGCATCAGTTTTGGAGCGCCCTGTCGATCGCGCTCTGCCTGAGCGGGCTCGTCCTCGGCTGGCCGCGCTCGAGTGACGCCCAGTCGCCGCCGCCGAGCGAGCGGGAGGCGGAGCGGCGCCGCTTGCTCGACCAGCTGGGGCTGAAGAAGCGCGCGCCGGCCACTCCCGCACCCAAGGGCGAGCCGAAGGGCGACGCGGACGAGGAGCGGGGCGGGGTAGCCGAGAAGGGGAAAGACGCGCCGAACGAGCCGCCTGCAGTCGAGGAAGGCAAGCCCGGAGCGAAGCCCGAGCCTCCGCCTGGCCTCGGGTTCTCCGGCAGCGTGCAGCGTGCCCTCGGCGCATGCCGAGGCTGTCATGTCGCTGGAGGTAGCGCGGGCGGTGGCGCTTACGTGCTGGACGGCACGTTGGAAGCAGACTTTGCCGCCACGCGCCGCTTCGTCAACGTCGGCGCGCCCGCGGAGAGCCCGCTCTTGCGCCTCGCCACCGGCGCGGGGCACAAAGGCGGCACGGTTCTCGCGCCAGCGAGCGCGGAGTACCAGCTGCTCTTGCGCTGGATCGCTGCCGGCGCGAAGCGAGGTGGGGCGCTGGCTCCGGTCGCCTCGGCGCCCGTGATCGAGCGTCAGACCAGCGCGGCGGTCCGGGCCGATGCGCGGCCCACTCTAACGCCGAGCGCTGCGCCGCCTGTCGTCGCAGCTCCCGTGGCCGCCCTCCCGGCGGCTGCGGCACCGCCCGCCAGCCCGCCGCCGGGGCTCGTCTACGCCCCCGAGCTGCACGACGCGCTGAACCAGGCGTGCTCTGGATGTCATCGCCCGGGGGCCTTGGCGGGCGCGACGGGTTACGTGCTCACGGGCGAGGTCGGGGCTGACTTCGCCAGCGCGCGCCGTTTCGTCGATCTCGCTCGGCCCGAAACCAGCCCGCTGCTCGCAAAGGCGAGCGGAGTGACGCACGCGGGAGGCAGCATCTACCCTGCGGGCAGCGACGGGCATCGGCGCCTGCTCGCGTGGATCGCCTCGGGCGCCCTCGGCCCAATCGCGGCCGCGCTCGACATCGCTCAGGCGTCGGGGACGCCCGGAGCGGCTCAGGCGCCGGGAGCTCTTCATGTGGCTGAGGCCCCACCGGGTCCAGCACCCCGAGTGGCCGTTGCGGCGGCGCCCGCCGCGACGCTCGAGCCCCACGGCGCGGGCCTGCGCTTGCCCTTCGACCTCCGCCTCAACGGGCGCTTCGACCTCAACTACGAGCGCCGCAACTTCGACACCCAGCCCTTTTCATCCGGCGACAATGCCATCCAGAGCTACCACCACTTCGTCTTCCTGAGCCGGCAAAGTCAGGGCGACCCGGTGGGCTTCACTGCGGAGCTCGTCAACCTCACCTTCTGGGAGGTTCAGTACCGGCTCAGCTTGCCGGCGTCCGCGGGGCAGGGCTCGATCAAAGCCGGCAAGCTGCTCGTGCCATTTGGGCCGGACCCGCTGTTTCATCAAAGCTATGGCGGCCTGGCAGGGTTCGATCAGCGAGTGCTGCCCGCGATCTGGGCGCAGGAAGGCCTGAGCGGTCGTTGGTCGCTGGAAAAAGGCGACCTCTCGGGCTCCGCCGACGTGTACGCCGTCCGTGGCCACGAGCTTCGAGAGCGCGACGCGACGCTGAACCTGCAGAGTGACCTGTCGGCGCTGGACTCGGTACAGGTGGCGGTCGGCGCCCGCCTGCGTGTGTCGTGGGACGCCGTGTCGCTGTTCTATTCCGGCTACGGCAACGGCCTCGGATTTGGCCGAGTGCTGTATCTGCAGGCAGTGGACGTGGCGCTCTGGCGCCTGCGCGGCGTGCCGGTGCTGGAGCACCTGGCAGCCGACGCCGGGCTGCTGCGTGCCGACGTCTCGGGAGCTGGGCCAGGGCAGGACTACTACCACTTCGCGAGCTACTTTCGCCTGCGCTACTTTTTTACGGATCTGGCCTACGTTCAGTATCGGCAAGGGCTCAGGACGTTCGACAACCGGCGCGGGGTGATCCTCGACGACACCCGGCTGACGCGGGAAGACGGCTCGACGCACAACTTTGGGCTGGTGTCGCGCCATGGGCCGCTGACCTTTGGCCTTTACTACTTCTTCAACCTCGAGAAGGCCGATGAAGTCGACGATGACTTCCTGCGCGTGACGGGGGTCTATGAATTCTAATCCGACACTGCTCTTCGCGCTGCTCTGCTGCGTGGGTTGCGCGGACTTCAGCCGCGGTGAGCCGTTCGGCGCGAGCGGTTCGGGCGGCGGATCGATGGGCGCCGAGGCAGGACTCGCGATCAGTTATGCCGCGGACATCCATGCGCTCCTGCAGGGCGGCTGCGCCTCGTGCCATTCGCCCACGGGCGCGGCGTCGAGCACGGCGCTCTTGCTCACCGGCAACGTGACGGAGGACTACCTGTCCGCATTGGATCTGGTCGATGTGGGCTCGCCCGATGCGAGCCGCCTCGTCCTCAAGATGGAAGGGCGCGGCCACTCGGGCGGCGCCATCTACACCCGAGCTTCGCCACAATACGCGCGCGTGCTGCGCTGGATTGGCGAGGGAGCTGCACCATGAATCGATTGAAGATGCTTTGCTTATGGTCCGCGGCTGGACTGGGTTTGCCGGCGTTCGGCGGGGCCCTCTTGGGCGCCGTGTTCTTCGGCGCGTGCGCCGAGCTCGAGCAGGAGCGGCTCCCCACGCTCGAGCTGAGCGGCGGTCACAGCCTCTCGGTAGGACAGAGCCTGACCCTCACCGCCACCACCGCGGGCGGTCGCGACGCGGCGTATGACTTCACGAGCCTGGCGCCGGAGGTCGCGACCGTCACCGAGGCAGGACTCGTGCGCGGCGTCGCCCCGGGAGAAGCGCAGATCGCGGTGACGGGCAAGGACAGCAAGGCGCGAGCGGAGCACACGATCGTGGTCACGCTAGGTGCGTCGCCGGACGGCGGTGTCTCGCCCGTGCCTTTTCTCGCCGAGTGGCAGAGCTCGGCGCACGCCGACGTGAGCGCCGAGGCCTTCACGCACTGGGACGCAGAAGGGGAGGTGCCGGTGGCGTGCGCTCGCTGTCACACCGAGGACGGGTTCCGGGACTTTCTCGGTGACGATGGCAGCGCTCCGGGGCGGGTGGACGCGCCGGCGCCGATCGGGTCCAGCGTGGGCTGCCAGACCTGCCACAATCCAGCCGCCAACGCGCTCTCGGACGTGCGCTTCCCCTCCGGCTTCGAGCTCGGCGGTCTGGGCGGAGAGGCGCGTTGCATGACGTGCCACCAGGGGCGCTCGTCGGGCCCTGACGTGCAGCGAGCGATCGATGCCGCGGCCGTCGCTGGTGACGACGAGGTGAGCGACGCGCTCGGCTTCCTCAACATCCACTATTTCCCCGCCGCCAGCACGCTCCTGGCAGGGCGGGCCAACGGCGGCTTTCAATACCCCGAGCACGTGTATGACACTCGCTTTCGACACGTGGAGGCGTTCGACACCTGCATCGAGTGCCACGACCCGCACACCACCCAGCCGCGCTTCAACGAGTGCGTCGGCTGCCACTCGGGCGCGACTGATCTGGCCGGCGCGCGCGAGATCCGCATGCTCTCCTCCGCTGGTCGCGACTATGACGGCGACGGCGACACGAGCGAGGGCATCTATGCCGAGCTGATGGGCCTCAAACAGCAGCTCTTGCAAGCGGCGCAGCGCTACGGCGCCGAGCACAACGCGCCGCTCTGCTACTCCGAGGCCACCCATCCGTATTGGTTCATCGACAGCGACGCCGACGCCGAGTGCTCGGCGGCGGAGGCTGTCAGCGGCAACGCCTACGCCGCATGGACGGCGCGCCTGGTCAAGGCCACCTTCAACTACCAGCTGGCCACCAAGGACCCCGGCGCCTTTGCCCACAACGCCAAGTACATCCTGGAGCTGCTCTACGACTCGATCGAGGACCTCAACCTGGGGCTCACTGTGAAAGTCGATGTCTCGCGCACGGTGCGCGGCGATCAAGGCCACTTCGACGGCTCGAGCGAGGCCGCGCGGCACTGGGACACGGACGAAGCCGTCGACGCCACCTGCTCGCGTTGCCACGGCGGGCAAGAGGGCTTCCGCTTCTTTGTCGAGCACGGCACCTCCATCGACGTGCCGGAGACGGCCAATGGCCTCGAGTGTTCCACCTGCCACACCAGCTTCGGTGACGAGTTCGCGGTGCTCTCGGTGCCCGCCACGACCTTCCCGAGCGGGGCCGTCGTCGACCAGCCGGGCAACGACAACCTGTGTAGCGTGTGCCACAGCGGCCGCGCCTCCAAGTCCACGGTGGACGCCCAGATCGCGACCGGCCAACTGCGCTTCGTCAACGTCCACTACCTGCCGGCGGCTGGCACAAAGCTCGGCTCCGCCTCCGCCATCGGCTACGAATACCCGGAGCGCCTGTACGCAGGCCCGCTCGCGCACATGGGCGGCACGCAATGCACGTCGTGCCACGACCCGGTGGCGAGCCAGCACTCCTTCAGCATCGCCGACACCTGGGACTCTCGCTGCGGCGTCTGCCACGCCGACGCCAACGGCGACCCCGAGAACGTCCGCCTGGTGCACCTCGCCGACTACGACGGCGACGGCGACACGAGCGAATCACTGCGCGCCGAGCTCGACGGCATGGCGGCGGTGCTGCTCGTCGCCATGCGCGGCGTCGCGGGACCGGGGGGCCTCTGCTACTCCCCGTCGGCGTACCCCTACTTCTTCAGCGACCCGAGCGGCGACGGCGTCTGCTCCGCCGAAGAAGCCACCTCGGCCAACCCTTTCACGCCCTGGACCCCGGAGCTCATGCGAGCGGCGCACAACTACCAGCTCAGCCGCAAAGACCCGGGCGCCTGGGCCCACAACTTCGACTACGTCGCTCAACTGCTCTACGACAGCACGGAAAACCTAGCGCAAAGCGCCGGGACCCTGACGCGACCCGTGGCTCCCTGAGCGAGCCGAGAGACGGCTTCGGGCTGGCCGTGCTGCGTTCTCGAGCGCGCTCTTCGCCCCCGCTTCACGGCGACCCCGTGCTCATCGGCTCCCGGCTGTTGACCAGAGTTGCCCACTGAGCGCCGTGCTGATCGGTCCGGCTCGTTCGCACCCCTGCCGTCCGGGTTCGGCTGACCCGCTGCAAAGCACCTTTTCGCTGTTGATTTGGACTCGGCGCCGTCATGGTGCACGCCGAGCTCGGTCGAGATGGTGTGGATCTTCCAGTGCTCGGCGAGGAACAAGCGGCGAATGCGGGAGCGCACGTCGTCGTCGATCATCGCGCCACCTCTCCGACGACGAGTCCAGCGTGGCTCCGGGCTGCCACCGAGCGCTGCGCAGAAGGAATTTTGCGTTGCCTTATCAAAGCCCTGCCCTACCGGGATCGTTTGGAACTGATCAGCAGATCTTCTTGGGGGCCAGGCACACGCCTTTCACATCATGCCGAGCCCAGGACGAGCACGTCCGTAACGTTCCGAAAGTCGCGGTCACGGCTGATCAATGCGAAGCAACCGGTGTGCACGGCGGTCGCGAGCTGAATGGCATCTGGCAGCTTCAGCGCGTGACGCAAACGCAAGCGAGCGGCGAGCATGGCAATGTCCGCGTTGATATCGCGCACCGTGAAACCCTGACTTCCGGCCAGGGCCTGTCGATATCGCTCAGCGAGCGCCTCCTTACCGGCTCGCAGGGGGCCGCTGACCACTTCGGCTACGGTGATTGGTGTCACCATTGCATCGATGCGTCCGGCGTGCACATCGGCGAACACGGCTTCGAACGGTACCGCGAGGGGGCTGTCCTGAAACCAGTAGATGATAGGGTTGGTGTCGATGAGAACCGTTGCACCGTCTGGAATTTGCTTGGCGAGCGTCATTCCCACTCGTCACGCAGTTCGGCGAGCGCTCGGGCGACGTCAGGCCCCCATAAATTACGACCCGAACCCCGCAGCGCTATGAACGTAGAGCCTCTGCGGGTGGCTCTCCGGTCCGTGACTGGCACGAGGGCGGCGTAAGGCTCTCCGCGTTTGGTAATGACGGTCGGCAGGCCTCGGTGGGCCTGCTCCAATAACTCCGGCAACTTGGCCCGCGCCTCTTCGGATCCATAGGACTTCCTCACCATGCCTTGACTGTACGGCCCGTACGGCTCAGGCGCAAGCTCAGGTTCAGTCAAGGAGCGAGCGGGCTGGCCCACCTTCTGGCTCATGGTGCGGAATGTCTGGTACCTGCGGCGCTGGATGCAAGAGTCGGGTCTCGCGGAGCTGATCCCGTCTCTGCGCGACACCGTCTATGTCGGCATTAGTGCCGGCAGCATGGTGACGGCCCCGGTGTTCGGGGAGACCTACGGCGACCCGTGCAAGCCGTTCGTCATCGACCGGGGGCTGGGGCTCGTCGACTTCGCGTTGCTCCCTCACGTGGATCATGAGGACCACCCGGAAAGCGCTATGACAAAGGTGGAAACTATGGCGGCGGAAGTGCCGGTACCGACGTACGCGATCGACGACCAGACCGCCATCAAAGTCAGTGATGGTCGCGTCGAGGTCGTCTCTGAAGGCCGCTGGACGCTGTTGCCCGGCGCCACCCCGCGCCGCTGAGCACGGGATCCTCGATGGGGAGGTGGACCACCCTCCGATCGCAGCCTTCGCCTACGCCAGCAGGCTCGACGACGTCCGCGAACACCCGCGTCTGAGCGTCAGGCGCTAGAAGAATAGCGGCCCTTCTTCCCCGATGGGAGGTAGGACGGGCCGCGAGGCGTCGAACTGAGCGGCATCGTAGGCGCTCTGCCCAGCCCCTGCGATGGCCGCGTGCATCACCTTCGCCATGCCGAGGCATGACTCCCGGCAACCCTGCTCGCTTCGCGATCACACCGGCCCTTGGATTTGCCCAGCGTGCCATAGCAAGCATCGTGAGCGTCGCAGGTGGGGCCCATGTTCGCGACGCCAAACGGCAAGCAGGCAACGAGCCCTCCGATCGGGATGCCGATCGCCAAGGCGGCGAGTTGCGCGACGATGCTATCCGGCGGAAAGTGGTCGGGAACGGTGGTGTAATAATAGGCGCTGTTGATCGTGGAGCTCTGCGAGCCGCAGGAGCCGCCCAGAGCCTGTTCGAGCTGGCCAATCTGGACATCGGCTTCGTCCTGCAACAGGCTCCGGCTCAGCTTGGTAAGCATCGGCATCGAGTGAGGAGTATTGCCCCTGATCGAGCGCCACGGCAGGTTCTTCGACCCCCGGGGCGGCACCCTCCTCAGCACTTGCGCTCAGCACCAACTCGCTCTCGGCGCCGTCGACGTCCGGATTCATTCCGTCGCCGCTGCCGGCACACGCACTGGCGAAGACAGCTCCCAAGGCGAGCGCGGCTCCGCGCCGCAAGTGGCACACGCCCACCTCGCCTTGCGCGCTAGCCGCGCCCTTGTTTAACATTCGATGCCTGATGGTCGGCCCCTGGATGCCGGCGGCAGGCGCGGGTCAATATCGATGGTAGTTGCATACAGAAAATCCTTACGAGTGCTCCATGCCCGTGGCGAGCGTGGCTAGCCTGAGCACAGCAAACCCCATGCCTGGCGCTGCTCGGACGGAACGAGCCCAGTTAGGCTGCCGCGCTTCGGATGGATGAGGTGCGGCAGCGCTCGCTCGCGCGCGCTCGCGAACGTCGCCGAGCGGGGTCGCCTCATCCGGACAACAGCTTCACGGCCGCCTTTGCGGCGTCATCAACCGCACTTGGTTGGCGCCCTGGATGCGGTAGCAGATCCTGCCGTCCTCGAAAGCGACGTGCCCGAGCGCGAGGGGAGGCCGGGCGCAGGAGCGGAGCAAGCAAGCAGGGGCAAGAGCGTAACCCACAATCCCCTCTTGTCCGCAGACGACTCCGTTCTTTAGGGGGCGCCAAGGCGCTGCGTGAGCCGCTCCACCAAAGCGTTGATGGCCTCGCGCCGTCCCCGCTGTCAAACGCCGAACTCCCTGGCCTGGACGGGACGCCTGGCGGAGCCCGGCTCGATGCGAGCCCACCGCCGAGCTCTCACCGGCTCGTGCTTTTCCCTAACTGCTGTGCAACCCTGCGAGGTATGAAGCCAGGGCCTTCCCGCGAAGCGTGATGACCTCGCTCACCGTCCTCAGGCCTAGAGCACACACGAAGGTCAGGCCGACGACGGCCAAGAACAGCAGTGCTCCTTCGAGGTAACGGCTCAAGCCGTACACGACCGGAATGTGAGCGAGGTACACGAACAGAGACAGGCTACCGAAGAGTACGAGGCCGCGCGCGACGCTCCGTGGGAGAGGCACGGCGGCGCCCCAGAGGGTACACAGCGAGCCGCCCAGCATGAGCGCAGTGATGTTGGCCTCGACGAGGCCGTAGTTCTGAAGCCAGGCCAGTAGAATGACCGCCGTTGCGACCAGCTTTTTTCGAGTCGTGGTGGCGAAAAACATGCACCAGCCGGCGAGGAGTAGCTCGAGCGCGACGACGGGGTGGTGGTGCCGGACGTTGTAGAAGAGGTCTCCGACCTGGGAGAGCTGAATGGCGAGAGCAACGGCTAGCGTGGCGGCAACGCCGGCCTCGAAGGGATAGGCCTTCACCTTGGCCCCCACGCCCGGCAGCGCGAACGGCAGCGAGGCCAGCGCGATGATCTGCACGTATGTGCTGACGAACCAATAGGGCCCGATAAAATAGGGCGTCGGCTCGACCGAAAAGTTCGCGACGAGGAGGAACCATTCGGGGTCGAACGGAGAGAACTTGATGGCAGCGACAGCGATGAAGACGTAGTAAATGACGACGATACGGCCCAACATGGTTCCCAGTGTCTTGCCGACCTGTCCGGCGAAGAGCCGTTCCGACTGGAAGCGCGCGAGCGAGTAACCGACCAGGATGAGGAGCAAGATGGACCCGCCGCCGGTACTCCACGTGCTGCTGTGCAGGGCGATGACCGCGAGAATCGCCACGTCGCGAGCGATCAGATCCGCAGGCACGAGCTGCCAGCTGGGCTTCTTCCTGTTCGAGCTCGCCTCGAGCGCGTAGAGATCTCGCAGCGGCAAGCATTCCCAGCTTTCGGGGACGGTGCCGATGCGCTGGGAGAGGAACAGCTGGACCTCGAGATACGCGAGGCTGTGACCACCGAGATCGAGGAAGCTCTTGGTTTCGTCGAGCGACGCCTCGCGCAGCAGGCAGCTCAGCAACTCGGCGAGGTTCGATCGGGTGTCAGCCGACCGGACCGCCAAGCTCGCTGCTCGGCGGGACAGCTCGCGGTAGTCGACTTTCCCCGAAGCCAGCAGCGGGACCGACTCCAGGGGCACGACTTCGACGCAGCGTTCTGGCCACTCGTATCGGCGAGCGATCTCGGCGCGAAGCGGTCCTTCTGCCTCGGCATCGAGCGAGAAGATGACGAGTCGCTCGTCGGTACCGGACACGTAGACGCGGCGGCCCTGCGCGCGCAACGAGCTCTCCACTTCGTCGAGACCGATGCGAAGGCCAAACAGCTTGATGAAGCGACTGGCACGCCCCGTGATACGGTAGAAGCCATTGTCCAGGCGCTCGGCGATGTCGCCGGTCCAGAGGATGGACGGGCCTCCCGGCTTGTCGAGATCGGCTCGCGACAGGGCATACCCCAGCATCACGTTCGGTCCCTCGTAGACGAGCTCGCCTGGCTCGCCGTTGCGAGTGATTTCCCTACCCGCCCCATCCGTGAGGCGGAAGGTGCCGCCGTCCACAGGGCGCCCGATACTGTGATGCCACAGCTCTACGTCCTCGGCAGGCACGTAGGACATACGCGGGCTGGCCTCCGTTTGCCCGTACATGATGAAGAACTGAAAGCCCAGAGTCTTGGCCTGCCGAGCGAACTTTAGGGCCCGCGCGGGATCGAGCTTGCCACCAGCCTGCGTGACGTAGCGGAGTGAGGGCAGATGTTCCTTGGAGAACGCGATCTCGTCGAGCAACTCGAACTGGGTCGGAACCAAGGCGAGCGACGTCACGTCGAATTGACGGGCAAGCGACCAGAGCTCGGCATCCACCAAGGACGCTGATGACAGCACCAGGCCCGCTTGTGAAAGCAAATGCGTGTGCAACACCGACATGCCGTACGAGTAATGGTACGGCAGGACCGTGATCGCTCGATCCGCCGGTGAAAGGCTCAGATAGCTTGCGATGGCGGTGGCGTTGGCTTGCAGGTTGCGAGCTGACAGCCGCACGAGCTTCTCCGCGCCGGTCGTTCCCGAGGTGGACAGGAGGACGGCGAGATCGGCGTGCATCGCGACCGGCTCCGCGCAAGCAAGGGACGCTCGCCAGTCTTTCCCGTCGCGGCGAACGACGATGTTCGGCTGGTAGGTGCTGGCGATCCCACTCGCCGGCGAGCTCTGACCTTCGGCGACGAGGATCACGGGCCAGCCCGCTCGGAGGCAAGCCAAGTACGCGACGATCGAGCCTATTTCGTTCGCCGCCTCGAGCAGCACGAGAGGGCGCGAGAGGGCCTGCGGGAGCTGCGCCCTAACCCCCTCGTCGAAGCGCCCGACGCGCTCGACCAGGCGCGCATACGAGAGCGATTCCTCCTCAGCGATCAGCGCCAGACGCGCGCCGCCCGCCTCTAAAGAAGTCCAGAAGAAACTCGGGCACGATCCTTGAACCCAATCAGCCACTGTCGCTCCACGAGGATGCAAGTGCTAAGGGACCACCAGGAGGGCACGGCTGCCATCCGATAAAAGGGCCGAGCATAACAGAAAGCGGCCTGCCTAGCGGGCATTTCTACGTCTTTTGATCTCGGCGTGATCCTCGGCTCAATTGCAGCCTCGCTCCGGGAAGGGGGCTTCATTCTGGGCGACACACGCCGAACGGAGCTCGATACTACCCGCGCCATCTACTGGTGGTGAGACGGCAGCGCCCGAACGCTGACGTTAGCGATCGGGGTGGCGACTCGCGCCGCTACGACATTCGTGCGTGCTTCAGCGCTGCCAGGAGGTGTACCCGCTCGGTCGCGCCCGACAATGAACGGCCGCGCTCTCGATGTGGCTGCACGGCTCGCTGCACGCTGGATGCGGATTGCCCGAGCTGGGAGGCTCACACGCGCCGCAGTCGGGCCGCTCGTTCACCTGAACCGGGGGACGCTGCTCCAGGCGAACGCGCGGCCTTGAAGCGGGCCGAGGAATCCCTCATGATGCGTGCCACCGGAACGGGAGTCTATCGATGCGCACATTGACCGCCCTGGTAGCCGGGCTGCTGATCTTTGCAGGGCTCTTCCTCTTTGGCCGTCTCTTCGTGCAGCACTACCCAGATGCGGCGACTTGGGCCACATGGAGCTTTGTCGCCGCATGGCTCGCGGCGACCTTGTTCAACCTCTGGGTCGGCGTGAGCCTTGCGGGCTACTCCGTGCGCGAGGAGCTACCGATCCTGCTGCTACTCTTCGCGGCGCCGGTGGCGGTGGCGCTTCTTGTCCGCTGGAAGTTCGCCTGATCGGCTGGGCCCGCTCGGCACAACTCGCAAGGAGGCACGGCGTTGGGAAGTAACCGGCTCGAAGCCTTCAGTGACGGCGTACTCGCAATCATCATCACCATCATGGTGCTCGAGATGAAGGTGCCGCACGACCCATCATCCGCCGCGCTGGTATCGCTACTGCCGGTGTTCTCGAGCTACGTGCTGAGCTTTGTCTACGTCGGCATCTACTGGAACAACCATCACCACCTATTGCACACCTGCAAGCGCGTGACGGGCCCGATCCTGTGGGCCAATCTGCATCTGCTGTTCTGGCTTTCGCTGTTTCCCTTCGCGTCCGGTTGGATGGGAGAGAACCATTTTGCGCCGTTGCCCTCCGCCATCTACGGCGTCGTGCTGCTCGCGGCGGCCATCGCTTACTACCTGCTGCAGCTGGCGATCATCGCTGCGCAGGGCCAGCCCTCGGTGCTGCTACAGGCGGTGGGCCGCGACTGGAAGGGCAAGGCCTCGCCACTGCTCTACGTGCTCGGCATCGGGCTGTCCTTGGTCAGCTCCTGGCTGGCGCAGGCTATCTACGCGTTGGTGGCGATGATCTGGCTGGTGCCCGACAAGCGCATCGAGCGAGTCGCCGGGCACGAAGCGTAACCTATCGAGCCTTCAAGCGCTGGATGGGATGTAGCCCCGCCGCGTATGCCCTCCATGGCTCGCCGAATGTCGACATGACGGGCGAGGCGTCGACGCCCGGCGCGAGCCGCAGCGCGCCCCGCACTTCGCACGCCGTCAGCGCCAACACCACGACGGCCTGCGCCGCGATCAACAGGTCGCGGAGCGCGGTGGGGGCGATCGCGCCGCTCAGCAAGAGCCAGATGCTCGCTGCGCTCCAGCCCAGGTTGCCGGCAACGCCGGCGGAAGGTGCGCGAGCTGCCCAAAGGGCCTTGCGGTCACCACCATGAAGAGGCCGCAGGCGACGCACGTGGCGGCGTCAATCCAGAGCACGTTGCGGAGGAAGCGGGCGGAACGATTCTCGAGCATGTGACGAGCTCCTTTTTTTGGCTCCGGCGACTCGCCGAGAGCTCACTCGAGAACCTAGGCGCCGGCACCCCCGCAATAGCGTCCCGAACCGCCGGTGAGCGCCCGCGCCGACAAATAAGGCCGCTCGGGGGATCCATTTCGCGGAGGACATAGCCTCGGAGCTATATGCCAGATTGGAATATCGCCGCGCACAGGGTATCCGCGCGCTGACTGTCAAATTCGCTTCCCCCGTGATCTGGGCGTTTCACTCGCGCCGGGCCGTGAGCGTCACTGCGCCGTCGGCGTGCAGAGCAGCAGCTGCCACGGGCTCGCCGAGCTCCCCGCCGTGAACGTGAGAGACTGCGAGGTCGAAGAGCAGGTGGCGATCGAGGTGAGCCTCGACGCGCGGAGCCCGCACGTCCTCTCGTTGACCGCCAAGCTCAGCGAAGCGAGCGGGCGAGACGCGCGTGAGCGCTTCGAGCCGGTGTCATATGAGTGGAGCTTCGGCGACGGCACGAGGCAGGAGACGAACGGTTCCGTCGTGGAGCACAGCTACGAAGGCCAGCCCCAGAAGACGCGGGTTTCGTACTTCCTGATCGACGTCAAGATCAAAGACCGGCGTGGCCGCGTCGTCAGCGGCGCCCGAGCCGTTGCGACGCAGGTCCATCCGCAGGTCGTCTCTAACCCTCGGGCGCCATCGCTCCGGCACCGCCGCCCGAGGCTACGTCTAGCATGTTCAATTCAAGGGGAATGACCTGTTCAGGTCGTTTGGCGTCCTCTGTTCATCGAATGCCCCCGCAACGGCGACCATCCGTTCCCAGTAACGGGACAGGTTGAGCTCGAGATCGAGCCGCTTCAGCAGCTGGAAGATCCCTCCCAGCTTGCGGTGCAGAAAGATGAGGCGTCGGGGGGGCGAGGAGAATTGCAGGCTCTGAACAAACTCGCGCACCACGACCCTCGAGCGCATCGCGTAGTCGCCGTCCCGAAACGCGAACGGCTGTCGCCGGGGTTCGAACGGCTCGACCGAGCTCACCAGCATGTCGACGAACCGCTCGCGCGTCTTCGGCGACTCGCGGCCGTCGAGCAGCCCGAACTCGACCCCTGCGTCGACGATGCGGCGGCGATTTCCGGTAGCGATGCACCGAAGCAGCGAGACGTAGCCCTCGCGAAACGCTGCGTCGTATTCGACGGTGGCGCCAAAATCGAGGAGGACGATGCGACCCTGATGAGATGATTGGATGAGGAAATTGCCGAGGTTCGGGTCGGTCTGGACGGTGCCCCAGTGAAAGAATTCCATGCAATACAGGTCGAGCAGCGCGCGCCCCAACGCCTCACGCTCGACGCGCGGCGGCCGGCTGCGCACCCACGCTTCGAGCGTCACCCCCTCGGCCCATGACATGGTCAGGACCTTGGAGGTAGACAACGCCGGGACCGCCCGGGGAACCGCAAAACGGGGATCGTTCGCGAGCAGCGCTGCGAAGCGCTGCTGATAGCGCCGCTCACGCTCGTAGTCGGCCTCGAGGTGCAGAATGGCCCCGAGCTCGGCGAAGGTGTCGGAGAGATCGATCTCGCGCCGCGTGAGCGCGAGCCAGCTCGAGCTCAACTTTTCGAGCAGCGCGAGGTCTGCGTCGATGCTCTCCGCGACGCCGGGGTACTGAATCTTGACGGCGACGGGTTCGCCAAAAGCACGCGCGCGATGGACCTGGCCAATGCTGGCCGACGCGGCGGGCCTCGGGTCAATCTCGGTGAGCTCTGCCAGCGCTTCGGGGCCGAGCTCGCTCGCCAGCACGCTCGCCATGACGGAGAAATCGATCGGATCAGCCTGACCCTGAAGCTTCGAGAGAATTTCCAGTGCTTCGGGCGGGAGAAAGTCGCTGGCATCCAGCGAGAGCAGCTGGCCCGCCTTCATGAACGCGCCCTTGAGGCGGCCCAGACTCTCGGCGACGAGCCGCGCCTGGGCGACGCGCGTGCGGACCTCGCTCGCGCTCAGGCGCTCGATCGAGCTCGACAATCCCGCCTTGAGCTGGTGCGTCAGCTCGTGCTTCGCGAGCCCTGCCGCCAGCGCGAACACCCGCGTCGAGCGGCCCCAGATATCGGTGGGCAGAGAGCGCTTCACGCGGGCTGCCCCCCTCGCTCACCCCAGGGGTTCTGCGCGGTGAACGCACCCGGGGTGCCCGGCGGTGCCGCCAGCGCCTGCTCGGCGCGTTCAAAGACGCTGAGCAGGTTGCGCTGCAGGAGCCGGGCCAACAAATCTTCGATGCTGCGACGGCGATCGAGAAAGCTCGAGCCCCCGATCGCGAGCGTGCCCTTCAGCTCGACGCGGGTGCGCTGCTCCGGGAGTCGCGAGAGCTGCACCTCGCCCGACCCCGCGACGAGCAGGGGACGCCGCGTCGGCTCGAGCTCCCAAGAGATGACACACGGCTCGAGCTGCCAAGACGAACGCACCACCCATGTAATGGACCCGGACGGGACGAACCAGCGAGCCATGGCCGACGTGGGGCGGCCCACCCAGCGATCCCGCCGCGTCAGGCGCCCCAGCACCCAATCGGCGCTGAGAGGCTCAATCCGCTCGACGTTGGGCAGCAACGTTGCCAGCCGTGGCAGGTCTTCGAGCAGGGCGCCGAGCAGGCTATCGAGGGGGGCAACCACCGTGTGACAGTGGCCAAAAACGTTCATAACGTTCCACGTAGCGCGAAAATTGGAAACCGCCAGGGGCGGGGATGTTTCGCGTATGGCGGCTGGATATTGGCTCAATTATAGCTATGATCCCTCGAATACGGGTGGGAAGAGCGGCCACTTGGGTCCTTCAAAATCGTCCATATCATCCAATTCTTCGGTTTCTCCTCGCCAGGCGGCCAGCGCCCTCGGCGTGAGCGAGTCCTCCGTCAAGCGCTGGTGCGATCAGGGCCGGCTGGACGTGGTGAAGACGCCGGGGGGGCACCGGCGCCTGCCGGTCACGAGCCTGGTGCGGTTCGCGCAGGAGGAGGGGCATGCCCTGCACCCTCCATTGGCTCTTGCGCTGAGCGAGCCCGCTCCCGAGCACTCCCTGAGGGCAATGCGTGCCGAGCTTCTCGCCGCGCTGCTCGCTGACGATGGGCGCGGGGTGCACCGCGTGCTCGAAGCCGAGTGGTTGGCGGGGCGCGGGATGGCTGACCTGTGTGATGCGTTGATCACTCCGACCTTGTCCGACCTCGGCGAGCGCTGGCGGTCGGGGAAGGTGGCCATTTACCAAGAGCGGCGCGCGGGCGAGCTGTTGCAGCGTGCGTTGCTCCGGCTGGGCGGGGCGCTCGCGCCGAAAGGCGCCGAGCGTGCCCCTCCGGAGCGTGTCCTGGCGCTGGGCGGTGCCCTCGAGGGCGACCCGTACGAGTTACCGACGCTCATGGCCGAGCTCGTGCTCAGCGAACGAGGATTCGATGCGCGTTCGCTCGGCACGGGGCTGCCTGCCGAAGCGATCGCCCGGGCGATCGCGGAACGCCGCCCCCGGCTGGTCTGGGTGGCGGCGGCGGTCACGAGCGACGAGGCCAGGTTCGCGCTCGAATTTGCCAGGATTGCAGACGCGGCGAGCTCGGTCGGCGCCGCCGTCGTCGTGGGCGGCAGAGCGCTCCATCGCTCCCTGCGCCAACAACTGCGATACTCGACCTTTTGCGACGCCATGGCCCACCTGGCTGCGTTCGCCGACGCGCTCATGCCTGCCGGTGGCTCTTCCGAGCCTCGGGCGAGCTCGCGAGCGCGACGGACATGAGCCGGCTTCGCATCGCCGTCATCGGCGCGGGCCTCGCCGGCCTCGCGTGCGCGGAGGCCCTCTCGGCGCATGCCGCCCTCGTCACGTTGTTCGACAAGGGGCGCTCGCCGGGAGGCCGCCTCGCGACGCGGCGCCTGCCGCCGCACACCTTCGATCTCGGCGCACAGTACTTCACCGCGCGCGGGCCGCGCTTCGCCGAGCGGGTCCGCGCGTGGACGAACGCTGGCGTTTGCGGCCTCTGGCCAGCGCGGCTCGTCTCGCTATCGGATAGAGCGAGCGCCTTTCGCCCCGTCGACGGCGCTCTGGAGCGCTTCGTGGGGCAGCCCGGGATGAGCGCACTGGCGCACCGGTCCGCTCGCCGTCGGGCGTCTCGGCCTTGACCTGGGTGGCGCGCGATTCGAGCAAGCCGTCGCGCCCGCCGGGCGAGCGCTGGGTCCTGCATGCCTCGCCGGCCTGGTCGAGGCAACACGTCTCGCTCGCCGATGCGGAGCTCGTTCGAGCCCTCGTCTCGGAGCTCGCTTTACTGTTCGGCCTGGGCCCGCTGACACCCGACGTCGGCGTGGTGCAGCGCTGGGCCCTGGCGCGTGCGGCTGAACCGCTCGGCGGTGACGTGCTGTACGACCCCGCCAGCGGAATCGGACTGGGCGGCGACTGGACGAGCGGAGGCCGAGTCGAAGGGGCGTTCAGCTCGGGGCAGGCCCTGGCCGCTCGCCTGCTCGAGCTCGACGCGGAGCAGTGAAGGGCACAGCAGCGACCGCTGTCGGGGCTTGTAGAGTCACGCTGCCTGTGTGTCGTGCGCCCTGGCGCTCTCGGCCTGCAGCGGCGAAACTCCGAGCGCGCCTCCGGAAGCGCCGCCGCAGGCTCCCGCTCCGAGCCCGGGTTTGGACCGCGCGCCCAGCAGCCCGGTGGCCCCGCGGTCCCCGACTCCGAGCCGTCGCCATCGTAGACGAAGCGGACGAAGTTCGGCGAACCGAGCATGTCGAAGTTGAGGTTCAATGCGATCTCAGCCTGCTCTTCGGGCGACAGATGGCTCACGTACTGCGAGGAGCCCGCGAGCCCGGATTCCTCCGCCCCAAAGAACGCGAACCGGACTCGGCTCTGCACGCTCAGATCAGCGCCCTCGCAAGGCACCTGCGCGAGCCGCTTGGCGATTTCGAGGGCCACCGCGCTGCCGCTGCCGTTGTCGTTGATGCCGGGGCCCTCGAGCACCGAATCGAGGTGTGCCCCACCACGATCGTCTGATTGGGATCGCCACAGCCGCTGTCCGCGACGACGTTCTCGCTCGCGCGAGGCTCGCGGAACGCGTCGACGACGACGTGAACCTCTGCAGAGGCTGCCGCCGAGAGCTCAGCGCCCACCTCGTAGCTCACGCCTTGCACGTGACCCCTCAGGAGCTCGAAGTGGCCACGCGCTTAAAATCAATAAAGCGCTCGAGGGTGCGCTGTGAATGGGTTTGCCGAAAATTCTCTGGCGATTGGCCGCACAAACCCGCTCGGAGCAGTTATCGTTCTGTGGCTCACGCATGCGCGCAGAACTCAGGCAGGGTGATTGTCGGACGGTGCTGCCGGCTCTCGAGGCCGGGTCCGTGCGGCTCGTGTATCTCGACCCGCCATTTTTCACTCAGAAGGTGCACCGGCTGGGCACGCGCGACCGACGCCGCGAGTACGCCTTCTCCGATCTCTGGTCGGGGCATGAGGAGTACGCGGCATTTCTCCACGAGTGCCTCGCCGAGCTGTGGCGTGTGCTGAGCCCGGACGGCTCACTGTTTTTCCACTGTGACCGGCGCTCGGCGCACATCGCGCGAGCAGCGCTCGATCGCGTCTTTGGCGCGCATCAGTTTCGGTCCGAGATCATCTGGATGTACCGGCGCTGGTCCAATGGCAGCCGTGCGCTCTTGCCCTCACACCAGACGCTGTACCTGTACGGCAAAGGCGACACGTACGTCTTCAACCCGGTCTACGTCGACTACTCGCCCGCGACGAACGTCGATCAAATCTTGCAGCGGCGCGCTCGCGACGCGCATGGCAAGGCCGTCTACGCGCGGGATGCGTCCGGCGGAGTGGTGGCCGCGGGCGTCAAGAAGGGCGTGCCGCTCGGCGACGTCTGGGACATCCCGTATCTCAACCCCAAAGCTCGCGAGCGCGTCGGCTATCCGACTCAAAAGCCCATCTTGCTGCTGGAGCGCATCATCCGCCTCGCGTCCGAGCCAGGGGATCTGGTGCTCGATCCCTGTTGCGGTAGCGGGACCACGTTGGTGGCCGCGCATCTGCTCGGGCGCCGCTCGCTGGGCATCGATGTATCACGAGAGGCCGTCCTCCTGAGCCAGGCCCGCCTGGTGGATCCAATCAAGACGCACTCTGCACTGCTCAGCAAGGGGCGCGACGCTTATCGTCAAGTGGATGAATCCGCGCTCGCTGAGCTCGCTGAGCTCGACTTGATTCCGGTGCAGCGCAACAAGGGTATGGATGCGATCCTGCGGCAGCAATACGGCGGCTGCCCGGTGGCGTTGCGCGTGCAACGCCCGAGCGAGTCGGCGCTGGAAGCGGCAGAGCTCCTGGCGCGCGCGGGGCAGAGCAAGAATTGTAAGCTCATGATCTTGATGCTGACCCGCGTCGGTGACACGTCGCTTGCGCCCTCGCGCTGGCCTGCGAACGTGGTCACGATCGAGAGCACCAGCTTGAAGCTCGCGCAGCTGCTCGATCCCTCTTCGGCAGTTGCTGCACCCACGGGCGGATGAACCCGGGCGGGCGCGCTGCTCCAGTGGAAAGTTCGAGGGGCTCGGTCCAGGCCCGGGGAGCTGCACGTTGCGCGCACGGGGCCATTTCCGGTGCGTTCCGATCCGGAACGAAGTGCGCTTGCAAGCACCGCTTCCCGGGTGAGTCACGGGGCGCTTTGGCGCGTGCATTGACATCGCTTTCCCGTATCAATAAGACCGGCAGGCGAAATCGCGCGCTCCGCTCCACGCCGTCAGAATTCTCTCATGTTAACCACGGCTTAGAGTATAGAGCGAGCGTGGTCGGCGGTGCACGCGCGTCGCTGGCATGCGCTGCACCCCGCAGCGGGCAGGCGCGAGGTTCGTAGGATGAGGCAGTCCAAATGACAAACGGCAAGAACGATGTCGCAGAGCTCGAAGAGCTCCTCACCGAGCTCGAAGGTCAAGGCGCGTTACCGGTCGGTTCCTACTCGGAGGATGACGACGTCCCTACGCAACAGATGGAAGCTCCTGTCGGGGACCAGGAATGGATGGTCCAGCTCGCTCCGTTGGATCGACGGATGATGTCCGGAGATCAAGTGCGAGCCGAGCTTGCCAGCGGTGACTCGATCGATCGCGATACGCTGGTCTGGCGCGGGGGCATGAGCGATTGGACGCCCATCTCGCGGGTCGACGAGTTGTCGCTCGCCGCGCGGGGGGGCCATGGCATGCGGAGCGCGCCGTTGAGCGAACGCAGGCCGGCGCCCTTGCCGCCGCCCCCCGTGCCGATGCCACCGCGAGTCGGTGCTGGCTCGATCGCCGCGCCGCTGCCGCCGGTGCCGCTGCCGCCGGTGCCGCTGCCCCCCGTGGCTGTGCCGCCGAGCGCTGCGTTCGGTCTGCCGAGGCCGACTCCCGCGGTGGCGCTGCCGGCGTTGCACTCCGCGTTCAACGCCCCGCTGGTGCCGCCGACGCCCGTGCCGCAGCCGGCGGTCAGTCCGGCGTTCCAGGTCCCACCGGCTGCGGCCGCGCCAACGCCGGCGCCACCGGTCTTTGGGGCTTCGCGCAACAACACCACGCGCCCCGTGGCGGTGGACTTCGGCGAGGTGGCTCCGCCATCGCCCGCGCGTCCCTTGCGAACGGTGGTGGTCTCCGGCGTGGCCGCGCTGCTGACGGTCATCGTCACTGTGTATTCGCTCTCCCGAGGCGGCGTCTTCGAATCCGGGGTGGGCGTGTCGCCGGAGAGCCAAGTGAGCGCCCTGACGGCGGCACCCGCGCCGTCCACATCACCGCCGGCTGCCGCGTCCTCTTCTGCAGCGTCCCCCGCCGCCCTGTCCCCCGCCGCCCTGTCCCCCGCAGAGCCCCCCGCCGCGGAGCCCGAGCCAAAAGCCGCCGAAGCGCCAGCCGCGAAAGCAGCGGGCGAATCGACAGCCGAAGGCGCCCCGGCGCCAGCAGAAGTAACGGCCGACGCGAAAGCCTCGCCCGAGCGTCGTTCAGCCACGCGCGATCGGCGCCAGGCACCCGCGCGCGCTGCTGACGTCAGCTCGGAGAGCCCACCTGCAGCGGCCGTATCGGCGTCTGCAACTGCTGCCGCAGAGCCCGCCCCCGCGGCGGAGAATGAGCCTGCGGCAGCTGCCCAAGACGGCGCTCCGGCGCGTGTGGCTCGCATGCTGGAGGCGCGTCGCAAGGCTCGGACGGGCGCTGCCGCCGGCGACGGCGAGGCGACCGAGGCCGCACCGGCGCCCGCCAAAGCGCGCCGCTCTAGCGCCAAGGCATCCGCCGCCGAAGGCGAAGGAGCTGCAGTGTCCGCAGGCAGCGACGTCGATTCCGTCGAAACGCCCAAGGACGCCGACAAGCCCGGCAGCACGTTCGACCGCAACGCGGCGAAGATCGCGCTCGACGGCGCCGCCAGCCAGGCGAAGAACTGCAGGCCTCAGGGCGGTCCGAGCGGCCCCGGGCGCGTCCAGGTGCGCTATGAGCCTTCGGGCAAGGTCGGAGACGTCGCCATCTTGACGCCCAAGTTCGACAACACCACCGCCGGCAGCTGCGTGATGATGGTGTTCAAGCGCGCCAGCATCCCCTCCTTCAGCGGTGCTCCTTCGGTCGTGTTGACCAAGGGCTTCGAGATCCCGTAGGCGAGCTCGGCGGGCTCCGTCCGCGGCGGGGCGGGGCGACCCCGGCGCGGATTTAGGGCATGAGGCACTGGTGGCACGAAGAGTCGAGTGACGACGACCCAGGGCTACGGGGCTCCCCGAGCCGCTGCGCTCGCGGGTTGTTGTTGGGTGATGCAGTTCATCCCACCCCCGCCTCGATTGACGTTCTCCGAATGGACCGCCACGATCTCTCGGCCGGGGAACAGCCCCGCGAGCACACGCTGCGCCTCGCGATCCCTCCGCTGGCTGGATGTGGGGGGCGAGCGCGCCCCGAAACGTCGCGTTGTCCTCCACGACCCCCGTGGGCACCCAGATGAGCTTCCGTACCCCGAGCATGCGCCGGTATTCGGCTTCCACACGCGCCCTGCAAGCCGGCCAATCCGGGTTCGGCGCGTACGTGTTCCACTGCTCGTAGTCGGTCACGGGAGCCTGCCCGCCACAAAAGCGGTTCGGCCCCAAGTTGCGCTGCATGACCACTGATTCGGCCACGATCATCGTGCCGTGCCCGTTATGCGTCGCGCTGCCGCCCTCGTGAATCATGCGCACGCCGGTGCTCTTGCCCGGACGTGCGTCGAGCAGCGGCACGCCGAGGGCGGAGGCCACGCTTCGGTCGAACCCCTCGCTGGACGCGCTGAGCTCGCTGTCGGGTTCCTCCGCGCCCCACATGCTGAAGCTCCAGTCGTTGATGCGCAGCTGCCCGGTGCGGCTGCGCGTAAACTGCGGCCCCATGTCGCGGGCCCAGATGTCGTCGTGCTGGAGGTGAAAGAACGATACGTGACCGAGCGGCACCCCGTCGGCGTTCAAGATGCCCCGCGCGGCAGCTTCATCTGCGGCGTCTTGAACCGCGAGGTTCACCTGCGTGTGCCCGCTCATAGCGGCGATCATGTCGCCTATGGGCTCGGTAGAGGGGAACCCGGCCTTGTACTCGAACGTCGGCCATAGCATCCACATCCCGTCGTGACGCTCGTATTCGCCCGGAAAACTCCCTGAAGCCAAGGGCACGGCGTCACGTGGTCAAGCTGACCCCCATTGCCATCGAAGATCAGGCTCTCGTCATCTCTGAGGTGACGCTGAATGGCGCCCCATTCCACCACTACGACCGACACGGCCGTGTGCTCACGCTCCTGCCCAGCGTGGGGGGTGTGTTCAAAGTCACGTTCTCCCCAACACGAGCGCCGTGCCTTGATCAGAGTGAGCAACCGCGGCTGCCTGCACTCTCAGGCGGCCACCTACGCAGGCAATGATGCCGAGTCGCGAGTAGGGCGGGCCTGCCGTGCCGTGACGGCAAGCGGCCCGCCGCCGTTGCAGTTCAGCGCAGCAGGTCCACCAGAGGCGCCACCTTCGCCGCCTGAATGAAGTCCCGGACGAAGCCGGCCTCGACCAGGGCGCCTGCGTCATTGGTGTGCGTCGGGTCCGTGCCTCGCGCATGAAAGGCTTGCCAGCCCGTGGGGCCCACCTCGCCGAGCCATTCGGCGGTCTTCGCCGTCAGGTCAAAGAAGGGGACGCGCTGCTCCATCGCCACCTGAGCGACGATTTGCGGCAGGTTGGCGCCGGTGCTGTTGACGTGTTGGCGCGCCACGGCATTGCCATCGAACTGGGCGCGTGCGACCGGGGAAAACAGGAGAGGCAGCGCACCCTTGTCCTTCACGCGGGTGACGAGCCGAGTCATGTCGTCGTGAAATTGGGTGGCGGTCACCGTCTTGTCGTTGTGACCGAACTGGATCAGCACCCAGTCCTTGGGTTGGAGCTCGGCCTCGATCGTGGGGAACAGCGGCTGAGCGTTGAGAAAGCTACCGGAGCTCTCGCCAGAATCAGCATAATTGGCCACGACGACCGGAAAATCGAAGAACTGCGGCAGCTGTTGGCCCCAGCCGCCAAACTCGATCCCGTCTTGGTCGCAGACGGTCGAATCGCCCGCGACGTACACCTTGAACGGAGCTACGGCCGGAGCAAAGCCGATCGACTTTAGCGCAGGGGCCACGCCCCCCTCGCCCACGAAGTACACGTCGAGGCCGGGCGTCCCCGGCGGGACAGCCTGGATGGGTTGTGACTCGGGTTGCCGCACGTTCACGTTGAAGGTGAAGCGCCGAGTCTGGCCGGCGGCAGTCGCCACCGGGGGCAGCATCGCCCTTCGCGTCTCCGCTTGGACCAGAGTCTGAGCTGCCGTGTCTCCCCCGAGCTCGACCGTGACGGAGTAGTTGCCGGGTGGACCGCCGAAGTGACACGCGATGGGGTCGGTGCCGGTGCACAGCGCCCGGGTCGCGAGGTCCGGTTCAGGCCCGACCGCAGCCGGGGCCGGCTCCGCCGACGCGGCATCCTTCGAGGGACCCTCAACCGGATTCATGACAGCGTGAGCCGTGAGCGGCTGATTCACCCGCGCTTGCGCTGCGTCCGTCCCCTTCGCTCCGCAACCGGCGACCAACGCGACCACGCACCAAGCCGAAAGACCCTCGAATTTCATTGCGCTCCTCACTCACCCGGCCGCCCGTGGGCGCCGCAGGATCGATGTATCAAAGGCCGCAAACTTAGACGCCAATTTCGTTTTCTAAAAGCTGCGAGCAAGCGTCGACAATCTTTATGCGCGCACGGCGCTTCGGGGCCCGCACATGCCCGCGTTAAACAGCCGGGAAACAGCGACAATCAACAATTGCGTGCGGCCGAAGGGGGCTGCGTCCCGCGTCAGAGCATGCCGAAACCTCCAGCGTTGCTCGGCGCGGCCTTCCTTGGCCTGCTCGAGGATCGCTCAGAGGGGCTGCAACGGCAGCGTCAGCATACGGGCTAGCAGCTGACCGTGCGCCGATTGGAGCGGGTCATCACTAGGGTGCCTTGTCCGCCTGATGCCGCTTGATGGCGGCATCCGCTTGCGCGAACGTCGGTACGTTGAGCATGGTGATGCCCCTGAGCACCTCCGCCTGCCAGGAGCGAGTGCTGAGGGCCGCCAAAGCGCTCGTGGGGGTGACTGTAACGATCGCCCGCACGCCCGCCTGGCCCAGTTTGGGAACCCAGCTCCTACCCCACCATTGAATCACGTCTTGCGGCAACACATCGCGCACCCTCGACGTGTCGGCGAGGTAGTAAAGGCAGCGTTCTTTGAGCGCGGTGGCCAGGGCGGCTTCGTGCACGGACTCGATCTCGTGCAGCTTGATCGTGAAGCTCGACCAATCGAACACGATGTAGCCATCGTGTTCGTGGTGGCGCACTTGCACGCGATTGGATACCTCGAAGATCACTCTGGTCGTGCGCACTCGTGTCGGACCCCCCATACGGCAAACGGCTCTTTCGCCAGGATCGAAAGCGACCCGAAGGCGATCTCCCAGCCTCTTGGCCTGGTAGACCGAAACGGCACGCTGAATTGGCCGAGATCTTCGGGGGTCGTGCCGCTTTTCGAAATGGGGGCTCCTCCGGGCATTGCGCGCAGACGACGTCAGCGCGAGCCTCAGAACGAGGAAACCTGCCCATGCCCCCGGCCAACGAGACCCACGAAAAGGCACGGCTAGCGGTCGTCAGCGTGCCTCTGCGGCCGATCGCACCTGCTCCAACACGGCACGCGCTTCACCCAGTTGCTGCGCATCAATTGGTCGCAGAGGGCGATCACGGTGCGCGTCTTGCCCGAGCCGGTGGCCATCACGACCAGCGCTTTGCGTTCGCCGTCGCGCTCGAAGGCTTCACCAATTTTGCGAATCGCGCGCAGCTGGTAGTAGCGATCCGAACGCGGCCCACCGGGCTGCGTGTCATCCCACAGCATATGGTCGTAACCGTTGCTGTAGAAGATGACCTGGCGCTGGCCAAGCGTTGCTCCAGGCAGTCGGCGTAGAGCTTGGCTTGTCGTTGCCCCAACTCGGGCGACGAGCGGCTGCGTTTGGCCTCGACCAGGCCGAGCGGCTTGCCGTCGTCTCCCCACAACACGTAGTCGACGAAGCCGTTGCCCTGAGCATTCGGCATGCCCGTCACCTCGAACTCCCGATCACGCGGCTGCTCGAGGGCCCAGCCCGCCTCTTTCAAGAGTACGTCGATGAACAGGTCGCGAGTGGCGGATTCCGCGTAGTCGTGCGTATCGGGTGTGGCCGCGTGAGCTTTCTTCGCAGCCGCCACTTCAGCGCGCAGTTGCAGCTCTTCGTCCATGACCGCGCCCTTGGCCAGGAGCTCGGAGAGCTTCTCATCGCGCGCCCGCAGCTCCTCCTGGAACTTGCGGAGCTGCTCGACCGTCTGCTTGGGGATGGGGCTGGTCTTGGGCAGCGCGTCGGAATTGAACTGAGCTGTGGGTGAGGCGCGCCGAGGCGCGCGTACGTGCGAGCGAACCAGAAGCAAACGTGAAATAGCTGGCGGACGGCATTGAGCCCATCCACTGGCTGCATCGGGCGGCTGTGAACGGCGCTATTGCCCAGCGTGATGATCAGGCGCGCCTTGTTGAAGACAGCGGCTCCGGTCACGAGCTTGAAAGTGGGTTCGTGCACCAGCGCGCTGAGCTGATCCTGGTACGGCAAACGAAGCGAGCGATCCGCCCGGTACGCCCATTGGACCAGCAGCTCCAGTGCCCGGCGTGCCTGGAAGCAGGCCGTGCGCGGGTCGCTGTGGGCAAGCTCCTCGGCTCGGGCCGCAGCCTCGTGAACGGGGGCCACTCGCGACCCAGGAATGCGAAATTGCTAGGCGGCTGGCTCACGCGGGCTTCCCACTCTGGCTAACTTACAATGGTAACGGCTACTTGGCCGCGTGTCGCAAGTTTGTCGCAAGTTTTGGCGCGAGCTGTCGCAAGCCACGGTCGGCTCAGGGTTTCTCCCTGAGGCGGTAGACCAGGTTGTTCGTCTCGCCCTCGTGCAGCACCAGGCCTTTGCTCTCCAGAGCGGCCAGGTCGCGCTGCAACGTCCGGCGGCTAAAGCCCGGGCAGAGCTCCTCGAACGTGCGGATATCCAGGCTCGGGGCCAGCATCAAGCGCTCGAGCGCCAGCGCCTGGCGGGTATTCAGCCGGTGATTCTGGACCAGGACGTCGCAACGAATCACGCGCTCTCCCTGAGCCTTCACTTCGACGAGCTGAGTGGAGAGCCCGTCCACGAAAAACTCGAGCCAACCCGTGAGGTCGAGATCTCGTTCGCGCACGCTCTGGATCGCGCGATAGAACTGCTGCCGGTCGCGATCGTAAAACTCGCTCAGCGTGAACAGCCGCTTGAAGTCGTAACCGCGCGCGTACAGGCAAAGTGTCGACAGCAGGCGCGAGGTGCGGCCGTTGCCGCCCACGAACGGGTGGATGTGCACCAGCTGGAACTGAGCGATGCCCGCCACCAGGACGGGATGGGGCACTGAACGTCGTGCTCGACGACGAGGAGGCGGAGCGAGCCTCGCCGATCTGCATCGAGCCCGCGCTGCCGGTCGTGTTTGCTCCGCTCGCCAATGAGGGCGGCGCCAGGTTGGCTCCATCGCCCGCCGGATGACCCGTTGGCGCCGCCAGTGGGGGCACTCTGTCGTGTTTAGGCACACAGTCCAGTTGGTGAGCCTGGTTGTTGCGTTGTGACCCAGAGTCTGCCGGCAAGAGAGCGTTGAAAACCATGGACCCCGCGACTGGTGGGCCACACCCAGTCGCCGAGATTCGAAATCGCGAGGCGCAGCTTCGCGCGCCGCCTCACGCGGAGGCCGGGAGCAGCCGCAGGGGAATGCCCTTCTTTACCATGAAGCCAAAGTCGCTGTCGGTCGTCAGCAGCTCGACCCGATGGCTGAGCGCGTAGCTCGCGATCAGCAGGTCAAAGGTCTTCACCGACAGGCCCTTGCGACGCAGCGCGTACCCGAGATCTCCCGCGTCTTCCCAGAGTGTCGATGGCTCGGGCAGCCAGTGACAACCGTCGAGCAGCGGCAGCACCTTTTCCCTTTCACGCCGCGAGGCGAGGCCTCGGCGCAGCTCGGTGATGATCGGACCACAACACGCGGCTCGATCGTCATTTAGAGCCTTCTCGACGTGTTCCGCTGCAGGACCTGACTCGCGAAAGAATGCTATCCACGCCGAGGTGTCGATCAGCGTCATTTGCGCGTGGCGTCCAGGTCGAGCTCGAATCGGATGCTGCCGCGCAGCTCTTGAAGCGCCGAGCGTTTCTGCCTGCGTTCGAGCTCTTCGAGGCCGCGCACGATGGTCTCGGTGATGCCCAGGCCGGTCGTTGTTCGGGCCCGTTCGAGCAACTTTGCTGGGAGATTGACCGTGACTTTGCGTGTCGGTTCGGCCATGACGGCAAGTGTATCCGTATGGTCTAAGCCAGTCAAATATATGGTCTGTAGCGCGACGCTCGCGTTCAGGGCGGCCGGACCTCGACAGCAACGGGTTGTCGGGAAACGGGGTCGATGCTCGAAGGTTTCGGGCTCCGCCGACTCTAAAATACTAAGGACGCTCAGCCATGGGCTCAAACATAGAGGCAAGAACATGTTAGGTCGCTCGAGGCGCGGGGATTGTCTGGCATGGAGTGCCCTGTCGCTGGCGCTCGGCTGTGGCGAAGCGGCGGGCCTCGGGTCGGAGGGGGAAGAGCTGGGCACTCGGCAGGCGCCGCTCGTGCTCGGTGCCACCGCGCTCACCCTTGGCCTGCCTGTCGTGACCCGCGAGTACCAATTCCCTCCGAGCCTCGACCCGCTGGTACACCCGAGCTTCGAGACGGAGCTCTGGGCGTCCGTTTATCGCCCCGAGGTGCTCGAGCAGGGGCGGCGTTATCCGCTGCTCTTGTTGATGCACGGCAACCACGGCACGTGCGGTCGCGGTGCATCCCCGCGTCGCGACGACAACGTCCAGTACAGCTTCCTCGGCACCTGCGTCGAAGGCTCGGTGGTGGTGCAGAATCACCGCGGCTTCGATTACCTGGGTGAAGATCTCGCGGCCCGGGGTTACCTCGTCGTTTCCATCAACACGAACCGCGGCATCAACGGTGTGCCCTCGCCCGATCCCGACGCGGACCGCTACGCCATCGGGCCCCGTGCTCATTTGCTGCTGCGTCACCTGGAGCTGCTGAGCCAGTGGGATGCTGGTAGCGATGCAACTCCTGCCCAGCTGGGTGTTGACCTCACGGGTCACATCGACTTCAGCGAAGTCGGGCTGCTCGGCCACTCGCGAGGGGGTGAGGGCGTGCGCCTGGCCTATGAAGAGTATGGTCGGAGCGACAGCCCATGGCCTGGATTGATCCAGTCGCCCGTCGATTTCCGCGGCATCTTCGAGATCGCTCCGACGGATGAACCCGTCTACGGCGCGTTCATCAACGCGCAGGGGACAACCTGGAACGTGCTGCTCCCCGCGTGTGACTGGGATCTGCGAGACCTGCCCGGTGTGCGCCCCTTCGACCGCATGCTGAGCCTCGGCGTTTCGGGCGCGCCGGAGCCGGCGGCGCTCTCCAAGTCATTTTATCATGTGTGGGGGGCCAATCACAATTACTACAACAGTGAGTGGCAAGTCCCTGACGCGGGCGGTGGCGGAACGATCACGGGTTGCCTGAACCACGCGCCGCTCTTCAATCCGTCCGACTTTGGCTCCGCTGAGCAGCGTGAGACGGGCCGCTTCGCCGTGGCAGCGTTCTTTACGGCGCACGTCGGCGCCGAGCGTGTGGGGTCTGGCGAAGCGGTGTTTGACCCGGCCATCCCGCTGCCCGTCTCGTACCGCGTCAACCGCGGCTACCACCCGGGTGGCGAGGTCGCGTTCGGCGACGCGGCGGACGACGGCGCCTTCAGCTTGGTGCTCGAAGACTTTATCAATCCGACGGGCGAGAGCTCGTACGGGCTGCGCAACGACACCAGCGGCGGCTTGAGCGTGCAGCACACCGAGCTCACCGCTCCCCACGATCCTTCGTTGTCGGTCGCGTTGATCGAAGACATCGCCGCCAGCCCGTCCACCTTCTTCCAGTCGAACTGGGCGCCCGTCGGTGCTGGCTTCGACCTGGCAACTTACGACTATCTAGACCTGCGCGTCGATCGCACCACGAGCGAGGTCTCGAGCGCGCCCGTCAGCTTCCTGGTCGAGCTCGTCAACGGCGACGACAGCCGCTCGGGTGCAGTCTCGATCGATGAGTTCCTCCCGCTCTTGCCGCCACCGCGCGCCTTCACGGGCAGGACACTGCAGACCGTGCGCATCCCGCTCGGCGCGTTCGAGGGCGCGCGGCTCGAGGCGATCCGCGGCGCGCGGCTGACGTTCACCACAGCTGTCGAAGCCGGTATTCTGGTGGCCAACCTGCGCGCGACGCGCAACGTCACGACGGTCCTCAGGCCGTTAGCTCGGGCTACTGCGCCAGCGGCCGCAGGCGGCGTTTCCACGACGCTGAGCCCCCTGGGCGCCGAAGCGGCGAGCGCGTTCGAGCCCGAGCGCATCGGCGCTGGCAATCGGATTGTGAGCGTCGCGAGCCAGGATTCGCTGTCTGTCGAGCTCACGCTCACGACCGCTCGCTTCTTCGAGCAGCGCCCGAGGCCCCTGCGCCTGTCGATTGGCGCCGCGAGCAGCCACCGAGCGCTTCACCCAAACGGCGACCTGCACAGCGTGCAATTCTCGCTCCCCCGCCAGGCCTTCGAGCGTCTGCAAGCGCGTGAGCGAGTGCGCGTCGACTACGGCCCCGACTCACCCATCGTCTGGGACTTCGGCATGCTCGACAAGGCGCTGCTCGATCGCTAGCGGCCCAGCGGGAACGGGCTCGGCGATTGACGCCCGTGCCTGCTGCGCAGCAGCGGTTCGCAGAAAGGTGGAGCGCAAGGCGGGCTCTAAAATGCTCGCGGCGATCTGATGGATGATCTCGGAGGACTCGGCCCAGGCGCGCTCCGCGGCTCGGCTGTTGCCCGTTCGCAGCTGCGCCCCGGCGCGCAGTGCATGCAGCTTCCACCCGAGCAGCGGCATCGGATGGCGCCGCAGGATGTCGGCGGCACGCTCCAGCGCAACCTGGGCCGCATCGAGCTCGCCCCGCGCGCTAGCGACTTGCGCGAGTAACATGTGTGCCATGATTCTGTATTTGGGAACCTGCTTCTCCGTGGCATGCTGGAGCAGGTCGGCTCCGCAGCGCTCGGCTCCTTCGAGCCCGCCGAGCTCGAGCAGGTGTTCGCCGCGAACGGCGACCGCGCGAAGCAAGAACCGCCAGCGGAGGAACGGAGAGCGAGCGATCAGCGCTTCGGCATCGACGAGTGCGCTTTGCGCCGGAGCCTCGTCGCGCCTTCCCAGATAGTCCAATGCCAGATTGAGCACCGAGTGCGTCTCCGCTTCGAGCAAGTCGTGCGTCTGGGCGAGTTGCCGGCTCTTGGCATTTTGCTCGATGGCACGCTCGAGGTCGCCCAGCTCTCGATAAATCCAGCCGAGCGCGTTGGGTATCTTGGGGAACATTTGGAGATCGCAGTTCTGCCGCGCGAGCCGTTCGGCCTCCCCCAGGGCAGCGATGGACTCGCCGATACGTCCCAGATTAGCGTGGCTGAGAGCGCGGAAATAGAGCGCTAGCAGCTCCTGGTCGAAGCTTCCGGATGCTCGGGCAAGGCCTTCCGCCTCCAGACAGCGTGCGGCCGCATCTTCGTACTCCGACTGGAAGAAATGAAGCATCCCTCGCCACACGAGCGAGCTCCTCAATACTTGCGGGTGATCGAGGCGCCTCGCCGTGTCGATCGTCTCTGCCAAGATGCACGCGGCGAGAGCCAAGTCCCCACGGACCACCTTGTCCTGGGCCCTCGAGACCTGCGCTTCGATGCGAAGCTTCTCACTTCCGGCAGCAACGGCGAGCTCTAGTGCCTCTTGCGCCCGCGCCTCCAGCTCGTCCACTCGGTGAGAATTCAGCAACGTTCTGCAGCTGCCCTGCAGCGCGGCACATTGCTGCGTTATGTTGCCCAGCGCGCGCGCCAACGCCAACATGCTCTCGAAATCGTGTAGGGCGAGGCCGAGCTCACCGGCATGGAAGTGCACCCAGCCGCGTTTTTCGTAAAGCGATGGCTCGGCGCGCGCAGGGTCACCCGGCGGCAGCTTGCCGGCGAGCTCGAGGGCTCGTGAGTAGTAGATCTTTGCTTCTTCGCTGGCCCGGAGCCGCGAGGCATTTTCGCCCGCGTCGAGCAGGTGGACAATCGCCCGCGCGTAGTCCCGCGCGCGCTCGAAGTGGAGGGCGAGCTTGGCGGCGATGCCGGACGTTTGGCCCCGCACTTGCCTGATATATGTCTCGGCGACGCGAAGATGCAGTTGCGCTCGACGCTTGCTTACCAAGCCTCCGTAGAGCACGTTCTGATAGAGTACGTGCGAGAAACGATAGCGCGTCGTGAGTCGACCGTCGCAGAGCTCGTCCTCCGCGAGCGGCAGGATCAGGCGCTGTTCCTCGGCGAGCATCTGGAGTCGCTCTTCGAGCACGATTTCGTCCACCTCGAGCACGCTCGCGAGCACGGTGGAGCTGAACTCTTCGCCCTCGACGCTGGCGTACTGCAGGGCTCGACGATCTTCCGGATCCAGTGACTCCAGTTTTTTCGAGATGATGCCTCGCAGGCTGTCCGGGGCCTTCAGGTTCATTTCGGCGACAGGGCGCGCGAGGCTAAAGCCGTGCTCGCCGGCCACGAGGTCGCCGCCCTCGTCGAGAAACTGCAAGAGACGCGTCACGAACAGGGCATGGCCCTCGGTCTTGTGAAGGATCGACCGCGCGAGCTCGCGCGGAAAGTCGTTGGGCCCGAAGCGCTTATCGAGCAATCTCTGGATATCGGCTTCATTCAGCCCCGGTAGCGGTAGCTCCTCACAGCGATCGTGGGCCAACATTTCGCGCCTCGAGTTGCGGAGCGGACGATTGCCGGGCTCTAGCTCATCGCTGCGGAGCGTCGCGAGCACGAGTAAACGGCTAGCCTCCACGCGCTGACATATGAGACCGAGCAAGTCGACGCTCGACGGATCGGCCCAGTGCACGTCTTCCAAGAGCAGCACGGTGGGCAACGCAAGTGAGAGCGCCACGAGGGCGTCGCTCATCTCGCGTAGCATGCGCTCGCGGTTGGCACCCCTGCTTTCGGACTCGAGGCTCTGCGACTCGCGAATGCCGTCGACGATTGCAGGGAAATGTTCACACCAGCTCGGGGCGTGCCGGCCGAGGGTCGAACTCACTCGGTCGCCGGCGGGGCCGGAAAGCAGAGCCCCCACCGCGTCCAAGATCGGGAGGTAGGCCTGTGGCGTCCCATATTGCTCAACGCAGCGTCCGCGCGCCACGAGCAGCGAACCTGTGCTGGACATCGCGCGTGCCACGAAACGCTCGGCGAGGGCCGTCTTACCGATGCCCGACTCACCCGACACGAAGACCATTCGTCCCGAACCCGCCTGCGCGCGCCTGAGCAACCAATCGAGCCGCTCGAGCTCGTGCTCACGACCGACAAAGCCAGTTCCAGGCTGGGGCGCCTCCGGCGGGGCGGGCGCCAGCTCTGGCTCGACCTTGGCTTCGGGCTCCGTCACGGCCCCGACAAACCGGTAGCCCACGCGCGGCAGCGTCTCGATAAAGCGCCGCTCCGAGCCGCTTTCTCCGAGCGCCTTCCGGAGCGTGCTGACATGCACGCTGATGTTGTTCTCCTCGACGGCGACCTGCGGCCAAAGCCGCTGCATGAGCTCCGCGCGGGTGAGCACCCGATCACGGTGCTCCACGAGCAGCAGCAACAGATCGAATGACTTCGCGGTGAGCGGAACGGCGACACCGCCCCGCGAGAGCACGCGCCGCGCGACGTCCAGGCGGAAAGGCGAAAACTCGAACATACGTCCCCTGGCCGACGTCATCCTAGAATTCTAGCAGGGTAGATAGGTGCTTTTTTGGAGATTTTAGATTTGCCAAAGGTCTGCTCCTTCCCGATTCGAGCAACATGGCCTGCGGAGGATGTATGATTGCAAAAACCCGCCCCGAGGCGCAAACCTCGATCGACGAGCTGTGCCGCTCCGCTTGGACGCTGTCCGCCCTGGCAGTATCGCTCGAGCGGGGTATCGCTCGCTCCATCCACGCGCCCGCGTCCGCGCGCGAGCTCGCCGCTCGGCTCGGCATCTCCGAGGCGCTGATCGCGAGCGTGCTCGATGTCTTGAATGCTGCAGGGCTCGTCGTCAAAGCAGGCGAGCGCTACGCCCTTTCGCCGGGCCTCGGCGCAGTGCTGAACGAATCGGGGGCCGATACTCTTCAGGCTGACTTGCGCTCCACGCTCGCCACCAACGCACAAATGGTCTTGGCAGCACGTCACCCAACGTGCTCCATCGGCGGCTGGCGCACGGACGACGCCGTTGCGGTCGAGGCGCAAGGCAACGTCTCGAGAGCGGTGATGCGTCGGCTCTTGGCGGAGGTGTTCCCCGGCCTGCCCGGTCTCGACCAGCGTCTTCGAGCCGACGGCGCGCTGGCGCTCGACGTGGGAGCGGGCGCCGCCGGCATCCCGATCACGCTGTGCCAGCACTACCCCGCGCTCCGGATGGTGGCTCTCGATCCGTCGCGCAGCGCGATCGCCATCGGGACTGAGCAGGTGCGACGCGCGGGGCTCGCAGATCGCATCGAGCTCCGTGAGCAACCCGGCGAAGCGCTCGGAGATCTCGACGCCTACGACTTCGCGTATGTCGCGCAGATGTTCTTTCCGGACGCGGTTGTAGACGACGCGCTCCGAGCGACAGTGCGCGCGTTGAAGCCGGGCGGCTACCTCCTGACCGGAGCCGCGTGTGGCCCTGGATCGAGCTTGCCCGAAGCCGTATCACGATTGCGCAGCGTCGCGTGGTGTGGAAGCACCCGCTTCGCGTCTGACGTCCAGGAGCGCTTGAGCACCGCCGGCCTGTCCGACGTGAGACCTGGCCCCGCCTACGGGGCTCTGCAGTGGATCGTGGGCCAACGCCAGGTGTAAGGCGCCAACCCCGCGCAACGCGGTTCCTCGAGTCCTGCGCGCCCTGGCGCTGTCGGCGGCGTCAGCGCGGCTCGAGGCCGAGGCCTGGGCCGCTCGGTAGAATCAGGTGGCCTCGTTCGTAACGCACGCCCTGGAAGGGGTCGTTGGCGATGAGCAGGGGCGCGTCCAGGTCGATGTATTGGCACAGCGGAGCGAGGTGCGCGGCGGCGGTCACGCCGATAGAGGACTCGATCATGCAGCCCAGCATCACCTCGAGACCGAGCGCGCGCGCGACGTTGATCTGCTCGCGGGCGGCCCGCAGGCCGCCGCTCTTTGCGAGCTTGACCACGATGCCCTCCACGAGCCCGGCGTGGGCCTGAATATCGGAGGCCTGCCGGATGCTCTCGTCCACGAAGATCGGGGGCCGGCTCGCGAGCTTGGACAGCCGGCGCAGGCCCTCGAGGTCACCGGCGGGGAGGGGTTGCTCGATCAGCTCGACTCCGTGCTCGACCAGCAGGGGCAGCATGCGTTCGGCTCGCTCGAGCGACCAGCCGCCGTTGGCGTCCGCGCGCAGGCGCCCCTCGGTCACTTGGCGAATGGCCATCAGGCGCGCCTCGTCGCCGTCTGTGCCGAGCTTGATCTTGAGCACCGGCATCTCGGTTTCGTGCGCCCGCCGCGCCATCTCTGCTGGCGTGCCGATGGCGATGGTGAACGACGTGACCGGGATGCGTTCGGGGTCCAGCTCGAACAAGCGATACAGCGGCACACCCAGCTGTTGCCCCCAGGCGTCGTGCAGGGCGATGTCGATGGCCGCCCGAGCCGCGGAGGAGCCCGCGGGCAGTGCGTCCATGATTTGGGCCAGGTGCAGCGGATCGCCCACGCGGGAGAGGTCCAGGTGCCGCAGGTATTCGCTGATCGACGCGCGGGTTTCCCCCAGGTAGTCGACCGCGGCCGCTTCTCCGAGGCCCGCGTCGAGGCGGACGAGCAGGTTCTCGCGGCGTTGGCTCGTGCCGTGAGCGATCCGAAAGGGCTCTCTCAGCTCGAGGGTCAGGGGCTCAATGGTCAGTTGCATGCCGGGGTGCTCCCGTCGTCGGTAAGTGGCGCGAGGGCAGGCTGGCACTCGGGGCAGTAGTAGGTGCTGCGCGCCAGCGGGTTCTGCCGTTGCATGCGGACGCCAGCGCCGCAACGCAGGCACGGCTCGCCGCTGCGTCTATACACCCAGTAGTGGGAGGCGATACGACCTCGTGGCGTGGTGCGGCGCCGTGCGCCCACATTGCGCCGCATCAGCTGGCGCGCGAGGTCGGCGATCTGCGTCAGGCGGGCGTCGTCCAGCGCCGCGATGGCCGCGAACGGAGAGACCCCCGCGAGGAAGAGCACCTCCGATTTGTACACATTGCCGATTCCGGACATCACTTCTTGGTCCATGAGCGCCACGCCGATCGCGGTATACGGCTGCTGCCGCAGTCGGCGTAGGATTTCGTGCGTATCGAGCTCTTTATCGAGAAGATCCGGTCCCAGCCGCGACAGGACGGGATGCGAGGGGAGCTGTTTTTGGTGCAAGAGCTCGACCGTCGGCGCGTCCAAACACACCGCGGTCTTGTCTTCGGTGGACAGGAGCCAGCGCACGTGTGGGTTCCAGAGCGGCCCGGGGTAGCTGCCGTCGCGGATCCGGATCGTGCCGTGCATGCGCAGGTGTGTGCGCAATATGTGCCCCTCGTCGAACTCGATCAGCAAGTGCTTGCCCTGGGCCCGCGCCAGCACCACGTGCTGGCCCGCGAGGCGAGACAGCTCGACCCGAGTCGAGACCGCCGTCAAGAGCGGTTTGCCGGCGAGGTGATTGGTGATGGCCCGCGCGTAGGCGTGCAACGTGTCACCTTCGGGCATGCGTCCCCTCCCGCGCGAGTCGCGGCGCTCGGAGCACGTAGCCTTCCCCCACGCGCGCGAACCCCACCGCCTCGAGCGTGGCTCCGAACGCCGCGCTCTGTGCCGGTTGGCCGTCGATGCTGGCGATCACCAACGCCCGGCGCGCGACTCCATCCACGAGCGCGCACAGCGCTAGCCCGATCGTCCGAGCAGCGCCCGCTCGCTCGGGCTCCTCGCCTGGCAAGAACGTGAGCAGTGATTTCTCGCGCCGGCCCAGGTAGGCGAGCAGGGCGCCGTTGCTGATGACCACTAGCGCGCCCGCAGCTCGCTGCGGGCGCACGTCGCCGTCGGGCCACGGCACGGCCGCGCCATAGGGGTTGGCAGGGTCGGTCGCGGCGAGCACGAGGCTCCGCTTGCCGTCATCCGACTTCCTGAGTGAGCGTAACCGATCGTCCGCGCCGGCGCGTGCGAACTGGGCCGCGCCCAGCCCCGCGACGAAGTAGCCACGCCGAACGCGGCCCGCCTCCTCCAGCGCCTTCAGCACCGGATACAGCTCTGCGAACGTGCCGAGCGCGTCCGCCGAGATGGCTTCGCGCGGCAAGACGCCGTAGCGTTCGAGCAGCACTTCGACGCGAGCTGCCGCCGACTCTGCCCCCGTGGGCGGCACGCTCGGCAGCCAGCGCTCGAGCAGTGACCAGCGCCCCTCGCTGCCCGGCAGGGCGTTGCTGCGCGGGCGCACCACACGCGAGCGCTGGGGCCGATCCTTGGCCTTGCTCTGGCCCATCCGCGAACGCAGCGGCGCCAGGGTGTCGTTCGTGAGCTCGCCAGCGAACACCATGTTCCAGAGGGCGTCCATGAGCTCAGGGGGAAACGCGCGCGTCTTGGCCAGGAGCTCCGTGAAGAACGAGGCCCCTTGCTGGCGCAGGTGCTGCCGGACCTGCTCCGCGAGCGCGCCGGGCACGAGCGTGGCGGGCGGCGCGAGCAAGCCATAGCGATCGGCGCGATAAAAGGCGATGCGGCCGTCGTTTGACCCGAGCGGCTCGATGCCGCGCCAGACCAGCTCACCGGTGCCCGTCAGCGCGTCGAGCTCCGCGGGGTGATAGGCACGCACGCGCGCCGGGAGCACGTCCCGCTCCAGCACTGACGCGACCAGCGGGTAACCCTCGAGCTGCTCCAGCACGGCAGGCAACACGTCGGGCCCGCCGCGGGGCTCGGCCGCGCCTTGCCACTCGATCGAGAGCCGCGCATACACCCGTGGCTCGACGGGCTCCACCTCGCGCCGCAGCTTCTGCAGGCTCTTCTGCTTGATGCGCCGCAATACTTCCGCGTCGCACCACTCGAGCCCGCTGCCGCCGGCCAGGAACGCGCCGCGCACCAGCCGCCCACTGCCAAAGAGCCGCTCCAGCACGGCGCGCAGGGTAGCGACTGGAAAACCGTAGCGGGCGCCGAGCTCCGCCTCCGTGAATGGGCCGTGCGTGCGCGCGTAGCGTGCCACGAGATCGGCGGCGGGATCGGCCACCGCCTGCAAGAGCGCTTGGGGCAGGCCGCGCGGCACCACCACCCCGAGCGCGTCGCGCAAACGCCCGGCGTCTTCCACCGCGGCGTAGCGTGACGCCCCCGCTATGGGCACGCTGATCACTCGCCGAGCGCGCTCCAGATCCGCGAGCCACGTCTGGAGCGCGGCGGCGTCGCTCGCCCGCCCTTCGAGCTCCTTGCGGGATAGATCGCCCACCGCGATCAAGATGTCGTGCAGTTGGTCGGCGTGCTCGATCGGGCGGCCGCGACGCTGCACGTCGCGCTCGACCTCCAGGATGGCGTCCGGGTCGAGCAAGCTGCGGAGCTCGGCCTCTCCGAGCAGCGCCGCGAGCTGCGCCGGGTCGATGGTGAGCGCCTGCGCGCGCCGTTCGGCCAGCGGCGCGTCCCCCTCGTAGATGAAGTTGCTCACGTACGAGAACATGAGCGACGCCGCAAACGGTGAGGCCGTGCGCGTCTCCACGCGCGAGATCCGAATCTCGCGGCGATCGATCTGACCGAGCACGTCCTTCAAGCCCGGGACGTCGAACACGTCGCGCAGGCACTCGCGAAAGGTCTCGAGCAAGATCGGAAACTCGGGATACTTCGACGCGGCTTTGAGCAGGTCCGCCGAGCGACGCCGCTGGGCCCAGAGCGGCGCGCGTTGCCCGGGGCGCCGCCGAGGCAGGAGCAACGCGCGCGCCGCGTTCTCGCGAAAGCGCGCCGCGAACAGCGAGCTCGCGCCCAGGCTCTTGGTCAAGAGCTCGTCGAGCACGTCAGCCTTCGGTATCAGGAGGTCCAGATCGTCGACGGGGGAGCTCTCGGGGAAACGAAACACGATGCCGTCATCGGACCACACCGCCTCGGTCTCGATGCCGAGCGACTGGCGATGCAGCTCCATACACGCGAGCGCCCAGGGCGCGTGCACGCGCGCGCCAAAGGGCGACAAGAGGCAGACGCGATAGTCGCCGATCTCGTCCTGAAACTGCTCCACCACCAGGTTTTGATCAGAGGGCACCGTGCCGGCTGCGTCGCGCTGCTCAGCCAGATATTCGAGCAACGTCTGCGCCGCTTTGGGATCGAGCCCTTGCCCCTCCAGGCGCTCGCGGGCCGCCGCCTCAGGCGCCGCGAGCAGCTCTCGACTCAGCTGACCGATGGCTCGCCCGAGCTCGAGCGGCCTGCCGGGGCGATCGCCACGCCAGAACGGCATCTTGCCGGGCTCACCGGGCGCGGGTGTGACCAGCACCCGCTCGTGCGTGATGTCTTCGATGCGCCAGGAGCTCGCGCCCAGGAGGAACACGTCCCCCACGCGCGACTCGAACACCATCTCCTCGTCGAGCTCTCCGACGCGCACGCTCTTGCCGTCGGCCGCGGTCGCCAGGAACACGCCGAAGAGCCCCCGATCGGGGATCGTGCCGCCGTTGATCACCGCCACGCTGCGCGCGCCCTTGCGCGCCGTCAAGCGGTGGCTGATACGGTCCCACACCAGGCGCGGCTTGAGCTCCGCGAACTCATCGGAGGGGTAACGCCCGGAGAGCAGATCCAGGACGGCTTCGAAGGCCTGGCGCGGCAGGCCGCGAAAGGGCGCCGCCGAGCGCATCAAGGTGTACAGCTCCTCTTCGCCGATCTCCCCGTCCGACACGCACGCGACGATCTGTTGCGCCAGCACGTCGAGCGGATTACGCGGAAAGCTCGACGACTCGACGGCGCCTTCGCGCATGCGCTGAGCCGTCGCCGCCGCGGCCAGGAGGTCACCGCGAAACTTGGGAAAGATGATGCCCTGAGAGACGCCGCCGACCGTATGCCCCGCGCGCCCCACGCGTTGCAGGCCTGTGGAGACCGAGGGCGGCGCCTCGATCTGCACCACCAGATCGATGGCGCCCATGTCGATGCCGAGCTCCAGCGAGGAGGTCGCGACCAGCGCTCTCAGGCGCCCGAGCTTGAGCGCGTCCTCGATCTCCATGCGCCGATCCTTGGCGACCGAGCCGTGGTGGGCGAACACGAGGGGCTCGCCCGCGACCTCGTTCAAGGAGGCGCTGAGCCGCTCGGCGAGCCTGCGGCTATTCACGAACAAGAGGGTCGAGCGGTGAGCGCGGATCAGCTCGACCAGAGGCGGGTGCAACGCTGGCCAGATCGAACGGTCTTTGCCGTCTCCCCCCTTGGGAGACATACCCTCGATCGGCACTTCCACGCGCAGCGAGAGCCGAGGCGCCGCCGCCGCATTGACGATCGTCACGGGTCGCGACGTGACCGTACCGTCACTCTCGAGCGTGCCGCCCCCGAGAAATAGCGCCGCTTCCTCCACCGGTCGCACCGTCGCTGACAGCCCGATCCGTTGCAGCGGCGCCTGGCTCGTGCGCAGCCGCTCGAGCCGCTCCAGGCTCACCGCGAGGTGCGCGCCGCGCTTGCTGCCGAGCAGGGCGTGGATCTCGTCCACGATCACCGTCTCGACGCCGCGCAGGTGCTCGGAGGCCTGCGAGGTCAGGAGCAGGTACAGGGACTCTGGCGTCGTGATCAGGACCTCGCTCGATTGCTTCTTGAACTGAGCGCGTTCGCGCGCGGGCGTGTCCCCCGAGCGCTGCGCGACGCTCGGCACGTGCACGGCAACGGACGCGCGCTCTGCGGCGCCGCGGATGCCCGCGATGGGCGCGCGCAGATTGCGCTCCACGTCCACCCCGAGCGCCTTGAGCGGAGAGATGTACAGAAGCCGCACTCCTGGCTCTGAGCTGGGCATGAACATCGCGCGGTTGAGCCCGGCCAGAAAAGCGGCCAGCGTCTTGCCCGAGCCGGTGGGCGCGAGCAACAGCGTGGAGCGGCCCTCCGAGATCGGGCCCCAGCCCTGCGCCTGTACGGGCGTCGGGGCCCCGAGCGCGCTTCGAAACCAGTCTCCCACCGGGGCGGCAAAGCGTTCGAGTGGGTCAGTCACGTGCATGGACTCTAGCCCAGCTTACTGCGTGTAGGCGGCCGTGCCCGCGCCGCGGCGGCCCTCTCCAACCGATCTTTCGCAAATCAGGTCGGGCGCCACCGGCCCCAAATCCTAAAGCACCATCAACGGCTGCGTTGGCGGATGAAATCGACCAGCGCATCCCCGGCGGCGCCCTTCGTGGGCACAGTGTGGCGACCTGGCCACCGCAGCAGCTCGCGCGTGGAGGCGCCGAAGCGCTCGAGCAGCTGGGGACCATGTTTGGCGAACGAGTCCTTGTCACCCAAGACGTGGAGTGATGGCACTTCGATCGGCGTCGCGAAGAGCGGCTTTAGGTCGTCCGCTCGCGGCAAGAATCCGGCGACGAGCACCACGAAGCGCAGCGGCGGAAACGCGCCCTGGTCGGACAGCGCCGCCAGAGCCGCCGCTACGGCTGCGCCCTGGCTGAACCCGAGGAGCCCCACCGAGGGATGGCGCAGGGCCTCGGCGCGCAGCGCCTCGCGCGTGGCGTCCCAGCCTGCGTACACGCGGTGATCGTCGCTGGCGTTCCACCATTGCCGGTTGGGAGGCTTCGCGCGGAAGCCGCCCATCGCGCTGGCCATGCCCGCCACCGACGCAGCGCTGGCCAGATGGGGAGCGTCCGGATACACGAAGTCCAACTCCTCCGCGAGGCGGGCCTCGAGCTCAGCCAACATCTGGCGCAGCCCGTCTCCGTTCATCGTGAAGCCATGCAGCGAGATCAGCGTGGTGCGCACGCCGTCCACTCTAGCTCGAGACGCGCCCGAACGTCGCATTTCGACGCCGACAAATGCCCATTGCGCCGTCGGCGGGCCTGTAGCAAGCCTGCGGCGATGAAGGCGCCAATGAAGGAACGTTGGGCAACCTGCGCGCTCGGCGCCTGGCTGATGGGCAGCGTGATCATGATCACGGTCGCCACCAAGAACTTTCGCGTGGTGGATGAGCTCTTGCAAGGTTCCGAGAACGCGAGCTTTCGCCTCTTGATCCAGCAATGGGGCCCGGCGCCGACGCGTGAGCTCCTGCGCTACCTGTCGTCGGAGCTCAACCGCGAGTATTTCCAGCTCTGGAACGTGGCTCAAGCCGCCCTGGGCGCGCTCGCGTTCTGGCTCATCAAGGGCGAGCCCGCGCAGCGGCAGGCGCGAGCGCTGATCGTCGGAGCCTGGCTGGTGGTCATTGCCATGCTCGTGTCGATGACGCCCATGATCACGAGCATCGGCCGCAGCTTGGACTTCGTGCCACGCGACCCGCCGCCTCCGGCGTTGGCTCGATTCTGGATCTTGCACGTCGCATACACCGTGCTCGAGCTCGCCAAGCTCGGTGCGCTCGCGCTGGCCGCGTTCTGGATCGCGCGCGGTCGTGGGCCAGGGCGGGTGACGCCAGGGGGGTCGGCGTTGGCTCCCGTGGCGCGCCAATAGGACGCGAGCGGAGCGCGTGCGCGGCTTGAAATGTGATCCACACGTGAGCATGCTTTCCACATGTCCGTCATGGTTCAGGTTCGGAACGTCCCGGCGGCGCTGCATCGCAAGCTGAAATCCAGGGCGGCGCTCTCTGGGCTGTCGCTCTCCGCTTCTGGCAGAGCTCGAACGCTCGCTCGAGCGCCCCACGCGGCAAGAGTTTGTGGCCCGTCTGGCCTCGCGGCTTCGCGTCGAACCCGATCCGAGGCCGGCTGCAGCCGTGCGAGCCGAGCGACAGGCGCGGTGATCGTGCTAAATGCATCCGCCGCCACTCGACCTCCTGCAATCGTAGACTGACGATCATGCTGGCCCCCAGAATAGAAACCGAACGTTTGCTCCTTCGGGCGTTCGAGGCGGGTGATGTCGCGGACGCCTTGGCGTATCGAGACGACGAGGAGTTCGTCCGGTTTCTGTCGCACGTTCCGCATCCGTTCACGCGGCAGGACGCGGAGGCGTTCGTGGCGCTGAACGTGTCAGAGCCATGGCAGCGATCGCCTACGTTTGCGGTGGTGTGGCAGGCCACCGTCATCGGGACCGTAAACCTCGAGGTAGACGCGGGGGCTCGGACAGCGATGCTGGGCTATGCGATCGGACGCGCGTGGTGGGGCCGCGGCATCGCGACCGAGGCGGCCCGAGCTGCAATCGGGTGGGGCATTGAGGCATTCGACCTCGTGCGGATCTGGGCTTCTACGGATGCCCGAAATGCCCGGTCGCAGCGAGTGATGGCCAAGCTGGGGATGCAGCGCGAGGCGCTTCGAGTCGCACACCACGTGGGTCGCAATGGAGAGTTGATCGACGAGGTGTTGTTCGGGCTCAACCTCACGCGCTAGCGTCGTCTGGACGCCCATCATCAACGGCACGGGCGAATTCTACGCAGCGCTTCGCGGAGCAGATGCTCGGGGGTCGGGTCGCGGAGGCCCTCGTCTGCGAGCAAATCGGTGAGCACGGCCCTGATTTCGCGCTCGCGAAAGCCGAGCTGGCGCAGAGCAGAAAAGGCCTTGGCGTGTGCGTTGACGACCCCGGGCGTGACCGGCTGCCCGTAGGCCGCGCCGTCGGCGTGGCGAAACGTCGGAGCTCCGTCGGGCTGGGCTTGGATGATGAGCTCGCCGCGATGGGCGGCACGATGATGCGCAGAGCAAATGGTAATGAGATTTCGCGCCTCGTTGCGACCGCCCTCGGAGCGCGGCTGAATGTGATGGACGTCCACGAAGGTCGCGTGGGTGCAACCCGGGACGCGGCAGCGGTGCTGATCGCGCGCGAGCACTGCGCGACGCAAGGCCGGCGGAATGCTCTGTTTGGCGACGCTCTGTTTGGCGACGCTCCGTTTGGCGCGTCGACTGCGCTCGGCGGAGTCGCTGTCGCTGCCGCGGTTGCGCTGAGCGTCCACGTGGGCGTCGCGCCCTTCGGCTTCGGCGACGGCTTCGGCTCCCGGTGGAGCGTCGCCGTTGCTCGCGTTCTCATTGGCGGCTCTCGGCAGAAGCTCGCCGACGTGCTGCGCGTCGCACTCCGCCGTGCTGACGACCTCGGCTCCCACCGCTACGAGCTTGCCGCCAGCGAGCTGCTGGCCGCCGCTGCAGGCCGTGCAAACGGTGAGCGACACCTGATAACTCGAGCGCCCGTCGTCCCCGGGCCCACCCAGCACGTGGCGAGCCATGGAGAGCAGCACGCTGTCGTCGTCCCAGACGCTCTCCCCCGACGAGCGCCGTAGCTGCTGCATGGCCTCGCGGAACAGCGCGAACGTCTCCGGCGCGACATCGAAGCGCAGCACGCGCGGCCGCGGCAAGTCCCGCGGCGTCGACGTGGGCTCGTCTCCCGGTCTCCGACTGGCCACGAGCTCCTCGAGCTGACGAACGGTCTGGCCTCGTGCGGCCTCGAGCCAGGCGCGTTCGGTGTCCGCCGTGGCTACCCGAGTCAGCTCGCGCGCGGCGCACCAGCTCAGAGCTCCGGCTTCGAGCGCCTGGGCGAGGTGGGGCAAACCCTCGAGCGCCTCGGCGACGCGCAGCTTTTCTTGGGTCGTGCGAGGTCTGTATCCAAACAGGCGTTCCACATACTCCACAAAGCTGCCGAAGCCGAGGTGCACATGAGCGGCTGAGCGGAGCGCTGCCAAGAACCAGCGGCCCTCTTCGGCGTCCGCCGCGGAGCGCTCGCTCGCCAGGCGCGACAGCGCCGCGTGAGCACGTACCCATTCGCATTCGTCATCGCGTAACCTAGCGCCATCGATGGTCCCCATGTCGCGACGCTATCACGTCGATCTCGGTGCCCCGCGGTGGCCCCTGGAAGGCCGCCTTGTGCCGCCCAACGGCAGCGAACGCGTCGGCTCGTCAAAACGAAGCGGCAGAGGGCGTTGCCGCGCTCGGCGAGCCCGATCTCGAGGGGCCACCGATGTTTGACGCCTCGGGCTCGTTGAGCTCGTCTAGCGAAATCGTCTGACACAAAGCAGATCGTCCCGCCGGCGGGGTCGACCGCTGCATTGAGGCGACCTCCGGCTCGACACGACGCACGCGGCGACTTCACGCGCAGCGAATCGACTATTTTACGAACACAGGGCATCGCCCGGGCGGAAGAGCTCGACGAACACCTGGAGCAGCCAGCTGGGCCTCTGTCACCTAGCGGGCGTGCATCGCAGCCGCAGCGAATGCCGCGGCTTTGACAGATCAGCGCGGCGCTGCTTCGCGCTCCCCAGGAATCGAGCAACCAGATGGCGCAGTCCATGGCCCGCATCATTCTCGGAGATCACTCAGCCGTCGAGCAGGTAGTCCACCGCCGCTTGGGCTTCCCTCACGCACCCGGCACGCGAAAGATGACCCAGCGCCGCACGGGGTAGGCGAAGCCGACGAACGTGACGAAGCTGCCGACGAAGCTCAGTAGCTCGGGAGGTACCTGGCTCACGTGCGTGACGAGCACGTGGAACACGCTCCAGTTGAGGGCGAGCGTGACGGCCTCCGCCAGGACAAACAGCTTGGCCTGGCGCGACCAGCTGCCGGCGCGCGCTCGAAACGTATAGGTGCGGTTGCCCCAGAATTGGCAGCACGCCCCGGTGATGAGCGCGGGGATCCGAGCTGCGCTCGGGGTGATCTCCGCGGCGCGCACGCACGCCGTGAACACCGAGAAGTCGGCCACGGTCGCGCCGCCACCGACGATGAGCGCCCTCCCAAAGCGCAGAGCACGTTCCCACCGCGGTTCCATCCCGAATGAATGATACGCGACGTTTTTTGTCGGCATATCGCGCACAGAGGAGTGACACGAAGACGTCACACTGGCCCAGCGTGCAACTGCTAAAAGACGCAGCATCGTCCCGTGGACGCCGGGCTCATGGCAACGGGGACACGAAGCTCGGCGGCAGCGCTCCCGGGCGCGTAAACACGAAGTCATTGGCGGCCACTCTCTCGGTGTGACACGCCACGCACGCCCGATCGAAGTCCGCCGCCGCTGGTGCGGTGAGCCCGGTGCCGTTCCACCTTCCGAAAGCCCAGCCGCCGTCCGCGGCGTAGGCCTGAGCGTCTCGCACCATGAGCGTAAAGGCGGCGAACTCGGTCGCGGACACCACCGGAGCCGGAATGACCGGCGTCTCTCCCGGGGTCCAGACGTATTGAGCGATGATGCTGCCATCGGGCCAGGGCAGGGTCTCGCCGGCGCGCGCTGCCTGCACAGCAATATCGTTGCCCACGATCACGCGGATCGTGGGCGGAGTGGCGGTAGCGAGGCTGCTCATGCCGATGACGCGCCAGTCGAGGATCCCCGCGGGTACTTGGAGCCCATTGCTCAGGGTGGGGGCAGCGGCAATGGCGGCGCTCGAGGGGAGAGCGCCGGGCACCGTAAAGATGAAGTCTTTCTCGGGGGGCAGGCTGGTCGTGTGGCAGCCGACGCAGGCGCGGTCGAATGCCGGTTCGGCCACCGCGGGTGGCACGAGATCCAGACCCCGCCACACGCCAAACGCCCAGTTGTGGTCGGCCGCGTAGAGCTCGCTGTTTTTCGTGATCATGGTGAGCGCCACGAAGTTGCCCGGAGTGATGGCATCCCCGGACTCCGGGGTACTGCTGGGCGCCCACTGATAATGGGCCATCGTGCTGCCCTCCGGCCAAGGACTCGTCTGGCCTGCACGAGCGGCGTCCACGGCAGTGTCGTTGCCGACGATGACGCGAAGGGTGGGCGTCATGCCCGTGGGGATGTTGACGACGCCGATCACTCGCCAGTCCTCGACGCCATCGGGAAACGAAAGCCCGTTGGGCGTCGGATCACGCGGTCCCGGTGCTGCGGACGTCATCGACGCGGGCATGCTCTCTGGTGGGGGAAGGGACGATTCGGTGGGCTCGGAGTCGTCATCGCTGCTGCAGGCGAGCGCCGCGGACATGCCGGCCGCGGCCAGCAACGCGACGAGCGGTAAGCGTGTAGCGTCAAACTTCATGGGCGTCGGACCTTGGAATTGCCTGATCATCGTGTGACTCCTGAGTGGCTAGGACGAGAGCACGCCGCGTCACCACGGCATGTTTCCAGAGCATTTCCCGGATATCCGCAAGCTACGCTTTCGGCTTGGTTGTCGCCTAGCAAATGGCGAGCCACCGTCGCAGCTCACGACTCGCTTCGCAACGCCATTTGAGTTTACGTGCCGGCGTAAACTCCTGCAGTCCCCGGGGAGCCAGTGGGGGAGCCTGGTGTCGGCGACAGAGCAATACCGTTGGGCCCGAGGCAGAGCCCGCCATGAGCAACCGGCACCCGCGCTGGACGCTTGGAAGGCCCTGGTCGCGGGCCGCTGGAGCCTGCGCGAACAGCTGGACACCGATGGCAAGACCTTCATCCACGCGCTTGCGAATGCGCCGAGCCTGGCGGGGCCGAGCGCACTCTCGGCGCGCGAGCAGCAGGTCGCTAGCCTGGCGGCGCTTGGCCGCTCGAACAAGCTCATCGCGTACGAGCTCGGTCTGGCCCACGCCACCGTGCGCGTGCTGATGGCTCGCGCAGCAAAAAAACTTGGCGCGCGCTCACGTGCCGAGTTGATCGAGCGCCTCGCAGCGTTGTCAACCGCCGACAACTCGCGTTGACCGGCTGCGAGGCAGCGTAGCGGCCGCCGATCGCGCGGGTTTCGAGAATACGTCGCCGATCCCGTGGACGGCGTGGCGTCGGGGCTGGGGTCGGGGTTGCAAGCCCTAAACCGCCTCGCTCATGTGTCATTGCCGCCACAGCAGCCGCAGTGATCGTAGCAAGATGAAACAAGCTCGCATTCCTATGAAATTGCTTGCGCAAAAGGTCACTCGCCGGCGTCTACCCTCTGCATGGTCGAGACTGTCCGTCGTTGCGAAGGGAGGTGCCGTTCGCGCGTGGCCTCGCGCGTCATCGAGGCGCGAAAGCGCCCGTCCGGAAAGGGAAACGCTTCTCGTGTCGCAGCCAAGTGAACCGGTAGACTGGGTCGCCATACTCGAAGCGCTCTACGATCTCGAGCGCCCGCGTGAGGAATGGCTGGGCGGTGTGCTCAGGGCGGCGGCTCCGCTATCGGAGCCCGGTGGCGGCATCGGCGGAGTACTCTACCATTCATCCAGTGCAACTGATTTTCATCTCGATTTGATCGCCGGGTTGGGGCTCCCAACCGGGTTTCTCGAGGCCGGGATTGAGATGCATTCCAACCCGGCGTTTTCGTCCGTCCTCGCTCAATCCTATCGGCGCCTCATGTGCGCGAGCTCGGTCGAGTTTCTCGGAGGTGGCACCTTCCAGGAGCAATTCGCTCGCGATTCGATGGCCCAGGTGGGGCTCGGTGAAGCCCTCTGCGTCAACGGCATCGACGCTTCGGGTCTAGGCTGTGCGCTGTACCTGTTCTCGAAGAAACCCATGGAGCTCTTGCCGCGCGTCTTGGAGCTTCTCAAGCGCATCGCCTCCCACCTGGCGACCGCGTATCGGCTCCAGCATCGCATCGCCGGCGCGAGTCCCGCCACGCTCCCCAGGATTGACGCGATGGTCAGCGAGCAAGGACAGCTATTGCACGCAGAGGGCGAAGCGAGCGAGCCAGCGGCGCGGTCGAGCTTGACTCGAGCCGCAGAGCAATACCGTTGGGCTCACGGGGCAGCGCGACGTGAGCAACCGGAGACGGCGCTCGAAGCTCGCAAGGGCCTCGTCGCGGGCCGCTGGACTCTGCGCGAGCACTCGGAAGCCGATGGCAAGACCTATCTGCAGGCTCAGGCGAACCAACCTGCCGCCACAGGCCCAAGCGTCCTGTCCGACCGCGAACAGCAGGTGGCGGTCTTGGCAGCCCTGGGCCGGTCCAACAAATTAATCGCCTATGAGTTGGGTCTCGCTCACTCCACCGTGCGCGTCCTCATCGCCCGAGCAGCCCGAAAGATTGGGGCGCATTCTCGCGGCGATCTGATCGCCCGCTTGACGGCCTCCGGCAGCACAGTCGTTGGCGGCTCCCCCGACCGGCGGGAGGGGCCGTGACCCGCGCGGTGCCCACGATCGAGGCCGGCTAGAAGCCTGCGGATCCCCGGAACATTCTCACTGCTCGTTTGCATCGTCGGCGGTCCTTGAGCCGTAGGTCAATAACGAGAAGCAGGCAGCCGAACGGGAATCCGGTTTTTTCGCGCCCTTTCTACCGAGCAGCGCCTAAGCTGGGAGGGCTGGAGGTTTCAGAATGTCGAAGAGCGGTCATCTTTCGGTCTTGCGGTTGGGGCGGCGAGCGCTGGGGCGAGCGGCGAGCCCGGCGCTGCTGATCGGCCTCTTCGGTTGCTCGGGCACCGACGCCGAGGGCTCGGGGCCGGTCGGGGCGTTTGGTTCCGCGCCTGGAACGCCGGAGATGCCTGCGGCGGCGGGAGCCCCGAGCTCGCCTGGCCCGGCGGGGATGCAGAGCCCCGGCGCTAGCACCCCCGCCTCGAGCGAAGGCACCCCCGACGTCACCAACGCGACCGCGAATACCCCAGGCAGCCCTCCCGCGACCGGTAGCGGTGAATCGATGCCTCCTGCAGGCGAGGTCCCGCCGATGCTCACGCCAGGGCCAGGTTTCTTCACGGGCGGCAGCTGTGTCCCTCCCTGCACGAGCGACGCGACGGACCCCGACGCGGCAGGTGTGCGGGATGGGTTCGGTTTTGAGCTGGGTGCGTCTTGTATCGTTCCGGGCTCACCGCCGGCCCTCGCGGCCATCCCTTGCCTGCCCGAAGTGGCGGAGCCGGTCGGCGACGGTTACAAGGTCTCGGAGCTGTGTGTCCCGGCCTGTACGGTGAATCGCCTCGCCGACGCCCAGGGCTACGGCTTCGAGGCGCAGCAGACCTGCGTCGTCGAGGGCTCCACCGCGGCGCTCCAGGCCGCGCGCTGCGTGATCTTGCCGCGCGAAGGGCTACCCGCGCCCGGCGACGGGTTTCAGCTTCAAGAGGGCTGCTTCGCCCGTTGCGTGAACCCGCCCGCCGCCGAGCCCAACGGGTTTGGCTTCGAGCAAGAGCGCCCTTGCATCGTCGCCGGTTCGGACGCGGCCCTGCAGGGCGTGCCCTGCATCCCTCCACCTGCCGATGTGATCGGCTTCTGCCCCGACCCCATCCAGTGCCCCGTGGCCAACGGAGTCGAGCTCAGCTGCGGTTGTGGTTTTCAGCAAGGTGGCGCGGAGCGTAAGCGCGTCATCATGAACACGCCCGGCGCGAGCCAATACTTCCTCGCTTCCGCCATGATGGAGACGCGCTCGCTGACCGCCGACTATCCCCTGGGTGACGTCTTCCCAAACGGCGCCAACAAGACGGGCGACGCCTTCAACGGCGGGATCGCCAAGCAGAACTGGGGCATGATGCGCCGCTGCCACCCCGCTTGGACGGGCCTCGGCGGAGGTAACTTCCTCACCGGCGTGGAGGTGAACAACAGCCTGGCCCTCGACATCCAGGTTTACAACGAGTGCCGGCAGATGTTCGGCAACGACTGGTGGGGAGGTCACCGCCTCAGCTTCGACCGCCGCCAGGAAAATAGCGCCGACGTGCAGCGCTTCAAAGCCGCCATGGATTGGACCAACGGGATGCTCGCAGGGCACCTCGCCGACGAC
>JAYTOL010000135.1:0-3144 GCA_043747815.1 Deltaproteobacteria bacterium
GCGCTCGGGATCAAGGCCTGGAGTGAGGCGACACCTGGGTGCGCGGAGGCGCGGCCGGGGGCGTGCCCGTGCTGTGGGGCGGCGGGACAGCCGCTCGGCAGACGGCTGGTGATCGTGGGGCACGGACTGGTGGCCCGTCAGGTGCGGGGCCCGAGTGTGCCCGGGGGCACTCCGGAGCAGGGGTTGGTGATGCTGCGGCGGTATCGCTGCCGGGCCTGCGAGGCGGTGCTGGTCGTGGGCCCACGCGGGCTCTTGCGGCGACGGTGGTACAGCGCTGGGGCGGTCGGGCTGGCGCTGCTGGGGTACGGCGCAGGGGCGAGCAGCGCGAGCCTGCGTGCGCGGCTCAGCCCTTCGCAGGCGGTGGGGGTGTCCGCGGTCGAGCAGTGGGTGACGCTGAGGCGTTGGGTCGAGGCGGCGCGGAGCGGTGTGCTCTTCGGCGTGGGCGGGCTCACGGGGCACGCAGCGCGCAGCGTGGCCCGGCAGGTTGCGCAGGTGCTGGCAGCTCGCGCAGGACGCGAGCTTGGGGGTGCTCTCGACGAAAAAGTCTTCATCGGAGCGGCGATCGCGGCGTGAGCGACCTCGCGTTGGGTGCGCGCGCGACACGCTGGCGGGATGGGTCGCACGGGCCGGCGCAGCGAGGGGCCCGCGATCCACCGAGGACGATCGGGCACACGGCGAGCGGGAGCCGGCATGAGGTGGGAGCGGGCAACGAAACACCCGTGGAAGGAGCTGAGATGGAGCATTTGACCCCAAAGAATCACGGCGAAGAAATGGCGGTTTTCCGCCACGGATTGATCGGCGAGTTGGCGGTGCGGGAGCTCGACCATGGCGAGCGGAGCGAGGCGCTGCGGCGACTGAGCGAGCAGCGCGTGCGGGCGCCCGGCAGCGATACGACGCGCCGCTACTCGGTGGCGACGCTCGAGCGCTGGCTGTACGCCTTCAAGAAGGGCGGACTGGAAGGCCTGATACCCCGGGCGCGGGGTGACCGCGGACGCGGGCGCGACCTCGAGCCACAGCTGCGCGAGTTGCTCTGCGACATTCGGCGCGAGCACCCGAGCGTGAGTGTGAAGGTCATCCTGCGCACGCTGCGGGCCGACGGCAGGATGGGCTCGGAGGTGACGGCGTGCACGGTGCGGCGCATGCTGGCCGAGCGCGGGCTGACCCGCACGGCGGCGGTAGACGGCGATGGCACGAAGACGCGTCTGCGCTGGCAGGCGGAGCGTCCTGGGGCGCTGTGGCACGGCGATGTCTGCCACGGTCCAACGCTGACCCTGGACGGCAAGCGAGCACCGATCCGAGTGCATGGCCTGCTCGACGATGCCTCGCGCTATGGGATTAACCTGCGCGTGTACAGCGACGAACGGGAAGAAAGGATGCTGTCGATTTTCGCGCAATCGCTTCTGGAGCACGGAAAACCAGATGCCTTGTATTTGGACAACGGGGCGACCTACCGCGGGGCGATCTTGCAGCTGGTGTGCTCTCGGCTCGGCATCACGCTCTTGCACGCGCGCCCGTATGATGCGCCCGCCCGCGGGAAGATGGAGCGCTTCTGGCGACGAATGCGGGAGGAAGCGCTGTCGCACATCGGGCAAGTGGCGTCGCTCGCAGACGTCGAGAGCAAGCTCCGAGACTGGCTCGCTCGGTACTACCAGGTCGCTCCCCACGCCGGCATCCTCGGCCGCACGCCATCCGCGCGCTACGCCGAGGGCGAGAAGGTGCGGGTCACGGAGGAAGAGCTGCGAGCGGCGCTGACGGTGCGCGCGCGGCGCCGCGTGCGCCGCGACACGACGATCAGCGTCGACGGCATCGTGTACGAGGTCCCGCTGGGCTACCTCGCCGGTCAGACGATCACGATAGCGACCAGCCTTTTCGACGGCACCCAGCCCGTCCTCGAGCTGGACGGCAAGCGGATTGCGCTGAGCGTCGTGGACCCGACGGCGAACCACAAGAAGCACCGACCGCCGCGACGACCTGCTCCAGAACGACCGAAAAATCCGGTCGATTTCGAGCCCGGGCGCACACTCGGTGGCAGCCACGAGGAGGACTCCGATGACGACATCTTCTGATCTTTCCTGCTTTGGCCTGCGGACATCGCCCTTCTCCAAGGAGGTCGACGACGCCGAGCTCTGGCTTCCAGAAAGCAAAGTCGAGCTCGTCAGCGAGATCGAAGAGGCGCTCACTGATCGGCAGAGCGTGCTCTTGCTGGGCGAGCCCGGCGTCGGCAAGACGTGCGTGCTGCGCGCGCTACGACGACGGCTGCCTCAGGCCGGATTCCGTTTGACCTACTGTCGCAATGCGACTCTCGGTCGACGCGACTTTTACCGCCACCTCTGCCACACGCTGGGGCTACATCCGACCTCCGTGGCCGCCAACCTCTTTCTGGCTGTGGAGACGCACGTGCAAGAGCTGCGGCGCGACAAGGTGCATCCGGTCTTCCTGCTCGACGAAGCCCACCTACTTCACCCGGACATGCTCGGTCACCTGCACATCCTCATGAACTACGAATGGGACGCAAAAGCCCTGCTTTCATTGGTGCTGGTCGGGCTGCCCGAGTTGGAGGCCAACCTGTCGCGACGCGCGCACCGATCCCTGCTGACCCGCATCCACCACCGTTTTCTGATCGCTCCTGCCACGATCGAAGACACGGCCGAATACGTGCGTTATCGTCTCGCCGCCGCCGGCACCGACCGTGCCCTTTTCCCCGACGACGCCCTCGCAGCGCTGCACGAGCTCTCGCAGGGAGCGCTGCGTGAAATCGACCGGCTCGCCACCGCAGCACTGCGTGACGCTGCTCGCCGTAAGAAAAAGCTCGTAGACCGCGACGTCGTCACGCGCGTCGCCGAGGCGCTGTTGCGCTTCGACTGATCGACTGACCCACTCCATCGCGGCGGCGTCACCCAACGGCGTCGCCGCGATGAACATCACGCCGTGGCACGACTGACGCGCGCGGCACGACGGACATCACACCGAGTGCCCACTGCCCGCCATCGCGAAGACCATCAACCTGTCGGCACGCAATGCCATCAGCCAAGTGGCGCGCGCACACGAGAAGAGCTCCGAGCTCAGCCAGGAGAGAAGCCTTCAACGTCTTCTTGTTCGGTTCCGGCATGCGGCCCATCCGAATGGCGGAGATCATCTCGCCAT
>JAYTOL010000136.1:0-1541 GCA_043747815.1 Deltaproteobacteria bacterium
GTACCCGTTCACGGGTCGACAAGCAGATTGTGCGTGAGGGCATGACGATGCGGCGTTCTTTCTCTTGGGACTAGGGATGGACTTAAATGAGATTGTGGGCCGGTTATCAGCGGAGCGTGCCGAATTCAGCAGTAGATGCACGAAGCCGCGCCGAACCCCGATTGCCCAGGTTGTCAGGCGCTGCTGAAGCGCGTCGAGCGCTTGGAGCGCGAGCTGCGGGAAATCAGAGCGCTGCTCGATCGAAACTCTTCGAACTCGAACAAGCCGCCTTCTTCCGACTCGCCGGCTCAACGTGCCGAGCGCCCGCCGCGCCCTCCAAGCGGGAAAAGGCCAGGCGGCCAACCTGGGCATCAGGCCTGCCAGCGCGCGCTCTTGCCGGACGAGCAGGTCACACGCCGCGAACACCGTGCTCCACATCGCTGTCGCAAGTGCGCTGCGTCGTTGACGGATGCCCAAGAGATCGCGCCGCTTCGCCACCAGGTGGTCGAGATCCCCAGGATCGCGCCCGACGTGACAGAGTACGTACTCGGGCGCCGGCGCTGCGCGATCTGCGAGACGGTCACCGCTGCTCGACTCCCTCAAGGTACTCCGCGCGGGATGTGCGGACCGCGGCTCATGGCCCTGATCGCGCTCTTGACCGGCGCGTACCACTTGAGCCGTCGCAGCACCGCGACACTGCTCAGCGATGTGCTCGGCGTAAAACTCTCGCTGGGCACCGTCAGCAACGTCGAGAGCCATGTCAGCGACGCTCTCGCTCCCGCGCACGCGGAGGCTCTCGCGCGAGTCCGGCGGGCGAATGTGAAGAACCTCGATGCCACGAGCTGGGCACAAGCGGGCGAATCTCGTTCGCTGTGGACGTTTGCGAGCCGACTCGCCACCGTGTTCGTGATTACGCTGACAGCCACGACCGATGTGGTGCGCGAACTTGTAGGGACGGTGCGTGGCACGCTCGTGACCGACCGCGCCCCGCAATTCGGTTTTTGGGCAATGCATCAGCGCCAGATCTGCTGGGCCCATCTCATTCGCAAATTCGTCGCTTTGAGCGAAAGCTCTCAGCCGGAAGTCAGAAAGCTCGGTGGGGCGTTGTTGTTGCTCTCCCAGGTACATCTTGCGTGCTGGCATCGAGTGCGCGACGGAGCCCAAACGCGCCAAGATCTGCAAGCGCTGATCAGAAATCTCGAACCGGTTTTCCTGGGCCATCTCGAAAGAGCGGTAAAACTCCGGCTACATGGCGTGAGCGGCGTGTGTGCGAACCTGCTCGAGCACAAGCAGGCGCTCTTCACTTACGCCTTTGTCAACGGTGTGCCGACGACGAACAACCACGCCGAACGAGAACTCCGCAGCTTCGTCTTGTGGCGCAAACAAACCGCAGGAACGCGCAGCGAGCGCGGAAACCGCTACGCCGAGCGCGTTATGACGGTCGTCCACACTCTGCGCAAGCGAGGCTGTCATGTACTGTCGTTTCTCGAACATGCCTGTACCAACTCGCTAAAGAACCAGCCGACTCCCGCCGTAATTCGGCTCACCCCGTGAACGCGTAC